>NZ_BAABLG010000012.1:0-98713 GCF_039544225.1 Microbacterium jejuense
CAACCAGCAAAACTGGTCGACAGAGAAAAAAATTGGCATTTGACAAGTGCACGCTGTTGAGTTCTCAAAGATCGGACGCACCAGCCAGCAGCAGATCACAGACCCGCTGCCCCGGCTGGGCAACTTCACTATCTTATCCCGCCCGATCCGTCTGTCAAACCGACACGCCGTGATCCGAAGATCAATCAGCTGGTCGGCGACCGCGGTCTCCGAGGCAGGATACCCATCCTAGACCCGGAGGCCGTCACACTCAATCGAGTGAGAGGAAGGGGATCGTTCTCCGCTTGAGGGGGGTAAGGCTCTGAGCCTCTCCGCTTCCCTGTGGGGCGAACTGGTAATACTTTACGTGCGCCCCGGGTCCCGGGCGAATCGGCCGTGCATCCCGGGCGTGTCGCCCGCCCGTCAGGGTCGCGGCATCCCTTCCCGGGACACCAGGGGCTGCTCATCCCGGGACCGTCGCGCACGCAGCACCTGCACCACGACGCTCAGCACCAGCGTCGCCGCACCCCAGACCGCGCAGGCCGGAGGAAGCACCCGGTACCCGAGGTGCGCAGGCGTGAAGGCGGCATCGAACGGACCGAAGGCGACGTACCCCCAGCCCCACGCGAGCACGAGCACGACCGGCAGCGACAGCCACCAGCACCAGCGCACCGCGTCGGGCAGGATCCGGAGAATGGCTGCCGCCACCCGGCGCCGCGCCAGCCACACCACCATGTACGCGCCGAGGATCGCGAGGCCGACCACGCTCGAGCCGTGCTGCAGCCACTTGTAGCCGGGAAACGGGCCCCACGCCGCGTCGAGCAAGGGGAACACGGACGACCCCCACCGCCCCTCGTGCGTGAACAGATCCCACAGGATGTGGCTCACGACGCCGATCGCCAGCGATGCGGCGAGCAGCAGCACGCTGCGCACGCCCGCATGCCCGCCGGACCGGCCCGCGAAGGTCTCGCCGAGCGACGCCGGCGCCCCGGCATCCCACTCCCCCGGCAGGCGGCCCGCGAGCCACCGCGGCGACAGCTCACGCGCCGCCGGCCGGAGCACGCACCGCCAGACCAGCAGCAGCACGAGCGCCACCGCCATCGTCACCGGCAGCCACGCGAACGAATGCGCGGTGCCGTACTGCAGCGGCAGTCCCCGGACGAACAGCGGCAGGTCCGGCGTCATCGCACCGACCGCGACCGCCGCGGGCACGAGCGGCGTGCGGACGAACGGCAGCGCGACGACGGCGTGACTCGGGGTGAACGGCATCCGACCGGATCAGCCGACGAACACGCCCGCGAGCGTCTTCTTGCCGCGACGCAGCACCGACACGCCACCGGGCAGCGAGCCCGCCACGACCGCGGAATCGTCGTCGACCTTGACTCCGTCGAGCGAGACGCCGCCCTGCGCGATCGCCCGACGCCCCTCCGACAGGCTCGCCACGAGCCCCGTGTCGACAAGCGCCTGCACCACCGGCGTCCCGGCCTCGACCGACGCGTTCGGCAGCTCTTCCAACGCCTGGCGCAGCGTCGACGCGTCGAGCGCGGCGAGGTCGCCCTGCCCGAAGAGGGCATCGGATGCCGCGATCACGGCGGTGGTGGACTCGGCGCCGTGCACGAAGGTGGTGACCTCCAGCGCAAGGCGCTTCTGCGCGGCGCGGCGGAACGGCTCGTCGGCGACGAGGCGCTCGTACTCCTCGATCTCGGCGCGCGTGAGGAACGTGAACACCTTGAGCCGCGTGATGACATCGGCATCGTCCGTGTTCAGCCAGAACTGGTACATCCGGTACGGGCTGCACATCTCGGGGTCGAGCCAGATCGCATTGCCCGCGCTCTTGCCGAACTTGGTGCCGTCGCTGTTCGTGATCAGCGGCGTGCCGATCGCGTGCACCGAGACGCCCTCGACGCGGTGGATGAGGTCAGTGCCGCTGGTCAGGTTGCCCCATTGGTCGCTGCCACCGGTCTGCAGGACGCAGTCGTAGCGGCGGTGCAGCTCGAGGTAGTCGAGCCCCTGGAGGATCTGGTAGCTGAACTCGGTGTAGCTGATGCCGGCTTCGGAGTTCAGGCGCGCGCTGACGGCGTCCTTCTTGATCATCGTCCCGACGCGGAAGTGCTTGCCGATCCCCCGGAGGAAGTCGATGGCGCTCAGCGGCGCCGTCCAATCGAGGTTGTTGACCATTCGCGCGGCGTTGTCGCCTTCGAAGCTGAGGAATCGCTCGACCTGCGCACGCAGGTACCCGACCCACTCCTCGACAGTCTCGACCGGGTTCAGGACCCGCTCGGTGTCGCGACCGCCCGGGTCGCCGACGAGGCCGGTGGACCCGCCCACGAGCCCCAGCGGACGGTGACCCGCCAGCTGGAGCCGACGCATCAGGAGCAGCTGGACGAGGTTGCCGAGGTGCAGGCTCGGCGCGGTCGGGTCGAACCCGCAGTAATACGTGATCGGTCCGTCGGCGAGAAGGGCGCGCAGCGCCTCCTGGTCGGTGGACACATGCACGAGTCCGCGCCACACGATCTCATCCCAGACGTTCTCGAACGTCGGGTCGTTGGCGGGCGCGATCGCGCTCACGGGGGTTTCAGACACGCTCGCCAGGTTATCAGCGCCGGATGCCGCATCCCGTCGCGGTGCGGCCCGTCGGGCCGGCGGCGTCGGCGGTGCGTGCCAGACTTTCGCGCATGGTGCTGCTGCCCGACGCGATCCTCGTCGCGATCCTGTCGATCTTCCTGTTCCTCGTGCTGTGCGGGGCGCTCGTGCTGATCGTGGTGAGCCTGCGGCGCCCGACGACCGTGCCGCTCGTGATCGCCGGCGCGCTGGTCACCTTCGGGCTCGTCGTGGTGGCGATCTCGTCGGTGAAGATCCCCGAGATCATGGGGCTCATGCTCGCGCTGCTGGGGATCGCGGTCGCCGTGCTCGGCGGCAACCCGGTCACTCGGCGCGTGCTGGACGCGGCGACGGGCGGACGCGTCCGCGAGACCGAGGACGGCGGCATCCTGCTCGCCGTCCCCGCGGCCGAGGACGGAGAGACCGAGGTGCGCACCCTCATGCGCGGCGGCACCGTCATCGGCTACCTGGAACGGGTGGCCGTCGTGATCTCGATCATCGCCGGCTTCCCCGAGGCGATCGCCGTCGTCGTGGCGGTCAAGGGCATCGGCCGATTCTCGGAGCTCGCGACCGCCGAGGCGCGCGAGCGCTTCATCGTCGGCACGCTCGCCAGCCTGCTGTGGGCGGCGGCCGTCGGCGGACTCGTACGGCTCGCCATCTTCTGAGCGCGCCTCACGTCTCGAGCAGGCGGAACCCCTCGACCACGGCCGCGGATCCGGATGCCGCCAGCAGCTGCGACACCGCCGACTGGGTGATCCCCTCCTGGGCTGCCAGCGCCCGCTGCGTCACGCCGAAGCAGCGGCCGTACGTGAGCCGTCGCGCCCGCTCGGACATCGCGCCGACGATCTGGTCGCGTGCGAGCAGATACGCGTCGGCGCGACGCGCGGCCTCGTGCGCGGCATCCGGCTGCGCCTCATGGGCGACCGCCCACGTCCGTGCGCGGGGAACCGTGCGCTGCTCGAGCGCGTGGACGTGCTCGATCGCAGCGCGTGCGGCCCACCAGCCCGGACCATCCGGGATGTCGCCCGATGCCGACGCGACGAGCCCCGTCTCACCGATCCCGAGCCCGAACCGGCACTCGATGACATCGGGCAGCGCGAGCTGCACGAGCAGCGTCGTCGCGAGCGCCGCATCGAGCGTCGGGAAGATCCCCTGCAGCTCGTCGCCCACGGTCGGGCGCAGCGGACGTTCGGCGACCGGGAGGTCGCGTTCGACCCTGGCGACAGCCTCGTCCAGCGCGCGTTGCGCGGCATCGCGGTCGGGAAGACGCCGCGAACCGACGATGTCGACAGTCATCGCTACAGACATGCGATCAGGGTATCACTGATATTTCTGGAATATCAGTGAATCACTGATCAATCGAGATGATCAGTTCACAGTCCGAGAGCGTGGGCGGCGCCCTGCACCCGCTGGATGAGCTCTGCGCGCTGCTCGGCGACGCGCACCGGAGCCGTGCCACCCGCACCCGTGCGGCTCGCGACGGAGCCCTCGACGCTCAGCACGTCGCGCACGTCGGGAGACAGGTGCGGCGAGACCGCAGCGAGCTGCGCGTCAGTGACCTCGTGCAGCTCGATCCCGTTCTCTTCGCACACCCGCACGAGGTGGCCCGAGATCTCGTGCGCGTCGCGGAACGGGACGCCGTGCTTGACGAGCCACTCGGCGACGTCGGTGGCGAGCGAGAAGCCCTGCGGTGCGAGGGCGGCCATCCGCTCGGTGTGGAAGCGCATCGTCGCGACCATCCCCGCGAACGCCGGCAGCAGCGTCTCGAGCGTGCGCACCGAGTCGAACACCGGCTCCTTGTCCTCCTGCAGATCGCGGTTGTACGCCAGCGGCAGCGCCTTGAGCGTCGCCAGCAGTCCGGTCAGGTTGCCGATGAGACGGCCGGACTTGCCGCGCGCGAGCTCGGCGATGTCGGGGTTCTTCTTCTGCGGCATGATGCTCGACCCGGTCGAATAGCCGTCGTCGAGCGTCACGAACCCGAACTCCCGCGTGTTCCAGAGGATGATCTCTTCGGCGAAGCGCGACACGTCGATGCCGATCATGGCGGTGATGAACGCGAACTCGGCGACGACGTCGCGCGAGGCGGTGCCGTCGAGCGAGTTCTCGGCGGGCCGGGCGAGGCCCAGCTCGCGCGCCACGAGCTGCGGGTCGAGACCGAGCGTGGATCCGGCGAGCGCGCCGCCGCCGTATGGCGACACCGACGCGCGGGCGGACCAGTCGCGCAGGCGCTCCAGATCGCGCACGAGCGGCCAGGCGTGCGCCTGCAGGTGATGGGCCAGCAGCACGGGCTGGGCGTGCTGCAGGTGCGTGCGACCGGGCATGATCGCATCGGCGTTCGCCTCTGCCTGCGACACCAGCGCGTCGACGAGGCGAAGGATCTCGCGCGCGATCGTGCGTGAGTGGTCGAGCAGGTACATGCGCACGAGGGTGGCGATCTGGTCGTTGCGGCTGCGGCCGGCGCGCAGCTTGCCGCCCAGCTCGGGACCGACGACCGCGATGAGCGCCTGCTCCAGCGCGCCGTGGACGTCTTCATCGGATGCCGCCGGCCGGAGCGTCCCGTCGGTCACTCCCTGCGCGAGCTCGTCGAGGCCGGCGTGCATCGCGTGCTCCTCGTCGGCGGTGAGGTAGCCCGCCGCAGCGAGCGCCTTCGCATGCGCGTGCGATCCGGCGATGTCGTAGAGCGCCAGGTCCCAGTCGAAGTGGGTCGAGCGGCTCAGCTCGGCCAGCTCGGGGGACGGTCCGGAAGCGAATCGGCCGCCCCACAGCGATCCCTCGTTCGTGCCGTGCTGGGCCAGGCTGTCGCTCTCGTCGTTCACCCGAACAGCCTACCGAGGCACGCGGCGCCCCGACCCCGGGTATCAGAGCCGATGCGCTGCTCCTCCTGATGGCTGAGGAGGTGCACAGTGACCAGACAGCGCCGCCAGGCGGTCGTCGTCGTCCACGGGATGGGCGAACAGCGGCCGGTCGAGACGCTCAACGCGTTCAGCGAGGTCATCTGCCGGAGAGCGCCGTTCCACTCCCGGCCGGTGAAGTTCCGGGGCGACTTCGAGGGGCGGCTGCACATCGTGCCCGCTCGTCACGACGACGAAGCGGCGGATGCGGAACACGGCTTCGACGTGCAGACCGACATCTACGAATACCACTGGGCCCACCTCATGCAGGGGAACCGCCTGGACGATCTGTGGCCGACGTTCCGGCGCATCATGCTGCCCGCGACGACCATCCCGCAGCTGCTCCGGGCGGTCGCGCTGCTGCTCGTCGTCGTCGGGGCGGCGGGGCTGCTGGTGTTCCCGCAGGAATGGCTGCCGGACTGGTCGCCGTGGGTTCTCGCGTCGTTGGGGATCGCGACGCTGATCACGTTCTTCGCGACGCAGCTGAGGCGTGTGCCGCCGGGGCTGTGGGGGCTGTGGATCGTCATCTGGCTCGCGACGCTCGCACTCGCGTGGGGGTTCGTGTCGATCCCCGGATTCTCGACCTGGTTCGGCGTGCCGCCCTGGGCCCAGATCGCCGCCGGCAGCGTGTCGGCGCTCGTGATCGTGACGTACGCCATCAGCCGCCTGCTTCCCGGGTGGCTCGTGAAGTACCTCGTCGACGTCGTCCGCTACCTCGACACGTCACCGCGCTCCTTCGCCGCCCGGCGCGAGATCCGCACGGGCATCGTCGACCTGCTCCGCTCGCTGCAGGACAGTGGCGACTACGACCGCATCGTGGTCACCGGCCACAGCCTCGGCTCGTACATCGCATACGACGCGATCTCGTATCTGTGGGCCACGACGGGTCACGGCCGGGCGTCGCTCACCCCGGAGGACCTGGACGACCTCGAGGCTGCGGCATCCGCCCTCGCCTCCGACGGGGCGCAGCCGCCGGAGGAGTACCGGCGCGCCCAGCGCACGCTGTGGCTGGCGATGCGGGCCAAGGGCCACCCATGGCTCATCTCGGACTTCGTGAGCTTCGGCAGCCCCATGAACTTCGCCGACCAGATCTACACCAAGGACACCACGGAGTTCGAGGAGCGCAAGAGGCGGCGCGAACTCCAGTCGTGCCCACCGCGGAGCGAGGACCTCGACGCCCGCGACCAGAAGTGGCCGCTCGAGTACCGGCCCGAGGCGAACGGACACCCCGAGTTCTTCTCGTACCTCACCCACGACAAGCGCCGGCGCGACGACGGCAGCGAATACGAGTGGCACACCCGCCGCCTCCACGAGGCCGCCGCGTTCGCCCCGGTGCGCTGGACGAACATGTGGTACCCCGCGCGCCGGCACTTCTTCGGCGACTGGTTCGGAGGCGGGCTGCGACGCCTCTACGGCGCCGGCATCGCCGACATCCCGCTCACCGGCGACGCGCCCAAGTCCCGCATCCCGGGGTACGCGCACGGCGTGTACGTCACGACCCGCGACTACGACACGGACGGGGCGTTCGCGAAGGAGTTCCGCCGGGCGCTCGACCTCGAATCCGGCGCGTGGCTCCCCTGGCCGCACGAGGACAAGCCCGCACCCAAGGTCGCGGCTTCCCCCGCCGAGCCCGTCACTCCTTCGCCGCTCTGATCGACCGCGGACTCAGCGGATGCCGGCGACCTTGGGCGCGGGGCGCACGACGAGCCGTGCCGCACGGTCGACTGCCCACTCCAGCGGGCCGCGTCCGACCAGCAGCGCCCAGGCGGTGGCGAAGGCGATGGTGCCGGCGGCGAACGGCCAGAACGGCGCCAGCGCGCGGAAGCCCGCGAGGTCGCCGGAGTCGCCGAGGACGGCGGCCGCGACGATCGCCCACACCACGAACTGCAGCGTGTACGCCGTGAGCGGCATCGCCCCCACCGCGCGCAGCGGCAGCACGACCCAGCGTGCCGCGGTGCGGCACAGCAGCAGGCAGGCGCCGAGCACCGCCAGCGCGAAGCCGCCCGATCCGATCACCTCGAGCACCCCGGTGGAATGCTCGCGGGCAGTCCACACCGCTCCCCCGAACGATGACGCCTCGGCCTCCGCAGCGGCGCCCGTGGCGGCATCCATCCCGTAACCGGCGATCGCGAGCGCCACGCCCGCGGCGACCAGCAACGCTTGGACGTGTAGCCGGGTCAGGCCGGCACGGGCCACGCCGATGCCGGCGACGATGAAGGCGATCCACGTCGTGAACGGGTAGTGCCACCCGAGCACGAGCGACAGGTCAGCGCCCGTGGGCGTCTGCCACATCGGCAGCGCGTCGAGCAGCACCTGGACGAAAGGCATGGCCAGCGCGAGCGCCGCGGCCAGCACGAGCAGCGCCCGCGCCGACAGCGCCGTCAGCGGCACCGCGCACAGGAAGAGGATCGCGTAGGCGGGGAGGATCACGTACACCGGCACGCCGGTGAGGATCAGCAGCACCCCCAGCAGCCACAGCAGGCCGGCGCGGACGACCAGGCGCCGCCGTGCGATGCGCATCCCCGCGCCGGTGAACGGCTCGGCGCCACCCGTGACCAGACCGATCGAGACACCAGCGAGGGTGGCGAAGAGGATCGACGAGCGGCCGTGGGCCAGCGCCTTCCACGTCGACGGATCGGTCCACGAGACCGGATCGGGGATCACCAGCAGGTGTGCGGCGAACATGCCGAGCACCGCGAGCCCGCGGGCGAGGTCGACACCGCCGAGCCTGCCGGGGCCGCCCAGGTGCGCCCAGCGCGCGGCGAGCCGAGAACCCTGCGTCTCGCTCGACCCGCGCACGGGGCTGCCCCTGGTCTCAGTCCTGGCGCAGCAGCCAGACCAGCAGCGCCTTCTGGGCGTGCAGGCGGTTCTCGGCCTCGTCCCAGACGACGGACTGCGGGCCGTCGATGACCTCGGCGTCGACCTCGTAGCCGCGGTCGGCGGGCAGGCAGTGGATGAAGATCGCGTCGTCCTGGGCGAGCGCCATGGTCTCTTGTGTGACCTTGTAGCCGCCGAGGTCGCGCAGACGCTCGAGCTTCTCCTCCTCCTTGCCCATCGACACCCAGGTGTCGGTGACGACGACGTCGGCGCCGGCCGCCGCCTCGTTGGGGTCGGTGTAGAGGGTGACGGAGCCGCCGGTCTCGGCCGCGCGGCGGTCGGCGTCGGCGATCACGTCGTCGCGCGGGGCGTACGACTCGGGCGAAGCGACGCGCACGTGCATGCCCGCCGTGACGCCGGCGAGCACGTAGGAGTGCGCCATGTTCGACTTGCCGTCGCCGAAGAAGGCGAGGGTCAGGCCCGCGAGGTCGCCCTTGTGCTCCTTGATCGTGAGCAGGTCGGCCAGCAGCTGGCATGGGTGGAAGTCGTCGCTGAGCGCGTTGACGACGGGCACCCGCGTGCCGGCGGCCATCTGCTCCAGGCCCGCCTGCGCGTAGGTGCGCCACACGATCGCGGCGACCTGGCGCTCGAGCACCCGGGCCGTGTCGGACGGGGTCTCTTTGCCGCCGAGCTGGCTGTTGGCCGTCGAGATGATCAGCGGCGAGCCGCCGAGATCGGCGATGCCGACGGCGAACGAGACGCGGGTGCGGGTCGAGGACTTGTCGAAGATCACCGCGACGGTCTGCGGACCGGCGAGGGCCTTGTTCGCCCAGCGGTCCTTCTTGAGCTCGACGGCGAGATCGAGGATCTCGGCCTGTTCGGCCTGCGTGAGGTCGTCGTCGCGAAGCAGGTGGCGGGTCATGCGGAAACCTCCGGAGTGCTGAGCGGTGTCGAAGCATCGAGAACGAGGGCGTCTTCGACGGTGCGCAGCGCCGCCGTGAACAGGGCGATGAACTCGTCGATCTCGACATCGCCGATCGTGAGCGCCGGCACGAGACGGATCGTCTCGTCGTTCGGCGCGTTGATGATGAGGCCGTGCTCCTGCGCGGCCGCGACGACGGCCTTGGCGACGGGATGCCGCAGCCCTACGCCGACGAGGAGGCCCATGCCGCGGCATCCGTCGATCAACGGCGAGCCGATGCCCTCGATCGCGGCCCACAGCTGGGCGCCGCGATCTGCCGCGTTCTGGACGAGGCCGGCACGCTCGAGCTCGCCGAGCACGGCGTTCGCGACGGCCGTGCCGAGCGCGTTGCCGCCGAACGTCGAACCGTGCGTGCCCGGGTAGAACAGCTCGCTGGCGGTGCCGAAGGTGATCATCGCGCCGATCGGGAAGCCGCCGCCGATGCCCTTGGCCACCGTGATGGCGTCGGGAGTGATGCCCTCGTGCTGGAAGGCGAACCACTCCCCGGTGCGGCCGGCGCCGGTCTGGATCTCGTCGATGATGAGCAGCGCACCGTGGCGCTCGGTGATCTCGCGGGCGGCCGCGAGGTAGCCCTCGGGCAGCGGCAGCACACCGGCCTCGCCCTTGACGGGCTCGACGAACAGCGCCGCGACGCGGTCGTCGATCGCGGCCTCGAGCGCTTCGACCGTCGAGTCGATGAACTCGACGCCCGGCGTCATCGGCAGGAACGGCTCCTGCATGTACGGCTTGCCGGTGAGGGCCAGTGTGCCCATCGTGCGGCCGTGGAACGCGTCCTTGAGCGCGAGGATCCGCGGGCGGTCCGCGCCGCCGTGCAGGCGGGCGAGCTTGAACGCCGCCTCATTGGCCTCGGCGCCGGAGTTGCCGAAGTAGACGCGGCCTGCATCGCCGGTGCCGGCCAGGCGCTTGAGCGTCGAGGCGAGCGCCAGCTGCGGCGGCGTGGCGAAGTAGTTCGACACCTGCACCAGCGTCGCCGCCTGGGTCGCGACCGCGTCCACGAACACCGGGTGGGCGTGACCGAGCGAGTCGACCGCGATCCCGGCGAGGAAGTCGAGATACCGCTTGCCGTCGGCATCCCACAAGTAGGCGCCCTCGCCGCGCACGAACATCTGCATGCGAGCGCCGAAGCTCTTCACGAGGTCGCGTGCCTCGTCGTCCTGCCACGTCATCCGAGCACCACCTCTGTTCCGATTCCCTTGCTGGTGAAGATCTCGACGAGCACCGAATGCGGCACCCGTCCGTCGATGATGGCCGCGGTCTGGACGCCGCCCTCCACGGCCTCCAGGCACGCCGCCATCTTGGGGATCATGCCCGACTCCAGTCGCGGCAGCATCTCGCGGAGCTCGCCCGAGGTCAGGTGCGAGACGAGCGAGTCGCGGTTGGGCCAGTCCGCGTACAGGCCGGCGACATCGGTGAGCACGACGAGCTTCGCCGCGCCCAGGGCGACGGCGAGGGCCGATGCGGCGGCATCCGCATTCACATTGAGCGAGTGCCCGGGGTTGTCGAGGTCGGGGGCGATGCTGGAGACGACCGGGATGCGGCCCGCCTCGATCTGGTCGAGCACCGGCTGCGGGTCGACCTGGACGACGTCGCCGACGCGTCCCAGATCATGCTCGACACCCTCGATGACGACGCCGCGGCGACGGCCGCCGAACAGGCCGGCGTCCTCGCCGCTGAGGCCGGTCGCGACAGGTCCGTGCGCGTTGATCTTCGACACCAGCTGCGGATTGATCTGGCCGGTCAGCACCATGCGGACCACCGAGATCGCCTCGGTCGAGGTGACGCGGTAGCCGCCCTTGAACTCGCTGGGGATCGCCAGGCGGTCGAGCATCGACGAGATCTGCGGGCCGCCGCCGTGGACGACGACCGGCTTGACGCCGACGTAGCGGAGGTAGGCGATGTCGGCCGCGAAGGCGTCCTGCAGCTCTTCGGACACCATGGCGTTGCCGCCGTACTTGACCACCACGATCTGGTCGCGGAAGCGCTTGAGCCACGGCAGCGACTCGATGAGCGTCACCGCCCGGGCGCTGGCCTCGCTGGGATCGGTCTCTTGAAGGTCGCTCATGAGGAGTACGCGCTGTTCTCGTGTACGTAGTCGTGGGTCAGGTCGTTGGTGAGGATCGTCGCCGACGCGGTGCCGACCTTCAGGTCGATGATGAGGTCGGTGGCGCGCGGGGTCAGATCGACGTCCTCGCGCGGCGCGTCGGGGCCGCCCAGCGAGCACACGCGCACGCCGTTCATCCACACGTCGACGTCGTACGGGTCGAACGCGGCCCGCGTCGTGCCGATCGCGGCGAGCACGCGGCCCCAGTTGGGGTCGTTGCCGAAGATCGCGGCCTTGAAGAGGTTGTTGCGCGCGACCGAGCGGCCGACCTCGACGGCATCCTCTTCGGTCGCGGCGTTCTGCACGAGGATCGTGATGTCGTGGCTGGCGCCCTCGGCGTCGCCCTGGAGCTGCCTCGCGAGGTCCTGGCACACCTCGGCAAGGCCTGCGGCGAACGCATCGGCGTCGGGGGTCACGCCGCTCGCACCGCTGACCATCAGCGTCACCTGGTCGTTCGTCGACATGCAGCCGTCCGAGTCGAGCCTGTCGAACGTGCGGCCCGTGGACTGCCGCAGCGCGGCATCGGCCTGGGACGCGTCGAGCACGGCGTCGGTCGTGATGACCACGAGCATCGTGGCGAGGCCGGGCGCCAGCATCCCCGCACCCTTCGCCATACCGCCGATCGTCCAGCCGTCGCCCGAGAAGACCGAGCGCTTCGGGCGCGAGTCGGTGGTCATGATCGCGAGGGATGCCGCCTCGCCGCCGTCGGCCGACAGCTCGGCGATCCCCTGCTCGGTGCCGGTGAGCACCTTGCCGCGGAAGACCTCGTCGCCGGTGCCGATGAGGCCGGTCGAGCACACCAGCACGTCCCCGGCGCTGACGCCGAGCAGTTCCCCCGCCTTCTCGGCGGTGAGGTGGCTGGTCTGGAACCCGAACGAGCCGGTGAAGCAGTTGGCGCCGCCGGAGTTCAGCACGATCGCCTCGACGACGCCGTCCTGGATCACCTGCTGCGACCACATGATGGGGTTGGCCTTGGCGCGGTTGCTCGTGAAGACGGCAGCGCCGACCTTGAGCGGGCCGCGGTTGACGACGACGGCGACATCCGGCTTGCCGGTCGACTTGAGTCCGACGGCGACTCCGGCCGCCTCGAACCCCTGGGCTGCGGTGACGCTCACGGCGCGACTCCGTTCACGGTCAGCGCGGTGCCCTCTGCCAGGCCCAGCGCGATGTTCATGGACTGCACAGCCGCTCCGGCCGTGCCCTTGACGAGGTTGTCGACCGCCGTGACGACGACCACGCGGTTCGCCGCCCGATCGATGGCCAGGCCCATCAGTGCCGTGTTCGCGCCGAGCACGTCGGCCGTCCGCGGGAACTGGCCGGCCGGCAGCAGCTGCACGAAGGTCTCTTCGCCGTACGCGGCCTCCCACGCGGCGCGGATCCCGGCGTCGCTCACGCCGGGCGCGATGGGTGCCGTCGACGTCGCGAGGATCCCGCGCGCCATCGGCACCAGCACCGGCGTGAACGAGATGCGGATGCCCTCATCAGGGGCGGTCTCGGCGGCCGCGGCCCCGCCGCCCGCGCGGGCGGCGGCGAGCGCCTGCCGGATCTCGGGGATGTGCCGGTGCGTGCCGCCCACCGCGTACGGGTTGGCGGTGCCAAGGATCTCGCTGGCGAGCAGGTTCGGCTTCAGGCTCTTCCCGGCACCAGAGGGGCCGACGGCGAGCACCGTCACGATGTCAGAAGGATCGATGACGCCGGCGGCGACGCCCGGCGCGAGGCTCAGGCTCACGGTGGATGCGTTGCACCCGGGGGCGGCGATGCGCGATGCGCCGACGAGCCGCTCGCGCTGCTTCGCGCCCGCGACGGGGAGCTCGGGGACGCCGTACACCCACGGTTCGTGGAAGTCCCCGCCGTAGAACGCGTCCCAGTCGGCGACGGACTCGAGGCGGTGATCGGCGCCCGCGTCGATCACGAGCGGCGTGTCGCCGAGCGCGTCGGTGTACTGCCCCGACTGACCATGCGGCAGCGCCAGGAAGACGATGTCGTGACCGGCGAGGATCTCGGGCGTCGTGTCCTGCAGGGTCAGGTGCGCGAGCGAGCGCAGATGGGGCTGATGCTGGATGAGCGGCTGTCCCGCGTTCGAATGCGCGGTGACGGTGCGGATCTCGATATCGGGATGCGCGGCGAGGATCCGCAGGATCTCGCCGCCCGCATAGCCGGATGCGCCGCTGACGGCGACCGAATATGTCATGGATTCCACCTTAGAGTCTGGGTGCAAGGGCCGGAGACGGCGACGCCCACTCGCGGCGTCCATGACGGACGGCGTGCGGCGTCGCCTAGAGTCGGCGCTCGCCCAGGCGGCGTCGCGCGGGAGCGACGCTCAGAGCGAGCGTCTGCGGTCCCTGGAACGCCGAAGGCATGCGCCGACGATAACGGCACAGCTGCAGCATCCGCAAATCCGCTCCGCGGCGTCACGAGGGTTGACACAAAGTGCTTTGCGGTGCAAAGTACTTTGCATGACGACAGATGACGCCAGCGCACGCGCCGAGGCCGAGCGCATGTTCGACCTCATGCAGTCCCAGCGACGCAGCACGCAGAGCCGGCTGACGCGCGGCTACGCCGTGCTGCTCGCCGTCTGGGCCGCCGCGTGGGCCATCGGATTCACGACCCTGTGGCTCGGGGATGGCATCGGCGGCGTGGACCTCATCCCCGCGCCGGTGGCCTGGACGGTCTTCGGGGTGTGCATCGGCGCCGCCATCGTGTGGTCGATCGTGGCCGGCATCCGCACCGGCGCCGGGATCCGCGGCCGGTCGCGGTTCCAGGGCATGCTGTACGGGTGGTCGTGGACGATCACCATGGTGGGCACGTGGCTGCTGCTGTTCGGGGTGCAGCGTGCGGGACTGTCGCAGGAGCTCGCCGCCCTGCTCTACCCCGGCGCTTTCGCGCTCATGGTCGGGGGGCTGTACCTCGCGGGCGGCGCCCTGTGGCGCGCCCCCGTCCAGTACGCGCTCGGCGTGGTCATGATCGCGGTCGCCGTCGCCGCGACATTCGTCGGCGCGCCCGTCCACTACCTCGTGTATGCGGTCGCCGGACCCGTCGCGATGCTCGTGGTCGCGGTCCTGCTCGTGCGAGGACTCCTCCCCGTCGAGCCGCGACGGGAGCAGGCCGATGATTGAGCTCGACCCCGTGATCCACGCGCCCGCGCGCCTGCGGATCATGACGACGCTCGACGAAGCGCTCGAGGAGGGCGATGAGATCGCCTTCCCCGCGCTCCAGAAGCTGCTCGACATGACGCCGGGCAACCTCACCACCCACCTCGCCAAGCTCGAAGCCGCGGGATACGTGTCGAGCACCAAGACGTTCGCGGGACGCAAGCCCACCACCCTCGTGACCATCACCCCGACCGGGCGCGAGGCGTTCCACGCGTACCGCGCCCAGCTCCTGCAACTTCTCGGAGGATCGCGATGAACACCCTCATCCGCACCGACGCGCTGGTCAAGCGCTTCGGCGACGTCACCGCCCTCGACGGCGTCTCGCTCGAGATCGACGCCGGCGAGTGCGTCGGACTCCTCGGCCCGAACGGCGCCGGCAAGACCACCCTGCTGACTCTCGTGGAAGGCCTCCGGGCGCCGACCTCCGGCACCGTGACCCTGTTCGGCGGGGACCCGCTGGATGCCGCATCCCGCGTCCGTCTGGGCACGACCCCGCAGACGACCGCCCTCCCGGAGTCACTCAAGGTGCGGGAGGTGCTCGACCTGGTGGCCGCGCACTATCCGCGGCCGGCCGAGCGTTCGCGCATCGTCGACGAGTTCGGGCTCGACGAGCTGCTCGGCAAGCAGTGCGGCGCGCTCTCGGGCGGACAGCAGCGGCGCGTGGCGGTCGCCCTGGCATTCGTCGGCGATCCGGATCTGGTGCTGCTCGACGAGCCCACCACCGGGCTCGACGTCGACGCGCGCCGGCGACTGTGGGATGCCGTGCGCGCCCGCAACGCTGCCGGCTGCGCCGTCGTGATGACCAGCCACCACCTCGAAGAGATCGAGCAGCTCGCCCAGCGCGTCGTCGTCATCGACGAGGGCGTCGTGCGCGCCGACGACACGCTGGCCGCCATCGTGGCGGGCGTCGCACGGCGTCGCGTCACCCTTTCGGGCCTCGACGCGGCGCAGATCGAGTCGCTCGCCCCGGACGCCGCCGTGACGATCGATCCCGACGCCGGCACGCTCACCGCCGTGCTCGCCGACTCGGACGAGTTCATCCGCCGGCTGGTGGCATCCGATCTGCCGTTCTCGGGCCTCGCCGTGAGGGGCGCCACCCTCGAAGAGGCCTTCCTGTCGCTCACGAAGGGAGCCGTGTGATGTCCGCGCTGACCCTCAGTGTCGTCCACACCAAGTACAGCCTGCTCGAGACCGCCCGCGTGCCGATCGCCGTGATCGGTTCGCTCGCCTTCCCGACACTCGCGTTCTGCCTGTTCGTGCTGCCGCAGCGGATGGTCGTCGAGACCCCGGAGTTCGCGACGGCGGCGGTGGCCTCGATGGTCGTGTTCGCGTTCATGTCGGCGAGCCTGTTCTCGATCGGGATCGACCTCGCCGAGCAGCGGGCGAAGCCGTGGGCACCGTACCTGCGCACCCTTCCGGGAGCGCCGAGTGCGCGCATCGCCGGGCTCATGGCCTCGACGCTGATCGTCGCGACCGTCGCGATGGTGCCGCTGCTCGTGATCGGCGGGCTGTTCACCGCCGCGGCGCCGCAGCCGCTGGACCTGCTCGCCGCGATCGGACTCGTCATCGTCACGGCCGTGCCGTCTGCCCTGATCGGCGTCATCATCGGCACGACGTGCGGCCCCAAGGCCGCGATCGCCGTCACCCAGGTCGCCATGTTCCTGCTCGCGTTCGGCGGCGGGCTGTTCCTGCCGCCCGTGATGTTCCCGGACTGGCTCGATGCGCTGTCGAAGCTGCTCCCGGTGCGCCAGGCGCGCGAGATCGTCGTCGGCACGGCCATCGGGACCGGGGCGCCGCTGTGGGCGCTTCTCGGGATCCTGGTCTGGACCGTCGTCCTCGGTGTGCTGGCGGTGTGGCTGTACCGCCGTGACGAGGGTCGCCGCTACCGCTGAGGCCCGGCGGGCCCGGCTGCGGCAGGCGACGCGGCCGGCGCGGCGAGCTCTGCCAGCAGCGCCAGTTCGTCGGACCGTGCGAGCCCGGCCCGCCGCTCGCGGTCCAGCCCACGGGCACGCTCGTCGGCGAGGGTGCGCTGCATCGTCTCGCGCAGGGGCCGCAGCGTCCCGCCGGCGGCCGCGAACACCGCGCTGCGGTGGGTCATGAACCCCGGCATGTCGTCGGGCAGCCACAGCGGCAGCGACCGGGGTCCGGCCCAGTACGCCACGTCGTGGTCGACGAGGAACGGATCGGATGCCGCCACCGCCGCGCCGGAATGCCCTGCGATCTCGCGGGCGAGGCCGAGCACGTCGGCGAGCGGGTGCACGTCGCCGACCGCGTTCGCCGTGCCGGACCAGCGATCGGCGCCGACGCGCACGACGAACGCCGCGACGTCGTCGACATCGATCACCTGCGCCCGGGCTCCGGTGGTCTCGGGCAGGAGCACCGCCCCGTCGCCCGCCAGCGCGAACCGCGACACCCAGTAGCCGAAGCGGTCGGTCGGGTCGGCCGGACCGACGATGAGCCCCGGCCGCACGATCGCCGCGCGGGCACCGAGCGAACCTCGCACCGTGTTCTCGGCGACGACCTTGTCACGGCCGTAGTCAGACTCCTCCCCCGCCGCCGCGGGCACGAGCAGCTCCCCTGACTCGTCCTGCCCCTCGACGTCGGCGCGGGCGTAGGCCGAGACGCTCGACACGTAGGTCCAGTGCGCGGCGCGAGCGCCCAGCGCGTCCACCGCGGCCGCCACGTGCGCCGGACTCGACGACACGTCGACGACCTCGTCCCAGTGCCGGCCGGCCGGCACCGCATACGCGTCGGGGGCATCGCGGTCGGCGACGACGAGCGTCGCGCCCTCGGGTGCGGGGCGGGAGCCTCGGGCCAGGCAGGTCACGTCGGCGCCGGCATCCACCCATGCGCGCGCGATGCGTCCGCTCAGCCAGCCCGTCCCACCCAGGATCAGCACGTCCGTCATGGCTCCAGCCAAGCAGGCGCGCACGCAGAACGGCAGGCGTTCCGCCGTGGGCGGAACGCCTGCCGTCCTCTCGGATCAGTCGCGGATCGCGGCGCCGAAACGCTCAGCGGCCGCGGCGACGCCGGCGAGCTTCGCCTCGGTCGCCTCGGCGGCGGTCAGCGTGCGGTCGTCGGCGCGGAAGCGCAGCGCGAACGTGAGGCTCTTCTGCCCGTCTGCGACGCCCTGGCCGCGGTAGTCGTCGACCAGGCGCACGGACTCGAGCAGGTCGCCGGCGCCCTCGACGAGGGCGGCACGCACGTCGGCGGCGGCGATGTCGACCCCGAGCACGAGCGAGACGTCCTGCGTGGCGGCCGGGAAGCCCGACAGCGACGCGGCGACGACCTTCTCGCCCGCGAGCGACAGCACGAGATCGAGATCGAGCTCGGCCACGATCACGCGACCGGGAAGATCGGATGCCTCCGCCACCGCGGGCAGCAGCTCGCCGACGTACCCGACCTCGGTGCCGGCGACGCTCAGCACACCGGTGCGGCCCGGGTGCAGCGCCGCGCGCTCCCCCTGGGCCACGTCGATCGACACGCCCGCGGCGGACGCGATCGTGCGGACCGCGTCCAGCGCGTCGCCGAGCTCTGCCGTCACGGGTGCGACACCCGGCTGCTTCGCGACCAGGTGGCCCGTCAGCAGCACCGCGACGTGACGATGCTGCGGCGGGATCGAGGCGTCGAGCTCGGCCAGCGTCGCGGCATCCGGACGCACCGCCAGCGGCGGGACGAACGACGTGCCGTACTGCACGCCAGGCTTGGGCAGGAACACCAGGCCCGTCTCGAACAGCGACAGGTCGGTGAGGCCGCGCGACACGTTGCGGTGCGCGACCTGCAGCAGGCCCGGGATCAGCGTGCGACGCAGGAACGGCGCCTGGCCGTCGAGTGCGTTGGCGAGCTTGATGCTCGGGAGGTGACCACCCGAGGCCGAGCCGTGCAGGTCGTTGTGCTCCTCGGTCGTGAATCCGAACGAGGGCGTCTCGACGTACCCGGCGGCGGCCAGCGCGTTCGCCACGCGACGGCGACCGAGCTGCAGCGCGGTCAGGCCGCGGCCGGACGGCGGCAGCGGAAGGTGCGACGGGATGCGGTCGTACCCTTCGATGCGGGCGACCTCCTCCGCGAGCGTCCACTTGTCGGTGAGGTCGGGGCGCCACGACGGCGGAATGACCTGCCAGCCCTGGGCGTCGTCGCCTTCGCCCTCGGCACCCACGACCTCGCAGCCGATGAGCCGCAGCGCGCCCTCGATCTCGCCCGGGGTGTAGTCCACGCCGATGAGCCGCTGCACGAACGTGGGCGGCAGAGCGATGCCGGGGATGAACACCTCGGCGAACAGCGCGCCGCCGTACTCCTCGTCGCTGGTGCCGCCGGCGTACTCGACCATGAGGTCGGCGACGCGCCGCGCGGCCACGAACGGCACGAGCGGGTCGACGCCGCGCTCGAACCGGCGCGAGGCCTCGCTGGGCAGCTTGTGACGGCGCGCGGTGCGCGCGATCGAGACGGTGTCGAAGGTCGCGGCCTCGATGAGGACGTTGCGGGTCGTGTCGCCCATCTCGGTCGCGCCGCCGCCCATGACGCCGGCGAGACCGATCGGACCTGACTCGTCCGTGATGAGCAGATCCTCGGCGTCGAGCGTGCGCACCTTGCCGTCGAGCGTCTCGAGCTTCTCACCCGCGGCCGCGCGGCGCACGGTGATGCCGCCCTGCAGCTTGTCGAGGTCGTACCCGTGGATCGGCTGGCCCAGCTCGACCATCACGTAGTTGGTGATGTCGATGAGGATGCCGAGGCTGCGGATGCCGGCCAGCGACAGGCGCGCGATCATCCACGCCGGCGTCGGCTTGGTCGGGTCGACGTCGCGCACGACGCGGGCCACGAACTCCGACGCGCCGACACGGCCGCGGATCGGCGCCTGGTCGTCGACGGCGATCGGGAAGCCGGAGCCCGGTGCGAGCTCCTCCCACGGGCGATCGGCCGGGTCGCGGAACGCGGCGCCCGTCGAGTGCGAGTACTCGCGCGCGACACCACGGATCGACAGCGCATAGCCGCGGTCGGGGGTGACGTTGATGTCCACCGCGACGTCGTCGAGGCCGAGCAGCGCGATCGCGTCGGTGCCGACGGGCGCGTCGATGCCGAGCTCGACCAGGCGCAGGATGCCGTTGTGCTCGTCGCCGAGGCCGAGCTCACGCGCCGAGGCGATCATGCCGTCCGACACGTGGCCGTACGTCTTGCGCGCGGCGATGGGGAACGGGCCGGGCAGCACCGCACCAGGGAGCGTCACCACGACCTTGTCACCGGCGAAGAAGTTCCGGGCGCCGCACACGATCCCGTGCACGGCGTCGCCGCCGTCGGCAGCCGTCTCGCCGTCCGGCGCGACACGCACCTGGCACCAGCGGATCGTCTTGCCGTTGGACTGCGGCTCCTCGACGAACTCGAGCACCTCGCCCACGACGATCGGCCCGGCAAGCTCGAACCGGTGCACGTCCTCCTCTTCGAAGCCGACGCGCACGAGCGCCGCGAGGACGTCCTCGGGCGCGGCATCCTTCGAGAGGTCGACGTATTCACGCAACCAGGAGAGCGGGACGCGCATCAGACCACCATTCCGAACTGCTCGCTGAAGCGGACATCGCCCTCGGCCATGTCGCGCATGTCCTGGACGTCGCTGCGGAACATGAGCGTGCGCTCGATGCCCATGCCGAACGCGAAGCCCGAGTACTCCTCAGGATCGATCCCCGCCGCGCGAAGCACGTTGGGGTTGATCATTCCGCAGCCGCCCCACTCGATCCATCGCGCCCCGCCCTTGAAGGTCGGGTGCCACAGGTCGAGCTCGGCCGACGGCTCGGTGAAGGGGAAGAAGTTCGCGCGGAAGCGCGTCTTCGCCTCGGCGCCGAACAGCACCTTGGCGGCGTGGTCGAGCGTGCCCTTGAGGTGGGCCATCGTGATGCCCTTGTCGACGACGATGCCCTCGAACTGGGTGAAGACGGGCAGGTGCGTGGCGTCGAACTCGTCGGTGCGATACACGCGGCCGGGGCACAGCACGTACAGCGGCAGGTCGCGCTCGAGCATCGAGCGCACCTGGACGGGGCTCGTGTGCGTGCGCATCACGAGGTGACGCTCGACGGGGTCGACGAAGAACGTGTCCTGCATCTGACGCGCCGGGTGGTCGACGTCGAAGTTCAGCGCGTCGAAGTTGAACCACTCGTGCTCGAGCTCGGGTCCTTCCGCGATCTCCCACCCCATGCCGACGAAGATGTCGGCGATCTGCTCCTGCAGGAGAGAGATGGGATGCCGCGCCCCGACCCGTGCGCGGGCCGCGAGCGCGGTGATGTCCACCCGCTCGGCCTCGAGCTTCGCGGCGGTCTCGGCGGCGGCGAGCTCGTCCTCTCGCGCCGAGAACGCCTGGTTGACGCGCCCGCGGGCCTGGCCGACGAGCTTGCCGAACTCGGCCTTCTTGTCGTTGGGGACGTCGCGCAGCCGCGCATTGAGCTGCGCCAGCGGCGAGCCCTCTGCGGTGTGCGCGGACCTCGCGGCCTTCAGCGCCGCCGTGTCGGCGGCCGCCGCGATGGCTGCCAGCGCGTCGGTGACGGCGGCATCCACCGCCTCAGGCGTGATTTCGAGTGTTTCGGGAGCGTCGGACACGAGAGAAGAGTCTACCGACGGCACAGGGCCGCACCGGCCGGAACCGGTGCGTCGCCCGCCCGGTCAGAGAGACGTGCCGTCGTATCTGCCCAGTCCGCGCTGCGCGGCGATCGTCTCGGTGGCCGTCGTCGGCTCGCCGCCGTCGCCGTTGTCGAGTGTCACCACCTTCGGCGAGCGCCGCGTCCGCTTCTCGACGAGGTACGCCACGTAGGAGAGGGCGAGACACATCGCCACATAGATCGACCCGCCCACGATGGCCGCAGGGATGAGCGGCGAGTGGTACACCGCGTTCGACCCCAGCAGCTTGATGACGTAGAGCAGCTCGTGGTACGTGATGATGAACCCGAGCGCGGTGTCCTTCAGGGTGACGACGAGCTGCGAGATGATCACCGGCAGCATGGCCCGGATCGCCTGCGGCAGCAGGATCAGCTGCATCACACCGGCCTTGCGCAGCCCGATCGCGTAGCCCGCCTCGCTCTGACCGCGCGGCAGCGACTCGACACCCGCACGGATGACCTCGGCGAGCACCGATCCGTTGTACGCGATGAGGGCGATCACGACGGCCCAGTAGGGCGCCATCTTGATGCCGACGACCGGCAGGCCGTAGTACAGCAGCATCATGAAGACGAGGACCGGGATGGCGCGGAGGACCTCGACGATCCAGCCGACCGGGATGCGCAGCCACGCGTGGTCGGACATCCGGCCGAGCGCGAGCACGAAGCCGAGGATCACGGCGCCCACCGCCGCGACAGCGAATGCCGACAGCGTGTTGACGACGCCCTGGCCGATCAGCACCCAGATCTGCGTGTAGCCGAAGATCTCCCACTTGTCGGCGCTGAACTGCCCGGTGGCGGCGAACCGCCAGATCACCCATCCGAACAGCGCCGCGACGACGAGGACGGTGACGACGCCCAGGATGCGGTTGCGGGTGATCGCCTTCGGACCGGGGACGTCGTACAGTACTGAGCTGCTCATCGCGCGATCCTCCACTTGCGCTCGAGGATCCGTTGCAGCCACGCCAGCAGCAGCACCAGGACCACGAAGATCACCATGACCCACAGCAGCACGACCAGCTGGTTCTCGCCGCGCTCGCTGAGCCACGCGCGCACCGAGCCGAGGTTGAGCACCGAGAAGCCTGCGGCCACAGTCGTGTTCTTCAAGAGCGCGATGAACACGCTCATCATCGGCGGGATGACCGAGCGGGTCGCCTGCGGCAGCACCACGAACGTCATCACCTGTCCGAACGACAGCCCGAGCGCGCGGGCCGCCTCGGCCTGACCCACGGGCACCGTGTTCACACCGGAGCGGATCGTCTCCGCGACGTACGTCGCGGTGTAGATGCCCAGAGCCGCCGTGGCCAGTGCGATCGCCGACACGCGCTGCTGCAGCAGGATCGGCAGGCAGAACGCGAAGAAGAACATCACGAGCGTGAGCGGCGTGTTGCGGATCCAGTTCACGTACACCGCGCCGACCGAGCGCGCGATCGGGATCGGAGACACCCGCATGGCTCCCACGATGAAGCCGAGCACGAGCGCGATCAGTCCACCGCCGAAGAACAGGATCAGCGTGCCGCCGATCGCCTCGCCCCACAGGTCGAGGTTGTCCGTGATGACGCCCATCGAGTCCCTTTCGTCCTCACTGCCGCCGGGTGGGACGTGGCGGCGCCGAACCGGCGCCGCCACGTCGTGAGATCAGTCCGCCGGGTCGACCTCGGGCTGCTCGGCCTTCACGCCGGACGCTCCGAGGTTGTTGTCGAAGATCTGCTGCCAGACGTCGTTGCCGTCGGTGAACATCGTGTTGATGAACTCCTGCAGGGCGGTGTCGCCCTTGGCGATGCCGACGCCGTAGCGCTCCTCGCTGAAGACCTCGCCGACGACCTTGAGGTTGTCGGGGTCCTGCGCGGCGTAGCCGATGAGGATCGCCTCGTCGGTCGTCACCGCGTCGACCTGACCGTTCTTGAGGTCCTCGACGCACTGCGAGTACGTGTCGTACTCCTTCGTCTGCGCGGTGCCGAGGTCCTTGATCCGCTGGATCGACGTCGAACCGGTCGCCGAGCACACCGTCATGTCGGCGGTCAGCGAATCGGGCCCGTCGATCGTGTCGTTGTCGGCCGCGACGAGCAGACCCTGACCCGTGATGAAGTACGGACCGGCGAACGAGATCTGCTCCTTGCGCTTGTCGGTGATCGAGTACGTGCCGACGTAGTAGTCGATGTCGCCGTTCACGATCGCCTGCTCGCGGTTGGCCGACGGGATCGCCGTGAACTCGATCTTGTCCTTGTCGTAGCCGAGGGATGCTGCGATCCAGCGGGCGATGTCGATGTCGAAGCCGGTCCGCTCGTTCGTGACGGGGTCGAGGTAGCCGAGACCGGGCTGGTCCTCCTTGACGCCGACCTTGACGCTGCCGCGCTCGGTGATCGCGTCGAACGTGGGGCTGCCGTCGATGGTGACGTCCGTCGCGACGGTCCAGGGGGTGCTCGACGTCTCTTCGCCGCCGCCGTCGTTCGTCGCGTCGGGCTCCGCGCCGGGCGTGCCGCTGTTGCACGCCGTCAGGGCGAGGGCCGCGACCGCGATGCCCGCGAGCGCCCCGCCGATTCGTAGCTTGCGCATGTGATCCTCCAAAGTCGGTTCCGTGTGTTCCTTCATTCGTCGCGCCGGTGCGGGCGCGGACGTCAGTGGGTGAGCAGCTTGGACAGGAAGTCCTTGGCCCGAGTGCTCTGCGGGTTCGTGAAGAACTCCTCGGGCGTGGCCTGCTCGACGATCTGCCCGTCGGCCATGAAGACGACGCGGTCGGCGGCCTTGCGCGCGAACCCCATCTCGTGGGTGACGACGATCATCGTCATGCCGTCCTGGGCGAGGCCGACCATGACGTCGAGCACCTCGTTGATCATCTCGGGGTCCAGGGCGCTGGTCGGCTCGTCGAACAGCATGACCTTCGGCTGCATGGCGAGCGCGCGGGCGATCGCGACGCGCTGCTGCTGACCGCCCGACAGCTGTGCCGGCAGCTTGGATGCCTGGTGCCCGACGCCGACGCGGTCGAGCAGCTGCTTGGCAAGGGCCTCGGCGTCGGCCTTCTTCATCTTCTTGACCTTGATGGGCCCGAGCGTGACGTTCTCGAGGATGGTCAGGTGCGAGAAGAGGTTGAACGACTGGAACACCATGCCGACGTCCGCGCGAAGGCCTGCGAGCGCCTTGCCCTCTTTGGGCAGCTCGTCACCGTCGATCGTGATCGAACCGCTCGTGATCGTCTCGAGGCGGTTGATGGTGCGACACAGCGTCGACTTGCCGGAGCCCGAGGGCCCGATGACCACGACGACCTCGCCGCGGTTGACCGTGAGGTCGATGTCCTTGAGCGCCTGGAAGTCGCCGTAGTGCTTCTGGACGTTCGTGATCTTGACCAGGGGCTCGCCGCGCCGCACCGAGATGTTGCTGGTCGGCGGCGCACTGTCGTCGGGCGTCATATCGCCACCCTAGGGCCGGTTTCCGACACGATGCCATAGCGGCACCCGCGTCTTAACCGTGTTGTAACAGGATGCCGGCAGCCCTCAGCCGGCCGCGCGCTGCGCGAACGCCGTCTCGTACAGGCACACGCTGGCGGCGGTCGCGAGGTTGAGCGACTCGGCGGCGCCGTAGATCGGCAGCCGCAGCGACAGGTCGGCGAGGGCGAGCGCGTCGTCCTCGAGGCCGCGCGCCTCATTGCCGAACAGCCACGCCGTGGGCTGCGAGAGCAGTTCGCGCGAGGCGAGGAAGTCGCCGCCGCCGACATCGGCCGCGATCACCTGGACGCCCGCGGCGCGGGCTTTCTCGACCACGACCGACAGTTCCACACCCACCGCGACGGGGACGTGGAACAGCGATCCGGTCGTCGCCCGCACGACCTTGGGGTTGTAAGGATCGACGGTCCGGCCGGTCAGGACGACGGCATCCGCCCCCGCCGCATCCGCGGCGCGGATGATCGTGCCGAGATTGCCGGGATCGCGCACCTCCTCGCAGATGGCGACAAGACGAGGGGATGCCGCGAACACCTCGCGCACCGACGTCGGAGACTGCCGTGCGACAGCGACGATCCCCTGCGGCGTCACGGTGTCGGCCATCGCATCGAGCACGGCCTCGGTCGTGTAGACGATCTCGAGCCCGGCATCCTTCGCCGCATCCCGCACGTCGGTGTGCTTGTCCATCGCCGTCGGCGTCGCAAAGATCTCGACGAGCGTCTCGGGCCGGTACGCGAGCGCCTCGCGCGCGGCCTGGGGCCCTTCCAGCAGGAACAGCCCGGTCTCTTGACGGGCGCTGCGCTTGGTCAGCTTCGCGACGGCGCGGACACGCGGAGAGCGGGGGTTCTCGAGCACGGCATCAGTCTAGGGACAAGAACGGGGCGCCCTCCGTGCGGAGGACGCCCCGTTTCGAGCGGATGCCGGTGTCAGGCGCTCTTGGGAGCGTTGACGTTCTCGGGCAGAGCCTTCTTGGCGGTCTCGACGAGCGACGCGAACGTCTTGGGCTCGTTCACCGCGAGCTCGGCGAGCATGCGGCGGTCGACCTGCACACCCGCGAGGCCGAGGCCCTGGATGAAGCGGTTGTACGTGATGCCGCTCTGGCGGGCAGCGGCGTTGATGCGCTGGATCCACAGACGGCGGAAGTCGCCCTTGCGCTTGCGACGGTCGCGGTACGCGTAGACGAGCGAGTGGGTGACCTGCTCCTTCGCCTTGCGGTACAGGCGCGAACGCTGACCACGGTAACCCGAGGCGCGCTCGAGGATGACGCGACGCTTCTTGTGGGCGTTGACGGCCCGCTTGACTCTAGCCATTTCGTTGTATTCCTATTCGTGCGTCGGCGCGCTCAGCGACCGAGGAGCTTCTTGGCGACCTTGGCGTCACCGGGAGCGAGGACCTGCTCCTGCGACAGACGGCGGGTGCGGCGGCTGGGCTTGCCCTCGAAGTTGTGGCGAAGGTTCGCCTGCTGCTTCATGAGCTTCCCGCTGCCGGTGACCTTGAAGCGCTTCTTGGCGCCCGAGTGGGTCTTCTGCTTCGGCATCTCTTCTTCCTTCGTTTCACATCCCGCCCAGGCGGGAGTCTCATCCCGCCGGTGCGGGAGTCTGTGGGGGCCTATTCGGCCGGGGCGGCCTCGGCCTCGGCGGCCGGGGCGTCTGCCGCCGGGGCCGCGCCGTTGCGGGCGGACCGGGCGGCCTCTTTGTTCGCGGCGCGCTGAGCGTTCTGCTCGGTCTTCACCTCGGACTTGTTCTTGTGCGGTGCGATGACCATCACCATGTTGCGGCCGTCGATCGTGGGGTTGGACTCCACGGTGCCGAACTCGGCCACGTCCTCGGCGAACTTGCGGAGCAGACGCACGCCCTGCTCGGGACGCGACTGCTCGCGACCGCGGAACAGGATCATCGCCTTCACCTTGTCGCCGGACTGGAGGAAGCCCTCGGCGCGCTTGAGCTTGGTGATGTAGTCGTGAGCCTCGATCTTCAGACGGAACCGGACCTCCTTGAGGACGGTGTTCGCCTGGTTGCGACGCGCTTCCTTGGCCTTCTGCGCGGCCTCGTACTTGAACTTGCCGTAGTCCATGATCTTGACCACGGGCGGCTTCGAGTTGGGGGCCACCTCGACGAGATCGAGGTCGGCTTCCTGAGCCAGGCGCAGCGCCACCTCGATGCGGACGACGCCGACCTGCTCTCCGTTCGGGCCGACGAGGCGGACCTCGGGCACCCGGATGCGGTCGTTGGTGCGGGGATCGCTGATGCGGAACTCCTTCATGCGGATGGATTCGCGGAAAGAGTCACGCATTCCACCCGGCACGACGCGAGCGCCGGCTCTCGCACCCTGAACTACCCCTGCCGCAAGCGGTCGGGGCGGAGTGCATGACCCGGTAGCCTGGAACGGCAAGCGCGGGTGGGATGTGATCCACTTTCCGATCCGATGCAGAACGCACCGGAGACCGCAGCAGTCTATCAGAGAGAACGGCGTGGACACGATTCGAGACCAGGACGGCGACCAGACGAGCGCTGCGGCGGTGGACGCGGAGCGTCAGGCCCGCTGGGAGGAGCAGGAACGGGTGGCGGCATCCGCGACCCGCGACATCGCGGACGTGCCCGCCGTCGAGGTGATCACCACGACCGCGGTTCACCTGCTGAGCGCGGCCGCGGTCAAGGTCGGCCTCGCCGACGACCCCGCCACGCAGACCGACCTCGACGAGGCGCGCAAGCTCATCAACGCCCTCGCCGGGCTCGTCACCGCCGGCGCCCCCGAGATCAGCGACATGCACGCACGCTCGCTGCGCGACGGCCTGCGCTCGGTGCAGCTCGCGTTCCGTGAGGCATCCGTCATCCCCGATCCGATCGGGCAGGGCCCCGGCGAGAAGTGGACCGGCCCGGTCAACTGACGCGGGCCAGGGCGGATGCCGCGGCCGCGAGCGTCCGCTCGACCTGGGCGGCATCGGTCCCCCAGTTGCTGACCGAGAAGCGCAGCACCGAGCGTCCGCGCCAGCGGGACGACGACGCGAAGGCGACACCGTCCGCACGCAGCGCGTCGGCCCACGCATCCGTGGCCTCATCGTCCGCGCGGGCGACGCACACCTGCGTGAAGACGACCTCGCCCAGCACCTCGACCCCCGGAAGCCTGGACAGGCCGGCGGCGAGTGCCGTGGCGGCATCCGTCAGCCGTTCCACGAGCGCGGTGACGCCGTCGCGGCCCATCGCGCGCAGCGCCGCATAGGTCGGCACGCCGCGCGCACGCCGCGACAGCTCGGGCACCCGGTCGTGAGGGTCGGCATGATCGACGCTCGCGGTGCGGCTGAGGTAGCTCGCCGTCATGCCCATCGCGGCGCGCATCGCCGCCGGGTCGGCGACGATCGCGATGCCGCAGTCGTACGGCACGCTCAGCGTCTTGTGCGCGTCGGTCGCCCAGGAGTCGGCCCGCTCGACGTCGAGGACGAGCGGACGCGTGCGAGGGGATGCCGCCGCCCACAGCCCGAAAGCGCCGTCGACGTGCACCCAGGCACCGGCGAGGTGGGCCAGGTCGATCGCGGCCCCGAAGTCGTCGAACGCTCCCGAGTGGAGGTTGCCGGCCTGCAGCACCACGACAGTCGGACCGTGGTCCATCGCCAGCTCGGCCTCCAGCGCGGCGACGTCGATCCGCCCCTGGTCGTCCACGGGAACCACGACGGGAGCGCCCAGCCCGAGCATGCGGACCGCGTGATCGACGGTGTCGTGCCGCTCCTCCCCGACGATCACCCGCACGCGCGGTCCGCCCGCGAGCCCCTGGATCGAGGAGTCCCAGCCGACATCGCGCAGCACCGCGTCGCGTGCGGCCGCCAGGCACGTGAAGTTCGCGATCGTGGCACCCGTGACGAACCCGACGTCCGAGCCGGGCGGAAGCCCCAGCAGGTCGAGGATCCACTCCCCCGCGAGCTCCTCGGCCGCCACCACACCCGGCGTGACGGCGCGCAGCGCGGTGTTCTGATCCCACGCCGACACCAGCCAGTCCGCCGCGAGCGCGGCCGGCTGCGTCCCGCCGATCACCCAGCCGAAGAACCGGGCGCTCGGCATGCCCATCAGCCCCGGCTCCACGGCGGCCGCCAGCCGGCGCACGACAGCCTCGGGATCGGTGGCGTCATCGCCGAGATCCCGTCCGAGCGCGTCCTTGACGGCGTCGACGCCCACGCGCGGCGGAATGGGGCGGTCGTCGAGGGCGGCGAGCCACGCGAGGGCGGACTCGGCCGCCGCGTCGAGCGCACGCGGGAACGCGTCGGATTCGGGATGCACCATTGCGACCTCCTGCTGCGGAAGCTGCCGTCGTGAGACAGGAGGACTCTATGCCCGAAGCGGGCTGTCTGTCGCGGTCAGGCCCGCACGAGTTTGACGGTGAGCGAGTCGACGAGCACCGCGATGCGGTCGTCGGCCGCCCAGCGCTTCGCGAGCCGCGCGAGCACCGCGTCGAGCTCGTCCTTCTCCAGCCCCCGCATCAGCTGCAGGCGCACGATCAGCTCGGGTCCGCGCAGCCGCGCCTCGGGGTCGCCGGACTCGACGACGAGGTCGATGACCGCCAGTTCGCCGCCGATGCTCTGGTGCAGCCCCGCCACGACCTCGGCCGACAGGAAGCTCGGCTCCCACGCGGAGCCCTGGCCGATCGCCCAGACGGCGGGCCGGCGGATCACGAACTCGGTCGCCGACCCGGGATCGACGACGATCAGGTCGGTGTCGTCGGCGGCCGCCGCGAGGGCGGTGCGGACGCCGTCCGCCGGGACCGGCCGGGCTGCGGCATCCCATCGCCTCATCGTGTCGACCGACGTGAACACCGGCAGCACGCGCCGGCCGTCGGGCGCGGCGACCGTCACGATCGACAGTTCCTGCGTCTTGTCGACCTCGAGGCCGTGGGGGCCGATGCCGTGATCTCCCTTGTCGGAGATCAGCGGGATCAGCAGGCGCGCCGCGCGGTACGCGTCGACGACGTCGGCCTGAGAGGCCGTTCCCGCACGGAATCCGGTCAGCGCGGCCAGCAGCGCCGGATCGGCCGAACCGTCGTCGGCGGCGTGCGGATTGCTGTGGAAGCTGCGTCCCTCCCACGGGACGCCGGCCGAATCGGCGGCGCCGTGGTGCGCGTGGCCGCCCGCGGCGGGATCAGTGTCCGGCGACATCCAGCGCCTCGGCGAGCGTGAAGGCGCCCGCGTACAGCGCCTTGCCGACGATCGCGCCCTCGACGCCCAGCGGCACGAGCTCGCGCAGCGCTGCGATGTCGTCGAGGCTCGAGACACCGCCCGAGGCGACGATCGGCTTCGGGGTGCGCGTGGTCAGCTCGCGCAGCAGGTCGAGGTTCGGACCCTTGAGGGTGCCGTCCTTGGTCACGTCGGTGACGACGTAGCGGCTGCAGCCGGCGGCCTCGAGGCGATCGAGCACCGTCCACAGGTCGCCGCCCTCGCGGGTCCAGCCGCGCGCCGCGAGCGTCGTGCCGCGCACGTCGAGCCCGACGGCGATCGCGTCGCCGTAACGGCTGATGACATCAGCCGCCCACTCCGGGTTCTCCAGCGCCGCGGTGCCGAGGTTGATGCGCGAGGCGCCGCTCTCGAGCGCCGCCTCCAGCGTGCGGTCGTCGCGGATGCCGCCGGACAGCTCGACCTGAACGCCCTTGACCTGCTTGATCGCGCGACGCAGCACGGCGGCGTTGCTGCCGCGGCCGAACGCCGCATCCAGGTCGACGAGGTGGATCCACTCCGCCCCCTGACGGGCGAAGTCCAGCGCGGCGTCGACGGGGTCGCCGTAGCTCGTCTCGGTTCCTGCCTCACCCTGGGTGAGGCGGACCGCCTTGCCGTCTGCGACGTCGACGGCGGGCAGGAGGACAAGCTTGGGCGTAGACGCGAAATCGTTCATGTTTTCCTGGCTGATCAAGTCATGTGCGTGCGGACGGGGTCACGCGCGGCGGGCGCCGGCGCGGACGGGCACGAGTTCAGAGGGTAGCTGCGCGGAGCCCGTCGATCCAATTCGTCAGAAGCCGGATGCCCGCATCGCCCGACTTCTCGGGGTGGAACTGCGTGGCCGACAGCGGCCCGTTCTCGACCGCCGCGAGGAACGGCGTGCCGTAGTCGCACCACGTCAGCACCGGCTCGGGGAACGGCGGCTGGACCTCCAGCAGCCACTTCTGCGCACCGAACGAGTGCACGAAGTAGAACCGCTCGTCCTCGATGCCGCGGAACAGCCGCGATCCGTCGCCCGCCTGCACCGTGTTCCAGCCCATGTGCGGCAGGACCGGTGCATCGAGCTCGGTGACCACGCCCGGCCACTCGCCGAGGCCCTCGGTGTCGACCGCGCGTTCCACGCCGCGCTCGAAGAAGATCTGCATGCCGACGCACACCCCCAGCACGGCGCGCCCGCCGGCCAGCCGCCGCTCGATGAGCTCGTCGCCGCGGCTCGCCCGGAGCGCCTCGGCCACGGCGCGGAACGCCCCGACGCCCGGCACGAACAGGCCGTCGGCATCCATCACGAGTCCGCGGTCGGAGGTGAGCCGCGCGTCCGCCCCTGCGGCGATGAGCGCCTTGACGGCGGAGTGCACGTTGCCCGACCCGTAGTCGAGCACCGCCACGACCGGCTTGTCGCCCTCGTTGCGGGCGTCGTCGTCGGTCACAGCGCACCCTTCGTGCTCGGGATGCCGTCCACCAGCGGATCGAGGGCCTTGGCCTGGCGGAACGCGCGCGCGAACGCCTTGTACTCCGCCTCGGCGATGTGGTGCGGGTCACGCCCTGCGAGGACGTTGACGTGGACGGTGAGGGCCGCGTTGAACGAGATCGCCTCGAACGTGTGGCGTACGAGTGAGCCGGTGAAGTGCCCGCCGATGAGGTGGTGCTCGAAGCCTGCCGGCTCGCCGGTGTGCACGAGGTACGGTCGGCCGCTGATGTCGACGACGGCCTGCGCGAGCGCCTCGTCCAGCGGGACCAGCGCGTCGCCGTAGCGCGAGATCCCCGACTTGTCGCCCAGGGCCTCGCGGATCGCCTGACCGAGCACGATCGAGATGTCTTCGACGGTGTGGTGCGCGTCGATGTCGGTGTCGCCCGACGCGCGCACCGTCAGGTCGGTCAGCGAGTGCTTCGCGAAGGCGGTCAGCAAGTGGTCGAAGAAGGGCACCGTCGAGTCGATGCGGCTGCGGCCGGTGCCGTCGAGGTCGAGGTCGAGCTCGACCGTGGACTCGCTGGTCGCGCGCCGGAGGGATGCGGTGCGAGGTGCGGCGCTCATGCGGCCGATCCTACCGAGGCGAGGGCGTCGAGGAACGCCGTGGTCTCGCCCGCGGTGCCTGCCGTGACCCGCAGGTGGTGCGGGATCCCGACGTCGCGGATGAGCACGCCCTGGTCGTACAGCGCCTGCCAGGTCTCGGCGGGGTAGTCGACGTCGCCGAACAGCACGAAGTTCGTCCACGACTCGTGCGGCCTGTAGCCCAGGGCCTCGACTGTCGCCGTGATGCGGTCGCGCTGGGCGACGATCTCGTCGACCATGCCGAGCATCACCGGCGCGTGCCGCAGTGCAGCCGACGCGGCGGCCTGCGTGAGCGCGCTCAGGTGGTACGGCAGGCGGACGAGTCGCAGCGCATCGATCAGCGCGGGATCGGCGGCGAGGTAGCCGACGCGGGCGCCGGCGAACGCGAACGCCTTGCTCATGGTGCGCGAGACCACGAGGCGCTCGCGCCCGGGCAGCAGGGTGAGGGCCGAACGCGCGTCGGCGGGCGCGAACTCGAAGTACGCCTCGTCGACGATCACGATGCCGTCGGTCGCCTCGTACACCGCCTCGACCACGTCGAGACCCAGCGGAGTGCCGGTCGGGTTGTTCGGCGCACACAGGAACACGACGTCGGGTGCGGCGTCGGCGACCTGCGCGGCGGCGTCGGACGCGCTGACCGTGTAGTCGTCGGAACGGGTGCCCGACACCCACTGGGCGCCGGTGCCGCGCGTGAGCAGCGGATACATGGAGTACGTGGGCGAGAAGCCGAAGGCGGTGCGCCCCGGTCCTGCGAAGGCCTGCAGGATGTGCTGCAGCACCTCGTTGGAGCCGTTGGCCGCCCAGATCTGGTCGCGGGTCAGGCCGTGCCCGAGATAGTCGGCGAAGCCCTCACGCAGAGCCGTGAATTCGCGGTCGGGGTAGCGGTTGACATCGCGCAGTGCACGGGCGATCGAATCGAGGATGTCGTCGGCGACGTCCTGCGGAACGGGATGCGTGTTCTCGTTGACGTTCAGGGCCACGGGGAGCGGGGCCTGCGGGGCGCCGTAGGGCTTCTGCCCACGGAGGTCGGCGCGTAAAGGGAGGTCTTCGAGACGTGCACTCACCCCTCCCATGGTAGAGCGGTGCGGGGTCGCCGAACCCCAGGTGACGAAGAGCGACCGACCGCTCGCGCTCTGGCTCAGTGCTCGTCGGCGTACTGCGCGGGGATGGCCAGTCGCTGGCCGGCCTGCACCGACACGCCGGTCAGCGCGTTGAGCCGCGCGATCTGGTCGACGACATCACGGGGGTCGTGCCCGGGAGCGACCTCTTCGGCGATCGACCACAGCGTGTCGCCCGCCGACACGAGCACGGTCTCGAACGAGTCGACCGGAGTGCCGCTGTCGCGCGAGGCGAGGGCCGCACCGCCGCCCAGCGCGAGAGCGGCGCCCAGCGCCACGAGCGCGGGCAGCGCGGCCAGCAGAGCGAGGACCCGGCGACCGCGGACGGTCAGCCGGAGACGCGTGGCACGGGCCGGCGCGGCGACGGGCGACGGGAAGCTGATCGCGGTCATGCTGTTCTCCTCCTGCTGGGGAGAGATTCGCATCCCCCGCTCGGCCGGGAGCGGGGAATCCGAACCTCTTTTCCGAAGCTATCTTCGATTCTCAACGATGTCAACAGTCGATTCCGATGCATATCCGTCGAACGCGACACGCGGCGGGGTTGTTCCCCTCAGCGCATGGATCCGGATACGGTTTCGATAAGAGAACCCCACCACGGGCCTCCGACATTCGAAGAAACAGCGCTCGACGACGCAGCGCAGGACGGAGCCGGACATGAGCGACGCGGCCGGTCGCGACAAGCCACAGACCCGACGACGCAAGAGCCTCAGCGACAAGCAGCTCGCGATCCTCGAGGTGATCCAGCGCTCCATCGCCCGTCACGGCTACCCGCCGAGCATGCGCGAGATCGGCGACGCCGTCGGCCTGAAGTCGCTGTCCAGCGTCACGCACCAGCTCAACCAGCTCGAGCTCAGCGGATACCTCCGCCGCGACGCGGGCAAGACCCGCGCGATGGAGGTGCTGATCGACCTGCCCGGCGCATCCACCGAGAACCCGGCCGACACGGCGCCCGCGCTGGGCGACGCGGCGCTGGTGCCCCTGGTCGGACGGATCGCCGCCGGCGTGCCCATCACGGCCGAGCAGCAGGTGGAGGAGATCTTCCCCCTCCCCCGTCAGCTCGTCGGCAAGGGCGACCTGTTCATGCTGAAGGTGTCGGGCGAGTCGATGATCGACGCGGCCATCTGCGACGGCGACTGGGTCGTCGTCCGCTCCCAGGCCACGGCCGACAACGGCGACATCGTCGCCGCGATGCTCGACGGCGAGGCGACAGTCAAGACGTTCCGCCAGCGCGACGGCCACACCTGGCTGCTCCCGCGCAACTCCGCGTTCGAGCCGATCCTGGGCGACGAGGCCGTCGTGCTGGGCAAGGTCGTCGCGGTCCTGCGCGCGGTCTGACGCCGCGGCCCCTCGCAAGCCCCGGCGCTTTCGACGGCAGACGGAGCGGGAGGTGGCGGGATGTCGTCTGCAAGCGCTATAAGGGGGGAATGACCGCCGATGCGACCACCGCCGACGACACCGCCGCGCTGCGTGCGAGGCTCGAAGCCCTCGAGGCCGAGAACGCCCGCCTGAGAGCGACGACCGACGAGGACGCGACCCCCGCGTCGGACGAGCGGCTGAAGGGCTCCCGCTGGCGGGCGTTCTTCTCGGCACTGTGCATCGTGCTGGCGACGATCCTCGTGCCCACGTCGATCGTCGGCGCGTGGGCGCGCAGCGAACTTGTGGACGAAGAGACGTTCGTGGCCACGCTGGCGCCGCTCGCGCAGGACCCGCACGTGCAGAACCTCATCATCTCGGAGGCGATGGACGCGGTCGACGCGAAGGTCGACTTCACCGAGATCACCGGCAACGTGATCGACGGGATCTCTGACCTCGGTCTGGGCCCGCGTGCCGCCGCCGCCCTCAAGCTGCTGCAGCAGCCGGCGGCCGACGGGCTGCACAATCTGGTCGAGACCGGCGTCACGCGCGTCGTGCAGTCCGATGCGTTCGCGGACGTGTGGACGACCGCGGTCCGCGCGGCGCACCGCGCGCTCGTGACGACCGCCACCTCGGACGGCGCCGGCGTCTTCGTGCTGACAGACGAGGGCCTGGGCATGAAGCTCGGGCCGATCATCGAGCAGGTCAAACAGAAGCTGGTCGACAGCGGTGTGGGGGTGGCATCCCTCATCCCCGCGGTCGACAAGACGATCATCATCGGCGACGGGTCGGCGGTCAGCACGATCCGCACCGTGTACGCGATCGCCGACGTCGCCGGTTGGTGGCTGCCCTTCATCACCATCGGCCTCTTCGTCGCCGGCATCCTGATCGCGCGTCGCCGCCCGGTCGCCGTGCTCGGAACCGGCATCGCCCTGTTCATCGGCGGGGCGGCGCTGGCATCGACGTTCTCGGTCGGCACGCTCGTCGTGGCCAATGCCGCCAGCCAGCTCGACCTGTCGGTGTCGGCACTCGACGTCATCTACAACGCGCTCGTCGACGACATGCACCGCACGGCGCTGATCGTGGCTCTGCTGGGCGTGCTGATCGCCGTGATCGGATGGGTCAGCGGTCGCTGGAAGCCCGCGCGCCGCTTCCGCGGGTTCGTCAGCGGTCTGAACGCGAGCGCCCGCGCCGCACTGGCCGCGCGCGGCCTGGACACCGGCCGGTTCGGGGTCTGGATGGGCCGTCAGCGCGTGCTGGTGCGCGCCATCGTGATCGTGCTCGCCGTCATCTGGCTGATGGCGCTGCGTCCCCTCTCGGGTGGCGACGTCGCCCTCGTGGTGATCGTCGCACTCGTGGTCGCCTGGGTGCTCGAGCTGCTGCAGAAGCGGCCCGACGACGCGGCGCGCGCCGCCGCGGCGCGGCGCTCCGACGACGCGTCCGCGGCGGAGGGCGCCTCGGCGTCGGCGTCCGACGACCCCGCCGAGACAGCCGACGAGGGCACGAACGACACGCTCCCGCTCCCCTCGCCCGATGCCGACACGACACCGCTGCCCGACCTCGGGCCTGCGGCCGGAACTGGCGACGAGGGTGCGGCATCCCCTCGCCCGCCGAAGGGCGCCTAGCCGGAAACGAGCAGGGCCGGTGCGGGCGACCGCACCGGCCCTGCTCGTTCGCGAGTTCAGGATCAGGCGTTCAGACGCTCCCGCACGCCGGCGGTGGCCGCCACGAGGTTGCGCAGCGACGCGACGGTCTCGTCGTAACCGCGGGTCTTGAGGCCGCAGTCCGGGTTGACCCACACGCGACGCAGCGGCAGCTCTGCGACGGCACGGTCCAGCAGCGCGCCGATCTCGGCGACGGCGGGCACGCGCGGCGAGTGGATGTCGTAGACGCCCGGGCCGATGCCGGCCGCGAAGCCCGACGTCGCGATGTCGCCGATCACCTCGCCGCGGCTGCGCGCCGCCTCGATCGAGGTCACGTCGGCGTCCAGCGCCGCGATCGCGTCGATGACGACGTCGAACTCCGAATAGCACAGGTGCGTGTGCACCTGCGTAGCGGGGGCGGCGCCGGCCGTCGCGAGCCGGAACGACCCGACCGACCAGTCGAGGTATGCCGGCTGGTCCGCCTTCTTGAGGGGCAGCAACTCGCGCAGCGCGGGCTCGTCGACCTGGATGACGCGGATGCCGGCCGCCTCGAGATCGGCGATCTCGTCGCGCAGCGCCAGCGCGACCTGGTTCGCGGTGTCGCCGAGCGGCTGGTCGTCGCGCACGAACGACCACGCGAGGATCGTCACCGGCCCCGTGAGCATGCCCTTCATCGGCTTGTCGGTGAGCGACTGCGCGAACACCGACCAGTCGACAGTGATGGGCGCCGGACGCGAGACGTCCCCCCACAGGATCGAGGGCCGCGTGGCGCGCGAGCCGTACGACTGCACCCAGCCGTGCTCGGTGACGGCGAATCCGTCGAGGTTCTCGGCGAAGTACTGCACCATGTCGTTGCGCTCGGCCTCGCCGTGCACGAGGACGTCGAGCCCGAGGTCTTCCTGCAGCGTCACGACGCGCGCGATCTCGTCGCGCAGGAAGCCCTCGTACTCGTCGGCCGAGAGTTCGCCGCGACCGTGACGGGCGCGGGCGCGACGGATGTCGCCGGTCTGCGGGAACGAGCCGATCGTCGTGGTCGGCAGCACCGGCAGGCCGAGCTCGGCGTCCTGCGCAGTGGCGCGCGCGTCGTAGTCGCCGCGGTCGAAGTCCGCGGCCTGCAGCGCGGCGGCCTGGGCGCGCACCGCGCCGTCGCGCACGCCCGGCGCCGAGCGGCGATCGGCGAGGGCGAGGGATGCCGCCGACACCGCGTCCTCGATGGCTCCGCGTCCCTCGACCAGGCCCGACGCGAGCGTCACGACCTGCGCAGCCTTCTGGTCCGCGAAGGCGAGCCAGGACGCGAGGCGCGGGTCCAGCGCTCCCTCGTCCTCGACGTCGTGCGGCACGTGCTGGAGCGAGGTCGACGTGCCGGCGCTCACCTGCGCGGCGCCGAGCGCGCGCAGGGCGTCGAGGCGATCCCACGCGGCGGCGAGGTCGCCCCGCCACACGTTGCGGCCGTCGATCACGCCCCCCACGAGGGTCTTGCCGGCGAGCCCGTCGACCGCTGCCGGCACCGCGCCGCGGCTGAGGTCGAGCGCGATCGCCTCGATCGGTGCGGTGGCCAGCGCGGTCCACGCCGGCGCCGACAGCTGGGCGTATCCGGCGGCCACGAGCACGCGCGGGCGGTCGGCGGCGGCACCGAGCACCGCGTAGGCGCGAGCCGCGGCATCCGCCAGCTCTACGGGGCTCGCGGCGAGGCTCTCGCTTACCAGCGCGGGCTCGTCGAGCTGCACCCACTCGGCGCCGGCGGCCCGCAGGGCGGCGAGCAGCTCGACGTACACCGGAACGAGGTCGTCGAGGCGCTCGAGCGGGTCGAAGCCGGCCGGCGCGCCGTCGGCGGCCTTCGCGAGGGCCAGGAGTGTCACGGGGCCCACGACGACCGGGCGGGTCGTGAAGCCGTCGGCCTTGGCCTCGGCGACCTGGCGGGCGAACCTGTCGCTGGACAGCGAGAACGCCGTCCCGGGGCCGATCTCGGGCACGAGGTAGTGGTAGTTCGTGTCGAACCACTTCGTCATCTCGAGCGCCGCATCCTCGCCGGCGCCGCGCGCGGCCGTGAAGGCGGCGTCGAGACCGATGCGTCCGTCGGCATCGCGGAGGGCGGCGAAGCGCTCCGGAAGCGCGCCCACGGCGACGGCGGCGTCGTGCACCTGGTCGTAGAACGAGAACGACTCGGGGATCGACGAGTCGTCGCGGCCGAGTCCGAGCTCGGCGAGCCGGGCGCGCGTCGCACGGCGCAGCTCGGCGGCTGTCGCCTCGAGGGTCGCCTCGTCGATCGTGCCGGCCCAGTAGGCCTCGACGGCGCGCTTGAGCTCGCGGCGCCGCCCGATGCGGGGGTAGCCGAGGATCGTCCCGTGCGGGAAGGCGGTGCGGGAGTCGGTCATCGTGTTCTCTCTTTCGGTCTCGATGGGTGTCGTTGGGCGGGCAGGCGTGTGCAGGGTCGCCGAAGAGACCCGTCGGACCTCCGACGGGATGCGGCGCCCGGGCTCAGCGGACGGCGTCGGGCATTCGTGACGCCGAGGCGAGGAGCCCGGCGTCCTGCAGTACCGCGAGCACGATGTCGTGGTTGTTGAAGGCGTAGAGGTGGATGCCGGGTGCTCCGCCGTCGCGGACGGCCCGGGCGAGCTCGGCGGCGTGGGCGATACCGGCGGCGCGCTGACCCTCGGTCGTCTGCTCGGCCTCCAGTGCCGCGGCGAGCGCGTCGGGACGCGGGACCTCGGTCAGCTCGAGCGTCCGCCGCAGCCGCGCCGGCGAGGTGATCGGCATGATGCCCGGCAGGATCGGGATCGTCACCCCGGCCTGGCGGGACGCGGCGACGAAGCCCAGATAGTCGTCGGCGTCGAAGAACAGTTGCGTGATGGCGAGCGTCGCACCCGCCGCCTCTTTGGCGAGCAGGGCGTCGATGTGCTCGGTCGCGTGACGGGAGCGCGGGTGGCCGTTCGGGAACGCCGCCACCGCGATGTCGACCTTCGGCCGCCGGTCGACGCGCGCAGCCCCCGGCACGCCGGGGATCGGCGCCTCGGTGTACGGCTCGCGCTCGGACTGCACGCGGTCGATGAGCTGCACGAGCTGCGCGGCGCTCTCGAGGTCGCCGAGGAACGCGTCGTCCTGGGCGGCGCCGACAGGCGGGTCGCCGCGCAGCGCGAGGAAGCTCGTGATCCCGGCATCCAGGAACTCCCGGATGAGCGCGTTCGCACCCGTCCAGGTGTTTCCGACACAGGTGAGGTGGGCGAGCGGCTCGACGTCGGTCTCGCGAAGGATGTGCGTGAGCAGTTCGAGCGAGCGCCCTCCGGTCGAGCCGCCGGCGCCGTAGGTGACCGAGATGAATCGGGGACCGACGCCCGCCAGATGCCGGATGGTCTCGTGCAGCGCAGGCCAGCCGGCCTCGGTGCGAGGCGGGTACACCTCGAACGAGATCGGCACGGGGGGTGCGCTCAGGTCGATCGGCATCGTGTTTCTCCGGTGGACAGTGCTGCCTGTGGGGAGGGGGCTCAGCCGAGACGGAAAAAGCCCGGTCGGCCGCGGCACCGCTCGTGCCGTGGGGCACGGGGTGTCATCGCGGGCGGGTGCCGGGCTCGGCTGTCGCTCCTGCCCGGTCGTGACCGGGCGACGATGCGTCCACCGTAGCGGATCCTCCGGGGCCCGCGGTTCCTGTGACCTTCTGTTTCGCTGCGGCGGCGTCCGGGACACCGTAGCGTGGGGGCGTGACCTCACCCGCATCCGCCCCCTACGGCAGCTGGATCTCCCCCCTCACCGCGGCGGAGGTCTCGGCATCCTCCGCCCGCATCGAAGGCGCCCGTTTCGTCGGCGACGACGTGTGGTGGGGCGAGTCGATCGCCGAGGAGGCGGGGCGCTCGGGCGTGCGCCGGCGTGACGCCTCGGGCGCGGTCGTGGACGTGCTGCCCGCACCGTGGAGTGCCCGGTCGCGCGTGCACGAGTACGGCGGCGGCTCGTGGACCGCCCACGAGGACGGCACCCTCTTCTTCGTCGAGAAGGGCGACCAGCGGGTGTGGCGGCTCTCGGCCGGCGCCGGCGACCCGACGCCGTTGACACCGGAGGCCGGCGACGTCCGCTACGGCGGGCTGACGCTGCAGCACGGGCGTCTGCTGGCCGTGCGCGAGGATCACACGACGACCGATCGCGTGCCGCCGCGCGACGTGGTCGAGATCGCCGCCGACGGCTCGGGGCCGCAGTCCGTCGTGGCCGGAAGCGATTTCGTCGCGCACCCTGCGCTGTCGGCCGACGGCACGCATCTCGCGTGGATCGCGTGGGATCACCCTCACATGGCGTGGGACAGCGCAGAGCTCCGCGTCGGGCGCCTCGAGGGCGGCCGGGTGGACTCGTGGCGCACACTCGCCGGCGGCGGCTCGTCGCCCCTGCAGCCGGAGTGGACCGGCGAGGACGAGCTCGTGTTCGCCGACGACCCGACCGGACGCTGGAACCTGTGGCGGGCGCGCGTGACGGACGACACCCCCTCACCCGTCGCACCGGCCGACGCCGACACCGGCGGGCCGCTGTGGGCGCTGGGCACGCGCTGGTTCGCCGTGCTCGAGGACGGCCGCATCGTCGCGGTGCGCACGAACGGCGCCGACACGCTCGTCGCGATCACGCCGGCGGGCGATGAGCGCGCCCTCCTCGTCGACCCCGTCACCAACCTCTCGCTCGAAGACGCGCGCGGGTCGCGCGTGCTGCTCTCCGGCGCGGGCGCCCGCGGCGCCGGCCTGTGGCTCGTCGATGTCGACCGCCCCGCCGAGTCCCGCGTGATCGCCGGCGCCACGTCCCCGTGGGGGGACGAATGGATGCCGCTCCCCCGCGCCGTCACCCTCCCCGGGCCGCATGGTCCGGTGCACGCGTTCGACTATCCGCCCACGAATCCCGGCGCCTTCGCTCCGGAGGACCAGCTGCCGCCGTACGTCGTGTTCGTGCACGGCGGTCCGACGAGCCATGTCGGGGGTGCGGCATCCGGCAAGATCGCGTACCTGACCAGCCGCGGCATCGGCGTGCTCGACGTCAACTACGGCGGCTCGACCGGCTACGGCCGCGCCTATCGCGAGCGTCTGCTCGGGCAGTGGGGCGTGGTCGACGTCGACGACGTGGTCGCCGCCGCGCGCGGGATCGGCAGGGCCGGCACCGCCGATCCGGCGCGCATCGCCGTCGCGGGCGGGTCGGCGGGCGGCTGGACCGTGCTGTGCGCCGTGACGAACTCCGACGCGTTCGGCGCCGGCATCAGCCGCTACGGCGTCGCCGACCTGCGACGCCTCGCCGAGGACACGCACGACTTCGAGGCGCGCTACCTCGACGGCATGGTCGGGCCGCTCCCCGAGTCCGAGGCGCTGTACATCGAGCGGTCGCCCCTGTCGCACCTCGATCGACTGCGCACGCCGCTGCTCATCGAGCAGGGACTGGACGATCTGGTCGTGCCGCCGTCGCAGTCCGAGGCGGTGCGCGACGCCCTGGCCGCGAACGGCGTGGCCCACGCCTACCTGGCGTTCGAGGGCGAAGGGCACGGCTTCCGCGGCGCCGACACGATCGTGCGGACGCTCGAGGCCGAACTCGCGTTCCTCGGCCAGATCTTCGGCTTCGAGACGCCCGGCGTGCCGGCGCTCCCGCTCGAATGAGGCGGCGTCAGCTGCCGAGGTGGGCTCCGCAGCCGACGGCGTAGGCCTCGTCGACCCAGCCGGCGAAGGTCTCGTCGAGCTCGTCGGCGCTGTGGATGCGGAAGTGGTTGACGAACAGGCGACGGCCGTACGGAGCCGCCGACCCGATCCGCGGGTCGGCGTCGAGCGGCCGCATCAGATCGAGGTATCCGATCACACCCCGTCGGTCGGGGCGCGCGCCGGCGAACCCTCGCCGCGGCCCCTTGAAGGTGATCGTCGTCTTGGAGACGGAGTGCACGACCTCGCCGTGCGCGAGGATCATCGCCTCGACCGCGCGGAACAGCGCCACGCTCTCTTCGGGCTGGCCGCGCAGGTGATCCTGCACGGTCCAGCCCTCAGCCTCGGGCATACGGCGCCAGCCTCGCCGCCAGGTGCTCGCCGACGCGGGCATGCACCGCGGTGCCGCCCTCTTCGTGCTGCTGCGACAGGAGCATGCCGTGTTCGTGGATCGCCGAGACGAGGTCTCCGCGGTCGTACGGCACGAGCACGTGCACCTCGACGGCCGGAAGCGGCAGCGCCGCCTCGATCGCCGCACGCAGCTCCTCGATCCCCTCGCCGGTGCGCGAGGACGCGAAGATCGCCTTGGGCTCCAGCCCACGCAGCACGAGGCGCGTGTCGTCATCGACGAGATCGGCCTTGTTGAAGACCACGAGCTCGGGGATGTCGCGCGCGCCGACGTCGCCGATCACGTCGCGCACCGTCGCCAGCTGGGCGGCCGGGTCGGGGTGCGAGCCGTCGACGACGTGGATGATGACATCGGACCCGCCGACCTCCTCCAGCGTCGAGCGGAAGGCCTCCACGAGCTGGTGGGGCAGGTTGCGCACGAAGCCGACGGTGTCGGTCAGGGTGTAGATGCGCCCATCGGTCGTCTCGGAACGCCGCACGGTGGCATCCAGGGTCGCGAACAGCGCGTTCTCGACCAGGACGCCCGCGCTCGTCAGGCGGTTCAGGAGCGACGACTTTCCGGCGTTCGTGTATCCGGCGATCGCGACCGACGGGATCGTGTTGCGCTTGCGCTCGGCACGCTTCGCGTCGCGCGCCGGTGCGAAGTCGCGGATCTGCTTGCGCAGCTGCGCCATCTTCGTGCGGATGCGGCGACGGTCCAGCTCGATCTTGGTCTCACCGGGACCGCGCGAGCCCATGCCCGCACCGCCGGCACCGACCTGGCCACCGGCCTGGCGGCTCATCGACTCGCCCCAGCCGCGCAGGCGCGGGAGCAGGTACTCCAGCTGCGCGAGCTCGACCTGGGCCTTGCCCTCGCGGCTCTTGGCGTGCTGGCTGAAGATGTCGAGGATCACCGTCGTGCGGTCGATCACCTTCACCTTCACGACGTCCTCCAGCGCGCGGCGCTGGCTGGGCGCGAGCTCGGTGTCGGCGATCACGGTGTCGGCTCCGACCGCCGCGACGATGTCGCGCAGCTCCTCGGCCTTGCCGCGACCGATGTAGGTCGCCGGGTCGGGGTGAGGGCGCCGCTGCAGCACCGCGTCGAGCACGACCGCGCCGGCCGTCTCGGCGAGCGCCGCAAGCTCGCGCAGCGAGTTCTCGGCGTCGTCGGCCGCGCCCTGCGGGTGCACGCCCACGAGCACGACGTTCTCCAGCCGCAGTTGGCGGTACTCGACCTCGGTGACGTCTTCGAGCTCGGTGGAAAGCCCGGGCACGCGGCGCAGCGCGGCGCGCTCCTCGCGGTCCCACTGCTCGCCGTCGGTGTCGGCGCGTCCGATCGTGGCCTCGTCCTGCAGCGCCTGTGCGGCGCCGAAGACGTGCACCCCGGACCGCGCTTCGGCGCGCGACAGCACCCGATCCACCGGGTCCACCGGGGTCTCGTCGGTGCTGCGGGGTGTGGTCGTATCCGTCATGTGTTCCTTCGTGTGTCGGTGGATGCCGGTTTTCGGCCCATCATCGGCCGATCAGAGGCATCCGTGAATTCTAGTCGCGCCCGGTGGGCACAGGGGTGGGTCCTCCGCTAGGCTCGTCAGCCATGGGCGGCGATCACTACTTCAGTGCAACCCCCGCCAGTCCCGAGAATCTGCGACGCGTCCGCGTCCAGCTGGCCGGCCGCGATCTCGACGTCACCACCGCCGGCGGCGTCTTCAGCCCCGACCACGTCGACTCGGGAACCGGCGTGCTCCTGGCGAACACGCCGCCGCCTCCGGCCGGAGGCGACTTCCTCGATCTGGGCTGCGGCTGGGGCCCGATCGCGCTGAGTCTCGCGCTGGAGGCGCCGCACGCCACGGTGTGGGCGGTCGACGTCAACGAGCGCGCCCTCGACCTCGTGCGACGCAACGCCGAGGCTCTCGGACTCGACAACGTCAACGCAACGCTGCCCGACGATGTTCCCGACGACGTGGTGTTCCGCACGATCCGGTCCAATCCGCCCATCCGCGTGGGCAAGAACGAGCTGCACGGGCTGCTCGAACGCTGGATCCCTCGCCTGGACGAACGTGCCGATGCGTGGCTGGTCGTGCAGCGCAACCTCGGCTCCGACTCGCTGCAGCGCTGGCTCGCGGCCACGTTCGCCCACGGCTACAGCGTGCATCGCTCGGCGACCGCGCGCGGCTTCCGCGTGCTGAAGGTGCGCCGGCACGGCACGCCGCCCACCGAGGACATCCCCATCATCGCGTGATCCCAGGAGCCGAGCGTGTCGGACGATCGACGAGTCCCCATCGAGCCGCAGCGCGTCGACGCGCCTCTCACCCGCTCCGCCGTGTTCCTCGTGCTCACGGTCCGCGACACCCCTGAAGCGGTCGCCGTCGTGCGCGGCGTGCTCGGCGACCTCGCCGACGTCACCAAGAACGTGGCGTTCCGCGATCTCGGCGCCTCGCTCTCGTGCACGGTCGGCATCGGCGCCGCCCTCTGGCCGAAGGTGATCGGCGCCGATCTGCCGCGAGAACTGCACGGGTTCCGCGCGATCGCGGGCGCGACCCACACCGCGATTAGCACACCCGGCGACCTGCTGTTCCACATCCGCGCCGATCGGCGCGACCTGTGCTTCGAGCTCGAACGCCAGCTCGTGGGACTGCTCGGCGATGCGGTCGACGTCGCCGACGAGACGGAGGGCTTCCGGTACTTCGACGCCCGCGACCTGCTCGGCTTCGTCGACGGCACCGCGAACCCGGTGGGCCAGGCGCTGCCCGAGTCGACGCTCGTGGGCTCCGAGGACCCGGCGTTCGCCGGCGGGAGCTACGTCGTCGTGCAGAAGTACGTGCATCCGCTGGAGCGGTGGGCGGCGCTCACGGCCGAGCAGCAGGAGGCGATCATCGGTCGCACCAAGCCCGACGGGATCGAGCTCGACGACGCCGGACCCGCGGCGCAGAAGTCGCACAAGACACTCGCCACGATCGTGGACGACGCGGGCGGGGAGCACGACATCCTGCGCGACAACATGCCTTTCGGCTTCCCCGGACGCGGCGAGTTCGGCACCTACTTCATCGGCTACGCGCGACGCCAGTGGGTGATCGAGCGGATGCTGGAACGCATGTTCATCGGCGACCCGCCCGGTCTGCACGACCGGCTGCTCGACTTCTCGACGCCGCTCACGGGTGCGGCGTTCTTCGCGCCGTCGGCGACGCTTCTGGAGTCCCTCGCGGACTGAGCCGGGCGCTGTGACAGCGCCCGGGGCGAGGGATCATGCCAGCGTGACCTCGCCGGTGTAGACGAGCGTGGCCGGGCCCGAGAGCAGCACGTGCCGCTCCCCTTCGACCTCGGGCATCCTCACGCCCAGCGTTCCGCCGGGGACGTCGACGACCCACCGGTCGGGCGCGGCGGGGCCGGCCCAGTGACGCACCGCGAGGGCCGCCGCCGCGACGCCGGTACCGCAGCTCAGCGTCTCGCCGACGCCGCGCTCGAACACGCGCATGCGAATGGAGCCGACGCCCTCGTGGACGAGCGGGTCGCTGGGCACCACGAACTCGATGTTGGCGCCCTGCGGCGGCTCGGGACTGAGGAGCGGCTGCACCGCGAGGTCCAGGCCCTCCAGCTCGGTCTCTTCGGGCAGCGCCACGACGACGTGGGGGTTGCCGACGTCGATGCCGACGCCGGGTCGCGGCGCGCCGCCGCCGCGCGTGCGCACGAGCACTTCGGACTCGTCCACGCGCCAGGGGCCGAGGTCCACCTCGTACCCGCGCTCGCTGCGGGTCACGGTCTTGACGCCCGCGCGCGTGCCGACCGCGAGGGGGCCGTCCTCGAGGTCTACCCAGCCGACGTCGACGAGGTAGCGCACGAAGACACGCACACCGTTGCCGCACATCTCGGCCTTCGACCCGTCCGCGTTGCGGTAGTCCATGAACCACTCGGCACCTGCGGCCGCGGCCTGTGCGCCCTCGGGGATCGAGGCCGCGCGCACCACGCGCAGGATGCCGTCGCCGCCGATGCCGAAGCGCCGGTCGCACAGCACGGCGACCTGGTCGTCGGAGAGGTCGAGGGCGCCGTCGGGATCGGGGACGATCACGAAGTCGTTGCCGGTGCCGTGGCCCTTGGTGAACGCGATCGTCTGCGGCATCGTCCCAGTCTACGGGCGGGCCGGACGGCCCCCGCTCCCGGGTCAGTCCGCGATCAGGCGCTTGCCGGTGGCCCAGACGTCGAACGCCTCGTAGCCGAGCTCGTCGTAGAACCCGCGGGCGATGCCGTTGTCCGGCCGCACCATCAGCTGGACCTTCGGGCAACCCATGTCGAGCAGCAGCTCCTCGGCCCGCTCGATGAGGAGCCGCCCGATCCCCTCGCCACGGCGGTGCGGCGCACTCGCCAGGTAGTAGAGCCAGCCGCGGTGGCCGTCGTAGCCGGCCATCACCGAACCGACGATCGCCCCGCCGTCGACCGCGACGAGGAACAGCTCCGGCTGCACGCTCAGCTTGCGGTTGATGTCCTGGTACGGGTTGTTCCACGGGCGCGTGAGCCCGGCCGCCTGCCAGAGCGACACGACGGCCTCGGTATCGGGGAGTGCGAACGCACGGATCTCGGGGGTCATGTCCCCGAGTCTGCCAGGCCGCCGGCATCCGCTCCCGGGGCCACCCACCGCGCGGCGTCATATCTCTTGAACCACGACACCTGGCGTCGCGCGTAGCGGCGGGTGAGCGCCTGCGTCTCGGCGATCGCCTCGTCCTGGGTCAGGTCGCCCGCGAGCTGGGCCAGCGCCTGCGCGTAGCCGATGGCGCGCCGAGCGGTGACGCCGTCTTCGAGCCCCCGGCCGCGCAGCGCCTGCACCTCGTCGAGGATCCCGTCGCGCCACATCGCCTCGACCCGCGCGTCGAGCCGGGTAACGAGCTCGTCGCGGGGCACGCCGACCGCGATGATGCGCGTGTCGGGATGCCACTCCACCGGCGCTTCGGGAAGGGCCGCGCCGTGCGTGCGCTCCCCGAGCTCGAGCACCTCGAGAGCCCGCACGATGCGGCGGCCGTTGCGGGGGTCGACCTTCTCGGCGGTGGCCGGGTCGAGCTCGCGCAGCCGCGCGAACAGCGCTCCCGGACCGGACCGGTCGAGCTCTGCCTCCAGGCGTGCGCGCACCGCCTCGTCGCGCGGCGGGAAGCGGAAGTCGAACAGCACGCTCGACACGTACAGTCCCGAGCCGCCGACGAGGATCGCGTCCGCACCGCGGGAGTGGATGCCGCGCACGGCGGTGCGGGCGGCATCCTGATACCAGGCCACCGCAGCCTCGTCGGTCACCTCGAGCGCGTCGAAGAGATGATGCGGGATGCCGCGCCGCTCGCCGACCGGAAGCTTCGCCGTACCGATGTCCATGCCGCGGTACAGCTGCATCGCATCGGCGTTGACGATCTCGGCCGGGCGCCCGCGGGCGGCGAGCGCCTCGGCGAGGTCGAGCGACAGCGACGTCTTGCCGGTGCCGGTGGCACCGACGACGGCCCACAGCGTCGGCGCATCGCCGCCGTGCGGGGTCGGCCCGGGGACGGTCACCGCCGGATCAGACGCCGATGCGCAGCGTCGGAAGCCCGAGCGACACCGCGCGCGGGGCGCCGTCGGCGCTCGCGGGTGCGGGCACGGCGCACGACTCGGCCTGCGACCGATCCCACGCGTCGCCCGAACGCGTCCGGCGGATGCGCAGCGGCGCGCCGTCCGGCGAGTCCGCGAGGAGGTGGAACGGCGCGGCGTGCGTCACGACGACCGACACGACGTCACCGGGGCGCGGAGTCTCGGAGCCGTCCGGAACCTCGAAGTGCACGAGCCGGTTGTCTTCGGCACGGCCGGTGAGGCGATGCGTCTCGGCGTCCTTCTTGCCCTCGCCGGTCGACACGAGCACCCGCACCTCGCGGCCGACCTGCTTCTGGTTCTCTTCGAGCGAGATGCGCTCCTGCAGGGCGATGAGGCGCTCGTATCGCTCCTGCACGACCTCTTTCGGCACCTGGTCGGCCATGGTCGCCGCAGGAGTGCCCTCGCGGATCGAGTACTGGAACGTGAACGCGCTCGCGAACCGCGCCTGCTCGACGACGCGCATGGTGTCTTCGAAGTCCTCGTCGGTCTCACCCGGGAAGCCGACGATGATGTCGGTCGAGATGGCGGCGTCGGGCATCTTGGCGCGCACGCGGTCGAGGATGCCGAGGAACCTCTCGCTGCGGTACGAACGGCGCATCGCCTTGAGGATCCGGTCGCTGCCGGACTGCAGCGGCATGTGCAGCTGCGGCATGAGGGCGTCCGTCTCCGCCATCGCGTCGATGACGTCGTCGGTGAACGCGGCCGGGTGCGGGCTCGTGAACCGGATCCGCTCGAGGCCGTCGATCTCGCCCGCGGCACGCAGCAGCTTGCCGAACGCCTGGCGGTCGCCGAACTCGACGCCGTACGAGTTGACGTTCTGGCCGAGGAGGGTGACCTCCATGGCGCCGTCGTCGACCAGCAGCCGGATCTCGTTGAGGATGTCGCCGGGACGGCGGTCCTTCTCCTTGCCGCGCAGGCTCGGCACGATGCAGAACGTGCAGGTGTTGTTGCAGCCGACCGAGATCGACACCCAGCCGCTGTAGACGCTGTCGCGCTTGGTCGGCAGCGTCGACGGGAAGATCTCGAGCGACTCGAGGATCTCGAGCTCGGCCTCGCCGTTGTGCCGCGCACGCTCGAGCAGGCTCGGCAGCGATCCCATGTTGTGCGTGCCGAACACGACGTCGACCCAGGGCGCCTTCTGCTGAACGACGTCCTTGTCCATCTGCGCGAGGCAGCCGCCGACGGCGATCTGCATGCCCTCGTGCTTGTCTTTGCGGGACTTCAGGTGGCCGAGCGTGCCATACAGCTTGCCGGCGGCGTTGTCGCGCACGGCGCACGTGTTGATGACGACGACGTCGGCCTCTTCGCCGGCGTCGGCGCGCACGTAGCCGGCGCTCTCGAGGGAGCCCGAGAGCCGCTCGGAGTCGTGCACGTTCATCTGGCAGCCGAACGTGCGCACCTCATAGGTGCGGGCGCGGCCGTCGGCGTCGAGCGACGCGTCCGACGGCGCGATGAGAGTCGGTGATGCGGAAGGGGAAGACATGATCCCGCCATTCTACGAGCCGCGACTGTGCGAGAGTCTGGATCGATGGATGCCGCCCGCCGCCCCATCAGCCCGCGGCGGCCTGCTCCAGCCATACCAGCGCGCGCTCGATGTTGTCGCGTGCGGTCTGCTCGTAGCCGGCCACCCATTCGCCCTCGTAGCCACGGACCACAGGCTCGCTGGAGAGGATGAGCGAGAAGTACAGCCGCGACAGCTGCAGACGCGCACGCCCGGTGGGCGAGTCGACTTCGGCCGCGAGGATGCCGCCGGCCGCCGCGTTGCCGGCGAGCAGGTCGGCGTCGGGTTCGCCGTGTCCGAGCTGGTCGGCGCCGGCGAGCTCGTGCAGCGGGTCGCCCCAGAGCGTCCGTTCGGTGTCGATGATGCCGACGATGTCGAGCGTCTCGGGGTCGACGAAGATGTTGCCCGCCCAGAGGTCCGTGTGCACGACGACGGGATGCGTGACGGCGTCCAGCGCTGCGCCGTGCGCCGCGACCGCCGCGCGCACGCGGGTCGCAGGGAGCGCGACGCCCCAGCGCTCGGCGTCGACGAGCACGGCGTGCATCATCGCGCCGAACGCGTCGCGCCAGGTGGCTCCCGACAGCGCGGCGTCGGCGGCCGGGTAGCCGAAGGTCGGCGCGTCGACCCGATGCAGATCGGCCATGACGGCGCCCAGCCCCCGCCGCACGACAGCGTTCTGCGCCTCGTCCAGCTGAAGGTCGAGCCATGGGACGCCCGGCAGGTGCTCGGCGACGACGACGTCGGCATCGACGACCGACCTGGTGAAGTCGGTGTGGAGGACCCGCGGCACGGGCACACCGCTGCCGCTGAGCATGCGGTAGGTCAGCGCCTCGGTGCCGAGCAGACCGAGCTCGTAGCGATAGAGGCGCGACGTGTCGGCTCCGACGATCTTGGCGACCGCGCGGCGGCCGTCCTCGAACTCCACCCGGTAGGCGGTGGCGAACATGCCGCCCGACAGCGCCTCGGCGGAGGCCAGCCGCCCGACGGGCGCGACGATACCGGCGAGCTGCTCGTCATCGAGCACGAACTTCGTGAGCATCCGCTCACCTTAGCGGCGCGAGAACCCGCGCCGCACCGTGTGTCGATGCATGCCGCAGCGGTCGTCCCGGTCTCATTCGAAGCGGACGCGACCAACCGGCCGGCTCAGCTCTTCCAGCGCCTGACGCGCCGCGTTCATCGCCACCGGACCGCCGTATCCCCGACGGGCGAGCTGACCGGACAGTCGCCGGAGGGCCACGTCGCGATCGAGTCCGCGCATCGAACCGGCCTTCGAGCGCGAGAACTCCAGCGCGCGCTCGAAGTCGTCGTCGGGCAGTTCGTCCAGGGCGGCATCGGCGATGTCGCGCGCGACACCGCGCTTGGCCAACGTCTGCGCGATCGCCTTTCGCCCCTGCCCCTTGCGGTCGGATCCGGAGTGGACCAGCTGCTCGGCGAGCTTGGCATCGTCGAGGTACCCGAGACGCTCGAACGAAGAGATGAGCTCGTCGCTCGTCTCGTCGTCGAGGTCGTGCTCGCGGAGCACCGCACGGGCCTCACGCACCGACAGCGAACGCGCGCGCAGTTTCTTCAGCAGGCTCTTCTCGGCCTGATCCCGCGCGTCGGCCGCGGCCAACGACGCACTCGGGGCTTGCAGCTGGGCCGTGTCGTCGCCGTCTCGGCCACCGAAGTCGTAGCGGTCGTCGTCATCGGCCGAGTCCACGTCCTCGGCCCAAGTAGCGTTCCAGGCCGGCTCCGCCAGGGACCCTGCAGCGTCCGCCGACGGCGTCTCAGGCGCCGGTCCGCCGAACAGAGGGATGACGGGGGCGAGCGAGTCCCGCTCGCCCCCGTCCTCGAAGCGAGGCATCAGGCCGGGCGGCGGGCGGCAAGCTCGTCGGCGGTCGTTCCCTCAGCAGCCGCACCACGGGGCTGGCCGATGCCGAGCTTGACCTTGATCTTCGACTCGATGTCGGCCGCGACGTCCTCGTTCTTGAGGAGGAAGTTGCGGGCATTCTCTTTACCCTGGCCGAGCTGCTCGCCGTCGTAGGTGTACCACGCACCGGACTTCTTGACGATGCCGTGCTCGACACCGAAGTCGATCAGGCTGCCCTCGCGGGAGATGCCGACGCCGTAGAGGATGTCGAACTCGGCCTGCTTGAACGGCGGGGCCATCTTGTTCTTGACGACCTTGACGCGCGTGCGGTTGCCCACCGCGTCGGAGCCGTCCTTGAGGGTCTCGATCCGGCGGATGTCGAGACGCACCGACGCATAGAACTTCAGCGCCTTGCCACCTGCGGTGGTCTCGGGTGAACCGAAGAACACGCCGATCTTCTCGCGCAGCTGGTTGATAAAGATCATCGTGGTGTTGGTCTGGTTGAGGCCACCCGTGAGCTTGCGGAGCGCCTGCGACATGAGGCGCGCCTGCAGACCCACATGGGAGTCGCCCATCTCGCCCTCGATCTCGGCTTTCGGCACGAGCGCCGCGACGGAGTCGATCACGATCAGGTCGATCGCGCCGGAGCGCACCAGCATGTCGGCGATCTCGAGCGCCTGCTCACCCGTGTCGGGCTGCGACACGAGCAGCGCGTCGATGTCGACGCCGAGCTTCTGGGCGTAATCGGGGTCGAGCGCGTGCTCGGCGTCGATGAACGCGGCGATGCCGCCCGCGCGCTGCGCGTTGGCGATCGCGTGCAGGGTCAGCGTCGTCTTACCCGACGACTCCGGGCCGTAGATCTCGATGATGCGGCCACGCGGGAGCCCGCCGATGCCGAGTGCGACGTCGAGGGCGATCGAGCCGGTGGGGACGACCTCGACGGGAGCGCGCTCGTCGCTGCCGAGGCGCATCACCGAGCCCTTGCCGAACTGCCGGTCGATCTGGGCGAGGGCCGATTCGAGGGCCTTCTCGCGGTCTGCGGGTGAGGGCATGACGTGCTCCTTCTGCTTGCGTTCCGTCGCCTGTAGGCTGTCGCGTTCCGCCCCGGGTGGGAGGGATGCTGCGACAAGGCGTGTGGTGTCGTTCGACGTGGATCACGCTAGGGGTGGGTTCCGACATCGGCCTTCGCCCGGCCCCGTCACGTGGAAAACACGTCCTCGACACCTTCTGTGGAGGACACTACGCGGATCTCGAACAGATATTCGACGACACGCCGCGCGTCGGCGCGCCGATCACCGGCTCAGCGGCGGCGGGGCTCGAGGCGTCCCACGCCGTAGCGGCGCTCGACCGGCACGTCCAGCTCCGCGCACAGCGCGAGCCACACCTCACGCGGATCGACGCCCGCGGCGATGGCGTCCGAGGCGGTGCGGCCGCCCACGTCCGAGAGGATCAGATCGGTGACGACGGAATCGGCGCGCGCGCCGAACTCGTCCGCCACGGCACGGTGGAACTCACTGCGACGCATAGGGGTAGACGGCTCCCGGGCTCGGTCCGACGAGGCGGCTCAGCGCAGCGACAGTTCGGCGTCGACCGAGGCGACCAGGTCGTCGGGGACGACGTCGGGGAAGGTCTGCAGGCCCTCGAGCACCGAGATGCGGTCGCCGACCTCACGCATGATCATCGAGATCGGGACGTCGAGCGCTTCGGCCACCGACGCGAGGATCTCGCTCGAAGCCTCTTTCTGACCGCGTTCCACCTCGCTCAGATAGCCGAGAGCGACGCTCGCGCGGCTCGCGACCTGGCGGAGGGTCCGCCCCTTCTGCTGGCGGAGATCACGAAGCACTTCGCCGATCTCTTGACGTACCAGGATCATCAGGGCCCCTCCTCACTTCTGATTCCACCGTCGTCCGGGTGGCCAACAGTACAGCACCGGATGATGTCAATCTAATCCCGTGAACTGGGCAATGGGTGGGAATCACCGAATGTAACCGAGACGAAACACCGTCTGTTCCCGACGTCGATGAAGACGAACGGATGCCTCACAGCAGGTCGAGCGCGAGCCCGAGCACGCGCCGCACGGTCTCGGTGCGGATCTGATCGCGCGTGCCCGCCAGCGCCAGCTCCTCCGTCCGGGACGCCTCGGGCGTCACGACGGCGATGTGAACCGTCCCGACCGGCTTGTCGTCCTGCGGGTCGGGACCCGCCACGCCGGTCGTCGCGAGGCCCACATCCGCGCCGAGCGCGCGGCGCGCCCCTTCGGCCATGGCGATCGCCACGTCGGCATCGACCGGACCCCGCTCGGCGAGGAGCGCGGCATCGACGCCCAGCACCGTCGCCTTGAGGTCGGTGGCGTAGGCGACGATCCCGCCGCGCACGTGGGCGGATGCGCCCGGCACGTCCACAAGCGTCGCGGTGACCCTGCCGCCGGTGAGCGACTCGGCCGCGGCGATCGACCACCCCCGACCGTCGAGTGCCCGGAGCACGGCGGCTGCGACCGTCATGACGATGACCGCTTCGCGCGGGCCGCGCGCACCTCGCTCACGACGTAGTCGATGCCGCTCGCGATCGTGAGGATCACGGCGATCGTCATCGTCACGCCGTTGACCCAGAAGATCCAGTCCCCCACGACCGTCCACAGCGGCAGCAGTGCGAGCGACAGCGCCACGGCCTGGGCCACGGTCTTGAGCTTGCCCATCCACGCAGCAGCGAGCACGTGGTCGCTGACCACCATGAACCGGTACACGGTGATGCCGATCTCGCGGATCAGCACGATGATCGTGACCCACCACGGCAGCTCGGCGAGGATCGACAGCCCGATGAAGGCGAAGCCGGTGAGCACCTTGTCGGCGATCGGGTCGAGCAGCTTGCCGAGATCGGTGACGATCTCGTGCTTGCGCGCGAGGTAGCCGTCGATGCCGTCCGTCGCGATCGCGACGATGAACAGCGCGGCCGCCCACCAGCGCAACGCACCGTCCGCGCCCGCGTCCGCCAGCAGCAGCCAGAGGAAGACCGGCGCGCACAGGATGCGCACGATCGTGATCGTGTTCGGCAGCTGCCGCGGGATCGCCATGGGCCGAGCCTATCCGTCGGTATCGGTCTGTCGGTGCCGGTCAGTCGCGGCCGGTGAGGCCCCAGGCATCCTCGGAGCCCTCGTCGCCGTCGACCACCGGGATGCCGTCGAACTGCGACGCCACGGCATCCTGACCGTACTGATCGGCTGCGGCGGCCGCGGGCGCCGTGGCGGGCACGTCCTCGCCGCGCAGGCGCGCGAGCACCGCGGGCAGCTGATCGGGCGACACCAGGACGTCGCGGGCCTTGGAGCCCTCGGACGGGCCGACGATCTCGCGGGACTCCAGGAGGTCCATGAGGCGGCCGGCCTTCGCGAACCCGACCCGCAGCTTGCGCTGCAGCATCGAGGTCGAGCCGAACTGCGTCGAGATGATCTGCTCGGCGGCCGCCAGCAGCAGATCGAGGTCGTCGCCGATGTCGGCGTCGATCTCTTTCTTCTCGGCCACCGCCGCCACATCGGCGCGGTACTCCGGCCGCGCCTGGTGCGTGACGTGCTTGACGACCTGCTCGATCTCTTTCTCGCTGACCCAGGCGCCCTGCACGCGCAGCGCCTTGGAGGCGCCCATCGGCAGGAACAGGCCGTCGCCCTGCCCGATCAGGCGGTCGGCGCCCGGCTGGTCCAGGATGACGCGCGAATCCGTGACGCTCGTCACCGCGAACGCGAGTCGCGAGGGCACGTTGGCCTTGATCAGACCGGTCACCACGTCCACCGACGGCCGCTGGGTCGCCAGGACGAGGTGGATGCCCGACGCGCGGGCGAGCTGCGTGATTCGAACGATCGAGTCCTCGACGTCGCGCGGGGCGACCATCATGAGATCGGCGAGCTCGTCGACCACCACCAGCAGATACGGGTAGGGCTTGAGCATGCGCTCGCTGCCCGGGGGCAGCGTGATCTCGCCCGCGACGACGGCCTTGTTGAAGTCGTCGATGTGGCGGAAGCCGAACGACGCGAGGTCGTCGTACCGCATGTCCATCTCTTTCACGACCCACTGGAGCGCCTCGGCGGCTTTCTTGGGGTTCGTGATGATGGGCGTGATGAGGTGCGGCACGCCGGCGTACGACGTGAGCTCGACGCGCTTCGGGTCGATCAGCACCATGCGGACGTCCGCGGGCTTGGCGCGCATCAGGAGGCTCGTGATCATCGAGTTCACGAAGCTCGACTTGCCCGAGCCGGTGGAGCCGGCCACGAGCAGGTGGGGCATCTTCGCGAGGTTCGCGACGACGTACCCGCCGCCCACGTCCTTGCCGACGCCGATCGTCATGGGGTGCGTCTGGCTCGTCGCCGTCTGCGACCGCAGCACGTCGCCGAGGGTCACGATCTCGCGGTCGGTGTTCGGGATCTCGACGCCGATCGCGCTCTTACCGGGGATGGGCGCCAGGATCCGGACCTCGTTCGAGGCGACCGCGTACGCGATGTTGTTCGTGAGCGCCGTGATGCGCTCGACCTTCACGCCCGGGCCGAGCTCGATCTCGTACTGCGTCACCGTCGGGCCGCGCGAGAAGCCGGTCACGCGCGCGTCGACCGAGAACTGCTCGAGCACGCTCGTGATGGCGCGCACGGTGTCGTCGTTGGCCTGCGAGCGGGCGACGTGGGGCGAGCCGGCAGCCAGTGCGTTGACGGACGGCAGGCGGTACGGCGCAGCGGGGGCGCCCGATGCCGGCGCGGTGCCGATGCCGTCGAGACCGGGCAGCAGCCCGTCGTCCTCGATGACCTCGGCATCGTCGCGCAGCGACGTGCGGGACGACGTCGCCGCCTTGGCCGCCGACAGCACGGCCGGGTCGATCACCTCGGTCAGCGCATCGGTCGCCGGCGCGGACGGCGGGGTCACGGCCGGGGCCATGGCCTGGTCGAAGCCGCCCTGCGACGAGCCCGCCGGCAGCAGCTCGGTGAGGTCCTGCGAGCCCACACCCCCCTCGGGATCCTTCTCGCGTCCGGTCTTGTTGCGGCGCCAGAACGGCAGGGACGGATCGCCATCGTCGTCCGCCGATGCGGCGGCCGCGGCATCCACCGGCTTCTCTTCACGCGGTTCGGCGCCGAACATCCAGCGGTAGAGCTCGCCGAGGCGACGGCCGATGCGGTTCGGCGGCGTCTTGGTGATGATCAGGATGCTGAGCACGGCCAGCAGTGACAGCGCGATGTACGCGCCCACATCCGTGAGCACGAAGGCGAGCGGCTCCCCGAGCATCCAGCCGAAGAGCCCGCCGGCCTGGCTGAGCGCAGGCAGTCCCTCGCTCGGCTGCGGTCGCCCGCCCGCGACGTGGCAGAACGCGGCGATCGTGACGATCAGCAGGCCGAAGCCGATGCCGACGCGTCCGTTGTCATGCACGGACGAGGGATGCCGGAACATCCAGCCCGCCAGGATGAGCAGCAGGACCGGCAGCACGAACGCCTCACGCCCGAGCAGAGCACCCACCGAGTAGGCGCTGATCGTCTTGGCGACCTCGTTGCCGATGAAGAACCACTCGTTGACCGCACCGGCGATCGCCAGCAGGACGAGGAAGAACGGGAAGCCATCGCGCCGCTGCTCCTTCTCGAGCGCCTCGGGCCCGAAGGCGCGGAACAGGCCGCCGGTGGCGTGGGCGAGACCCATCCAGGCCCGCACGATGACGGGCGGCCGGTCTGGTTCGCCCACGTAGCGCTTCGGCGCCGGGGCGGGCTTGGCCGCCGCCGGCTTCCGCACGCTCGACGACGTCGTCGAGCGACTGCTCGACGACGCGTTCGAAGACGCGCGCGACCCCTTGGTCGGGCTGCTGCTCCTGGCCATCCCCCCACGGTAGGCCGGGTCGCCGACATTTCCGCGGAACCACGCCGCCGCAGACCTCAGCGCAGGCGCTTGACCATCGTGTCGCGGCCCACGCCGCTGCGCACCACCGCGAACCCCTCGCTGCGGTACAGGATCGCGGCGAAGTTGCCGCGCTCCACGCTCAGGCTGAGGCGTGCGAAACCTTCCGCGCGCGCCCGGTCGCACAGCTGCTGCAGCAGCGCGCGGCCCACGCCGTGCGCCCGCCACACCGGTCGCACGCCGATGATGAGCTCGGGCACGCCCGTGCCGACGTAGCCGAAGCCAGGGTCGGTGCGCGGCAGCATGCGGTACCACGCCGCGCCGACCGGCCCGCCGACCGCATCCTCGGCGACGAACCCGGAATCCCCCGGCCGCATCCAGCCGGCCACGTAGCGACGGTGGTCGTCTCCCCCGATGATCTCGTGCCGCGGCCGCGCCCCGCCCTGCCGCCAGTTCGCCGCCTCGACGACCATGTCGCCCAGGAACGAGCCGTCGGCCCCGACGGCCGGCCTGATGCGGAACGAAGACGCCACGACGCCGATCGTACGGTGCGTGTGTTACGGCCGGATGACGAGGTCGGCGGCCCACCCAGCGGGAGGCGCCCCGCCGTGGTCGGGCAGGATGGAGCGGTGACCGACCAGCCAGACGACGCCGCCCACCGGGAGTCGCTGCGCAGGCGCAACGAAGTGCCCCGCGGGATCTTCGTGCTCTACCTCGTCGGCGCACTGCTCGGAACGGCGATCTTCGGCTACCGCGCCGTCGTGAGCTGGTGGGCGCTGTACACCGAGCCTGGCGGCGAGGTCTACATCCCCGGCCGCGCCGGCGGGTACGACGGTCCCGCCGTCCTCGGCGTCGCCCTCGCCACGATCGGGTTCATCGCGATGTTCTCAGCACTGGTGGTGCTCGCCGGGTTCATCCTCAGCGGGATGCGCGAGGGAACGCGCGTGCGCTTCCTGCCCACGACGCTCGGCACGGCGGGAGCGACGCTCGCCCTCGCCTCGATCGGCGCACTGATCTGGTCGGTGCACCCGGCACCCATCCTGCTCGTGTGCGCGCCACTCGCGGTGCTGGCGTTCGCCGGCCTCGCGGCGGCCCTCCGCCGCGGGCGCCGCCGGCGAACGACGTGACGCGGCCACGCCTCGACACTGCGCCGTCGAGTGATCTCGCTACGCCTCGATCACCAGCGGCACGATCATCGGCCGGCGGCGCAGCGACTGGTTCACCCAGCGGCCGATCGTGCGGCGCACCACCTGCGACAGGGCGTGCGAGTCGCGGACGCCCGACTGGGCCGCCTCGGCGAGCGCCGCAGCGATCTTCGGCTTGACGTCCTCGAACACGGAGTCGTCCTCGGCGAAGCCACGCGCATGCACCTCAGGCCCCGAGATGATCTTGCCGGTCGTCGCGTCGACGACGACGATGACCGAGATGAAGCCCTCCTCGCCGAGGATGCGGCGGTCCTTGAGGTCGGCGTCGGTGATCTCGCCGACGGTCGACCCGTCGACGTACACGAAGCCGAGGTCGAGCTGGCCGACGACCTCGGCGACGCCGTCGCGCAGATCGATGACGGTGCCGTTCTCGGCCAGCAGCGTCCGCTCCGCGGGCATCCCGGTGTCCTGCGCCAGACGCGCGTTGGCCATCAGGTGGCGGTACTCGCCGTGCACCGGCAGCACGTTGCGCGGCTTCAGGATGTTGTAGCAGTACAGCAGCTCACCCGCGGCGGCGTGACCCGACACGTGCACCTTCGCGTTGCCCTTGTGCACGACGTTCGCGCCGAGCTTCGTCAGGCCGTCGATCACGCGGTAGACCGCGTTCTCGTTGCCCGGGATGAGACTCGAGGCGAGGATCACCGTGTCGCCCGGTCCCGGCTCGATCGCATGGTCGAGGTTCGCCATTCGGCTGAGCACCGCCATCGGCTCGCCCTGCGAGCCCGTCGACATGTAGACGATCTGGTCGTCGGGGAGGTCGCGCGCCTTCTTGTAGTCGATCAGCACGCCCTCGGGCACCTTGAGATAGCCGAGGTCCTCGGCGATCGTCATGTTGCGCACCATGCTGCGGCCGAGGAACGCGACACGACGGCCATGGGCGGCTGCGGCATCCAGCACCTGCTGGACGCGATGGACATGACTGGAGAAGCTCGCCACCACGACACGGCGGGGCGCCTTGCCGATGACCTGGTCGAGCACCGGGCCGATCGAGCGCTCGGTGGGCGTGAAGCCGGGGACGTCGGCGTTCGTCGAGTCCACGAGGAACAGGTCCACGCCCTCTTCGCCGAGCCGCGCGAACGAGCGCAGGTCGGTGATGCGGCCGTCCAGCGGCAGCTGGTCCATCTTGAAGTCGCCCGTCGCGAGCACCATGCCCGCGGGCGTGCGGATCGCGACGGCGAGGGCGTCCGGGATGGAGTGGTTGACCGCGACGAACTCCAGATCGAACGGACCGAGGTTCTCGCGCTGCCCCTCGGCGACGGTCAGCGTGAACGGCTTGATGCGGTGCTCTTTGAGCTTCGCCTCGACGAGCGCGAGGGTCAGCCCCGACCCGATGAGCGGGATGTCGCCCTTGAGCTTGAGCAGGTACGGCACCGCGCCGATGTGATCCTCGTGGCCGTGGGTGAGCACGACGCCGACGATGTCGTCGAGCCGCTGCTTGATGGGCTCGAAGTCCGGCAGGATCAGGTCGACACCCGGCTGGTGCTCCTCGGGGAACAGCACTCCGCAGTCGACGACGAGCAGCTTGCCGCCGTACTCGAAGACGGTCATGTTGCGGCCGACCTCGCCGAGGCCGCCGAGCGGGACGATCCGGAGGGTGCCCGCGTCGAGCTCAGGCGGGTCGTACAGGGTGGTGGGCATCGTGAGGCCTCCTCCGGATGCCGCGGCATCCGTTCATCTGTCCTGCCGTCGCGTCTGCGACAGCAGGATCCGTCATCTCGTGGTGCCCGAGACCTTCGGCAGTGCGCCGCCGGCGGCGGCGTTGCGGTCGGGGCGGAAGTTCGAGAAGTCCGCGCCGGGCACGTCGGTGACCAGCGCCAGTTCGTCCTCGATCATCGCGGCCTCCCACTCCTCCGGGCCGACCAGCGGCAGGCGGACGCGGGGGCTTCCGATCCGGCCCAGGCCGTGCAGGACGTACTTCGTCGAGACCGTGCCGGGCACGTGGGTCATGAGCGCGCGCACGAGAGGCTCGAGGCGCTTGTGCTCGGCGGTCGCCGCTGCCAGATCGCCGCGGTTGACGGCATCCACGATCACGCGGTACGGCTGGGCCGCGACGTTCGCCGTCACGCCGATCAGACCGGTCGCGCCGATCGCGAGGTGCGGCAGCACGTTCGAGTCGTCGCCCGAGAAGTACATCAGGTCGGTCTGGTTGAGCACGCGGCTGACCTCGCTGAAGTCACCCTTGGCGTCCTTGATCGCGAGGATGTTGGGGTGCTTGGCCAGGCGCAGGATCGTCTCGTACTTGATCGGGACGCCGGTGCGGCCCGGGATGTCGTACAGGATGACCGGCAGGTCGGTGGCATCGGCGACGAGCCGGAAATGCGTCAGGATGCCGGCCTGGGTGGGCTTGTTGTAGTACGGCGTGACGATCATGATGCCGTCGGCGCCCGCCTTCTCGCTGGCCTTGTAGAGCTCGATCGCGTGCGCGGTCTCGTTGGAGCCGCCGCCCGTGATGATCTTCGCCCGTCCGGCCGAGACATCCTTTCCCACCTCGACCAGGCGGAGCTTCTCCGCGTCGGTGAGGGTCGACGTCTCACCCGTGGTGCCGGTGACGACGATGCCGTCGGCCCCCGCGGTGATGACGTCGTCGATGTGCTTCTCGACACCGGGCCAGTCGACTTCGCCGTCGGCCGTCATCGGGGTGACGAGCGCGACGAGAACCTGTCCGAAAGGGTTGCCCGTATGCGTCATGACTTCAGGTTATCGGGATGCCGCGCCCGGCGCGTACGGCCGGACCTCCGTACGCCGGTCAGCGGCCGCGTTCGCCGATGCGCGCGGCGAGCGACGGCGGGGCGAAGCGCGCCAGCGTGACGAGCGCCTTGTAGCGCAGCGACGGGATCGACACCGCGGTGCCGCGTGCCACGTCGCGCAGCGACTCGGCCACGACGTCGCGCGCCTGCAGCCACATGACGTCGGGCACGCCCTCTTCGCCGGGGCCCAGGCCCATGCGCTCGTGGAAGCTCGTGTGCGTGTAGCCGGGGCACACCGCCGTCACTGTCACGCCACGCGACCGGTATCGGCCGTTCGCCCAGCGGCTGAAGCTCACCAGCCAGCCCTTGCACGCGCCATAGGTCGACCGCGGGATGAAGGCCGCGACCGAGGCCACGTTGATGATCCGGCCGTGCCCGCGTGCCAGCATCGCTCCCAGTGCGGCGTGCGTCAGCCGCATCGGGACCTCGACATGCAGCTGCAGATGCCGGACTTCGTCCTCGATGTCGTTGCTCTCGAACGCGAGCGGAAGCCCGAACCCGGCGTTGTTGACGAGCATCTCGATCGGCCGCTGGGCGTCGGCGACGCGCGTCACGACCTTGTCGCGCTGCCGCCGCTTGACGAGGTCGGCAGGGAGCACCTCGACCTGCACGCCGTACGTCCTGCGCAGTCGGCCCGCGAGCTCGTCGAGCGCGCCGCGGTCGCGTGCGACGAGCACGAGGTCGGCACCCAGGGCCGCCAGCTGCCGCGCGTACTCCGCGCCGAGTCCTGAACTCGCGCCGGTGATCAGTGCCGTCTTGCTCATGCGCGTCAGCCTATTGCGACGCCGCCGCCGCCCGCATGAGGGAGAGGAACCGATAGCGGATGCCGGCGGCCGAGGTCTGCCACTCCCCCTGCCCGTCGGGAGCCGGGATCCAGCCCGAGCGATCCGGCGCGCGGGTGTCGCCCGCGACGTCGAGGTCGAGCTCTGTCACCTCCAGCCGGTCGGCGAACATCATCGACTCGCCGTAGAGCTGGCCGCCGCCGATCACCCAGATCCACTCCGGGTCGTCCGCGCCGGCCAGCGCCAGCGCGGCTTCGAGGGACGCGACGCGCTCGGCGCCGGCATCCGCCCAGTCCGACTGACGGGTGACCACGATGTTGCGACGGCCGGGCAGGGGGCGGAACCGTGCCGGGAACGACTCCCACGTGCGGCGGCCCATCACCACCGGTGCACCCAAGGTGACCGCCTTGAAATGGGCGAGATCCTCGGGCACGTGCCACGGCATGCCGCCGGCGGCGCCGATGATCCCGTCATGCGCCTCGGCCCAGATCAGGCCGATGCGCGAGGTCATACCGCGACCGCGGCGCGGATCGCGGGGTGGTGCTGGTAGTCCTCGACGACGAAGTCCTCGTACCGGTAGTCGAAGATCGAGTCGGGCATGCGGGCGAACCGCAGCGTCGGATACGGGAAGGGGTCGCGGGTGAGCTGCTCGCGCACCTGTTCGACGTGGTTGTCGTAGATGTGGCAGTCGCCGCCGGTCCACACGAAGTCGCCCGGCTCGAGCCCGGTCTGCTGCGCGACCATCAGGGTCAGCAGCGCGTACGAGGCGATGTTGAAGGGGACGCCGAGGAAGAGATCGGCACTGCGCTGGTAGAGCTGGCACGACAGCTTGCCGTCGGCGACGTAGAACTGGAACAGCGCGTGACACGGGGCCAGCGCCATGTCGGGGATGTCTGCCGGGTTCCACGCCGACACGATGAGCCGTCGCGAGTCGGGGTTCGACCGGATCTGGTCGACGACCTGCGAGATCTGGTCGATGCTCTCGCCCGACGGGGTCGGCCACGAGCGCCACTGCACGCCGTAGACCGGACCGAGCTCGCCCGCGGCATCCGCCCACTCGTCCCAGATCGTGACGCCGTTCTCTTGCAGCCACGCCACGTTCGACTCGCCGCGCAGGAACCACAGCAGCTCGTACGCGATGGACTTGAAGTGCACACGCTTGGTGGTGATGAGCGGGAAGCCCTGCGACAGGTCGAACCGGATCTGCCGCCCGAACGCGCTCGTCGTGCCCGTTCCGGTGCGGTCGTCCTTGTGCGTCCCGTGGTCGAGCACGTCGCGCAGCAGGTCCTCGTAGGGGGTGGGGATCGGCGTCGTCACGGCTGCCACGATACCCGCGGGCGCCGACACCCGGGGCCGTCCCGCGCCGCCGCGTCGTGTTACGCGCCGCGCGTCATATTCCGCGATCCGGGCCGCTCCCAGCCGAAAGGGTTTAGCCTGATCTGCTGTGACCCTTGCCGGTGCCGTACTCGCGCTCGTCCTGCTTCTCGCGGGCAGCGCGGCCCTCGGCGTCTTCGTGAACTGGCGGGCGACCCGCGCCCGGCCCCGCCACCACATCGCGCACGAGGTGATCGAGCCGCACCGGCTCGGCGCCGACGGCCTGGGCGAGGTCGCCACCCTGCTCCAGTTCAGCACCGAGATGTGCACCCGCTGCCCTGGCGTGCACCGCGTGCTCTCGTCGATCGCCGACGACCACGAAGGCGTGCGCCACCTCGACGTCGATCTGACGCACCGCCCCGACATCGCCCGGCACTTCCACGTGCTGCAGACGCCCACCACCCTCGTCCTGGACCGGCACGGCGTCGTGCAGACCCGCTTCGGCGGCGCCCCCGGCCGCGACGTCCTCGAGCTCGAGCTCAACCGCCTGATCGCCGAGGATGCGAATGTCTGAGCGATCGGATGCCCCCGGCCAGGGTCGCGCGCCTCGCGGCAAGGTCGATCCCCGCGCGCCGCGGTTCGGCGCAGCCATCACGTCGGTACTGCTTCTGATCACGGTGTTCTTCGCGCTCACCGGCCTGTCGACGGCGCAGGTCCCGAGCTTCGGCTCCTTCCTGTCGGCACCGTCGGACCTCGCTTACGACGACGGCCCGTGGGCGATCACGTATGCCTCGCTCGAGCAGCGCATCCTCGACCCCGCCTTCCTGCTGCTGCTCCTGGCCGCCGCCCTGTTCCTCTGGGGCGTGGCCTGGCCGCGCACCGCGCCGTGGAGTGTCCTGTACCGCACCGCCGTCGCGCCGCGACTGGCTCCCCCCGCCGAGTGGGAGGACGCCCGTCCACCGCGGTTCGCGCAGGGCGTCGGGCTGTTCGTGTCGGTGGTGGGCCTCGTGCTGCAGCTGTTCGGCGTGCCGTGGGCGCTGCCGATCGCCGCCGCGATGGCCTTCATCGCCGCGTTCCTCAACGCCGTGTTCGGCCTGTGCCTGGGCTGCCAGCTGTACCTCCTGCTGCAGCGCCTCGGCATCGTCGGCCGGGCTCGTCCGGCCGCGGCCTGACCGACGCGGGGCGCGGCTCGCCCGGGTGCGCCGGACCGTCGCGCCGCAGCATCCCTCGCGGTTAGGCTGACGCGAGACGCCCCGAACGCGGGCGCGCCACGAGCGAGGAGGCCCTCATGACCGTCACCAGCGAAGCCAAGAGCACCTGGAAGGGCAGCCTGTTCGACGGCGCCGGCGAGGTCACCCTCGCGTCTTCGGGCTCGGGCACCTTCGCCGTCAACTGGAAGGCCCGCAGCGAGGGCTCGACGACGGTCACGACGCCCGAAGAGCTGATCGCCGCCGCCCACGCGTCGTGCTTCAACATGGCTCTCTCGAACGCGCTGGCCGACAACGGCACGCCGCCCGAGCAGGTGGACACGACCGCTTCGGTGACGTTCAAGCCGGGGACCGGCATCACGGGCAGCCACCTCAACGTGAACGCCGTCGTGCCGGGCCTGTCTGCCGAGGACTTCGAGCGCATCGCGCAGGGCGCGAAGGCCGGCTGCCCGGTGTCGCAGGCGCTCGCCGGCATCGAGATCACCCTCGAGGCGACGCTTGCCTGATTCCCCTCGTCGCGTCGGCGCCGACCGTGTGGTCGTCGCCGGCGCATCGGGACTCATCGGCCGCGCACTCGTCGAGAGCCTGCGCGGCGACGGCGTCGAGGTCACGACGCTGGTGCGCCGGCCGGCCGAGGCCCCGCATGAGGTGGAGTGGCTCACGTCGGACGCGCCGCTCGATCCCGCGGTGCTCCACGGCGCCCGCGCCGTCGTGGGGCTGAACGGCGCCAGCATCGGCCGGTTCCCGTGGACGCCGGCGTACAAGAGCACCCTGCTCTGGTCGCGCATCACGCCCACGCGGGCTCTGGCCAGCGCCGTGCGGGAGCTCGGCGCGGACGCTCCGCACCTCGTGTCGGCATCGGCGGTCGGGTACTACGGGTCGGTGCCCGGTGCTCGGCTGGACGAGAGCGCCCGGCGGGGCGAGTCGTTCCTCGCCGACCTGTGCGGCGAATGGGAGGGCGCCGCACTGGGCGCCGGATCGGATGCCGCCGTCACGCTGCTGCGGACAGCTCCGGTCGTCCACGCCGACGGCGTGCTGAAGCCGCTGTTGCTGCTCACCCGGTTCGGCGTCTCGGGGCCGATCGGCCGCGGCACCCAGGTCTGGCCGTGGATCTCGCTCGATGACGAGGTGCGCGCGATCCGTCATGTCATCGATGCGCGGCTGACCGGGCCGGTGAACCTCTCGGGCCCGACGCGCGCGACCGCCAACGACCTCGGCTTCGCACTCGCCGTACGCATGAACCGCCCCTACGTGCTGCGCGCCCCGGTGTGGGGCATGAAGCTCGTCCTCGGCCCCGACGCGACCGAGGCGCTGCTCACGACCGACGCGCATGTCGTTCCGGCGGCGCTGGAGGGGTCCGGCTTCTCGTTCACGCACCCGACCGTCGAAGCTGCCGTCGCAGCCGCCGTGCCCGCGGGATCCTGACTCTTCAGCCCGGGCGGTCGGACTTCTCCATGCGGATCGCGGTCCGCACGGCCTCGCGCGCACGCCGGCGGTCTCCCGCCGCGTCGTACGCGACGCCCAGCCGGTACCACGCCCGCCAGTCGTCGGGGTGCGCCTCGGCGTCGGCCCGGTACGCCGGGAAGACGGCATCCGCGTCCTCCCGCATCACCCGCCCGCTGGGACGCACCGACACCGTCTCGTCGGGGAGCCCGCCCTCGGCCTGAAGCCGCCGGCCGAGCTGCTCGGCCCGCACGCCGAACCACAGCTCACGGCCGAGCGCCCAGGTGGCGATGAGCGGCAGCACGACCAGGGCCACTCCCATGGCGACGCCGATCGGGTCGCCGCTGAGCAGCAGCAGCCACGCGCGCTGCCCCACCAGCACGATGTAGAGCGCCAGCAGCACCGCCACCACGGCGACGCCGATGCGTGCGCTCATCGGTCGGTCGGGAACGGCTCGGTGGCACGGGCCACCTGGCCGGGAACGCCGCCCTCGTCGACCGGCGCCTCGTCGGCGGCCGGCGCGGGGCGTCCGATGCCGATGTCGATCAGGCTGTCGAGGCCGACCGTGACGCCCTTCGCGTCGCGCGCGGCGGACAGGGCGAGGCGGATGCCGGCGGCATACGCCTGCGCAGGCTCCACGGTGTCGTGCACGATCGTGAGGGACTCCCCCGCCCCCGAGAGGATCGTCTCCTGCCGCGCCACCACGCCCGGACGGCGCAGCGAGTGGATGGGGACGCTTGCGACCTGCTGCCCGCGCGCACGCTGGTCGACGTGCGGCGACTCGACGGGGCCGACCGCCTCGCGGGCGGCGGCGATGAGCTCGGCTGTGCGCACTGCCGTGCCGCTGGGCGAATCGATCTTGGTCTCGCGGTGGGACTCGACGATCTCGATGGACGGGAAGAACGGGGCCCCGGCCGCCGCGAGCGCGGAGCCCAGCACCGAGCCCAGCGAGAAGTTCGGGATGAAGACGGCGCCGGTGCCCGCGGCCTCGACGAGCGGACGCACCAGGGCGATGCGCTCGGCCGACCAGCCGGACGTCCCGATCAGCACGTTGACGCCGCGCTCGATCGCCGCGCGGACGACGTCGACCGACACCGCGGGGGTGGACGCGTCGACCACGAGGTCGGCGCCGTCGAGGTCCGACAGCTCGGAGCGCGAGGTGAGCACGGCCGAGATCTCGAAGTCCGGTTCGGCCTCGACGACATCGCGGATGATGCCGCCGAGCTTTCCAGTTCCGCCGACGATGGCCACGCGTGTCGTCATGCCTCCATCCTAGGCGGGGCCTGGGGAGGCCGGGCCCGAGCGGGCCGCGGCAGCGCCTACGCTGGATGCGTGGTGACACTGCGCTCCTCCCCCGCCGACGCGCCCGACGCGCACCTGCTGCTCGACGAGTACTTCCGCTCCCGCACCGTCGGCTTCGCCGAGCAGGGCGTGGCCTACCGCACGACCTTCCCCGACCCGGCGGCGTTCGTCCCGCCCGCGGGCGTCTTCGTCGTGCTGGACGACGACGAGGGCACGCCGATGGGCTGCGGCGGCATCCGGCTGATCGCTCCAGGCCCCGCCGGCACGCGCTACGAGCTCAAGCACCTGTACCTGCGGCCCGAGACGCGCGGGCGCGGCTGGGGCCGTCTGCTCGTCGAAGACCTCGTCGAGCGCGCCCGCGGCTTCGGCGCGGCGGAACTGGTGCTCGACACCCATCACTCGCTCGAGGCCGCCGGCGCGCTGTACTCCCGCACCGGATTCGTCGCGATCGAGCCCTACAACGACAACCCCAACGCATCGCGCTGGTACGGCAAGCCGCTCTAGCGGCGACCGGCGTCAGACCGGGTACAGCTCGGGCAGGCCGGTGCGCAGCTCGACCGGCAGGTGCGCCATGTCGTTGTGCGACAGCAGCGTCCAGGGCCGCCCCTGCTTCTGAGCGATCACGGTCAGGCCGCAGTGCGCCTGGTTGAGCGTCATCCAGCGCCACTCGGGCGTCTGCAGCACTTCGCGCACGAACCACGAGATCACGAAGTTGTGCGTGATCAGCAATTCGTGCACCTCGCCGCGCTTGCGGACCAGGAACTCGCTCGTCGCGTCGGACATCTGCGCCCGCCCGGCCTCGACCTCGGCCTCGGTGACCGAGCCGAAGAACGGCTCGAAGGCCGCCGGCGTCTCATCGGTCATGCCGGTCGGCACGCAGTCGAACAGCAGCGAGGAAGGCTCGGGCGACAACGACGGCATGCGCTCGGCGACGGCACGCGCCGTCTGGCTCGCCCGCTCGAGCGGCGAATGCCACACGGCGTCGAACGGCACCCCCGACAGCCGATCGGCGAGCAGCGCCGCCTGGCGTCGCCCGCGCGGCGACAGAGGGCCGTCAGCCAGTCCGTGCTCGGCATCCTGGTGCTCGCCATGCCGCACGAGATAGATGTAGTGCGTCACGCCGCTCACTTCGCCATCGAGGTCCAGGGGATGTTGTGCCCGCCCGGCGGGCACCATTCCACACTACGTCACCCTCCGACGCAGAGGGATGCCGCCACCCGGCGCTGTGGACAACCCGCGGACGACGGGCCGGATCACTCCGCCGCGCGGGCGATGTCGGCCAGCTGGCCGCGGCTCAGCCGCACGCCGACGCCCTGCACGAGCTCTTCGACGTGTGCCGGCGCGTAGGCGTTGACGATCGGCGCGGTCACCAGCTTCTGCGCGAGGAGCCACGCGACCGCGACGGCGGCATCGGGTACGCCGAGCTCCGCCCCCACGGCGTCCAGGGCCCGCAGCGTGCGTCCGCCGCGGCGGTTGAGGTTCGCCGCGAGCTGGGCGCCGCGCACCGACAGTGCACCGCGCAGCTTGGAGCGCTGCCGCCCGGCGAGGAACCCGTGCTCGAGCGCATGCGACGGCGTCACGGCCATGCCCTGCGCGCCGGCGACGAGGCGCAGGTCGGCGTCGAACTCGTGGCGGCGCAGAACGTTGAAGGGAACGTCGAGCACCGTGATGCGCGGGTAGCCTGCCGACGCGAAGATGCGCGCCTCGACGAGCTGCGCAGCGGTGTAGCCGATCGCACCGAGCGTGCGGGCCTTGCCGGTCTCGACGAGCCATTCCGCCGTGGCCAGCGTGTCTTCGATCGCCGCCGCACTGTCGTTCGTGGCATCGAGGTAGAGCACGTCGATGCGGTCGGTGCGCAGCCGCGTGAGCGAGGCCTCGACGGCGCGCACCAGGTTCACCGGTCCGAGCCCGGGGTTGTCGGCGTGGCCGCCGACGCGCACCCCGAGCACGATGTCGTCGCGCAGCCCGCGCGAATGCAGCCACTGCCCGATGATGTGCTCGCTGCGGCCGCTCGCGAAACTGTCGGAGGTGTGGACGGCGTTGCCGCCGAGCTCCACGTACGCGTCGAGGATCGCGTGGCTGGACTCGAGGTCGACGTTCCAGCCGAACTCGGCCCCGCCGAGGATCAGCGGGAAGACCGCGGGTCCGCCGTCGCCCAGCGACACGCGGATGCTGCTGCCGACCGCCGGCCCCTGCACGGGGATCGGGGCGGAAGGGTGGGGGCCGCGGACGACGGTGCCGTCGGGGCGGGCAGGGGCAGCGGCATCCTGACCGGTCGCGCCGAGCGCCGAGTCAACGCCGAAATAAGCCATGTGCCACCCCCTCACGACGATCCTTGCCTCACGGCCCGGTGTCTTCGTGATCACTCTCTACGCACCCCCCGGCGCGTACTAAGAGGGTAGGCCAGTCCGGACAGCACTCCGTGCACTGAGGCGAACTGTCGATAAACATTACATAACGCTTTGGTCACGAAGGCCTGATTCTCGGGCGTTTGTCCCCCATTCGGAGGACAGCCCGCCCGATTCTCGGACCGGACGACGGATGCCCGCCCCCACCGTGAAGGAGGGGACGGGCATCCGCGTGATACGAGAGGATCAGCCTTCGGCGGGAGCCTCCGGGCCCTCGCTGGCGGCCGCACGGCCTTCCTGGTCGGCCGGCTCCTCGAGCACGGGCTCGAGCGACAGCTTGCCGCGGTCGTCGATCTTCGTGATCTTGACGAGCAGCTTCTGGCCGACGGAGAGGACGTCCTCGACGTTCTCGACGCGCTTGCCGCCGGCGAGCTTGCGGACCTCGCTGACGTGCAGCAGTCCGTCCTTGCCGGGCAGGAGCGAGATGAACGCGCCGAACGTCGCGATCTTCACGACCGTGCCGAGGAACTGCTCGCCGACCTCCGGGTTGGTGGGGTTGGCGATCGCGTTCACCTGCGCGCGGGCCGCCTCGGCCGAGGGGCCGTCGGTCGCGCCGATGTAGACGGTGCCGTCCTCCTCGATGGAGATCTGCGCACCGGTCTCGTCCTGGATCGCGTTGATCGTCTTGCCCTTCGGGCCGATCAGCTCGCCGATCTTGTCGACCGGGATCTGCACGCTGATGACGCGCGGAGCCGTCGGAGCCATCTCGTCCGGGCCGTCGATCGCGGCGTTGAGCACACCGAGGATCGTCAGACGCGCGTCCTTGGCCTGCGTGAGCGCCGCCGACAGCACCGACGACGGGATGCCGTCGAGCTTGGTGTCGAGCTGGATCGCGGTGACGAACTCGCTGGTGCCGGCGACCTTGAAGTCCATGTCGCCGAGGGCGTCCTCAGCGCCGAGGATGTCGGTCAGCGCGGCGTAGCGCGTCTGGCCGTCGACCTCGTCCGACACGAGTCCCATCGCGATGCCGGCGACCGGGGCGCGCAGCGGCACACCGGCGTTGAGCAGCGAGAGGGTCGAGGCGCACACCGAGCCCATCGACGTCGAGCCGTTGGAGCCGAGGGCCTCGGACACCTGACGGATCGCGTACGGGAACTCCTCGCGGCTCGGGAGCACCGGCACGAGCGCGCGCTCGGCCAGGAAGCCGTGCCCGATCTCGCGACGCTTCGGGCTGCCGACACGGCCGGTCTCACCGGTCGAGTAGGGCGGGAAGTTGTAGTGGTGCATGTAGCGCTTGCTGGTGACGGGCGACAGCGAGTCGATCTGCTGCTCCATCTTGAGCATGTTCAGCGTGGTGACGCCCAGGATCTGGGTCTCGCCGCGCTGGAAGATCGCCGAGCCGTGGACGCGCGGGATGACCTGCACCTCGGCGTCGAGCGGACGGATGTCGGCCAGGCCGCGACCGTCGATGCGGACACCCTCGGCGAGGATGCGGCCGCGCACGATCTTCTTGGTCACCGACTTGTAGGCGGCCGAGAACTCGAGCGTCGCGACGGCGGGCAGCTCGTTCGCCTCGACGGCGGCGATCAGCTCGGCCTTGACGCGGTCCTTGATCGCGTCGTCGGCGTTCTGGCGCTCGATCTTGTCGGCGATCTGGTAGACACCGACGAGGTCGTCGTACGAGCGGCCGGCGACGAAGTCGTAGACCTCCTGGCTGTACGCCGGGAAGACCGGGTACGGCTGGATCTCTTTCGCGGCGGTGTTCGCCACGACGTTCTGCGCGGCGACGAGCTCCTTGATGAACGGCTTCGAGGCCTCGAGGCCCTGCGCGACGATCTCTTCGCTCGGCTTGGTGGCGCCGCCCTTGATGAGGTTCCACGAGTGCTCGGTGGCCTCGGCCTCGACCATCATGATCGCGACGTCGCCGTCGGGCAGCACGCGGCCCGCGACGATGAGGTCGAACACGGCGTCCTCGAGCTGCGTCACGGTCGGGAACGCGACCCACTGGTCGGCGTTCTCGCCGTGGCCCGGGATGAGCGCGAGGCGCACACCGGCGATCGGGCCCGAGAACGGCAGGCCCGAGATCTGGGTCGACAGCGAGGCGGCGTTGATCGCGAGCGCGTCGTAGAACTCGCCCGGCGCGATCGAGAGTACGGTGACGACGATCTGGACCTCGTTGCGCAGGCCGTCGACGAACGACGGACGCAGCGGACGGTCGATCAGGCGGCAGACCAGGATCGCCTCGGTCGACGGGCGGCCCTCACGGCGGAAGAACGAGCCGGGGATCTTTCCGGCGGCGTACGAACGCTCTTCGACGTCGACGGTCAGCGGGAAGAAGTCGAAGCCTTCACGCGGGTGCTTTCCGGCGCTGGTGGCCGAGAGGAGCATCGTCTCCTCGTCGAGGTACGCGGCGACGGCACCCTGTGCCTGCTGCGCGAGTCGCCCGGTCTCGAACCGGACGGTGCGGGTGCCGAAGCGGCCGTTGTCGAGGACGGCTTCGGCGAAAGTGATTTCCGGACCTTCCAAGAGGTCCCTCCTTCTTTGTTTAGGCTCGCACGCGCGTTTCGCGCACGAGCTTGTGCGAAGGAGCAGGAACAGGCAGATCTCGGCGCGCGGCAGGGCCGCGGGACTCGCCAGCGCTGGTCACCAGTAGAAGATCACCCGGCGCTCGTGCGTCGGGGAACCCACCAATGGGGACCAGCTTCCTGCCGGCCTGCTCCGTAAGCTCATATGTAATTGAGCGGATGCCACAGGGCAACCCGCACAAGCCTATCAGCGGGCGGTGCATTCCCCCTCACCCTGGCGAGCGTCGGATGCCACGCCTAGGGTGGGGGCATGAGCACCGACGAGAAGCCGGCGTCTGCGGCATCCGATGAGATGAAGCGCAAGTTCAAAGAAGCGCTCGACAAGAAGAACGCTCAGCACCGGGAGGGCGAGTCGCACATGGACGGCGATTCCGCCATCCACGGCACGCACGGGGCAGTCACAAAGCGCGAATTCCGCCGCAAGAGCGGGTAGGGGCAGTCAGGTGTGAGATGAGCGACTTCCGCGAGCGGATCCCCGACGACGATCGGGATGTGCCGCTCGACGACGACACCGAGTTCGAGCTGCCGCCCGCGACCCTCGATCCGCTCGAGGCTGTCGAGGACGAGGTCGACGAGCAGGTGTTCGAAGAGCACGAGTCCGCGATCGAGGCGGGAGAGATCGACCCCGGCGCGTGAATGCCGGCGAGTGGCCCTCAGGCGTCGGCGGATGCCTCAGCCGGCGTTCGCGCGGGCGCGGACGTCGCCGCGCCCGCCGATGAGCACGTAGCCGTCATGCTTGGCGACCCGCCCGTCGCCGGCCGTCCGGCCGCGCAGGCGGCGCCACACCCAGGGCAGCGCGTCGCGCCGGAGCCACGTGCCGACGACGACCGGGTCGTCGTCGGCGTGCAGCGCCGCGTCGAGGTCGCCGAGCGCCTCGGCGTCCGGGACGCCCAGCACCTCGGCCGCGCGGTAGGCGAGGTAGCGGTGGCCGCGCGAGCGCAGGTGGACCTTGTCGTCGGCCCACAGGTCGAGGTCGCCGATCGCCGGCACGCCGTCGGCGTCGAGGAACACGGCGGTGTCGAGCAGCGTGGCGCCCGTCTCGTGCGCGATCCGGCGCAGCTGCGAGGCGAACGTCGCGAACCGCCGCGCGAAGAGCGCCGCCGCGCGCCGGCCGGGCAGGAAGGGCGTCACGAGCAGCACCGCGATGCCGGCATCCCGCAGCCGACGCACCACGGTCTCGACCTCGGCGGCGACGGCGACGGGGTCGACCCGACGGGCGACGAGGTCGTTCGCGCCGATCAGCACCGACACGAGGTCGGGCCGCATCGCGAGCGCCTGGGGAAGCTGTTCCTCGACGACGTGCCGCACCTTGCGGCTGCGCACCGCCAGGTTGGCGAAGCGGAACGGCTCGTCGCCGCGGCCGGTGTGAGCGAGCAGCTGCGCCAGCCGGTCGGCCCAGCCGCGGTACTCCCCCGACGGCATGCGTGACGTGTCGCACAGCCCCTCGGTGATCGAGTCGCCGAGGGCGACGAACCGCGACCACGCCCGCCGCTCGACCGGTGGCGCCGGCACCGACGGCCGCGTGGCGCTGCCGCGCGGCAGCGCGTCGTCGATGGGCCGCAGCATCCGCGCCTCGTCGTAGTGGGCGACCAGGCGACGGCAGACGGCGTCCCACGTGCGGTCGCGCACGGACTCCCCCGCCGCTGCGCCGAACGCGCGGCGTTTGCCCTCATCGCCGACGAGGTCTGCGACCCGCGAGCGCAGGTCGGCGAGGTCGCCGGGGCGATACAGCCAGCCGTCGACGCTCGAGCGCACCAGGTCGACGGGTCCGCCCGTGCCGGTCGCGACCACCGGAACCCCGCTGGCGAGCGCCTCCTGGATCGTCTGGCCGAACGTCTCGCTCTCGCCCGGATGGACGAACACGTCGAAGCTCGCCAGTGCCTCGGCGAGCGCCGTGCCCGTCAGGTGCCCGGTGAACACCGCGCCCGGCAGCGCTCGCTCCAGGGCGGGTCGCGCCGGGCCGTCGCCGACGATCACGACGCGGATGCCGTCGAGCCCGGCGAGCGCTGCGAGATCCTCGACCTGCTTCTCGGGTGCGAGTCTGCCGACGTAGCCGACGATGAGCTCGCCGGGCGCCGTGCGGGCCCGCCAGGCGTCGCTGCGGCGCTGCGGCCCGAACCGCGAGGTGTCGACGCCGCGGCCCCACCGCCGCAGCCGGTCCACCCCGAGCTCCTCCAGCTGCCGCAGCGAGGCACTGGAGGGCACGAGGGTGAGCGTGGCCCGGCGATGCAGGCGCGAGAGGTGTCGGCCGACCAGGGCCGAGGCCTGCGGCATCCCGTACTTCTCGGCATAGGCGACGACGTCGGTCTGATAGACGGCGACAGTGGGCACACGCAGCGCGTCGGCGGCAGCCACCCCCTGCCAGCCGAGCACGAACGGCGACGCGAGGTGAACCACGTCGGGCTGGAACTCCCGCAGGATCGCGGTGAGACGAGCGGCCCGCGCGAACACGACGCGCACGTCGGGGTACGACGGCAGCGGCACCGAGCGCAGCAGCTCGGTGCGCGCACCGTGCAGGTCGGTGGTGATCTCGCCGGCGCGCGGCGCGATCACGAGGGTCTCGTGACCCCCGGCGGCGAGGTGACGGAGGACGTGGAGCACCGACCCCGTCACCCCGTTCATGTGGGGCAGGAACGATTCGGCGAGCAGTGCGACTCTCACGGTCCCAGAGTGACGGCGTCGGCGGGACCGGATGCCGCGAACCGGCGCCCGCGCGCAAGTGTTCACCCGATGCACCGCGGCAGGTCACCGCCCGTGCCCCGTCCGGTCCCCGTTCGCGGGGCGCTGTTCACCCGCGTCGCGTACCAAGGAGGGGTGGTCGAGGACGTGCTGACCGAGGTGGCGCGCAGCGCCTGGGTGCTGCCGCTGCTGTTCGTGCTCGTCCTCGGCGACGCGTTCCTCGTGGTGATCCCGGGCGAGGCTGCCGTGACGGCGCTGGGCGCGCTGGCGGTGGCGCAGGGCGAGCCAATGCTCGCCGCCATCGTGCTGGTGGCGGCCGCCGCCGCGCTCACCGGCGACGCCCTGTGCTACCTGGTTGGTCGCACGATCGGGCTGGAGCGGTGGCGATGGATGCGGGCGCCGCGCGCGCAGGCGGCCTTCGCGTGGGCGCGCCTGCGACTGGAGCGACGTGCCGCCCTCGTGCTCTTCACGGCGCGGTTCATCCCGTTCGCACGGCTCGCGGTGAACCTGACAGCGGGGGCGACCCGGCTGCCGGCGCCGCGCTACCTCGCGGTGGCGGGCCTCGCCGCGCTGGCGTGGGCGCTGTACCAGGCGCTCGTCGGAGCAGCGGTGGCCGCGATCGTCCCCGGCGGTCCGGTCGTGGCCGTCGTCGTGTCGGTGGTGTTCGCGGTCGGCCTCGGGCTGATCATCGACGCGGTGCTCGCCCGTCGGCTGCGCGCGGCGCGCCCGCCGCAGGGGTGACCCGCGATGTCGCGGGCACGCGCCAGGATGAGGTCATGGCGACGATGACCACGGGCTACGACGACGGCTTCCTCGGCATCGCGGTGCCGCTGCCTCGCCCCGCCGACGGCCGCGAGACGCGCGAGCTGACCTATCCCCGCTTCACCGTGCTGGTCGATCCCGAGCGCCGTCTGGCCGCGGTCACCGGGGTGAACATCGACGGTGCGGCGCTGCAGGATCTGCCGCGCACCGGACAGTGGCGGCTCGACCCGCGCCTCCCGGACGAGGAGCAGGCCGGCCCCGCGGTGTACGCCGACAACGACCTCGATCGCGGGCATCTCGTGCGCCGGCGCGACCCGGGCTGGGGAACGGCGGCCGAGGCGCGGGCGGCGACGGCGGCGACATTCGTCTACCCCAACGCGGCACCGCAGGCGAGCGGGTTCAACCAGTCGAAAGAGCTGTGGCTCGGACTGGAGGATCACGTCCTGGAGTACGCGGATGCCACCGACCGGCGTCTCGCGGTGTTCACGGCGCCGGTGCTGACCGACGAGGATCCCGCGTATCGCGGCATCCAGGTCCCGCGCCGGTTCTTCAAGGTCGCATCCTGGGCGGCGGCCGATGACGGCGCGCCGACGCAGCTCGCGGCCGCGGGGTTCGTGCTCGACCAGTCCGACCTCATCGACGTCGCCCAGGGCGCGCTCTCAGTGCCGCCGCTCGGCGCGTTCCGCACGTTCCAGGCGCCGATCGCCGACATCGCGGTGCTCGCGGGCATCGATCTCGGTCCGCTCGTGGCCGCCGACGTGCTGCCCCCCACAGAGCCCCGCGACACGCAGGTGCGCGGAGAAGACGCCTGGCGTCTTCTCCGCGCACCGGAGGATGCGCACCTCGGCTGAGCCCCCGGCTACTCGCCCGACAGGCCGCCCAGCAGGTGGCCGAACGACCGGCCATCGCCGAGGTAGTTCGCCGGGTCGAACGGGTCGCTGTCCTTCGCGGGCTCGCGCCGCGCGATCGCGTCGGCGAGCTCGCGGGCACCGCGGTCGACGCGCTCGGCGAGCGGAGCCACGTTGTCGGCGCTCGCCCCCCAGTCGCTCGACGCCGCGAACACACCGGTCGGGACGGGCTCCGCGTGCAGGTACGTGAACAGCGGCCGGATCGCGTAGTCGATCGCGAGCGAGTGCCGCGCGGTGCCGGCGTTGGCGCCGATGAGCACCGGCTTGCCGGTCAGCGCGTCAGGGTCGAGCACGTCGATGAACGACTTGAACAGCCCCGAGTAGCTCGTCGAGAAGATCGGCGTGACGACGATGAGCGCGTCGGCCGAGACGACGGCGTTGATCACCGACTCCAGCGCGGGCGGCGCGAAGCCGGTCAGCAGGTTGTTCGTGATGTCGTGCGCGTAGTCGCGCAGCTCGAACACATCGACCTCGATCTCGATGTCGCGCTCCGACAGCTGCTTGGCGGTCGCCGCGGCGAGCCGGTCGGCCAGCATGCGGGTCGACGACGGGTTCGAGAGGCCGGCTGAGACGACGGCGATGCGACGGGGCGAACCGGTCATGTCACGCCTCCTTCCGGCCGAGGCCGAACGCGGCACCCGCGGGCGCGACGGCACCGGCGTCCTGGTAGGGCGAGCCGGCGGTGAGGTTGTCGCCGCGGTTCGCACCGGGGACGGCCTGGCGGGCCGGGCCCTCGCCGTACTTCGCCTTCACGAGGCCGGCGTGGGTCGGCGCGTCGGGCACCTCGGCGGCACGGTTCTTCTGCAGCTCCTTGCGCAGCACCGGCACGACCTCGCCACCCAGGATGTCGAGTTGCTCGAGCACGGTCTTCAGGGGGAGCCCCGCGTGGTCGACGAGGAACAGCTGGCGCTGGTAGTCGCCGAACGTCTCACGCATGGCGGCGTAGCGGTCGATGACCTGCTGCGGCGAGCCGACAGTGAGGGGCGTCATCTCGCTGAAGTCCTCGAGCGACGGGCCGTGGCCGTACACGGGCGCGTTGTCGAAGTACGGGCGGAACTGGTTCACCGCGTCCTGCGACTTCGCGGCCATGAACACCTGGCCGCCGAGGCCGACGATCGCCTGCTCGGGCGTGCCGTGCCCGTAGTGCGCGTAGCGCTGGCGGTACAGCTGGATCAGGCGCTGGTAGTGCTCCTTGGGCCAGAAGATGTTGTTCGCGAAGAAGCCGTCGCCGTAGTACGCGGCCTGCTCGGCGATCTCGGGCGTGCGGATCGAGCCGTGCCACACGAACGGCGCGACGCCGTCGAGCGGGCGCGGGGTCGCGGTGAAGCCCTGCAGGGGCGTGCGGAACTGGCCTTCCCAGTCCACGACGTCCTCACGCCACAGGCGGTGCAGCAGGTTGTAGCTCTCGATCGACAGCGGCAGGCCCTGGCGGATGTCCTTGCCGAACCACGGGTACACCGGGCCGGTGTTGCCGCGGCCGAGCATGAGGTCCATGCGCCCGCCGGCCACGTGCTGCAGCATCGCGTAGTCCTCGGCGATCCTCACCGGGTCGTTCGTGGTGATCAGCGTGGTCGCGGTCGACAGGATCAGGCGCTCGGTCTGACCGGCGATGTAGGCCAGCGTCGTCGTGGGCGACGACGACCAGAACGGCGGGTTGTGGTGCTCGCCGATGGCGAAGACATCCAGCCCCACCTCTTCGGCGTGCTTGGCCAGGGTCACGGCGCCCCGGATCTTCTCGGCCTCACTCGGGGTCTTGCCCGTCGTGGGGTCCTCGGTGATGTCGCTCACCGAGAAGATGCCGAACTGCATTCCCTGCCAGGTGGTGCTCTCGCTCACGATCGCTTCTCCGCTTCCCCTTTGTGAAGGTCTATGCAAATGAATGTATCTCGTGCAACGCGTGCGATCCAAACTTATTCCCGCGCGGATGCCGGGCGCCCGGCATCCCTGTCACACCGCCTCGGCGAACAGCTGCAGCATGTCGCGGGCGAGCTGGTGCGGCGCGGTCTCGCACGGCGCATGCCCCGTCGGATACGTCGCCACCCGCGCGCCGATGCGGGCCGCGTACGCGTCGTGCTGCGCCTGCGGCCACAGATCCTGGTCCCCCACGGCGATGAGCTTCGGGATGCCGGCGGCCGCGACGTCGTCGGCCACGTCGGGCGTCGTCATCATCAGGCCGACGACGTCGTCGATGCACGCACGTCCGGTGACCCCGAGCCGCTCGCGCACGAACGCGATGCGACCGGGAGGCGTGCGGTTGAGGTTGTAGCGGATGCCCCAGAGGATCAGCCCCGCCGCACGGTGCGGCGACATGTCGGAGATCGGGCCGATGTGCTTGACACCGCGGAACACCTGGCCGGTCGCCGGCGGCGCCGACATCAGGGTGAGGCTGCGGAACAGGTCGGGACGCGCGACGAGGGCGAGCTCGGTGACGAGGGCGGCGAAGCTGTAGCCGAGGACGTGGGCGGGACCGCCGTCCTCGAGGATCGCGATCAGGTCGTCGACGAAGAGCGGATAGTCGTAGTGCTCGCGCGGCGGGTCCAGGCGGTGGGGACCGGCATCCACCGATCCGTAGTGCCCCGCGAGATCGTAGGACTCGACGCGATACCCCGCCGCCGCGAACAGCGGGAACATCAGGACGAAGTCCTCTTTCGAGCCGGCGACGCCGGGCACGAGGACGATGCGCTGCGCGTCCGGATCACCGAGGCGCACCCGGGCGAGACCGCCGCTCGCAGCCGCGAACACGTCCTGCTCCGTGCCGTCCGGGAAGACGTGCCAGTCGAAGTCGGGGATGGCCTGGTCGCGCTGGAGCGCGTCGTCGATCGTCGTCATCGCGAGTGCGACACTACCGCCGCGGAAGACCGTCGAGCTCGTCCTGCCGCGGCGCGTAGTCGATGTGCCCGCCGTCGGCGTCGAAGGCCTGCACCGGACGCCGCGCGGACCACGCCGCCCACCCGGGGTCACCATCGACCACGAACGACACCCACGCGCCGTGCATCGCATCGGCCAGCGCCTGCGGGCCGTCCGAGCCGCCGATGCCGATCGCGTCGGGCTCCGACAGTCGGTCGAACACGAAGCCGAGCTCCATGACGTGCGCCGCACCCAGCCGGTCGACCGGGCTCTTCCAGCGGAACTCGTACACCCAGGTCGGCGCGGCGCCCGCGGCGGACGCCCGGCTGTCGGCGAACCGCGTGAGGGGTCCGCGCAGCAGCATGTCGGTCATCACCTCGCCGAGCACCTCACCGGGCGCGGCGTCGGGGCGTCGTGAGCGGTGCGCCCGGACGACGCGCGAAGGGACCCGCGCGGCCAGGCGCGCGAGGGCGACCGTGAGCCACGACGCCTTGTCGACCGCTCCCGAGGGCACGAGCCACAGCCGGTACTCCTCGCTCGTGGACCCGATGAGCACCGGGACGCCGCGGCCCGCACCGTCTACCAGGGCATCGAGCGGGTTGCGCGGCACGGCGTCACCGCCGATCGCGAGCGTCAGAGTCGGGCCGGCGCCGAGCGGCGAGCCGCCCGCCGCCACCGCGGTCTGCTGCGCGACGAGGTCGTCGGCCGGCACGGCGGCGAACCCGGCACGCGTCGCCGGGACCCTCAGCCGCTTCGCGATCTCGCGCGTCATGCGGCCGGCCTTCTTCGGCGGCTGCGCCACGAGCGGGCCCGATTGCAGGATCGCCCGGTCGAAGAGCTCCCCGGCGTGCGGCAGCGCGAGCAGGGCCGTCAGCGTGTTGGCACCGGCGGAGTGGCCCATCGCGGTCACCCGCGCCGGGTCGCCGCCGAAGGCCGCGATCTCGCGCCGCACCCACCGCAGCGCCGCCTGCTGGTCGAGCACGCCGAGGTTGTGCGGCACGCCCTCGAGCACGGCGAACCCCTCCTGCCCGAGCCGGTACTGGATCGACACGAACACGATCCCATGGCGCGCGAACCGCTCGCCGTCGTAGGTCGGGAGCGCCGTCGCGCCCCGCGTGAGCGCTCCGCCGTGCACGAACACCAGCACCGGCAGCGCCGCGTCGGGAGCGCGATCGGCGGGCGTCCAGACGTTGACGGTCAGGATGTCGTCCCCGGGCACCTCGACCGACGCGAGGTAGCGCGCGATCGCCGGGGCGTACGGGCGCTGCGGGGCTGTCGGGCCGAAGGCCGCGGCATCCCGCTCCCCCTCCCACGCGGCCGCGGGCGCGGGAGGGCGCAACCGCAGGTCGCCGACCGGCGGGGCCGCGTAGGGGATGCCGAGGAACCGATCCAGCCCGTCCACGCACGTGCCGCGCACGGCACCTGTCGACACGGTCACGACCGGACGCGCGGCGGCGGCCGTCGCTCCGGTCCCGGTGGCGGCATCCGTCATGTCATCCCCTTTGCGCGGCACCCTCGGCACGCTCGTACTCAGACTCAGCCAGCGTGGGACTCGGTGTCAAGCAGAGACGCCGCACGGCCCGCATCCCAGGACGCGGGCCGTGCGGCGGTCTCGTGCATCAGCCCTGCGACTCGGCGACCGCGACCGGCTGCGGCGCCGGCTCGCCGGTGGGCGCGGCCGGCTGAGCGGTGGGAACGGGGGCGGCAGGTGCCGCGTCCACCGCAGCCGCGGGCGCGGGAACCGGTGCGGCGGTCGCGGCGCCCGCCGCAGCGGCGGGGTCCGCTGCGACGGCCGGCGCGCCCGCGGCGAGCGGGAACGGATCGTCGGGGTCGTACAGCGGCGCGGAGCCCTCACGGCGCACCGTCGCGGCGGCGATGAAGTACTGCACGAGGCCCACGATCGAGAGCACGACGCCGGCGGCCAGCGGGTACCAGAACACGTTGTACGTGTACTCGCCGTTCTCGTCCGGCTGGGCGAGGGCGACCTGGAAGAACGGGATCGCGGCGCCCACGACGAACACGCCGGCCCACAGGACGACCATCCAGCGCAGCCGCTTCAGCGACGTCTGCTGCATGGCGCCCTTCTTGTCGGGCTTGGCCGGGAGCAGACCCTGGTGCTTGCGCGTGACGAGCGCGAAGACCAGCGCCAGGACGAGGACCACGACCGCGATGACCAGCACGATCAGCCAGCCGACGAAGGCCGGATCGGTCAGCGGCGAGACGGGCACCGTCGCGAGGTACGCGTTGTACTCGTCGGCGCTCGCGGAGTAGGCGTCCATCGCGGCAGACAGGTCGGTCTCGGCCTGCGAGAGCGCATCGGGGTCCTGGGTGCCGAACGCGGCGACGATGTCGCCCGCCGCAGCGGCCATGTCGCCGGCCTCCCCCGCGAAGTCCTCCGCGTAGCCGGCGAGTTCGGAGTCGGTGGCCTCGTCCGCGATCGACTGGAAGTCGGTCTGAGCGGACTCCGCTGCGGTCTGGAAGGTCTCCGCGGCGGCGGCGGCATCCTCGTTGGACGCCGTCTGGTCCGAGTAGACCGTCGCGAACGTGTCGACCGACGCGCTCAGCGACGTATCGACCGCGATCAGGTCGTCCATCGAGTCCGCCCACGCGGGCCCGCTCGCACCGACGGCGAGCATCACGCCCGCCACGACAGCTGCCACGGTCACTCGCGCACGAGTCGCGACTCCGGCCATCCTGCATCCTCCTCGAGCCGCATCAGCGGCACACTCCTCAGCTCGCGACGGGTCCGCCGCGGACCGACCCTATGGGAAGCCTGAGAAAACGCCGAATCCGCCCCGGGCACGTGCGAAGCGCTCTCCGACGCGCCATGGAGGGCATCCGCAGAGGCGAGCCGGCGCCGGGTCGCCTAGTCTGGTCTGCGCCCGGAGGTGAAATGACCGGCCACAACGCCAGACCCCCGGCGACCGCCCAGACCGGAGCGATCGCCCGCCCACGCCGCCGAACCCCGTTCTGGGACAACGCCCGTTTCGCGTGCATCGTGCTCGTCGTGCTCGGGCACGCCGTGCAGCGGCTGACCTACGACTCCGACCTCGCCGTGAGCCTGTACCTCGTCGTCTACGCCTTCCACATGCCGGCGTTCGCCGTCATCTCGGGCTACTTCTCGAAATCGGACGCGCCCACCAAGACGCAGATGGCGCGCGTGATCACCGACATCCTGGTGCCGTACATCGTGTTCGAAGGCCTGTGGACGCTCACGAAGTGGCTCGTCGAGGGCGAGGCCAACCCCAACCTCACCGAGCCGTCGTGGACGCTGTGGTTCCTGCTGGCGCTCGGCATCTTCCGCGTCGTGCTGCCCTACCTCGCCCTGCTGCGCTGGCCGCTGCTGTGGACAGTCGTGATCTCGATCGGCGCCGGCTACCTCCCCAACATCGACTCGACCTTCTCGCTGTCGCGCACCTTGGGCCTGCTGCCGTTCTTCACCCTCGGCTGGTGGCTGCACGAGCACGACGTCGTCTCGCGGCTCCACCTCCTCGTGCGCCGACCGTGGTGGGTGTTCGCCGGCGGCCTCGGGCTGTTCGCGCTCGCGGCGTGGGCGGCCTGGTTCTTCGTCGACGACTGGCGCGCCATGAACCTGCGCGAATGGCTGTTCTACGACGAGAACTACGCGTCGATCGGCGGCACCCAGTGGTGGGCGGGCGGCGTCCGACTCGCGCTGATGCTCGTCGCGGTCGTGCTGGCCACGGCGTTCTTCGCCCTCGTCCCGCGCGGCACGCACTGGTGGACCCACTTCGGCCAGTACACGATGTACGTGTATCTGCTGCACTCGTTCGTGCTGTACCCGTTCCGCGAGAACGGCCTGCTGCGCAACGCGGAGCCCACGTGGCTGTGGCTGCCGCTGGTGATCGTGCTGTCGGTGCTCATCGCCCTGGGGCTTGCCACCAGGCCCGTGCGGCGCATCTTCCGCCCGCTCGTCGAGCCGCGTCCGTCGTGGCTGTTCGCCGACCGCACCCTGGCGCGGCGCGAGGGCCGGCGCAGCGACCCCACCGGCTCGCGCCGGCCGCGTGAGGTGCCGCGCGCCGCGGGCGGCGGATCGGGGATGCCGCGCCCCGATCCTCGTCAGAACGGCTGAGCCTCTTATCGAACTCCCCTGACATCAGGGGTTGTGCGGCGCGCCCATTGCCCATATGTTAACGGCGAATCACATTGGTCCTGGATGGATCGACAGTGCAGGAGCGACGTCGACGGTGTCGTCGCGGCGTGGTCCATCCCTGTCTGGAAGCAGGTTCCCCATGCCTGAAATGAGCAGGCGCTCCGTCCTCACCCTCGGCGCCGCACTCGGACTCGCCGGCGTCGCGATCCCCCGCGCGGCGTGGTCCTGGTCCCCTGTCGGCTCCGTCCTCGGCAGCGGCGCGGGCACCGACCCGCAATGGGTCTGGGACGACGAGATCGATCAGATCATGGCCGGTGTCATCGACAGCGGGCAGGTGCCCGCTGTCAACTCCGCCATCGCCTCGTGGGTCAACAACAACCAGCCGGTGCCGGCCGGCCTGCCCGCGAACCTCGCCGGCTTCCTGCAGCGCAGCACCGCGATGCCGGCATGGGCCGACATGACCAAGCTCCGGCGGGCCGCCGATTTCAACCGCCGCAAGGACACCTATCTGTTCCTCATCTACGGCCTGGGCGGCGGCATCATGAGCACCGTCATCCCGCGCGAGGCGAAGTCGGTCTACTGGTCCAAGGGCGGCGCCGACATGCAGGACCGCGCCGCGAAGACCTTCTCGTTCGGCTACGACCTCAGCGACATCAACGCGTTCGAGAACAGCGGGCAGTTCAAGGTCACGTCCAACAAGACCCGCATGGTGCACGCCGCGGTGCGTCACCTGCTGCCGCAGTCGCCGTACTGGAAGGCGGTCGCCGACGAGACCATCCCGATCAGCAACCAGGACATCCTCGTCACGTTCCACAGCACCGGCACGTTCGCGCACAAGAAGCTCAAGGAGTGGAAGGTGCCGATGTCGGCGGCAGACGAGGAGGCCTTCCTGCACTCGTGGCAGGTGGCGCTGCACTTCCTGGGCGTCCGAGACGAGTACATCCCGGCGACGTGGGCGGCCGCCCACTCGCAGGCGGAGCAGATCCTGACGCCGAAGCTCGCCTGGACGCCGGAGGGCCAGGACCTCGCCGAAGTGCTGCTCGGGCTCACCGCGCAGGTCGACCTCGGCGTGACGCGCGGGTTCCTGAACGAGTTCGTGCGGTACCAACTCGGGAACGACATCGGCGACTGGCTGGGCCTGAAGCGCGACTACGTCTCGGCGGCCACGATCCGCGCCGGCTGGCCGACCTACATCGCCTTCCGCGAGGGGCTGCTGCCCATCGCACCGGTCGGGTTCTACATGTTCGACCAGTTCGTGCGCGCGCTCGCGATGGCGTTCCTCAACCGCGGCGGCTCGGGCACGACGACGCCGATCACGATCCCCGACATCAACCGACCCGGGGTGTGATCCGATGCGGTGCCGGGCGGTTGCAGTGCAGACCTGGACCGCCCGGCATCGCGGCTTGCGGCATCCCTCAGGAGAACAGCGCGGCCCCGACGTAGGAGCCCTGCGCGGCGCCGGCAGGGATCGCCCAGATGCCTGAGCCGACGTGCCGGAGATACTCGTTCATCGCGTCGGTCGACAGCGACCGCTGCAGCGTGACGAACTGCTCGGGCGCGCGCTGGTACGACAGGAAGAACAGGCCCGCATCGAGCCGGCCCAGTTCGTTGTTGCCGTCGACGAAGTTGTAGCCGCGGCGCAGGATCTGGATGCCGTCGTTGAAGTCCGGGTGCGCGAGGCGCACGTGGCTCATGACCGGTATCGCGGGCGTGCCGTCCTTCGCCTTCGCGTCGAAGTCGGGCTCGGTGAACTCGTCGCCGCCCGACAGCGGCGCGCCGGGGCCTTTGTCGCGCCCGATGATCGCCTCCTGCTCGGTGAGGCGCACGCGGTCCCACGTCTCGATCAGCATCGCGATCTTGCGTGCGACCAGGTACGAGCCGCCCGCCATCCAGGCGGGGTCGTCGGATGCCGCCACCCAGACGTTCTCATCCAGTGCGGCATCGTCGGTCGCGAGGATGTTGGCGGTGCCGTCCTTGAAGCCGAACAGGTTGCGCGGCGTCGACTGGGATGCCGTCGTGCGGGACGTCCGGCCGAAGCCGAGCTGCGACCAGCGCAGCCGCGCACGCCCGAAGGCGATGCGGCTGAGGTTGCGGATAGCATGCACCGCGACCTGGGGGTCGTCGGCGCACGCCTGGATGCACAGGTCGCCGCCGGAGTGCTCGGGGTCGAGGTCGTCGCCGAGGAACGCAGGCAGCTTCTGCAGCTGGGCGGGGCGCTGCGTGGCGATGCCGTACCGGTCGCCCTCGTCGTTCTCGAACAGGGTCGGACCGAAGCCGAACGTGATCGTCAGGCCGCTCGCCGCGAGACCCTGCGCCTCGCCGGTGTCGTCCGGCGGCGCCTCGGGCGATCCGCCCACGGCGCCGGTGGCGCTGACGTCCAGCCCCTGCGTCATGCGGGACGCCGCGTACGACCAGTCCTGCAGGAGGCTCATGAGGTCGTCGCGGTCGGTGCGGGCCATCATGTCGAACGACGCGAAGTGCAGATGATCCTGCACGGGGGTCGTGATGCCTGCCTGGTGCGTGCCGAAGAAGTCGTAGGCGGATGCCGCCGTCTCCGCCTGCTGCGCGCGCCCGATCGCCGCGGCGGTCGCCGCACCCGCGCCGGCGCCGATCGCGAGACCCGCGGCCCCGGCGCCCAGCGCCAGGCCGAGCAGGCCGCGGCGCGAGACCCCGGCAGGTGCGGGCGAGACCGCCTCCGCAGCTGCGGGGGCGGTCTCTTCCGCGGGCCCGTGACCCGCTGCGGTTCCGGTCACGCCAGGACGGTGTTCGTGAGCTGCGCGAGCGGCTCGGCCAGTGCGTTGATGAGGTCGGTCAGGTCGCGCTTGTCGTCGTCCGACAGCTCGAGGTACGACACGAAGCCGGCGTCGAGCGAGCCGTACTGCGCGAGCGCGGCCTCCAGGTCGGCGTAGCCGCCGTCGATCTGGTCGGCGAGGGCTGCACCCTCGTCGCCCTGGGCCTCGGCGAAGTCGCGCACGAGCGAGAACGCCATCTTCGAACCCTCGACGTTGGCGGCGAAGTCGGACAGGTCGGTGTGCGACCACCAGTCCTCCTCGCCCTGGATCTTGCCGGTAGCGACCTCGTCGAGCAGCGCGATGGCGCCGTTCGAGATGCCGCCGATGCCCTGGTCGGCGAGTGTCGCGGCGAAGTCGTCCCCGTGGACGTAGTCGTACAGCTCCTGCACGTCGACGATCAGCTGGTCGCCGTAGGCAGCACGCTCGTCGGCGGTCGAGGGCGCCCAATCCTGCCAGGCCGGGGTCTCGCCGTCGGCGTTGAGCGCGTCGGCCGCGGGCAGCCACAGGTCCTTCTCGATGCGGTGGAAGCCAGTCCAGTCGAGGCCCTCGGCGACGGCATCCACTTCGCGGTAGTCGATGCGCGGGTCGAGGTCGCCCAGCGCCTCGGCCACCGGCTCGATGCGCTCGTAGTACGCACGCACCTGCGGGAACTGCGTGCGCGCGGTCTCGTCGTCGCCCGACTCGTACGCGGCGACGAAGTCTGCGACGGCGGGGACGAGCTGCCCGACCTGGTCCTTCACGAACGCGGCGTACAGGTCGACGGCCTGCTGCTTCTGCTCGGCGTCCTCACCGGTCAGCGCGACGGCGTCGCCCGAGACCGTGAACGCGGCACGGCCCACACCGTCACCGGTCATGCCGGGCTTGCAGACGGTGAAGTACTCGCCCGGCTGTGCGACGAGCGTGAGCGTGCGCGAGGTGCCCGGCGCGATGTTCTCGACCTCGCCGACGATCCGCAGGCCGTCCTCGGCGAGCAGGTAGAACTCGGTGACGTCGTCGCCCTCGTTGCTCACATCGAATGTGAGCGTGCCGCTCGTCGCCCCGTCGCCCGAGACGTCGCACGCGGCGGCGGTCGACGAGACGGTCAGGGCGTCGGATGCGGCGGCGTCGCTCTTGGCGACGCAGCCCGACAGCGCGAGGGCGCCGAGCGCGGTGACGGCGAGGGCCGGGATCAGGCGGCGGACGGTCATGCTTCTCCTTGCGAGGACAGGACGGGGTCGGTGGGCGAGACGGCGACGGGCGCGGTGCCCGCCGACTCGACAGCGGGAGAGGAGGATGCCGCGGCCGCGGGCTTGCGCGGCGCGAAGAACTGCCGGCGCGCCCAGACGGCGCCGACGATCGCGACGTAGAGCGCCCACGCGACGACCTGGATCCACGACATGCGCGGCATGAACCCGACGGTCGCCTGCAGCACGGTGGCCAGCACCGAGCCGGGCGGGATCGCACCGGTCACGTCGAAGGCCCAGCCGAACGGGAACGCTGCCCAGCCGACGAGGACGGCGCCGGTCGCGGCATCCACCGGAGCGGCTTCGGTGAACGGCCCGGGGAACACGCCGGCCTCTTGCAGGTCGTGGATCGCGTACGCCAGCACGCCGGCGGCGACGATGATCAGGAACCCGCCGGTCCAGGCGAAGAAGCGGCGCAGGTCGAGCTTGAGCATGCCGCGGGCGAGCAGCCAGCCGAGGACGACGGCCACGACGAGGCCGAGGAGCGCGCCGGTGAGCGCCGCGGGCGCGTCGCCGAACGACTGCACCATGGCCCACAGCAGCAGCGTCGTCTCGACGCCTTCGCGGGCGACCGACACGAAGCCGATGGCCACGAGGGCCCACAGGCTCCCGACGGCGAGCGCGCGGTCGAGGCCGCCTTCGAGGGACCGCTTCATGCTGCGGGCGGTCTTCTGCATCCAGAAGATCATCCAGGTCACCATCGCGACGGTCAGCAGCGACAGCGTCCCGCCCAGGATCTCCTGGCCCTGGAAGGTCATCGTGTACGCGCCGAACGTCAGCGTCGCGCCGATCGCGACGGCGAGAGCGACAGCGAGGCCGATGCCGACCCACAGCCGGGGCAGCACGTCACGACGGCCGAGACGGGTCACATAGGCGACGAGAATGCCGACGACGAGCGCGGCTTCGAGGCCTTCACGCAGGCCGATGAGGAAAGTGGCGAGCAAGGGGATTCCTGGGATTTCATGCGGATGAGCGGCGCTCCGTCGCACCGGGCCCGCCGGGACGTCGATCGGGTGACATCAATCGTAAGGTGAGCCTTACCTATGACGCTACCCGACGCTCTGTCCGGTTGTCCATTCAGCCCGCGGCGCGCACGTAACGTTCGGCGAGGCGCTGCAGATGCGGCACCAGTTCGGGCGGCGAATCCACCGTGAAGTCCATGCCGAGCATGCCGATGTACGCCGCGATCGTCTCCAGGCTGTCCGCGCCCGTGACCAGCACCGACGTGCGGGGATCGACGGCCTCGACCACGCCGACCGTGGGGTTGATGCGCGCGATGACGCGCTCCGCCGGCGCGGCGATGCGCAGTCGCGCGTGCACGTTCCACCCGCCCGCCGCGATCGATCGCAGGGCGAACGAGGTGAAGTCGCCGCCCGGGATCGGCACCGGGTCGAAGCGCCGGCGAGTAGGCATGCGCGGTTCGATCCAGTCGAGGCGGAACGTCTCCCACTCGTCGGCGTCCGGATCGCGCGCCACCAGGTACCAGCGGCGCTGCCAGCTGAGCAGCCGGTACGGTTCGACACGACGCGGGATGCCGCGGTCCTCGAACCGCAGCCACTCCCCCGCATGGACGGCCTGGGCCACCGCGCTCAGCACCGCCGGGTCGACCTCGGGGTCCGGCGCATCGGTGCCGATGTTCTCGGGGCCGCTGTCGACGGTGGCGGCCACCGCGTCGACGGTGGGCCGGAGGCGCTCGGGCAGCACCTGCAGCAGCTTCGCGAGCGCACGCGCCCCCGCTTCGTCCACGCCGGCGATCCCGCGTGCCACGCGGAGCCCGATCGCGACCGCGACCGCCTCCTCGTCGTCCAGCAGCAGCGGCGGGAGCTTGCCGCCGGCGGCCAGCCGGTAGGACCCGGCTCGTCCGCGCTCGGCCTCGACGGGGTACCCGAGCGCGCGCAGCCGCTCGATGTCGTTGCGGATGGTCCGCACCGATACGTCGAGCCGCGCCGCGAGTTCGGGCCCCGGCCACCGCGCGCGACTCTGCAGCAAGGCGAGCAGCGCCAGCATCCGGGCGGAGGTGTCGGCCATGTCAGCCCTCTCCGGATGAGTTCAGATAACAGGAAGATACTTTGCCTGATTGGACCATAGCGTCGAAGACATGAACATCGCAACGACCACGGCCGCCGGCATCCACCCCTTCCTCGTCGAGGTGTCGCAGGCCGACCTCGACGACCTCGCCGACCGTCTCGCCCGCACCCGCCTGCCGCAGCCCGCCCCCACCGACGACTGGGAGTCGGGGACGCCCCACAGCTACCTCGCCGATGCCGTCGCCCGCTGGCGCGAGGGCTTCGACTGGCGGGCCGCCGAGGCCCGTATGAACGAGTTCCCCCAGTTCACCACCGAGATCGACGGCCAGAACATCCACTTCGTGCACGTGCGGTCGCCCCACGAGGGCGCGACGCCGCTGCTGCTCGCCCACACCTACCCTGGCTCCTTCGTGGACTATCTCGACATGATCGGCCCGCTCGTCGACCCGGTCGCGCACGGCGGCCGCGCCGAGGACGCGTTCGACGTCGTCGTGCCCGACGCGCCCGGCTTCGGGTTCAGTCAGCCGGTGACCGAGGCGGGCTGGACCACGGCGCGCGTCGCGGCCGCGTACGACGTCCTGATGCGCCGCCTGGGCTACGAGTCATACGGCATCCACGGCAGCGACAACGGCGCGATGGTCGCGCGCGAGCTCGGTCTGCAGAGCCCCGACGGCTTCCTCGGCCTGCACGTGCTGCAGCTCTTCTCGTTCCCGTCGGGCGACCCGGCGGAGTTCGAGAAGCTCGAGCCGCAGGACTACGCCGGCCTGGAGCACATGCAGTGGTTCCAGTCGGTCGGCGCCTACAACACGATGAACGCGTCGCGGCCGCAGACGATCGCGGCCGCGCTCTCGGACTCCCCCGTCGGCCACCTCGCGTACGCCGAGCTGTTCAACTCGTTCGGCAACGGCACGTCGCTCGTGCCGCTGGACACGATCCTCACCGAGGTGAGCGTCGCGTGGTTCGCCAACGCGTCGGCCGGCATGAGCCGCGCCTACCGAGAGAACGCGCTGGAGGATGCCGCACCGCAGGTGAGCGGTGCGCGCACCGGTGTCGCCGTGTTCGCCGACGACTTCCAGACCATCAAGGTGTTCGCCGAGCGTGACAACACGAACATCGTGCACTGGAGCCGCTTCGAGCGCGGCGGCCACTTCGCCGCGCTCGAGGTGCCCGACCTCGTCGTGGGCGACATCCGCGCGTTCTTCGCCGACGTGTGACGACCGCGTCGCGCCCGGGACCGCGGCCGGGGCCGGGCTTCACGCCCTGCCCCGGCTTAACCGTGGGCAACAATCGAGCGGCGCCCGCGGCATCCGCCTAGCCTCGCCTCATGAGCGACCTCACCCTGCCGATCCTCGACCTCTCCCGGCTCGACGCGGGCCCCGGGGAGGCTGCGTCGTTCCGTGCGGAGCTGCGCGCCGCGACCCACGACGTCGGGTTCTTCTACCTCACCGGCACCGGCGTCTCGCCCGCGCTGGAGGCCCGGCTGAACCGGGCGGCGCGCGACTTCTTCGCCTTGCCCGAGGCCGACAAGCTCGCGATCGAGAACGTCAACAGCCCCCACTTCCGCGGGTACACGCGCGTCGGCGGCGAGCGCACGCAGGGCAAGGTCGACTGGCGCGAGCAGATCGACATCGGCCCTGAGCGCGAGGCGATCGCCGACCCGGACGCCCCGGACTTCTCGCGTCTGATCGGGCCGAACCTGTGGCCCGAGGCGCAGCCCGAGCTTCGCGATGTCGTCTCGGAGTGGCACGACCACCTGTCGGGGGTCGCCCGCAAGCTGCTCCGGGCATGGGCGCTGTCGCTCGGCGCCCCCGAGAACTACTTCGACGAGCACTTCGGCGAACCGTCCACGCTCATCAAGATCGTGCGCTACCCCGGCAAGGAGGACCCGACGCCGCAGCAGGGGGTCGGCGCACACAAGGACTCCGGCGTTCTCACGCTGCTGTGGGTCGAGCCCGGCAAGGGCGGCCTGCAGGTGGAGCGCGACGGAGAGTGGGTGGATGCTCCCCCGGTGCCCGGCGCCTTCGTCGTCAACATCGGCGAACTGCTCGAGTACGCGACGCAGGGCTATCTCATCGCCACCAAGCATCGCGTGATCTCGCCGACGTACCCCGACGACCGCATCTCGGTGCCGTTCTTCTTCAACCCCGCCCTCGACAAGCGACTGCCGCTCATCGAGCTGCCCGCCGATCTCGCGGCGCAGGCCCGGGGCGTCACGCAGGATCCGGCCAACCCGATCCACGCGCTGTACGGCGAGAACGCCCTGAAGTCGCGGCTGCGCGCACACCCCGACGTCGCCGGCATCCATCATGCCGACCTCGTTGCGGCACGCGCCGCGTCGGCGTGAGAGCGTCCCGGATCGACCAGCGGGAATGACGAAGGCCTCCCCACACCGTGGGGAGGCCTTCTCAAGAATGTTTTGCGCGATTGAACGCTGGTCGATGCCTTATCGACGGAGACCGAGGCGCTCGATGAGCGAGCGGTACCGGTTGATGTCGATGTCCTGCAGGTAACCCAGCAGGCGACGGCGCTGACCGACGAGCAGGAACAGGCCACGACGCGAGTGGTGGTCGTGCTTGTGCTCCTTGAGGTGCTCGGTGAGGTCCTTGATGCGCTGCGTCAGCATCGCGACCTGCACCTCGGGGGATCCGGTGTCACCGGGGTGCGTCGCGTACTCTTCGATGATCGCCTTCTTGACGTCTGCTTCCAGTGCCATAGGTGATCCCCTCTCTGCTTGTTGCGCGGTGCCCGTCACCCGATGTGCGAGCTCTCTTTCTCCGCGGCCGATCCAACGGCAACCTGAAGAGTCTACCAGCGAACGGATGCCTCGGCGAACCGCCCGCCATCCGGGGTGCGCCGCGCCGCCAGTAGGCTCGAGAGCGTGCAGTACACCGTCCGCGTCCAGCGCGTCCAGGTCGACGAGTGAGCGCGGCAGGCGAGCATCGCAGCCACTTCATCGACCTGCGCCCGTTCCGCACCAGCCCCGCGTTCACGCGCATGTGGATCGGCTCGACGCTCGCCGGGCTCGGCGGTCAGCTGACGATCGTCGCGATCATGCTGCAGATGTACGACCTCACCGGGTCGACGTTCGCGGTGTCGATGATCGCGGTCGCGGGACTCGTGCCGATGATCATCGCCGGCATCTACGGCGGCATGCTCGCCGATGCGTTCGACCGGCGCAAGGTCGCGCTCATCGCCGCAACCGTGACCTTCGGCTCGACGGCGCTCCTGGCGGTCCTCGCATGGACGCAGCTGGAGACCGTCTGGTGGCTGTACGCCCTCAGCATCGTCAACTCCGCGGCGAACTCGATCGTGCTCGCCACCCGTCAGGCGATCGTGCCGCGGCTGCTCCCCCGCGAGCTGCTGGCCGCGGCATCCGCTCTCGGCGGCATCACGGTGGGGATCATGGTGATGGCCGGGCCCGCGCTCGCCGGCGTGCTCGTCGCCTTCACCGGCTACGCGTGGACGTACACCCTGGACGTCCTGCTCATGACGTCGCTGTTCCTGGGCCTGTGGACGCTCCCGACGCTGCGTCCCGAGGGCGTGATCGTGCGTCCGGGCCTGGAATCGCTGCGCGACGGGTGGCAGTTCCTGCGGCGTGCCTCGAACATCCGGCTGCAGTTCATCCTCGACATCACCGCGATGACGTTCGGCCAGCCGCTGTCGCTGTTCCCGGCGATCGGCGCGGTGCTGCTCGGGGGCGGGCCGATCACGACCGGCGTGCTCACCGCGTCCGTGGCCGCCGGGGCGTTCGTGTCGAGCCTCTTCTCGGGGCGCGTGGGAGCCGTACGGCGGCAGGGCGTCGGCATAGAGCGGGCGATCCTCGTCTACGGCGGCGCGATCGCCGCGCTCGGACTGGTCCTCGGCGCCGCGGCGCTCGGCTGGTTCGCGCCCGCCGCGGTCGGGGCCGACACGCCCAACCTCGTGCTCATCGCGGCGGCGTGCGTCGCGCTCGCCGTCTCAGGCGCCGCCGACAACGTCAGCTCGATCTACCGCAACACGATGGTGCAGGCCGCCGTGCCCGACACGATCCGGGGGCGCCTGCAGGGCATCTTCATCGTCGTCGTCGCGGGCGGACCGCGGCTGGGCGCCCTCTACGCCGGCACCCTCGCGACCCTCACCGCGCTGTGGTTCCCGCCACTGCTCGGCGGCTTCCTCATCATCGGCATCGTCGCGACCCTGGTGCGGCTCAGCCCGCGCTTCCGGGCGTACGACGCCGAGAACCCGGTGCCGTAGCCGGGCGCGGCCGGAGGGCCGCCGCAACGTAGCCGAACGGCCGCTCGTCGGCAGATTTCGGACGTCGCACCCGCCCTGGTGCTCGCGCCGTTCCCGGCGCGCGTAGCGTGGCCCCCGTGACCTCGACCTCCACGACCGCGACCGCCGGTGCGACGAGCACACCCTCGTCGACCTGGATCACCGTCCAGTTCGTCCTGGCGGGGATCGTGTGGGGCTCCAGCTTCCTCTTCATGAAGGTGGCGCTCACCGGCATCTCGCCCGCGCAGGTCGCCTGGACCCGGATCCTGCTGGGCACGCTGACACTGGGCATCCTGGTGCTCGCGCGCCGCGAGCACCTCTCGCGCAGCCTGCGGGTGTGGGGGCACCTCCTGGTGCTGGGCATGACGTTCTGCGTCATCCCGTTCCTGCTGTTCTCGTGGGCGCAGCAGCACGTCAGCTCGGGCGTCGCGAGCATCTTCAACGCGACGACCCCGATCATGACGGCGATCATGGCGTGGCTCGTGTTCCGCGTCGAGCGGCTCAAGGCGATGCAGGTCGTCGGCATCGGCGTCGGCATCCTCGGAGTGATCGTCATCATTGCGCCGTGGCAGGGGCTCTCGTGGGACGGCAGTCTCGTCGCCGAGCTCGCGATCCTCGGCGCCACCGCCAGCTACGGTTTCAGCTTCGCGTACATGCGGCGGTTCGCCTCGAACACCGGCATGTCGGCACTCGCCTTCACGTTCGGCTACATCGCGATGGCGGGCGCGGTCATGGCCGTCCTCACGCCGTTCCTGGTGCTCACCCCGGTGAAGCTGGACGTGCCGATCATCGTGAGCCTCGTGCTGCTCGGATGCCTCGGCACCGGCATCGCCTACGTCTGGAATCAGAACACCGTCCGTGCGTGGGGCCCCACGCGCGCTTCGACCGTCACCTACATCACCCCCGTCGTGGGAGTGATCCTCGGCGTCGTCATCCTCGGCGAGACGGTGACCTGGAACGAGCCGGTCGGCGCCCTCGTCGTGTTCCTGGGCATCCTGCTCGCCCAGGACCGCCTGCGCCGCCGGAGCGGAGCCCCGCGCAAATGAGAAGAGTGGATGCCTCGGGCCGAGGCATCCACTCTTCTGAAGGTTCGCGCGATCAGGCGGGCTGGTGCGCACCCTGCAGGTCGAGCGTGATCGTGATGTCCTTGCCGACGAGGACGCCGCCGGTCTCGAGCGCGGCATTCCAGGTGAGGCCGAAGTCCTCGCGGTTCACGATCGTCTTGGCGGTCGCACCGGCCTTGTAGTTGCCCCACGGGTCGACGCCGAAGCCGCCGAACTCGAGCTCGAACGTGACAGGCTTCGTGATGCCGCGGATCGTCAGGTCGCCGTCGACGAGGAAGTCGCCGTCCTCGACACGGGCGCCGGTCGAGCGGAACTCCATGGTCGGGTGGTTCTCGGCGTCGAAGAAGTCGGCCGAGCGCAGGTGGTTGTCGCGCGCCTCGTCCTTGGTGTCCACCGACGTGACGTCGACGCTCGCCTCGACCTTGGCGTCCAGCGGGTTCTCGGGAGCGACCAGCGTGGCGCTCTTCACACCGAAGGTGCCGCGCACCTTCGAGATCATCATGTGGCGGACGCTGAAGGTGACCTCGCTGTGCGAGGGGTCCAGCACCCAGGTTCCGGTCCGGTAGCCCGGGATGTCGATCGTCGTGGCGTCGGTCATGGCGTTCCTCCGTGGGGTCTCATGCGAGAAGCTGTGGCGCCCGCGCGCTGCGGGCACAGGGGTGACAACGACACGATACGCGACATCTATTCCCGTGAATGCAAAAAGACGTCGCGCTACGGGCTTCGAACGAGTGGAGGGGCGGATGCCGCAGCATCCGCCCCTCCGTGTCGGTCGTGTGGTCAGCCGACCTTGATGAGGTCGATGACGAAGATCAGCGTCTTGCCGCCGAGGAAGTGGCCGCCGGCCGGGCCGTACGCGAGGTGGGGCGGGATCACGAGCTCGCGACGACCGCCCTCCTTCATGCCCGGGATGCCGTCCTGCCAGCCCTGGATGAGGCCGCGCAGCGGGAACTGGATGCTCTCGCCGCGGTTCCACGACGAGTCGAACTCCTCGCCCGACTCGTACTCGACGCCGGCGTAGTGGACGGTCACGGTGTCGCCGGGCTTGGCCTCGGCGCCGTCGCCCACGACGATGTCGCGGATGACGAGTTCGGCGGGCGCGGGGCCCGCGGGTGCGTCGATCTCGGGCTTGGTGCGGTCGTCAGTCATGCCACCATCCAACCATCCCGCCGCCCCGCGCGCAGTGCAGGTTCGCCCTCAGGGGAACCGGACACCATGTCTTGACACCCGCGCCGGGCACCCGGCATCCTGGTGGCAGATCAGCTCAGCGCTCGGGAGTCACGCAGGCATCGCCGCGGCACCGAGCGCTGAGTTCGTCTGCGGGCGTCTCGTCCGTGCCCCAGCCGGCCCCGAGAGGGCGGCGACGGTCTACGGCGCGAACATCGCCGCGCGGGTCGACACGATCCGCGCCAGCAGGTCGTGCTCCTGCGCGGCCGCCTGCGGATCGCGCCCGGTCAGCGCCCGCTGACGGGTGGCGGCGAGCGCTGTCGCATCCGTGATGAAGCCCCGCATGAGCGGGCGCCGATCGCCGCGCAGCGTCTGCGCCCACGCCATCGCGGCCTTGCGCCCCGCAGAGGTGGCGAGCATGTCGACCTCCTGCGTCGTGAACCATCCGGCCGCGGCGTAGTCGCCCAGGCGGCGACGGGTCAGCCGTGCCTCTTCCCGGCGCAGCGCGACGATCCCCAGGATGAAGCCGATGAACAGCGGCACCTGCAGCGTGAGGTACAGCACGAAGAAGTCGCCGAAGGTGGCCGAGCCGTTCCAGAACGCGTGCAGCGCGATCGCGCCCGCGAGGCCGACCAGCCAGGGTCCGACGGCCTGCCCCGTCGGCAGACCGCGCCGCGCCGCGAGCCCGAGCGCGAAGCCCGTGACGCTCGTGAACATCACGTGGGCGAACGGCGAGAGGATGCCGCGCAGGAAGAACGTCGTGGTCGTCTCGGCCGCGCCGCCCTCGATGAGACTCACCGCGAAGTACTGGATGTTCTCGGTGAACGCGAAGCCGGCGCCGACCAGCGCGCCGTAGACGACGCCGTCGACGGGGCCGTCGAACGACCGGCGGGCGACCGCGAAGATCAGGAAGACGCCGAGGCCCTTCGCGAACTCCTCGACGACCGGCGCCTGGACCACGGTCTGCAGGACCTCGCCCGCACCGGTGCGCACGCCGAAGATCAGGGTGAGCACGACGTCGACGCCCAGCGCGATGCCGACGGCCGCGATGGCGCCCCACGCGACCGCTAGCAGCAGCAGGCCGCGAGGCTCGGGCTCCCACCTGTCGACGATGCGCACCGCGAACCACACGCCCACCAGCGGCACGAACGCCAGCAGCATGCCCACGAGCGACGCGCCGGGGCCGAGGGCGTTGAGGAAGTAGCCGACCAGCGCGACGAGCACCAGCACCAGCACGCCCACGATCCAGATCGTCGCCGTGCTCCCCCGCCGCGGCGCGGCCGCGGCCGCCGGAACGGGCGCGTACGAGGTCGCCGACGGCGTGATCGTGGCCGGTGCCGCATAGTGCGGCTGCGCGAACGGCGAGGCGAACTCGGGCGGCGTGAGCGAGGGCCGCGGGGATGCGGCGCCGGGGTCAGGCGTCATGCGCTCAGCCTAGGGGCGGCGCCGTGCCGTGAGACACACCGCCCTCACGTGGGTGGAGGGCCGTCGGCTGCGGACGGCCCGGTCGCGGGGTGGTCCGAGTAGGTTGGGGGCATGCGCTTCGCCCACGTCGTCCCGCCCGGAAGCGCCGAGCCCAGACTCGTCGTGGTGACCGGCGACGACGGCGTGTTCGTCGACGAGCTGTTCGACGGCGCACCGGCCACGCTGGAGCAGCTGATCGCCGGCGGCGACGGCCTGCTAGATCAGGTTCGGGATGCCGCCGACCGCGGCGTGCGGCATCCGCTCGACGGACTGCGGTACGCGTCGGCGCTGCTGAGGCCGCCCGTCATCCTCGCCATCGGGCTGAACTACGCCGCCCACTCCAGCGAGCTGGGTCTCAAGACCGACTCGACGCCCACGGTGTTCGTGCTGTGGCCGAACTCGCTCGCCGGCCACGAGGGGACGACGGTGTGGCCGCGGTCGCTCAGCGAATCCGTCGACTACGAGGCAGAGCTCGGCGTCATCATCGGCACGCCCGCCAAGGATGTCGCTCCCGAGCACGCGCTCGACCATGTGTGGGGCTACACGGTCGTCAACGACATCACGGCGCGCGACATCCAGTACTCCGAGGCGCAGTGGTCGCGCTGCAAGTCGTTCGACGGATTCACGCCCACCGGCCCGTTCGTCGTGACGCGCGACGAGGTGCCCGATCCGCAGGCGCTGCACATCTGGACGGTGCTCGACGGCACGACCCTGCAAGACGCCACGACCGCCCAGATGGTGCGCCCGGTCGCATCGCTCGTGTCGCACCTGTCGCGCTCGGCGACACTGCTTCCGGGCACGCTGATCTCGACGGGGAGCCCCGGCGGCGCCGGCTACTCGCGCGACCCGCAGGTGTTCCTGCGCGATCGGTCCACGGTGACCGTCGGGATCGACGGCATCGGGGCGCTCACCACGCACTGCCGCATCGTGGGCTGATACCGGACAGACCTGCAGACGACGAAGCCCCTCTCCGCGCGGAGAGGGGCATCGTCGTGCGTCAGCGGATCACTCGCAGGTGATCGTGGTGCCGTCGGTGAGGTCGTACGTCCCCGGGGGCATGCCTTCGCACAGCGCGTTGTGCGCGTTCATCACGATCAGCGGGATCGTGATGGCCAGGATGATGCCCGCGATGATGCTGAGGCCGATGAAGACCCATCCGAGGATGATCGCGACCTTCGCGGGCGTGTTCGGGACGCCCGCCGCCTTGCTCTGCGAGCGCGCGACGTAGCCCAGGATCAGGCCGATCAGCGACGCGAAGAAGACGACGACGAGCGCCACGATGCCGAGCGTCTTGCCCGGGACCGGAGCGCCGGGCGCGGCAGCGCCGTACGGGGCCGGCGGAGCCGCGGCGTAACCAGGTGCGGCCGGGGCGCCGTAGGCGGGTGCGGCGGGAGCGCCGTACGCCGGCGGTGCCGGCGGAACGGCGCCGTAGGCGGGTGCGGCGGGCTCGGCGGCCGGCGCGGCGGGGGCGGCCGGTTCAGCTGCCGGGGCGGCCGGTGCGTCGTAAGCCGGCGCAGCGGGCGCCGCCGGCGCAGCGGGCTCTGCGGCAGGGGCCGCGGGTGCGGCTTCGGCCGGCGGCTCCGGCGGCTGCTGCGCCGGGTCGACGGGATTCTGGGGGTCGCTCATGTGGGTTTCCTCTCGCATGTGACTCTGGTTGACCGTAGCGGGAGTCACGGGCACGAAGCAATCGGCCGCGGTGGGG
>NZ_BAABLG010000012.1:98795-333700 GCF_039544225.1 Microbacterium jejuense
TGTCGGACGAGACGATGTCTTCGGCGGCCTGCACGATCGGGATCGCGGCGGTCACCGTCTCCAGGCCCGACAGGCGGGCAGGCGACAGCTGCTTGGCGACCTCGTCGCTCGACATCAGCCCGGCCTCGACGACGAGGTCGGCGACGCTGCGGCCGGTCAGCAGGGCGGTCTTGGCGAGGGCGGCAGCCGCCGCGTAGCCGATGAACGGGGTCAGCGCCGTGATGACTCCGACCGACGATCCGACCATCGCACCCAGGCGCTCGCGATTGGCGGTGATGCCGTCCACGCAGTTGACGCGCAGCGTGTACATCGCCTGGCGCAGCCACGTGATCGACTGGAAGATCGAGTGCGCGATCACCGGCTCGAACGCGTTCAGCTGCAGCTGGCCGCCCTCGACCGCCATCGTGACTGTCGCGTCGGCGCCGACGACCGAGAAGGCGACCTGGTTCACGACCTCGGGGATGACCGGGTTCACCTTGCCGGGCATGATGCTGGAGCCCGCCTGCATCGCGGGCAGGTTGATCTCGCCCAGACCCGCCTGCGGACCGGACGACAGCAGTCGCAGGTCGTTGCAGATCTTCGACAGCTTGATCGCGTTGCGCTTGAGCGACGACGAGAACGACATGAATGAGCCGGTGTCGCTCGTGGCCTCGACGAGGTCGGTCGCCGTGGCGAGGTCGAGACCCGAGATCTCGCGCAGGTGGCGCAGCACCGCTGGCGCGTAGGCCGGATGCGTCGTGATGCCGGTGCCGATGGCGGTGGCGCCCATGTTGACCTCGTACAGCAGGTACGCGTTCTCGGTGAGGCGCTGGTGGTCGTATCCCAGGGTGGTCGCGAATCCGTGGAACTCCTGGCCGAGGGTCATCGGCACGGCGTCCTGCAGCTGGGTGCGGCCGACCTTCAGCACGTCGTGGAACTCCACAGCCTTGGCCAGGAACGACTGGCGCAGCAGGTCGAGCTCATCCAGCAGCGTGACGAGGTCGAGGCCGAGCCCCACCTTGATCGCCGTCGGGTAGACGTCGTTGGTCGACTGGCTGCGGTTCGTGTCGTCGATCGGCGACAGGAAGGCGTAGTCGCCCTTCTCCCGGCCGGCGAGCTCGAGCGCGATGTTGGTGATGACCTCGTTCGCGTTCATGTTGGTCGACGTGCCGGCGCCGCCCTGGATGACGCCGACCACGAACTGGTCGTGGAACTGTCCGTCGATGACGAGTTGGGCGGCACGGTCGATGAGGTCGGCCTTCGCGGGATCGAGCACCCCGATCTCGCGGTTGGCGCGGGCAGAGGCCTGCTTGACCATCGCGAGACCGCGCACCAGGTCGGGGTAGACCGAGATGGGGCGCTTCGAGATCGGGAAGTTCTCCAGCGCGCGAAGCGTGTGGATGCCCCAGTACGCGTCGGCGGGGATCTCTTTGGATCCCAGGGAATCGGTCTCGATGCGGGTTCGCGTCATTGCGTCCAGAGCCATGTATGCAGTCCTCGTGGGTCGTTCACAGCGGTGTGCGGGGTTGCTTCGACCCTACCCGCGTGCGGGATGCCCGGGGCTGTACAGGGCGTACACCCAGTGCGTTCGCACCGTACGTCGGGGAGATCCGAGCGGGGCGCGCTCCAGCGGCCTCACCGACGCTTGCGCGAGAACTCCTCGAGCCGCTGCTCGGGCGTGAGCCGGGCCATGTGCGCGGTCCACTCCGGCGAGAAGAAGTCGGCTGTCGCCGCGTCGACGACGGGCACGACGGCATGGGTGATGGTGTCGTCATACACGTGCACGAGGTGGAACGACTGACCGGCATCCATTCCGTTCACCTGCGTCGCAGGACGCGCGAGGTTCATCGTGTAGCAGGTGGCCGCCGCCACGCTCACCGGGACGCCCGCGAACATGCCGTTCGTGGAGTAGTGCAGGTGCCCCGCGAGGATCGCCCGCACATCGGTGCCGGCGATCGCCTCGGCGAACCTGCCCTGGTCGCGCAGCTCGAGGATGTCGAAGAAGGGGATGTGCGACGGCAGCGGCGGATGGTGCAGCGCGAGGATCGTGCCGAGCGCCGCCGGCGTCGCCAGCTCTCTGCGCAGCCACTCCAGCTGTGCGGTGTCGAGGTCGCCGTGGTGCCAGCCGGGCACCGTCGAGTCCAGCGCGATGAGCCGCAGACCGCCGAGGTCCCACACGCCGGTCACCGGCTCCTCCGTCGGCGTCGCGTCGAGCAGCTCGCGGCGCAGCGCGGGACGCTCGTCGTGGTTGCCGGCCACCCACACCACCGGCGCGCCCAGCCGCTCGGCGAACGGCTCGACCGCCTCGCGCAGCGCCCGGTACGCGTCGGGCTCGCCGAGGTCGGTCAGATCGCCCGTGAAGACGATCGCGTCGGGTCGGATGCCGGTGGCCTCTGCCGCGGCGAGTGTCTGGCGCAGATTCGCCGCCGTGTCGTAGCGGCCGCCGAGCGGCGGGTTGCCGGCCAGCAGGTGCGTGTCGCTGATGTGCAGGATCGTCCGCCGCGCGGGCGGATGCTGGCCGAACTGGACGGGCGCGGAGACCATGCTCCCAGATTAGGCCGTGGCCCCGACGCCCGTGCGGGCGGACTCAGTGCCCGAAGACGATGAGCAGCAGGCCGCCCAGCACGGCGAGCCCGCACATCCCGAACGACGCATAGGCGCCGACGAGCGCGAGCTGCTTCTGACCGTCGGTGAGCGGCGATTTCTTCGCCGCCTTCGCCGCGGCCTTCTCCGCCCGCCGCGCCTCCTTCTCGGAGATCACGGTGATGGCGTCGGTGAACTCCGCCGGGGCGACCACCGGGGCGCGGCCCGCGCGCACCAGCAGCCGCACCGCGACGGCGTAGAAGCCCACGACGAGCAGCGACGCGATGAGGGCTGCCACGAACACCTGGACGAAGGCGAGCCAGTCGATGTCGATCACTTCTTGTCGCCTCCCTTGCCCGGACGCGATGCCGCCTTGGCTGCGGCCTCGGCCTTCGACCGCTCCCCCGCGGCCTTCGCGTCGGCCTTCGCCTTCGCCTTCGCCTCGGCCTTGGCCTTGGCCTTGGCCGCGGCCTCCTGCTCGGCACGCACGCGGGCCTCTTCCCGAGCGATGCGGCGCTGACGGCGGGTGGGCGGCGGGTTGCGCTTGACCTTGACGGCCAGGCCCGAGTCGGCGACCTCGCTCATCGCGTTGCTCGCCGTGACGGCGTCCCGGCGCGAGCGCAGGAACAGCCCGACGATGATGACGACCGCGAGGATCGCGTCCACCAGGACGCCCCAGCCGCCGAACCACGTGACGATGAGGGCGGCGACCGCGCCGACGGCGCCCGCGGCGGGGAGCGTGAGCAGCCAGCCGATCGCGATGCGGCCGACGGTGCGCCAGCGCACGGTCGAGCCGCGGCGGCCGAGGCCCGAGCCGATGACGGAGCCGGACGCGACCTGCGTCGTCGACAGCGCGAAGCCGAAGTAGCTGGAGGCGAGGATGGTCGACGCCGTCGCGGTCTCGGCCGAGAAGCCCTGAGCCGGCTTGACGTCGGTGAGGCCCTTGCCGAGGGTGCGGATGATGCGCCAGCCGCCGACGTACGTGCCGAGGGCGATCGCGAACGCACACGCGAAGACGACCCACGTGTACGGGTCCTCCTGGGACGAGCTCTGCCAGCCGGCGACGATGAGCGTCAGGGTGATGACTCCCATCGTCTTCTGCGCGTCGTTGGTGCCGTGGGCGAGCGCGACGAGCGACGAGGTGAAGATCTGACCCCAGCGGAAGCCGTCGCGGCCGTCCGGCTTGCTGTCGTAGCGCCGCGTGAGCACGTAGGCCAGGCGCGTCGCGGCGAACGCGATGAGTCCGGCGGTGAACGGCGCGATCACGGCGGGGAGCACGACCTTGCCGAGCACCTCGCCGAAGTTGATCGACGACAGCGACATCGTGCCGACGATGGTGGCGCCGATGAGGCCGCCGAACAGCGCGTGCGACGAGCTCGACGGCAGACCGAGCAGCCACGTGAGCATGTTCCACGTGATGGCGCCGATGAGGCCGGCGAAAATGATCGGGAGCATCTCCGCACTGGATATGGCGTCTTCGTTGATGATGCCGTGCGAGATCGTCTTCGAGACCTCGGTCGACAGGAACGCGCCGACGAGGTTCAGGCAGGCTGCGAGCAGCACCGCCACCTTGGGCTTGAGCGCACCGGTCGCGATCGGCGTCGCCATCGCGTTCGCGGTGTCGTGGAAGCCGTTCGTGAAGTCGAAGAAGAGCGCGAGAGCGATGACCAGAACGACGATCAGGGCTGCGGTTTCCACCGTTCGCTTTCCGAGAGGGAGTGGGAGAAGGAAGTGCCGACGGAATCGGCGCGACGAACGAAGAGTTCACCTGGACTTAAGGAACCGGCAACCGGCCACGAGAATCCTACAACGCCGAACTGTCGATCCACTCGACCGCAGAAGCTAGCGTGGAACGGTGACTCTCAGCGATTCCGCACCCGCCCCGTCCACGCCTGACGACGGCATCCGTCCTCCCGTCGCGGCGGTCCGCCGGACGATCCGCTCGCACCACGGCGACGACGTCGAAGACCGCTATGAATGGTTCCGCGCGAGAGAGGACGCGGAGGTCGTCGCACACCTCGAGGCCGAGAACGCCTACACCCACGAGCGCACGGCGCACCTCGAGGGTCTGCGCGAGCGCATCTACGACGAGATCAAGGGCCGCACGCTCGAGACCGACCTGTCGGTGCCCACCCGTCGCGGCGACTGGTGGTACTACGGGCGCACTCTCGAAGGCAAGCAGTACGGCATCCAGTGCCGCGCTCCCCTGGCCTCGCCCGACGACTGGACCCCGCCGTCGCTGTCGGCCGACGCCGACGTGCCGGGCGAGCAGATCCTGCTCGACAGCAACGTCGAGGCGGAGGGCAACGAGTTCTTCTCGCTCGGCAGCTTCGAGGTCTCGAACGACGCACGTCTCATGCTGTACGGCGTCGACGTCGCCGGCGATGAGCGCTACACGGTGCGTGTACGCGACCTCGAGACCGGGGCCGATCTGCCCGACGTCATCCCCGACACGTTCGCCGGCGCGACGTTCTCGCCCGACGGCCGCTTCATCGTCTACACGACCGTCGACGACGCCTGGCGCCCCGACACCGTGTGGCTGCACGAGCTGGGCACGCCCGTCGAGGACGACGCGAAGCTCTTCCACGAGCCCGACGAGAAGTACTGGGTGGGCGCCGGCTTCACCCGCAGCGACCGGTTCCTGGTGATCGGCCTCGGCTCGTCGATCACGAGCGAGGAATGGCTGCTGGACGCCGACGACCTGCGTGGCGAGCCGCGCGTGGTGTGGCCGCGCGTCGAGGGCGTCGAGTACGACTCCGAGCACGCCGTCGTCGACGGCCAGGACGTGCTGTTCATCCTGCACAACGACGGAGCACTGGACTTCGAGCTCGTCCGGGTCGCGGCATCCGATCCCTCCGGTTCACGTTCGGTCGTGATTGCGCATCGTCCGGGCGAGCGTCTGCTGGGCGTCTCGACGTTCCGCGACTGGGGAGTCGTCGGCTACCGCCGCGGCGGCCTCGCGCGCCTGGGCATGCTGTCGTACGCCGACGGCGCCGTCGACGAGCTCGAGTTCGACGAACCGCTGTACTCGGTCGGCACCGGCGGCAACCCGGAGTGGGCGCCCCCGCTGCTGCGCGTGGTGTTCGGCTCGTTCATCACCCCCGCGACCGTCTACGACCTCGATGTCGCGACCCGCGAACTGCACCTGCGCAAGCGTCAGCCCGTGCTCGGCGGCTACGAGTCGTCGGAGTACGCCCAGGAGCGTGTGTGGGCGACCGCGCAGGACGGCACGCAGATCCCGATCTCGCTCGTCTACAAGCGATCGTTCGGCGATGCCGGCGTCGCACCCCGCCCCGTGCACCTCTACGGCTACGGCTCGTACGAGCACTCGATCGAGCCCGGCTTCTCGGTGCCTCGGCTGTCGGAGCTCGACCGCGGCGTCGTGTTCGCCGTCGCGCACGTGCGCGGCGGCGGTGAGATGGGGCGCCAGTGGTACGAGGACGGCAAGCTGCTGCACAAGCGCAACACGTTCACCGACTTCGTCGACTGCGCGCTGCACCTCATCGATCACCGCTACACGACCGCGTCGCAGCTCGTCGCCGAGGGCGGGTCCGCGGGCGGCCTGCTGATGGGCGCCGTCGCGAACATCGCGCCCGAGCTGTTCGCCGGCGTGCTCGCCGACGTGCCGTTCGTCGATGCGCTCACCACGATCCTCGACCCCTCTCTCCCCCTCACCGTGATCGAGTGGGACGAATGGGGCGACCCGCTGCACGACGCCGACGTCTACGCGTACATGAAGTCGTACACGCCGTACGAGAACGTGCGTTCCGATGTGCAGTACCCGCGGATCCTCGCGGTGACCTCGCTCAACGACACCCGCGTGCTGTACGTCGAGCCGGCCAAGTGGGTGGCGCGCCTGCGCGAGGTCGGCGCCGACGCGCTCCTCAAGTGCGAGATGGTCGCCGGCCACGGCGGCGTCTCGGGCCGCTACAACGCGTGGCGCGAGCGGGCGTTCGAGCTGGCCTGGCTGCTGGACGTCCTCGGCGTCGCCGACGCCTGACCCGCTGCCCGCAGACCGGACGATGCGCTCGGGGGCCCGGGGCATGGTGAATCCTGAGGGGTGAGCGGATGCCTCGGCCGCCTCGTGCGGGCGGGCCGAGGCATCCACTTCCCTGACATCGGTGCCGACGCGTCAGCGAAACTCGACAGTCGCGGCCCGCAAAGCGCCCACTTGTCGGACGCAGGCCTAGGCTGTCCGATTTCTCGGCACCGCGAGTTCGCCGATCAACGAATCGTCTGACACACGACTCGGTGCGTCTGAGAACCAGTCGCGCGACGGTTCCTCCCCACCGACATCCCGGGGCTCCGGCGTCGCGCGTTGTGCACAATCGCGGAGAATCCACCTCACCATCTCGTCTCGCGGGGGCTTTCTGGATGCATGTCCCGACCACGCCCCCTGCCCGCGGATCTCGCTGCTCGCCCGTTCTCCGTCGCAGAAGCGCGACAAGCGGGCGTCACCGATGCACGCCTGCGGGCGTCCGATCTCCGGGCGCCGACTCGCGGGGTTCGCACGACTCGCACCGACGTCGAGCCGATCGCCGCCGATGAGAGCGCATCCGAGCGGATGACGCGGCTGAGGAACGACCTGCACCGGCGCGCGACGGAGATCGCCCCCGTACTTCTTGCGGGTCAGTTCTTCAGCCACGACACAGGACTCTCGCTCGCCGGAGCGCCACTGCCGTTCACGACGAGCGACAGCCGTTCCCTGCACGTATCGGCACGGCGGCCTGCCGCACAGCCGGAACGCGCCGGCGTCATCGGGCACCGCTTGCAGCGACGCGCACCTGCACCGTGGCGCGCCCAGGGACTGCCCATCGAGCATCCCGCCAGGCTGTGGCGTCAGGTCGCCCCGATGTGGGACCTCGATGACCTCATCGCCGCGGGTGACTTCCTCGTCAGCCCGCGCCGAGGGCTGCTCTCGCTGGACGATCTGCGGTACGAGCTCTCGGATGCCGGGGATGTGACCGGCAGGCGCCTCGCTCGCGCACTCGATGAGATCCGTGTGGGTGCCGAGACGGCCGAAGAGACGAAGCTGCGGCTGCATCTCACCCGGGCGGGCCTGCCCGAACCCGAACTGAACTGGACGCTGCGCGCACCCGACGGACGTTTCGTGGCTCGTCTCGACCTCGCCTACCCGAAGTATCGCGTCGCGCCGGAACACGATGGTCGAACGCACGCGTTCGACGAGAAGCAATACGCGCGCGATGCGGACCGGTGGGACGACATCCGCAAGCAGGGATGGGAGCACATCCGGATCCTCAGCCATCACATGCGACCCGATCCCTGGGTGGCGATCGAACGCGTCAGCGAAGCGCTCTGGAACGCTGGATGGCGCCCTGGGCGTTCCTGACGGTCCACGTTCCGCGGCGGCGCCCATTGCGGAACTTGCGCAGCTTCCCTGACATCCGACACCGGAGGTCCGGAAGATCGCTGCCGACCGTGCCTTCAACTGCCACTTCTCTGACATGCCGCTCACGCCGTCAGGGAATCTGCCTCTGCACTGCGTCCAGGCGACTCCTCCCCTGACATGCGGTGTCCAGCGTCAGACGCACTGACGGCGCAGACAGCGAGAGAGTGGATGCCTCGGCCCGAGGCATCCACTCTCTCGAAGGTCGATCAGCCGAAGAGCGCGGCGGCCTCTTCGTAGCGGTACAGGGGCACGGTGTTGAGTTCGCCGAGCGCGTCGGCGAACGGGACGCGGACGATGTCGGTGCCGCGCATGGCGACCATCTGGCCCCACGCGCCGTCGACGACGGCGTCCGCGGCGTGGAGGCCGAGGCGCGTCGCGAGCACGCGATCGAAGCCCGAGGGCGAGCCGCCGCGCTGGATGTGGCCGAGCACGGTGGAACGGGTCTCGATGCCCGTCAGGCGCTCGATCTCGGGCGCGAGCACCTCGCCGATGCCGCCGAGGCGGGGGCGGTTGAACGCGTCGAGGCCCTTGTCGCTGTAGGCCTCGTCCATGCCGGTGAGGGTGAAGCCCTCCGACACGACGACCAGCGGCGCGCGACCGCGGTCGTGGGCCTTCGTGACGAGATCGGCGACCTCGTCGATCGACATCGGCACCTCGGGGATGCAGATCGCGTGGGCACCGGCGGCCATGCCCGCGTGCAGGGCGATCCAGCCGACGTGGCGGCCCATGACCTCGGCGACCATACAGCGCTGGTGCGAGTCGCCGGTCGTGCGCAGGCGGTCCATCGCGTCGGTGGCGATGTTGACGGCGGTGTCGAAGCCGAACGAGTAGTCGGTGGCGCGCAGGTCGTTGTCGATCGTCTTCGGCACGCCGAGCACGTTGATGCCGTCGTTGGAGAGCCGGTTGGCGGCCGCGAGGGTGCCCTCGCCGCCGATCGCGATGATGCCGTCGAGACGGTGGCCGTACATCGTCTTGGCGATGTTCTCGGCGCCGCCGCGCGGACCCTCGTACGGGTTGGTGCGCGAGGTGCCCAGGATCGTGCCGCCGACCTTCGAGAGGCCCTTGACCTCGTGACGGGTCAGCGGGAAGAAGTCGCCGTCGACGACGCCGCGCCAGCCGTCGCGGATGCCGACGAACTCGAGGTCATAGGTCGTCGTGCCCTTGAGCACGACGCCGCGGATGACCGCGTTGAGTCCGGGACAATCGCCGCCACTCGTCAGGATGCCGATCTTCATTGCTGTGTTCCTCGCTGGTCGGTGAAGAGGGACGGCGACGCTGCCTCACCTGACCTTAGTGCCGGATGCCGCGACCTGCCACACGGCGAGGTCACGGCATCCGTCCGACGCGGACTACGCCGCGCCGAGCGCCTGACGCAGCAGGTGCATGAGCGCCGACAGCTGCACCGAGTCGCTCGACTGCGGGTCGACGGCCTCGCCGTCCAGGGCGCGAGCCGCGAGGCCCTGCTTCGAGTCGATCAGCTCGGCGATCTTGGTGTCGATCGTGTGCGCGGCGATGATGCGCCACGCCGTGACGGGCTCGTCCTGGCCGATGCGGTGCACGCGGTCGATCGCCTGCGTCTGCTCGGCGGCCGTCCACGACAGCTCGGCGAGCACGACGTTGGACGATGCCTGCATGTTCACGCCCACGCCGGCGGCGGTCAGCGAACAGACCGCGATGCCGACCTCGGGGTCGTTGTTGAACGCGTCGATCGCCTGCTGGCGGGCGGTCGCCGCCTGGTCGCCGCGCAGCGAGACCGTCTTCAGGCCGGCCGCGGCGAAGTGCGCCTCGGCAGCATCCATCACATCGATGTGCTTTGCGAAGAACACGACCTTGCCGACCGAGCGCTGCAGCTGCACCGCGTAGTCGGCGGCGAGCACCGCCTTGGCCTGGCCGATCTTGCGGACCATCGTGAACACGTTCTCGGAGCCCGTGCCGGCGGCCTTGGACTCTTCGAGCTCGTTGTGGGCCACCAGACGCACGATGTCGTCGTCGATCTCGCCGGGCGCGAGACCGCGGTCGCCGCGCGCCTCGATGATGCGGCGGTACTTCGCGGCCAGACGGTCGCCGAGCTCGCGCTCGGCCTGGCGGATCGAGCGGCCGAACTCGTCGTCCAGCTCGACGGGCAGGTCGGCGATGAGCTTGTCTGGCAGGTCGGTGGCGACGTCCTTCTTGCGACGGCGCACGATGCCCATCGAGATGACCGCCTCGCGCGCCTCGGGGTAGAACGACTTGTCGGCGGGGGTGAGCCCCGTCTCGTCGAGCTTGTCCATGAGCACGGGACCCGGCTTCTCGCCGTTCGTCCAGCCGAGGAAGCGCCAGATCGCGTCGAAGTCCTCGACGTCGTTGATGAGCGGCGTTCCGGTCAGGGCCAGCAGCAGCGGGTTCGGCACCTGCTCGCGGATGCGGTTCGCGAGCGCCAGCACGTTCTGCGAGCGCTGCGAGGTGAGGTTCTTGATGAAGTGCGCCTCGTCGACGACGAGCCCCTTGAGCCCGATCGAGCTCAGCCACGCCAGGTGGCGGTCGAGGATTTCGTAGTTGACGATGAACACGTCGGCGAACGCGTCGATCGCCTCGCCGTCGCCCTGGATGACGGTCGCGCGCCGCTGCGGCGTCCACCGCTCGACCTCGCGCGCCCAGTTCATCTTGACCACGTTGGGGACGACGGCCAGCAGCGGGTACGCATTCGCGACGGATGCCGCCAGCACCGACTCCGCGGTCTTGCCGAGGCCGGGCTCGTCTGCCAGCAGGAACGTGCGGTGCCCGGCGCGCACGGCTTCGAGGAACCGCGACTGGTGCGGCATGACCTCGAGTCCTCGCGGCGACAGCCTGTCGAACTCGGGCACGGGAGGCAGCTCCATCGTGGCGCTGCCGCCGCCCGCCCCGGTCTCGAACGCCTTGTAGAGCGGACCCATGAGCTCCCAGCTGTCCAGGCGCCGACGCGGCGTCTGCTTGGGAGCGCGCATGGTGAGGTCGGGCGCGAGGAACGGGTTCGACTCGCGGCGCGCCTCGACCTGCGGCGGCACGACCTGACGCTCGGCGAGCGCGGCCGGCACGACTGTCGCGGCGACCGGGGCGACGTCGGTGATGATGAGCTCGTCGGGGGCGAGTTCGGCGCCCGACTCGAGCAGCCAGTCGCGGCGCATGCGGCGCGCGACCGGAGAGGTGGCCTGGTCGACCTCGAGCAGCTGGATGAGCGACGTGTCGCGCGCGGCGGTCTTGGCGAGGATCGTCGCGACGCCGTCGAGGCGCTTGAGCAGTTCGGCGCGAGCGGCGTCGGTCAGCGACGTGTCGCCCTTGACGCGGGCGCGCTCCTCGCGCACCAGGAACGCGATGACCTGGAACTTGACGCGATTGGTGGGCCCGAGCTTGCCGCGCTGCGCCTTGGCCTCGACCTCGCGCACCTTGCGGGCGAGGATCGGGATGATGGGGGCCTCGTCGTCGCGGCGCGAGGACGAGGTCTTGCGGCGCCGCTGCGCCGTCTGGGCGGGTGCCGTGGTCGGCATGCTCCTCCTGAGCGTGAGTGCCGGAACGGGACCGGCGATGATCGGATGACACCGATGGTGATGCGTGCTCCCGCGGGCGGCGCGAACGCCGTCGCGAACGCGGGATCAGGGCCGGACTCGGGCGGTCGCGGGCACTCGCTTCTGCGAGCTGCGACGTCGCCTCAGAACTTCCCCGCTATCCATTCTAGGGGAAGACACCGGTCCACAGTGAGGACGAACTGCACAAACACGCCGGTTCAGCCCCAGAGTGTCGCCACGACGTCCTCGGTGTAGCCCTGGGGCGCGAAGTTGATCCACGCCGTGGTGACCAGCGCCTTGTCGCCGATGTAGTGCGTCTCGCCCCGGGTGTAGGGGTTGTCGTCGAGCGTCACGCCCGACTGCTGGATGCGGCACACCGTCCCGTCGCCGAGCGGCTCGCACCCGAAGCCGGCCGACTGCAGCGCGGATTGGACCGTCGCGCCCTGCGCGGCGTCGATCGTGGTGATGTTGGTGGCGAGGCCGTACTCGCTCGGCTTGCCCCACGAGCAGCGCAGCGTGGCCGCACCGCTGTGGACGATCTCGAGCACGTCGGCGTTCTCGCTCGACAGCATCGTCACACCGGGATCGTTCAGCGGCGGGTTCGCCGACTGCAGCTGGGCGAGCATGGCGGGCGAGTAGATCTCTTCGCACGACTGCGGCATCTCGAACCCGGCCTGCGGCTTGTCGGTCGGCGAGATCGACGGGTCGGGCGTGGGCGTCTTGATCTGCAGCGTCGGCGTGTTCGACGGCACGTCGCCCGGCGTCGAGGTGGCGCCGGGCCCCGGCTCGGGGCGACACCCGGTGGCGGCGCCGGCGATGAGCAGCAGTGCGGCGACGCCGACCGCGAGGCGCGGCATCCTGATCCGTCCGGTCATCACGCCTCCGCTTCGCCGTGGGCCCCGTGATCGAGACTAACGACGAAGACCGGTGGATGCCGCCCCCCACGCCGCACGAGCGGCCCGGCACGGGCCGGTCAGGGCACGGCCGGTCAGGGCGCGAACCCGACGGTCACGGACCGGCGTAGGCGCTCTGCCACTGCGACAGCGTGTGGGGGTCGTCGGTGACGATGCCGTCCACGCCGAGCGCGGTGACGGCATCCCACTGGGTGTCGCGGTTGAGCGTGTAGACGACGACACGGGCCCCGGCGGCGTGCAGCTCGTCGACGATGTCGGGCCGCGCGAGCACGGCCTTGCGGCTGACGACCACGCCGCGCGCGCCCGCCTCGGCGACAGCGCTCACGACGTCGGCGGGCAGCTGCTTGAGGATCAGCAGCCGCGACAGCACCCCCGACCCGCTCGCGGCGAGCGCCAGCGTTCGCGCGTCGAAGCTCGCGAAGGCGATCCGGCTCTCCAGGCCCCGTGCCGCGACCTCGGCGATGGCCGCGTCGAGGGCCGCGGCATCCCAGCTCCCCTTCAGCTCGACGATCGCCCGGCCTTTCGCGCCGGCGAGCGTGTCGAGGAACTCGGTGAGCGTCGGCACGGGCGTGCCTGCGTACGCCGGGTCGAACCAGCCGCCGGCGTCGAGCGCACGCACCTCGGCGAGGGTCAGGGACGAGAGGCGGCCGTGGCCGTTCGTGGTGCGGTCCACCGTGGCGTCGTGCATGAGCACGGGAGAGCGGTCGGCGGTGAGGGCGACGTCGACCTCGACGTAGTCGAAGCCGCTCGCGAGCGCGGCCGAGATGGCGGGCAGCGTGTTCTCGGGTGCGGTGGCCGCTCCCCCGCGATGACTCGCGATGAAGGCGGCCTCGCCGGGCGTGCGCTCGGCGCCGAGCAGCTCTCGTGAGCTCACGCGCGCGGGCGTCGCCCCGAGGAACGCGATGACGACGCTCGCGACGGCGAGCACGCACATGACGGACAGGGCGTGGATCCGATCGCGGGCGCGATCGGATACCGCGGAATCGGGCATCGGGCATGTCCTCCGGGTCTTGCGCCACGTCCTCGTCGACGTGGTGCGGACCACTCTACATGCGCCGTTACACTTTCGTTACTTTGGATTTGCGCGGGATTGGCGCACCGCGAGCACGGCGTCCCACAGCGCCTCGGCGACGTCGCGCTTGCTGCCGCGGCGTGCCGCGACGACCTCGCCCGCCGCGTCGATGACGGTCACGGCGTTGTCGGCCGATTCGAAGCCGCGCGACCAGCCGACCTCGTTCACCGCGAGCAGATCGGTGCCCTTGCGGGCGGCTTTGCGGCGGCCGCGGTCGAGCAGCGTCTCGCCCTCACCGGGCGTCTCGGCCGCGAAGCCGACGATCGTCTGGCCCTCGCGGCGGTGTCGCACCAGGCCGGCGAGGATGTCGGGGTTCTCGACGAGGTCCAACGTGATGCCGCCCTCGGGGGCGGCCTCCTTCGTGCGCTTGCGCGGCGACACCTCGGCGACGCGATAGTCCGCGACGGCCGCAGCCATGACGACGACATCGGCTGAGGTCGCCTCGGCCTCGACGGCCGTTCCCAGTTCGGCCGCGGTGCCGGCGGTCACGACCCGCACGTTCGGACGAGTGGATGCCTCCACCAGGACCCCCTCCTCGACATGCGCCGCCACGAGCACGACGTCCGCTCCGCGGTCCGCGGCGGCCAGCGCCACCGCGACGCCCTGCCGGCCGCTGGAGCGGTTGCCGATGAAGCGCACCGGGTCGATCGGCTCGCGCGTGCCGCCGGCGCTCACCACGACCCGCAGTTCCGCGAGGTCGGCGGGCGCGTCGGCCTCGACGGCGGCCAGCGCGGCTTCGAGCACGACCTCGGGCTCCGACATCCGGCCCGGCCCGCTGTCCCCGCCGGTCAGTTCGCCGTCCTCGGGGCCCACCACGATCACGCCGCGCTCGCGCAGCACGGCCATGTTGTGCACTGTCGCGGGGTGCCGCCACATCTCGGTGTGCATCGCCGGCGCCACGACGACCGGTGCCGTGGTGGCGAGTAGGGTCGTTCCGAGGAGGTCCTCCGCGATTCCCGCGGTCATCTTCGCCAGCGTGTTCGCCGTCGCGGGCGCCACGATCACGAGGTCGGCCGACTGGCCGAGCGAGACGTGACGCACGCGTGCGACGTCGTCGTGGACGGAGGTCGTCACGGGGTGGCGGCTGATCGCCTCCCACGTCGGGAGCCCCACGAACCGCAGGGCATCCTCCGTGGGGACGACATGCACGTCGTGCCCCGCCTTCACCAGCAGGCGCACGAGCTGCACCGTCTTGTAGGCGGCGATCCCGCCCGTGACCCCGACCACGACGAACACCCTCCGATCTTGGCACGAAGCCGGCCGCACGGCCCGCCAGACCGAAACACCCCAGGAGCCCCGCATGTGCACCGTCGTCATCCGCGTCCCGGAATCCGGCGATGAGCCCACGCGGGTGCTCGCGGTCCGCGACGAGGATCCGGCCCGGCCCTGGAACCCGCTCGGCCGGTGGTGGCCCGAGGCGCACGACGGCGTCGTGGGGGTGCGCGACGTGCGCGCCGGCGGCGCCTGGCTGGCCGCCGACCCCGCGGCGGGTCGCCTCGCGGTGCTGCTCAACCGGGCGGACATCGACACGCGTCCCGAATCCGAACTCGTGTCACGCGGCGGACTCGTGCTGGACGCGGTCGCCGGCCGCTCCCCCGCCGGCGCGCCGCCGACGCACGGCTTCAATCTCGTCGAGGTCGACGGCGGACGGGCGCGCGTGCTCATGTGGGACGGCGAGTCGCTGCGCACCGTCGAGCTCGCTCCCGGCACGCACATGATCGCGCACGACGACGTCGACGACCCCGCCACACCCCGCATCGCCCGCTGGCTCGGCGATTTCCGCGCGACGCCGCCCGCCGCCGCCGGAGAGTGGTGGATGCCGTGGGTCCAGGTGCTGGCCCGCTCGGCCGAACTCGCCCCGACCGACGACGACGCGATCATCCGCGACAACCGCCCCTACGGCTACCCGACCCTGTCGCTCCTCGCGTGCGTCGCCTCGGTCTCGGCGCACGACGTCGACGTCCACTACGGCGAGCTCGCCGAGCCCGGTCGGTGGGGCGGCCTGGAGCTGGGGTAGGCACGCTCCGCCATCCCGGTCGTTGAGCGGCGTTTCGTCCCGCTGCGCTCGCTCAACGAGCGATGCGTGGCTGGCTACACCAGGCTCTTGGTGTGCCAGACCGTCTTCGTCTCGGTGAACGCCGAGATGCGCGCCAGGCTCGGGGCGGCGGCATCCACTCCGCTCTCGGGCGGGAGCACACGCGTGAGCGTCTCGGCCGCGGCGATCTGCAGGTCGATCCAGTCGAGGTCGCCCGCGCCGACGAGGTCGAGCGCGTGCACGTCGGGGTGCGACGCGAGCCACGGTGCGATCTCGGCAGGCGACCCGGTGAGGACGTTCACGGTGCCGCCGGGCACGTCGCTGGTCGCGAGCACCTCGGCGAGGCTGATCGCAGAGAGCGGGTAGCGCTCGGAGGCCACCACGACGACCGAGTTGCCGGTGACGAGCGCCGGGGCGATCGCCGAGACGAGCCCGACGAGCGCGGTGTCCTGCGGGGCGATGACGCCCACCACGCCGGTCGGCTCGGGCACCGAGATGTTGAAGTACGGGCCCGCGACCGGGTTGCCGTTGCCGGCGACCTGGCCGAACTTGTCGCACCAGCCGGCGTACCAGACCCAGCGGTCGATCGCCTCGTCGACCTCGGCGCCGGCGACGGCGGCCGAGACGCCGGCCTGCTGCACGATCTCGTCCACGAACTGCGCGCGACGACCCTCGAGGATCTCGGCCACCCGATAGAGCACCTGTCCGCGGTTGTACGCCGTGGCCCCCGACCAGCTCTTGACGGCCCCTCGGGCGGCGACGACGGCATCCCTCGCGTCCTTGCGCGACGCGAGTGCCGCGTTCGCGAGGAACTCCCCCTTGGGCGAGACGACCTCGTAGGTGCGCCCCGACTCGCTGCGCGGGAAGGCGCCGCCGATGAACAGCTTGTACGTCTTGGGCACGGTGAGGCGCTTGCTCACGGGGCCACCTCCTTCTTCGCGGTGCGGGCTTCGACGGCGCGCGGTGCCGCCGTCGCGCCCTTGAGGTACGCGGCCAGGCCGTGGCGGCCGCCCTCACGGCCGTAGCCGGACTCCTTGTAGCCGCCGAACGGCGACGACGGGTCGAACCTGTTGAACGTGTTGGCCCACACGACGCCGGCGCGCAGCCGGTCGGCGACGGCGAGGATGCGCGAGCCCTTGTCGGACCAGATGCCCGCCGACAGGCCGTACGGCGTGTTGTTGGCCTTCTCGATCGCCTCGGCGGGCGTGCGGAAGGTCAGCACCGACAGCACCGGGCCGAAGATCTCGTCGCGGGCGATGCGGTGCGAGGCCTGCACGTTGGTGAAGATCGTCGGCGCGAACCAGAAGCCGTTGTCGGGGATGACGCAGGGGGCGCTCCAGCGCTCGGCGCCCTCCTCCTCGCCGACCTTGCTGAGCTCGCGGATGCGATCGAGCTGCTCGCGCGAGTTGATCGCGCCGATGTCGGTGTTCTTGTCGAGCGGGTCGCCGAGGCGCAGCGTCGACATGCGGTCCTTGAGCCGGTCGACGACCTCGTCGTGGATCGACTCCTGCACGAGCAGGCGGCTGCCCGCGCAGCACACGTGGCCCTGGTTGAAGAAGATGCCGTTGACGATGCCCTCGATCGCCTGGTCGATGGGGGCGTCCTCGAAGACGATGTTCGCGGCCTTGCCGCCGAGCTCGAGCGTCAGCTTCTTGTCGGTGCCGGCGACGGCCTTCGCGATCTCGCGGCCGACGGCGGTCGAGCCGGTGAAGGCCACCTTGTCGACATCCGGATGCCGCACGAGGGCGGCGCCGGTCGCTCCGGCTCCGGTCACGATGTTGACGACGCCCGGGGGCAGGTCGGCCTGCTGCAGGATCTCGGCGAAGATGAGCGCCGACAGCGGCGTCGTCTCGGCGGGCTTCAGCACGACGGTGTTGCCGGCGGCGAGCGCCGGGGCGATCTTCCACGCGAGCATGAGGAGCGGGAAGTTCCACGGGATCACCTGGCCGGCGACACCCAGCGAACGCGGGTCGGCGCCCAGGCCGGCGTAGTCGAGCTTGTCGGCCCAGCCGGCGTAGTAGAAGAACCACGCGGCCACGAGCGGCACGTCCACGTCGCGGCTCTCTTTGATCGGCTTGCCGTTGTCGAGGCTCTCGGCCACGGCGAGCTCGCGGGCCCGCTCCTGGACGAGGCGCGCGATGCGGAAGAGGTACTTGCCGCGGTCGCGGCCGCTCATCTTCGACCACGTCTTGTCGTACGCGCGACGTGCGGCCGCAACGGCTGCGTCGACGTCGGCCTCGGTCGCGGTCGAGACCGTCGCGATGTGCGACTCGTCGGCGGGCGAGATCGTCACGAACGGGTCGCCCGAGCCCTGACGGAACTCGCCGTCGATGAAGAGGCCGTACTCGGGCTTGAGGCTGAGGATCGCCCGCGACTCGGGGGCGGGTGCGTATTCGAGGAAGCTCATGTCTGGGTCCTGGTCGCCTTCTGTCTCAGTCGATCGTCACGTAGTCGGCGCCGGAGTAGTGCCCGGTCTTCAGCTTCTGGCGCTGCAGCAGCACATCGTTGAGCAGGCTCGACGCGCCGTAGCGGAACAGGTGCGGCTGCAGCCACTCCTCGCCGACCGTCTCGGCCACGGTGACGAGGTACTTGATCGCGTCCTTCGACGTGCGGATGCCGCCCGCCGGCTTGACGCCGATCTTCTCGCCGGTGGCACGGTGCCAGTCGCGCACGACCTCGAGCATGAGGAGGGTCACGGGCAGCGTCGCCGCCGGCGACACCTTTCCGGTCGAGGTCTTGATGAAGTCGCCGCCGGCGAGGATCGCGAGCCACGAGGCGCGCTTGACATTGTCGTACGTGTTCAGCTCGCCGGTCTCGAGGATCACCTTGAGCGAGGCCGACGTGCCGTCCTCGCGGCGGCAGGCCTGCTTGACGCGCGTGATCTGGTCGAACACCTGGCCGTACCGGCCGGCGAGGAACGCGCCGCGGTCGATCACCATGTCGATCTCGTCGGCGCCCTGTCCGACAGCCTCGGCGGTGTCTGCGAGCTTGATGTCGAGCGACGCGCGGCCGCTCGGGAACGCCGTCGCGACGGCCGCGATGCTCACGCCGCCCTCGTCGGGGTCGCCGTGCGCCGAGCCGAGCGCCTCGACGGCGTACGGAACCATGTCGCCGTACACGCAGACGGCCGCGACGCGCGGGGTGGTCTGGTCGGAGGCATCCGGATTCAACGCCTTGGCGACCAGCGACCGCACCTTCCCGGGGGTGTCAGCCCCTTCGAGCGTCGTCAGGTCGATCAGCTGGATGATCTTGTCGAGCGCCCACGCCTTCGACGAGGTCTTGATGGAGCGCGTGCCGAGCCCGGCGGCGCGCTGCTCGAGCCCGACGGCGTCGACGCCGGGGAGCCCGTGCAGATAGCGGCGCAGGGTGGTGTCGTCGGGCTCGCCGCCGAGGAGCTCGAGAGCCCTCTCGGGCAGCGTCACGATGGAGGTGCCTGACATGTCGGGTCTGCCTTTCGGTGGGTGCGCGAGCACAGGAAGTGTGAGGGGTCAGCCGTCGAGCAGCTGCTGGGCGGTGGTCTCGTCGGTCACGAGGACCGTGCACAGACCGGACGTGACGACGGCGGAGGCGATCGCACGCTTGGACTCCCCCGCGATGGCCGCGATCGCCACGTCGGCGCTGCGGAGGTCGTCCAGCGACAGGCCGACGGTGCGGGCATCGAGGTCGGGGTCGACGATGCGGCCGGACGCGTCGATGTAGCGCCCGACGACGTCGCCGACGGCGCCAGCCGCGACCAGGCGGTCGATGTCCGACGCGGCGAGGTAGCCGCTGTCGACGTGCACCGAGCCGTGGTCGGCCGCGCCCGCGCTGAACAGGTAGGCGTCGGCCGAGCGCGCCAGTTCGAGCACGCGCGCCACGACGCGGTCGGCCTCGATGGCATCTTTCGTCGCGCGGTGCTCGAGGATCGCGGGACTCGGCAGCAGCGCGGCGCTGCCGCCGCCCTTCTGCGCGATGCCGACCGCGGTCGCCGCGGCCGTGCCGGGCCGTGAGCTGACGCTCATGCCGCCGTTGATCTGCACGACATCGGTCTGCGTAGACCAGCCGTCGCGCAGGTGGTGCGCGATCTCGGACAGCGTGCGCCCCCAGCTGACGCCGAGCAGGCGCGGGCTCGGTCGCAGCGCGGCGAGATGGTCGGCCGCGGCCTGCGCCACGCGCTGCAGCAGCTCGTCCTCGCTGCGCACGCCGGCGCGCGAGACGACGACGGCATCGGTGAGCCCGCGCTCCTCGCGCAGACGGCGTTCGAGCTGCGGGCGACGCGCGCGGGAGTGGAGGATCTCGATGCGGACGAAGCCGGCGTCCTTCGCCTGTGTGAGCAGGCGTCCGACCTTCCAGCGCGTGATCTGCAGGCTCTTGCCGATCTCTTCCTGCGTGAGGTTCTCTTCGTAGTAGAGCTCGGCGGCCCGGATCGAGAGGAGTTCGTCGACGGCGTCCACGATCCTCCCTTCGTCGTCCCCTCCAGGCTGACACACGCGCGCGCAATGGAGCAACATCTGCACAGACTTTGCTCACATGAGCAGGACGTCGGCGAGGAACCAGTGGATGCCGCGCCCCACGGCCGCCGACGCCTCAGCCGCTCGTCGCGGCGGGGCCGGGCGTCGCCACCGCCTTGGCATGCCGCAGCAGCACCACGACGCCGATGCCGACGACCACGACGAACGCGATCGTGAGGCTCGTGAAAGCGAACCAGTTCTCGTCGAGCGCGAGCACGATCGCCGCCGACACGACGGCGATCGCCGCGGCGGCGAGCTTGGACGCGAACTTGAGACCCACTCCCGGAGTGAGGCGGCCGGCCGGCGAGTCCCCGCGCGCGAGGATCAGGTCGGCGAACGCGTCGAGCGTCGCCAGCAGCGACGCCGAGTACGCGACCGCGCACCCGAGCGCGCCCCACAGGTTGACAGAGCCTCCGGCCGCGGCCTCCGCGGCCCACACCCCCAGCGCGTGCACGCCTCGATGCTAGGGCGAGGACGCCCCGCGGTCTACGGCCTGCGAATCAGGAGAGCTCGCGGCGCACCTGCACGATGTCGTCGGTCATCTGTACGATCAGGGCGTCGACGCCCTCGAACGCGACCATGCCCCGGATGCGCACGACGAACTCCACCTCGACGGTGTGGCCGTACAGGTCGAGGTCGGTCTCGTCGAGCACGTACGCCTCGACCTGACGCGCGTGCACGTCGTCGAACGTCGGGTTCGTCCCGATGCTGACCGCCGCGGGGTAGCGCACACTGCTGCGAGGTGTGGATGCCTCGTCCCCCGGCATCCCCTCGTCCACCAGCCAGCCCGCGTACACGCCCTCGGCAGGCACGAAGCCCTCCAGGTCGGCCGACAGGTTGGCGGTCGGGAAGCCGAGCTCGCGCCCGCGCTTGAAGCCGTGCACGACCTCGCCGCGCACCGCGTGCGGGCGTCCGAGCAGGCGCGCCGCGCCGGCGACGTCACCCTCGTCGAGCAGCTCGCGCACCCAGGTCGACGACACGCGGCGACCGGCGTCGATCGCGCGCACGTCGTCCACGACGTGGACCTCGAAGCCGAACCCGGGTCCGAGCTCCCGCAGCAGATCGGGATTGCCGGCGCCGCCGCGGCCGAAGCGGAAGTCGGCGCCGACCATGACGATCCGAACGCCCAGCGCACCGACGAGCACGTGCTCGACGAACTCGCGGGCGCCGAGGTCGGCGAGCGCACGGTCGAAGGTCAGCATGAGGGTGGCGTCGGCCCCCGCATCCGCGAGCAGTCGCAGCTTCTGCTCGACGCCGACCAGGCTCTGCGGGCAGATCTCGGGGCGCAGCAGCGCCAGCGGGTTGCGGTCGAACGTCACCGCGACGACCTTCGCGCCGGCGGCTGCCGCATCCACGCGTGCCCGGTCGATCACCGCACGGTGACCGGAGTGCACGCCGTCGAACTTGCCGATCGCGACCACCGAAGGGCCGAAGCCCGCGGGCACCTCGCTCGGGTCGCGGAAGACGATCACGATGCCACCGCCGCGGTGTCGGGCGCCGTCTGACGGGCGGCGGGGCGATGCGTGGCGAGCCACCACAGGCCGAGGAAGGGGAGCACCAGCGGCACGAAGACGTATCCCATCCCGAACCACGACCACACCGTCGGGTGGCCGAACAGCTCGGGGGCGACGAGGCTCAGCGTGCCGATGATCAGCACGCCGGCGAGCTCGAACACGATCGCGACCCAGGCGACGACGTACCAGCCGGGGCGTCCGGCGAAGATCAGCGCCAGCGTCGCGACGATGTACACGACGGCCGACATCGCCGACAGCGTGTAGGCGAGGGGCGCCTCGTCGAAGCGCTCGACGATCTGGACGAAGGACCGACCGGTGGCGCCGAGGGCCATGATCGCGTAGACGATCACGAGCACACGGCCGATGCCGGTCATACGGGGGCGGGCGGGCGACGACATAACCACCTGAGTTTAGTCCGTGTGTCAGCGGGCAGCGCCCGGATGCTTCCCCGCGTCAGGCGGGCTGGATGGTCCAGATGACCTGCATGCGCCACACCATGACGGCGATCGACAGCGCGGCGATGCCCATGATGACCGTGCTCCATCGGCTGCGCTCCAGCAGCGCCCACGCCACCGCCGCGATCGGCAGCAGCACGGCCGATACGAGATACACCCAGAACTCGAGCAGGCTCCCGGTCGGCGGGTTGCCCGCGAACGGCGCGACGATCGCGATCACGACCTGGGCGATGAGCAGCAGCTCGACCAGCGCGAGCGAGCCGACCGTCCAGTCGCTGGGGCGGCGGCCGGCGAGACCGGCGATGACGCAGAAGAGTCCCGCGGCGACGGCGACAGCCACCTGCACGATCGTGAACCACAGGATCATCGGGCCGCCTCCTCGGGCATGTTCATGGCGCTCTTGACGTCGGCGCCCCGTCGCTCGACGATGCCGACGAGCACGCCGTCGGGGTCGATCGCGGCGGTGGGGTCCGCCGCCAGGCGGGACGCGGCGCCCGCGAGGCGCTTTCCGTGACGCAGGTCGCGCGCCTCGCCGGCCGTCACGTCGAAGCGGCCGAGCACCGCCGCGGCGGCATCGGCCGGGGCCAGCAGCGGGGCGTCGGCGATGGCGTCGACATCGACGGCCTGCGTCACGTCGAACGGGCCGATGCGGGTGCGGCGGAGCGCCGTCAGGTGCCCGCCGACGCCGAGCGCGGCGCCCAGGTCGCGCGCGAGAGAGCGGATGTACGTGCCGCTGGAGCAGTCCACGACGACGTCGAGGTCGACCACTCCTTCGGCCGCTGAGCCTGTCGACGGGCGTCGCTCGGCCAGCACGTCGAACCGCGACACCGTGACCTCTCGCGCTTTGAGCTGCACGTCCTCCCCCGCCCGGGCAAGGTCGTAGGCGCGGCGGCCGTCGACCTTGATCGCCGAGAAGGTGCTCGGCACCTGCGAGATGCGACCGGTCAGCGGCGCGACGGCCTCGATGATCCGGGCGGAGTCGAGGGAGGAGGCATCCACAGTCGCCACGATCTGCCCGTCGGCGTCGTCGGTGTCGGTCGAGACTCCGAGCCGGATCGTGGCCCGGTAGGTCTTGTCGAGGCCCACGACGAACGTGAGCAGCCGGGTCGCGCCCTCGACGCCCAGCACGAGCAGGCCCGTCGCCATCGGGTCGAGGGTTCCGGCGTGCCCGATCTTGCGCGTGCCGAGCGCGCGCCGGGCGCGCGCGACGACGTCGTGACTCGTGATGCCCTGCGGCTTGTCGACCAGCAGGATCCCCGGCGCGGCCATCAGGCGACGATCCGCGGGTGGGCGAGATCGGAATTGTCGACGACGAGGGATGCCGCCTCCCGCGGCCGCGCCTCGTCGAGGTACAGCTCCTGACCCTGCCGGTAGCGGGCGTTCGCCGGCGCGTCGGGATCCGGATCGGACCCGTCACGCAGCGCCATGCGCGCGAACGTCGCAGAGAACGGCGCATCGAGCCAGATGGACCAGTCCCACAGGTCGCGCAGCTCGGGCCGGTGGAGGAAGATGCCGTCGACCACGAGCACGGCATCGCGCGGCGCGGTCACCCACTGCGACTCGACCGGTGCGTCGCGCGCGACGTCGAACGCCGCGAGCTGGAACCCGGTCGTGCCCGCGGTCTGCGCGCCGTCGCGGAACGGGTCCAGCAGCACGCGCTGGAAGGTGGCGTAGTCGTACGAGTCGCGGTAGAAGCCCTCGGGGCTGCGGCGCCCGAGAGCGTACCGCTCGGCGCGCGGCCGGTGGAACCCGTCGATGCCCGCGCGGAACACCGCGTCACCGGCCTCGGCGAACACCTCGGCGAGGCCGTCCGCGAACACCGTCTTGCCGGCGCCGTCCAGCCCGTCGACGGCGATCACGACGCGTCCGGCCGGGTAGCGACCGCGCACGCGGCCGCGCAGATCGCGCCACAGCGTCGTGGTCGGAGTGACGGGGAGGCGCATGCTCCCAGCCTACGGCGCCGCGGGCATCGGGCCGCGCGCCGCCGTCAGCCGCAGACCTCGTACGGCGGCGCGTCGGCGGTGGTCACGGTGACCGACGTGATGACGGGCGTCTCGCGGTAGGTGAAGAAGATGCGGCCGACCTTCAGATGGATGATCGACGGGCCGATCGCGTCCGGCACCTCGGTGACATCGGGATAGGCGGCGCGCACCTCGTCGACCGTCGAGCCGACGCCGATCCCGTCGGCGGTCCGCGGGCCGTCGGCGGCGGACGGGTCGTTCCAGGACGCGGTGGTCACGTTGATCACCGGAGCGTCGTCCGCGCTGTCGGAGCCCGTGCCGTGAACACCTGGTAGGACTGGTCCGGCGCGTTCCACCAGGCGGTCCACGCGCAGTTGTCGACGTCGTTCGTCGTGCCCTCGGGCATCAGCGCGAGCGCGTCGGGGAACGGGTCGCCGAGCGTGATCGGTCCCATGCCGTCATCGGTGATGATCCAGGTCGACGGATCGTCGGAGTCGATCGTCGGGGCCGGGCTGGGCGTCGAGGTCTGCTCGGCCGATGCAGACGGCGTGCGCGACGAGGTCGAAGCCGGGTCGCCCGGCGTCGCGCACGCGGTCAGCGCCACGGCCGACAGCAGCAGAACGGCGATGGATGCCCGGACACGCATACGTCTCTCCTCACGATTGCCCACCCCGCAACCTAGGGCCACCCGGGCGGGACCGAGGCGGTCGGCCGCTCGATCGTGACGATGTCGTGACGTCCGGACGGCCGCCGTCCGGCGGCTCGACCGCTGAGGCGCCGCATAGGCTGGAGCGCATGCCCGACCTCGCGAGCCCGCTCGTCGCCTGGTATCGCGAGAATGCGCGCGACCTGCCGTGGCGTCGTCCGGGATTCGGCGCGTGGGGCGTGCTGGTCAGCGAGTTCATGCTGCAGCAGACGCCCGTCACCCGTGTGATCCCGCATCTCGAGGCGTGGCTGGGCCGCTGGCCGACGCCCAGCGACCTCGCCGCCGCGGCGCCCGCCGATGCCGTGCGGCAGTGGGCGAACCTCGGCTATCCGCGCCGGGCCCTGTGGCTGCACCGCGCGGCTGTCGAGATCCGCGACCGTCATGACGGGGTCGTGCCGCGCGACGTGGACGCGCTCCTCGCACTGACCGGCATCGGCGAGTACACCGCGCGCGCCGTCGCCGTCTTCGCGTACGGCGACCGGCATCCCGTCGTCGACACGAACACGCGCCGCGTCCTCGCACGCGCGGCCGACGGGCGTTCGCAGCCCGGCCCGCCGTCACGTCGCGACCTCGACGCGATGGCGGCGGTTCTTCCGGCGGACGTCGCGACGTCTGCGGTCGTGAACGCCGCGACGATGGAGCTCGGCGCCGTCGTCTGCACCGCGCGGTCGCCGCGATGCGAGATCTGTCCGCTGCAGGACCGCTGCGCGTGGCTCGCCGCGGGGCGACCCGACACCGGCGACGAGCGGCGCAAGCAGGCGCGCTACGAGGGAAGCGACAGGCAGGCGCGCGGCGCCGTCCTCAAGACGCTCAGGGATGCCGCCGCCCACGCGGTGCCGCTGCCCGAGGTCGTTGCGGACTGGCCCGACGCGCTGCAGCGCGACCGCGCGATCGACTCGCTCATCGCGGACGGGCTGGCGGAGGCGTCCGACGGGATGCTGCGGCTCCCCCGCTAGCGTGGACGCGGCTCACACACTCGCGCGGTCCCTGTCGTACGACGCAGAAACGCGCCGGAATCCTGCGATTGCGGCGCGCGTCTGCCAAGCGTGTGAGCGTTGCGTTGCTTACTCGTCGCCGTCGAGCTCGCGGGGCTTGACGTACGGGTCGGCCTCGCCGGCGTAGGTCGCGCCGGCCGCGAGGCCCGCGACGGACTCGTCGCGCTCGCGCGCCTCACGCAGCAGGTCCTCGATGTGCACCGCGTTCTCGGGGATCGCGTCGGCGATGAACTCCAGGCTCGGCGTGAGCCGCACGTTGAGGTGCTTGCCCACCTCGGAGCGCAGCATCCCGGTCGCCGACTTGAGCGCCTTCGCCGAGGCCTCGCGCTCCTCGGCCGACCCCAGCACCGTGTAGAACACGGAGGCGTGCTGCAGGTCGCCCGTCACACGGACGTCGGTGATCGTGACGAAGCCGAGCCGCGGGTCGCGCAGCCCCTTCTCGAGGCGCTCGGCGAGGATCACGCGGATGCGGTCGCCCAGTCGGGCCTGACGTTCCGAAGACATGAGTGCTCCTTAAGGGGGTGATTCCGGATGCCTCCCGAAGAAGGCATCCGGAATCAGATACGCGGACTCAGCCGCGCGGCTTCTCGACCATCTCGGTGGTCTCGATCTCGTCGCCCACCTGGATGTCGTTGTACTTGCCGAGGCCGATACCGGCTTCGTAGTCGGTGCGCACCTCGGTGACGTCGTCCTTGAAGCGACGCAGCGACTCGATGGCCAGGCCATCGGCGATGACCACGCCGTCGCGGATGACGCGCGCCTTGGCGTTGCGCGTGATCGTGCCCGAGCGGACGATGACACCGGCGATGTTGCCGAACTTCGAGGAGCGGAACACCTCGCGGATCTCGGCCACGCCCGACTGGACCTCTTCGTACTCCGGCTTGAGCAGACCCTTGAGCGACTGCTCGACGTCGTCGATCGCGTTGTAGATGACCGAGTAGAACCGGACATCCACACCCTCACGGGCGGCGCGCTCGCGCGCCTTCGTGTCGGGACGGACGTTGAAGCCGATGACGATCGCGTTGTCGATCGTCGCGAGGTTGATGTCGGACTCGGTGATCGCACCGACGCCGCGGTGGATGATCCGCAGCTGCACCGAGTCGTCGACCTCGATCTTGAGGAGCGACTCCTCGAGCGCCTCGACGGCACCCGACACGTCGCCCTTGATGATGAGGTTGAGCGACTCGACCTTGCCCTCTTCGAGAGCGCGGGTGAAGTCCTCGAGCGAGATGCGCTTGCGGGCCTTGGCCAGCTGGGCGTTGCGCTCGGCCGCTTCACGCTTCTCGGCGATCTGGCGGGCCGTGCGGTCCTCCTCGGTCACGATGAACGTGTCACCGGCGCGGGGCACGGAGTTCAGACCCTGCACCTGGACCGGACGCGACGGGTAGGCCTCTTCGACCGGGTCGCCGTTCTCGTCGATCATGGCGCGCACGCGGCCGTAGGCCGTGCCCGCGACGATCGCGTCGCCGACGCGCAGCGTTCCGGACTGGATGAGCACCGTGGCCACCGATCCGCGGCCCTTGTCGAGCTTCGCTTCGATCGCGACACCGCGCGCATCCTTGTTCGGGTTGGCCGTGAGGTCCAGACCCGCGTCCGCGGTGAGCAGCACCGCGTCCAGGAGCTCCTGGATGCCGGTGTTCTGGCGGGCCGACACGTCGACGAACATGACGTCGCCGCCGTACTCCTCGGCGACCAGGCCGTACTCGGTCAGCTGCTGACGGACCTTGGCCGGGTTGGCCTCGGGCTTGTCGACCTTGTTCACCGCGACCACGATCGGCACATTGGCCGCCTGGGCGTGGTTGAGGGCCTCCACCGTCTGCGGCATGATGCCGTCGTCGGCCGCGACCACGAGGATCGCGATGTCGGTGACCTGCGCACCACGGGCACGCATGGCGGTGAACGCCTCGTGACCGGGGGTGTCGATGAACGTGATGGCGCGCTCGATGCCGTCGTGCTCGGTCCAGACCTGGTACGCACCGATGTGCTGCGTGATGCCGCCGGCCTCGCCCGCGACCACGTTGGTCTGGCGGATGGCGTCGAGCAGTCGCGTCTTGCCGTGGTCGACGTGGCCCATGACGGTCACCACCGGAGGACGGATCTCGAGGTCTTCCTCGTTCTCCGCCTCCAGCTCGGCCTCGAGGTCGAGACCGAAGCCCTCGAGGAGCTCCTTGTCCTCGTCCTCGGGCGAGACCATCTGGATCTTGTAGCCGAGCTCGGCGCCGAGCACCTCGAACGTCGCCTCGTCCAGCGACTCGGTGGCCGTGGCCATCTCGCCGAGGTTGAAGAGGATCGTCACGAGCGTGCCGGGCTGCACGGTGTAGCCGCGCAGCGCCTCGAGCTTGTCGGCGAAGTCCGCGATCGACGCGCCGCGTCGCATGCGGATGATCTCGCCGTTGCCCTTCTGGACGTTGACGCCGCCGACGACCGGCGCCGACCGCATCTCGAATTCTTGACGCTTCGCCCGACGCGACTTACGCTGCTTCGACTTGCCGCCGCCCTTGCCGAAGGCACCTGCGGTGCCACCGCCGGGACCGCGGCCACGACCGCCGCCACCACCGGGACGACCGGCGAAGCCGCCGGGGGCACCCGCACCGGGCGCGCCGCCGGGACGCTGGAAGCCGCCGGCGCCGCCGGGACGACCGGGACCGCCGGGACGCTGCTGGAACGGAGCGCCGGGACGACCGCCGCCGCCGGGACGACCCGCACCGCCCGGGCGCGGAGCACCGGGACGCGGGGAGCCGGGGCGCGGGGCCTGCGGACGCGGGATGTTGCCGGGGGTCGGGCGCTGGCCCATGCCCTGCGCCGACGCGAACGGGTTGTTGCCCGGACGCGGGCCGGCAGGACGCTGGCCCATGCCCTGCGACGAAGCGAACGGGTTGTTGCCCGGACGCGGGGTTCCACCGGGACGCGGCGCCTGCGGCGTCGCACCGGCCGGACCGGGCTTGGGCGCACCGGGCTTGGCGCCCGGGGCCGCGGGAGCGGCCGGAGCCGCCTTGGCCTCGGGGGCGGCCGGAGCCGCCGGAGCGGCAGCAGCCGGAGCCGCGGGGGCCTCGGCTGCCGGAGCAGCCTTCGCCGCGGGGGCGGCCGGAGCCGCCGGTGCTGCGGGCGCGGCCGGGCGCGCCGGACCGGGCTTGGCAGCCGGGCCGGGCTTGACCGCGGGACCGGGCTTGGCAGCCGCGGCACCGGGCGTTGCGGCGGGGCGCGCCGCACCGGGCTTGGCGGCCGGAGCCGCGGGAGCCGCGCCGGACTTGCCCGAGCCGTCGGCTTCGAGCGCCGCGCGCAGCTTGCGCGCGACGGGGGGTTCGATGGTGGACGAGGGGCTCTTGACGTATTCGCCGAGCTCCTTCAGCTTCTCGAGCGCGACCTTGCTGTCGACGCCGAGCTCGGAAGCGATCTCGTGCACGCGTGGTTTGGCAGCCACAAATTCTCCTGTCTGGGGTCTGCCCAGACAGGGCAGACCGTTATCGGCGGACGGGTCTCATTTCGAGCCGTTCACTTTGTTTCCATAGCCGTTCAGCCTTTTCGCTGGATGTGCTCTTCGATGGTCTGCGTGTCAAGCGGGCCTGACACACGCAATGCCCGCACGAAGGCGCGGCGCCGGATGGCGGCATCCACGCACTCGGGCGTCTCATGCACCCACGCGCCTCTTCCGGGCATCGACGCGCGCTCGTCGACGACGAGGGCGGAATCAATGGAGACCACCCTGAGGAGGGCGGACCGGGGAGCACGCGTGCGGCATCCGACGCACGTTCGTACAGCCTCCATGCTACACCGACTAGCTGAGCGACTGCGCCGCGAGGCTCAGCTGTCCTCGAGGATCGAGTCGGGCTGGATGTCGATCTTGGCACCGGTCAGCTTGGCCGCGAGGCGGGCGTTCTGCCCCTCTTTGCCGATCGCCAGCGACAGCTGGTAGTCGGGCACGAGCGCGCGCACGGCCTTGTTCGAGGCATCCAGGACGAAGCTCGACGTGACCTTCGCCGGCGACAGCGCGTTCGCGACGAACTTCGCGAGCTCGGGGTCGTAGTCGACGATGTCGATCTTCTCGCCGCCCAGCTCCTCGGTGACGGCGCGCACACGGCGGCCGAGCTCGCCGATGCAGGCGCCCTTGGCGTTGATCGACGGGTCGTTGGCCTTGACGGCGATCTTGGTGCGGTGACCGGCCTCGCGCGCGAGCGAGACGATCTCGACCAGGCCCGCAGGGATCTCGGGCACCTCGAGGGCGAACAGCTTGCGCACGAGCCCCGGGTGGGTGCGCGACACGGTGATCTGCGGGCCCTTCGTGCCCTTGGCGACCGAGGTCACATAGACGCGCAGACGGGCGCCGTGGGCATAGTCCTCGCTCGGGACCTGCTCCTCGGGGGGCAGGATCGCCTCGACCGAGCCGAGGTCGACGTGGACCATGCGCGGGTTCGGGCCCTGCTGCACGATGCCGGCGACGATGTCGCCCTCCTTGCCGCGGAACTCGCCGAGCACGGCGTCGTCGGCGATGTCGCGCAGACGCTGGCTGATGACCTGCTTGGCGGCGAACGCGGCGATGCGGCCGAAGTCCTCGGGCGTCGACTCCTCTTCGCCGATCACGGCGCCCTCGTCGTCGAGCAGCGGGATGAACACCGCCACGTGACCGGTCTTGCGATCGAGCTCGGCGCGTGCCCCCTCGGGCAGCTCGCCGGTGGGCGAGGTGTGCTTGGCGTAGGCGGTCAGAATCGCCTGTTCGATGATGTGCACGAGCTCGTCGAAGGGGATCTCCTTCTCGCGCTCGACGGTCCGCAGAAGTCCGAGATCGATGTCCACAACAGCCTCCGTATTCAGCTCTCACCGGCGCGTCGCGCGCGCCGGAACCCTACAACGTTACCGGATGCCGGAACCGGCCGCCCTGGGAGTCCCCTGGTCGGCGCGGGCACGCACCGATCAGGCGCCGCAGTCGTCCACGTGGGTGTCGGCGTGCCGGAACCGCGCATCGGTCCAGGTGATGAGCACCGGGATGAAGGCCGACCCCGGCAGGAGCGTGCCCAGGTGGTCGTAGCCGACGTACTCGAGGCTGCGCACCTGCTCGCCCTGCGCGCACAGGGTGGCGACGAACTCGCGCTGCAGGTGCGGCGGGATGACCTCGTCCTCACTCCCCCACGCGATGAGGATGGGCGTCCCCCACGGACCGTCGGGCGTGTTGTCTTCGAGCCGCTTGCCGAGCGCCCCCGAGGTCAGATCGCCGACGTACAGCGGGCGGTCCTCCGAGACGCCGAGGGCAGCGGCGACCGAGACGATCACGCCGGGCTCGGTCGGGCAGCGCTGGGTCATCTCGCGGACGATCGACTCGGCGCCCGGGGCGACGTAGTCGCTGAGGTCGACGTCGGAGTACGTCTCGGAGTAGGGCACCAGCACCCACGAGATGAGGATCGACAGCAGCGCGTTCGCGTCGCCCGTCATGAGCTCGTGCGCCAGTTTGACCGGCTCCGCGGCGGGTGCGAGCAGCGCGGTGCCGCGGATGTCGATGTCGGGAGCGTAGTCCGGAGCGATCTGCGTGGTCCACAGCGCCGCGTGGCCGCCCTGCGAGTGCCCCCACACCACGGTGTGCGCCGACAGCGTCAGGCCGTCGAGCTCGCGCGCGGCGATGACGGCGTCCAGCGACGAGCGTGCCTCGCCGCGCCCGATCAGGTACGGGAAGTCGCCGGGCGCCCCCTGGCCCGAATAGTCCGACGCGATGACGACCCAGCCCTTCGCGATCGCCTGGTCGAGTCCCGGGATCGCCCACTTGGTCGCCGATGCGTCGCGCAGGCTCGGCGCGCACCCGCGCGCGACGCCGGTCGTGCCGTGGTTCCAGATGACGACGGGGCGCGGACCCGGCGGCATGTCATGCGGCGTGATGACCAGCCCGCTGGCGACGGCGGGCTGCCCGTTCGCGTCGCGGGTCGTGTACAGGATCCGCGACACGTCGGCGTTCGCCGGCTTCTGTCCGGTGAACTCGTCGGACCGGATGAGCGTGCCGTGCTCGTAGGGCACGACGGTCGGCGGATCGTAGAATGCGTCGACCACCTGAGCGCCGTCCTCGAGCCAGGTGTTCGCCCACCAGCCGCCCGCCACGAGCACGACCAGCAGCATCGACAGCGCATAGCGTCCTGCCGCGAGCCACGCGGCTCGTGCGCGGCCGCGCCGGGCGGGAAGGACGTCCGTGGATGCCGGCGGCCGGGATGCGGCATCCCTCTCCGTGTCTTCGACCGGTGCCGGCTCCGACGTGGCGGGCACCGAGCGTCGGCCCTCGACGAACGCGCGCACCGCGCGGATCAGGAGCGTGAGCCCGAACACGATGGTGCGCAGCCCGAACACCACGGCGGCCAGCAGCACCGTCACGTCGGGCCATGCATACGCCAGCACGCCGAAGGCGATCTGCGCACCGCCCCACACCGCCGACAGCACGCGCTGGCTGACGGTGCCCCGGCTGAGCGCGTCGTACAGCGAAGCGAGGCCGCCGAGCACCAGGAGCACCGCGATCAGCTCCGGCAGCAGGTCCAGCCGGCGCCCGAGCCCGACGAGGATCGCGACGCCGAAGGCGATCCAGACCGCGCCGAAGGTGATGCGCGACCACAGGGGCGTCTCGGGCGCGGCGAGCATGCGCGCGAGGCCCGACAGGATGGCGCTGATGCCGACGTAGATGGTCAGTACGAGCAGCGACGTCAGCGGTCGCGTGACGATCAGCAGACCGATCAGCAGAGAGAGCGCGCCCACCACGACCAGCACGACGGGAGAGGCTCCGCGGATCAGCCGCGGCATGATGCTCCATCCGGTCGTGGGCTGGGGCAGGCCCTCGCGGATCATCCGGTCCATGCTAGGCGGCGAACCCGAGCGTTCGGTCCGAGCCTGGCGGCGTGCCGTCCGCGCGGCCCGCAGCACAGTCGAGACAGCCGGCGCAAGCCCCTGTGCCGATCGTGGCGACGGGCTCTACCGTGGACGTCATGTCAGCCGGAGCCCGCTCCTCACCGCGCGCCGAAGTGCGCGATGCCGCCCATCGCGCCGAGGCGAATCCGGTGTTCGAGGCGCTCGCACGCGCGGGCTTCGTCGCCGACGGGGTGGTGCACGTGCTGATCGGCGCCCTCGCGATCGGGGTCGCGTTCGGCGGAGACGGCGAGGCCGATCAATCGGGTGCGCTGATGACGATCGCCGGCGCCCCGCTCGGCTTCGTCGTGCTCTGGCTCGCGGCGCTCGCGCTCGCCGCGCTCGGCGTCTGGCAGGTCCTGGACGGCATCCTCGTGCGCCGTGACTCGCCGGCGCGCACGTGGGGTGCGCGGGCGATCGCGTGGGGCAAGGCGGTGGTCTTCTTCGCGCTGGCCGTCGTCGCGGCCGCCGTCGCGATCGGCGCGCGCCCCGACCCCGACGAGAGCGTGCAGGACGCGAGCCGCGGCGTGCTGTTCGTCCCGGGCGGGCCCTTCGTGCTGGGGCTCGTCGGCCTCGCGATCGTCGCCGGCGGGATCGGATTCGTCGTCATCGGATCGACGCGTCGGTTCGTCCGCGGCCTGTCGCTGCCGGCGGGGCGCGCGGGACGAGTCGTGACCGGGATCGCCGTGTTCGGGTACATCGCCAAAGGACTCGCGCTGCTGACCGTCGGGGTGCTGCTGATCGTGGCGGCCGTGAAGGTCGACCCGGAGGATGCCGGCGGCCTCGATGCCGCTCTCGACGGCCTCGTGGCCCTCCCCCTGGGTCCGCTGCTGTGCGCCGCGATCGGGGGCGGGCTGGTCGTCTACGGGGTGTACCTCATGCTGTCGGCGCGCTACCGACGGCTGTGACGCGCACCTCGGGTGCGGCATCCACTCTGCCTCACTCGCGCGGGGCCGACTCGAGGGCGTTCACGGCGCGGATGAGGCGATACAGCTCGCCCACGCGGAACTGGTCCAGCCGCAGCACGAGCCGGGGCAGATCGACGACGTCGTCGTCCTCGCGCTCGGCCGTCAGCGCGCCGCGATGCTCGATCCGTCCTTCGGCCACCAGATCGGCGAAGCGCTCGTTGAGCTCGTCGACCTCGGCCTCGGTCGGCTTGGCCTTCAACCGCAGCACGAGCCGCTTGCCCACCCACCGCAGCGAGTCGTAGTTGCGGTAGAATCCGGTGATCTCGTCGACAGCGGCCGGGACCGAGTCGGTGACGAGCACCCGGTCGAAGTCCCCCTTCGAGATGACGCCCGAGGGCAGCAGATGGTCGTCGACGAACCGCTGCAGCCCCGCCCAGAACGTGCCGCCGGGCGAGTCGAGCAGCACGATCGGCGTGGGATCGGCCTTGCCCGTCTGCTGCAGCGTCAGCAGCTCGAACATCTCGTCGAGCGTGCCGAAGCCGCCCGGCACGCACACGAAGCCGCGCGACTCCTTGACCAGCATGAGCTTGCGGGTGAAGAAGTACTTCATCGCGACGTTGCGGGCGTTGCCGCCCACGATCGCGTTCGGCTTCTCTTCGAACGGCAGGCGGATCGAGACGCCGAGCGAATGGTGCGGACCGGCGCCCTCGGCGGCCGCCTCCATGATCCCGGGACCGGCGCCGGTGACGACCATCCAGCCGCGCTCGGCGAGCACGGCCGCCGTCTCGGACGCCTGTCGGTACAGCTCGTCCTCGGAGCGGGTGCGCGCCGAGCCGAAGATCGTGACCTTCGGGATGCCGCGATACGGCGCGAACAGCCGGAACGCCGCGCGCATCTCGCTGAGCGCTGCCGACGTGATCTTGAGGTCGAGCCGGTCGGTGTCGTCCAGCCCCAGCCCGATGCCCGTGGCGAGGATGCGCGCGACGAGGTCGGCGTCGTGCGAGATGCCCGCCGCGGCCATCGTGGCGCGCAGCTCTTCGGTGACGGGGTGCGGGATGGTTCCGGTGTCGCTCTGGCCCATGACGCCAGCGTGCCACGTCCCGCCGCCGTCCGGTGACCGGATCGTGAACGATGGATGCCGCATCCTCGCGCTCACGTCGTCACCGGCGTGCCGCCGCCGATGATGGCGGCACGCGTCGTCCGCTCGGCATACTGGCGGGAAGACGACGGTGGCACCGGGAACGGGAGGTTTTCGCATGACCGAGGGCACGACCAACATCGCGATCACGGACGCGATCAGAGTGCCGCGCACCGGCGGCCTGCGCGTCGCCGATCCCGGGCTCATCGGCCTGCTGGGCTTCGTGATCGCCACCGTGATCGCCCAGCTCGCGCACCTCGGGCTGCAGGACGACGCTCCCGTGTTCTGGATCGGCGCCGCGTTCGGCGGCGTCGTGCAGGTGACCGCGGGGATGCTGTCGTACTTCGCCGGCGACAACTTCCACTTCATCGTCTACAACGCGTTCGGCTGGTACTGGATCGTGGTGCCGGGATTCCTGCTCGGCGAGGAGCTGGGGTTCTTCGAGGTGACGGCGTCGGCCCGCGGGCTCTTCTCGCTCGTGTTCGCGATCCTCGCGCTGCTGTTCGTCCCGGCCGGAGCCGCGCACAACACGGTGCTGCCGATCACGCTGCTGTGCGTCTCGCTCGGACTCGGGTTCCAGGCGATGGGCGCCTTCACCGGCGCACAGGGCCTGGCGATCACCGGCTCGATCGTGCTGATCGCCGCGTCGGCCCTGGCCACGTACCTGCTCGTCGAGAAGTTCTACTGGCGCACGATCGGCCGGCGCGTCGTGCCGCTGGGCCCGCCGTGGCTGGACGCCGACCCCAACCCGGAGTCCTGAGTCGCGAGCACCCGCCCGGTGCCAAGGCGTCAGAGCATGCCCTCGATGAGCTCCGCGGCGTGCGCGGCGCCGCCCCGCGCGCGCAGGTCGGCCGCGAGGCGGCCGGCCGCGGCCCGGAATGACGGCTCGACGAGCACCCGGTCCGCCGCTGTCTGAACCGTCGCCGTCTTCGGGGTGCCGGTACGCAGGTTCACGCCGGCGCCGCTCCACGCCACGCGTGCCGCGACCTCGGGCTTGTCGAGGTCGCCGCCTGCGACGACCAGCGGGATGCCGTGACCGAGCATCGCGATCGTGCCGCCCCAGCCGCCGTTCGTGATCGCGAGGTCGACGCGCGGCAGCAGCGCACCGAAGGGCGCGAACCCCGTGACGCGAACGTTCTGCGGCGTGGCGAACGGAAACGAGTCGCGCCCGGGCACGCCGGTGGTCGCCACGACGATCGCGTCCCGGTCGGCCAGCGCGGCGAGGGCCGGACGCACCAGGTCACCGGGATCGATGTTCTGCGTGCCCTGCGTCACGAGCACGACACGATGCCCGTCGAGGTCGCCCCACCACGGCGGGAGCGCACCCGGCGACGCGGGTGAGGACTGCGCGGCCAGCTCGCCGACGAAGTGCACGTGGGCGGGGCGGTCGGTGCGGCCGTAGTCCAACTGCGGCGCGCCGCTGGCGACGATCAGCGTGGGCGAGAACACGACGCGATCCATCGTGCGTCCGCGGGTGGACAGGCCGACAGCGGCCTGCGCCTCGTCGAGCGCGGTGACGAGCGGACGCGAGATCAGCGGAACGAGTCCGCGCAGCGCCGCGTCCCTCGTCTTCGTGAACGGGTTGGTGCCCGGACGGATGCCCATGCCGCTCGGCGGGCCGCCTGGGCCCGGCAGATTCAGCGGCAGCACGGCCACCGTGGCCCACGGCATCCTCTCCCGCTCACTGAACAGCACCGCGCCGATGGACACCTCGTCAGCGGCCAGCGCGTCCCAGGGCTCGCGCGCCCACTCGGCGGAGAGATCGGCGACCTGCGCCGGCGCCGTGCCGATGAAGCAGTCCACCACGTTGATGAGCAGCTGCCGCATGCCCTTCTTGCCGACCAGGCGCGGGAAGGTCGCAGCGACGTCGTTCTCGTCGAAGTCGGGCGCCTCGCGCCACGGCACGAGACGCGCTCCGGCGGCCTCGACCCGTGCGCGGAACCGCGCGCCCGTGTAGAAGCGCACGTCGTGACCGCGGTCCACCAGCTGCCGGGCGACAGCGGCCAATGGCGCGACGTGGCCCGTGAACGGCATCGCCGTCAGCAGGAACCGGCCCATGTGCGCCATCCTCCCGTGCAGGGACCTCGGGATGCCAGAGGCCGGTCACGCGGCCTGTGATACCGCGCACCGGCCTCCGTGGCTGGAAGGGTGCTACGCGCTCAGCCGCGCCACGACCTCACCCACCGGTACGACCTCGCGGTCCCCGGTGCGGCGGTCCCACAGCTCGACCTGGCCGTCGGCCGCTCCGCGGCCCACGATCACGATCTTCGGCACGCCCACAAGCTCGGCGTCGCCGAACTTGACGCCGGGTGAGACCTTGGGACGATCGTCGTAGAGCACGTCGAGGCCTGCGGCCTCAAGGTCTGCCGACAGTTGCTCCGACACCTCGAACACGACGCTGTCACGGCCGGTCGCCACGACCTGCACGTCGAACGGCGCCACCGAGGCCGGCCAGATGAGGCCCTTCTCGTCGTTGTTGAGCTCGGCGATGATCGCGAGGATGCGCGTCACCCCGATGCCGTAGGAGCCCATCGTGACGGTGACGAGCTTGCCGTTCTCATCGAGGACCTTGAGTCCCAGCGCCTCGGCGTACTTGCGGCCGAGCTGGAAGACGTGGCCGATCTCCATGCCACGGGCGAGCTCGACCGGGCCTGAGCCGTCCGGCGCCGGGTCGCCCGCGCGCACAGTGGCGACTTCGACGAAGCCGTCACCGGCGAAGTCACGGCCGGCGACGAGCGTGTGCACGTGCTTCTGGTCGATGTTCGCGCCGGTGATCCATGCCGTGCCGTCGACGACGCGCGGGTCGAGCAGGTAGCGGATGCCGGTCGCGGACTCCTCGCCGAGCACGGCGCCCGTCTCGGACCAGGGGCCGATGTAGCCCTTGACCAGCAGCGGGTGCTTCTCGAAGTCCTCGGGCGTCGCCGCCTCCACCTCGGCCGGCGCGAACGCGACCTCGACGCGCTTGTCGTCGACGTCGCGGTCGCCGGGGACGCCGACGATCACGAGCTCGCGCGTGCCGTCGAGGTGGGTCAGCGCGAGCACGACGTTCTTCAGCGTGTGGGCGGCGGTCCACTCCGCGGCGCCGTCGGTGGCCGGACCGGCGATCCCCGACGCGGGCGCATCGAGATGGGCGTTCGAGTGATCGACGAGGGTCTGGATTGTGGGCGTGTTCGGCGAGTCGAAGATCACCGGTGCCCCGAGCCCGTCCAGCGGGATCGCGGCGGGCGCGACGGTCGTGTACGCCTCGACGTTGGCCGCGTACCCGCCGGCTGAGCGGACGAAGGTGTCTTCGCCCACCGCGGTCGGGTGCAGGAACTCCTCGGAGCGCGAGCCGCCCATCGCGCCGGCATCCGCCTGCACGATGACGTACTCGAGACCGAGCCGCTGGAAGATGCGCTCGTACGCGTCGCGCTGCGCCATGTACGAGGCATCCAGTCCGGCGTCGGACGAATCGAACGAGTACGCGTCCTTCATCGTGAACTCGCGGCCGCGCAGCAGGCCTGCGCGGGGACGCGCCTCGTCGCGGTACTTGTCCTGGATCTGGTAGATCGTCAGCGGCAGGTCCTTGTACGACGAGTACAGGTCCTTCACGAGCAGCGTGAAGGCCTCCTCGTGCGTCGGGGCAAGCAGGTAGTCGCCACCCTTGCGATCCTGGAGGCGGAACAGCAGATCGCCGTACTCCTCCCACCGGCCGGTGGCCTCGTACGCCTCGCGCGGCATCAGCGCCGGGAAGTGCACCTCCTGAGCGCCCGCGGCGGCCATCTCTTCACGGACGACAGCCTCGATCCGGGCCTTGACCCGCAGCCCCAGCGGCAGCCACGCGAAGATGCCCGCGGCCTGCGGTCGGATATAGCCGGCGCGGACGAGCAGCTTGTGGCTCGTGACGGCAGCGTCGGCGGGGTCTTCACGGAGGGTGCGGAGGAAGAAGTTCGACAGACGGGTGACCACGATCGTCAAGTCTAGGGCGAGCGGATGCCGCCTCCCGGCGAGTCGTCACTGCATCGCCGCCAACAGCGTGGCCGCAAGCGGCGCGGCGTCCGCCGTGTCGCGTGTCATGTCCGGCGACACCATGAGCATGTTGACCCCGTCGGTCACGGCGATGACTGCGGGCGATCCTTCGTACCGGTCGAGCCCCGGCACGATGACCGCACCCTGGGCTCCCTGCACTGTCACGGGCTCGCCATGCTCCGCACTCTGGGCCGAGGAGAACGACGTGCCGCCGCCGGGAACCACGTCCATGCGCACGACTTCGCCGCGCGATCCGTCGCCCGTACCCGAGGTGAAGTGGAACTCGCAGGCGAATGCGGCACCCAGCAGGGAGACGATCGACTCCGGCTGCTCCGGCGGCGGCGTGGACTGCTGTCCGTCCAACAGTGCGACACGCTCATACCCGTACACGGCAGGGTCGATCTGCGCCTCGATGCTGCCGCAGTCCGGCGCGCTCCACCATGCGTCAGTGCGAACCGCGGGGACTGCCCGCGGGTGGTCGGCCATCCGCGCGGCGGCCGCGGCGAAGAGCGCGTCCACTCCGCTCTGCGTGATCTGCTCCGCCGAGCCGACGGCGCGCACGAGCAGCCACGTCCCGTCGACGTCAGCCCATTGCGTGCACGAGACCCGGGACGCCTCGCCGGTGCCGACGCATCCGGGGGCGGCGACGTCCAGAAGCGAGGCGGCGATGGTGTCCGCGGGATATGCGAAAAGGTGCACTGTCGCCGTGAGGTAGGCCTCTGCCGATACCCATACGCAGTCGATTCCGCCCAGCACGGCGTTCGCGCCCGTCTGCCAGCGATAGTCGGAGCGCGTCATGTCGATGCCCCGCAGTGCGTCGACCTCCTCGTCGGTCAGTGCGGCGGCGCAGTCCCCTCCGAACGGCTCGACTCCCGCCGAGCCAGGATCGACGTCCGGATGGGGCGTTGGCGTCGGCGTCGGCGTCGGCGTAGGCGTCGGAGACGGCTCGGGCGCGGGCTCCGTTCGCGTGGCGGTCGGCGCTGGTGCCGGGTTCGTGTCCGACCCGAGCAGAGCGGCGGTCGCCACCGCGCCACCCGTGACGCCGCCGATGAGAACCAGCGCGACTGCGCCCGCGACGATTCGCGCGCGCCCCTGCCTCGACCGCAGACGTTGCGCGCCGGCTACCACGACGTCGCGGAGCTCGGCCCGCTCGCGCGGCGAGAGTCCGTCGTTCATGTCCATGCTCCCTCGATCGAGCCCAGGTCCTGCCGGAGCCTCGTCTTCGCCCGCGACAGTCGCGACTTCACCGTCCCTATCGGGATGCCCAGCGTTTCGGCGGCCGCGCGCTCGGGGTACCCCTCCAGCACGGTGAGAACGACGACGCTCTGCTCCCGGGCGGGCAGCCGGCGGAGCGCTGCCATCACACCGGACTCGTCGCGGGCGACCGGCGCCGGTGACGGCGCATCGATGGGCGAGCGGGTCAGAAGGGTGCGGTAACGGCGCGCTGAGCGCTCCAGATTGCGCGCAGAGTGCGCGACGGTGTTCAGGAGCCAGGGCAGCGGCGACCCGTCGACCAGGCGCACCACGTCGCGCTTGCGCCAGAGCTCGAAGAACGCGATCGTGACGGCGTCCTTCGCATCCTCACGTGCGGTGAGCAGGCGGCAGGCGTGCCGGAACAGACGTGCCTCATGTTGTTCGAACAGGGTGCCGAGTGCAGATTCGTCACCCGCAAGCACCCGCCCCCAGAGGGCGGCGGCGTCGTCGCTCATAACAAGTAGTGTCCGGGATCGACCGAAAGGTTCCCGGGCGCGCGACGAATCTCCCTGCGGGGCGCGAGGGCTCCGTGCCTACACTGATCGGGTGCCCGCCCGCCGCCCTCGACTCGCCCCCGCCAGGGTCCACGACGAGCTGATCGAGTCGCTGGCGCAGCTGCGCATCGACCTCGAGCTGCCGACCGGGTTCCCGGCAGAGGTGGATGCGGCCGCCCACGCCGCGGCAGTGTCGGTGCCGACCGACCCGGCGATCGCGGGGGTCGACGATCTGCGGGATGTCGAGTTCTTGACGATCGATCCGGCGGGCTCGACGGATCTCGACCAGGCCATGCACCTCGAGCTCGCTCTGTCGCCCGAGGGGGCGCCGACCGGCGGCATCCTGCAGTACGCGATCGCCGATGTCCCGGCCTACGTCGAACCGGGCGGCGCGGTCGACGCCGAGGCACGGCGGCGCGGGCAGACGCTGTACGCGGCCGACGGGCGCATCCCGCTGCATCCGGTCGAGATCAGCGAGGACGCGGCATCCCTGCTCCCCGATCGTGACCGGCGGGCGTATGTCTGGCGGTTCGAGCTGGACGAGGGCGCCCGGCCGGTCGTGACGACGCTGCATCGCGCCGTCATCCGGTCGCGTCGGCAGTGGACCTACGTCGACGCGCAGGCGGCGATCGATGCCGGCACGGCACCGGCCACCCTGCAGGCGCTCGCCTGGTTCGGCCCGCAGCGGCTCGCGCGCGAGTCCGAGCGCGGCGGGGCGAGCCTCAACGTGCCCGAGGCGCACATCGTGCCCGACGACGGTGGCTACCGCCTCGAACGCGACGCCCCGCTGCCGGTGGAGGACTGGAACGCCCAGGTGTCGCTGCTGACCGGCATGGCCGCCGCCGAGCTCATGCTGCGCGGCCGCGTCGGGGTGCTCCGCACGATGCCGGCCGCCGATCCTGACGACGTCGCCACGTTCCGAGCGCAGACCGTCGCCCTCGGCCTGCCCTGGCGCGACGACGTCGCGTACGGCGATTACCTGCGCGACCTCGACCGCACCGACCCCACGGCGCTGGCGATCCTGGATGCGGCGACAGGCCTGTTCCGCGGCGCCGGCTATGTCGCCTTCGACGGCACCCCGCCGGCCGACCCGATCCAGTCCGCCATCGGCGCCCCGTACGCGCACACGACGGCGCCGCTGCGCCGGCTCGTGGACCGCTGGTCGCTCGTCGTTTGCGAGGCGATCGCGAACGGCCTCGTCGTCCCCGCCTGGGCGAGGGAGAGCCTCGCCACGCTGCCGAAGATCATGGGCCGCAGCGACGCGCTGGCAGGCCGGCTCGAAGCCGGCACGCTCGACCGCGTCGAGGCGGCACAGCTGTCGGGCCGCGAGGGCCGCACGTTCGACGCGGTCGTGCTGGGCCGCCGCAACGGCGGGGCGCGCGTGCAGCTCGTCGACCCGCCGGTCGCCGCGAAGGTCGCGGGACTCGATGCCGCCGCCGGCACGACGGTGCGCCTCCGGCTGCGCTCGGCCGACATCGCCACCGGCGAGATCGTGCTCGAGCCCACTGCTTAGGCTGGACGTATGACGACCGTGCTGCTCACCGGGTTCGAGCCGTTCGGCGGCGACGCCGCCAACCCCTCCGGCGAGGCGGTGCACCTGGTCGCTTCACGGTGGAGCGGCCCCGAGGTGCTGATCACCGCGGTGCTGCCGGTGACCTTCGCGGGCGCCGGCGCACGCCTGCGGGAACTCGTCGCCGAGCACCGCCCCGACGTCGTGATCGCCGCGGGCCTGGCCGGCGGACGCGCGGCGATCGGCGTCGAGCGCGTTGCGGTGAACCTCCTCGACGCCCGCATCCCCGACAACGACGGCGATCAGCCGGTCGACGTCCCGAGCGCACCGGGCGCACCGGCCGCGCACTTCGCGACCCTTCCCGTGAAAGAGATCGCGCGCCGCATCACGGCCGGCGGCATCCCCGCGGAGGTGTCGTACTCGGCGGGCACGTTCGTGTGCAACCACGTGTTCTTCACGGCGCTGGAGGCCGCGGCATCCCGAACCCGCGCGGGATTCGTCCACGTCCCCTGGTCGTCCGAGCACGCGCCGTCATCGGACGCCGCGACGCTGCCCATCCTGCAGATCGTCGAGGCGCTCGAGATCGCGGTGCGCACGAGCCTCGACGTCACCGAGGACGCCGCCGTACCGGCCGGCACGCTGCACTGAGGCCTTCGGTCGGTCCGGGACGGAGGCCATCGCGGCCGCCGCCGCGGCGGTCACCGTCCCGACGATCGACGCCCGCCGCGCCGCGATGCGCGCCTCGCGGTCGCCGCCGCCGGGGATGATCAGCGCGTCCAGCTGCGGCAGCACCGGCCAGGCGTTGACGAGACTGACCAGGGTCAGCAGCAGCTCCCCCGCCTCGACGCGCCCGATCCCCGGCAGCATGCGCTGCATGCGGTCGACCTTCTCCGCGTGGAACGCGGCTCGCACGGGACTCTCGGCGGCCTCGACGCCACGCTCCAGGCCCTCCCAGTACACGAGCCGCGGGATCTCGCCGTGCGCGATGTGGTGGTCGAAGAGCCGAGCCGCGTAGTCGCCCACGGCCGCGGGCCCGGTCCCCTCGGCGTTCACGGCCTGCAGCGCCGCCTGCAGGGCCTCGGACAGCACGGTGGCGAACAGCTCGTCCTTCTTGCCGAAGTACTGGTAGATGCGCTCCTTGTTGACGCCCGCGGCCGCGGCGATGCGGTCGACCCGGGCGCCGGCGAGGCCGTGCTCGCTGAACTCAGCGGTCGCAGCATCGAGCAGGAGCCGTTTGGTGCGTTCGGTGTCCCACGCCATGCCGCCATCATAGGCATGAATCCAACTGAATGGTTGCGGAATAGACCGGGGAGTGATTCACTTGCAACCAGTCAGTTGCAACTGTTCAGTTGGAATATTCGAAGGATGCCGCACATGACCGCTCCCGCCGCCAACACGCCTGACACCACCGTCAGCACATCTGCCACCGTCACCGCTCCTGCCGCCGCCACGCCCCTCGAGGCCGCCGCGTCCGCCCCGAACCCGCCGGCCGCACCGTCAGTCCATGTCCGCGCCGTCATCACCTGGCTCGCGATCTTCCCGCTCGTCTCGGTCGGGATGCTGCTGATCGCACCGTTCTCGGAGTCCTGGCATCCGGTCCTGCGCGCCCTTGTGCTGACGGCCGTGGTCGTGCCGCTCGCCGTCTACCTCGTCGTACCGCGCCTGCTGCGCGTCCACGGCGCGATCGTCGCCCGTCGCCGCGGGCGCTGAGGCCGCCGGGGCGCTCGGAGACCGCGGCGCTGAGCCCTGCACGGCTCAGCGCCCGCGACGGCCGACGTGCAGCACCTCGCGCACGACGAGCCCGGCGACCAACGCCCAGAAGGCGGCACTGACGCCGGCGATCGCCACCCCCGACGCGGCGACGAGGAACGTCACGACGGCAGGCAGCCGCTCCCCCGGGTCGTCGATCGCCTGCTGCACGGCCGAGCCGAAGGCTGCGAACAGCGCGATGCCGGCGACGGCCGGGATGACGGCCTCGGGCGCCACGACCACCAGCGCGACGAGCGCCGCCGACAGGCCGCCCAGCACGATGCCGGTCCCACCCGTCGACACGCCGGCCACCCAGCGCCGCTTCGGGTCGGGGTCGGCGTCCGGGGCTGCGGCGAGCGCCGCGCTGATCGCGGCGAGGTTGATCGCGTGTCCGCCTGCGGTGGCGCCGAGCGCCGTGCCGACGCCGGTGACGAGCATCGCCGGTCGCCACGGCACCTCGTAGCCGAAACTGCGCATGATCGCGACGCCGGGCACGTTCTGCGAGGCCATCGTCACGAGGAACAGCGGCAGCGCGAGCCCGACCACGGCGCCGAACGTCAGCGTGGGCGCCGTGAACTCCAGCCGCGGGATCAGCACGGCGGGGTCGATCGAGGCTCCCGTGACCGCCACGTCGACGCCGACGACGATGGATGCCGCGACGAATGCGAGCGGCACGGCCCAGCGCGGCGCGAGCCGCACGCCCAGGAGCCAGACGATCACGACCGGCGCGACGCCCCACGGGTCCGCGACGATGCCGGTCACGGGTGCGAGGCACAGCGGCAGCAGCACGCCCGCGAGCATCGCCTGCGCGATCGACGGCGGGATGCGGGCGATCAGGCGGCCGAGCTGCGGCCACAGCGCCGTCAGCAGGATCAGCCCGGCCGTCACGAGGAACGCGCCGACGGCCGCCGGCCAGCCTCCCTCGACGGAGCCGGTCGCGGCGAGCACGGCAGCACCGGGAGTCGACCACGCCACCGTGATCGGCATGCGGTAGCGCCACGCGAGCAGGATCGCCGAGGCACCCATCGTCACGCACAGCACGAGCAGGCCGCTGGCGGCCTGGGCGGGCGTCGCGCCCACCGCGTCGAGTCCGGTCAGCACGACAGCGAACGAACTGGTCACGCCGACGAGCGCCGTGACGACACCGGCGACGATCGGGCGGGAGAGGGGGGCGCGCGGCGCGGGCGCCGGTGCGTCCGGCGCCGCGCCGGGCTCCGGCCCGGCCCCCGGCTGCGGCTCCTGCGCAGTCACGACGCCTGCCGTCCGCGGTACACGGCGGTGCGGAGCTCGACCGCCCAGACGCCGGCCTGCGGCATCCCGAGCCTCTCGGCGACCGCGATCTCGGCCTCGACGTCGTACGGAACGCGCACGAAGCGCACCTCGAACGGCGCCGGGCCGTCGGCATCCGTCACTCCTTCGAGGATCACGTAGCTCGGCGTCGGCTCGTCCAGCGGGTTGCCGACGCTGCCCACGTTGAACAGCGTGCGCCCGTCGCGGGACTCGATGTAGGCGTCGTGGATGTCGGCGTAGCCGACGACGGTGGGCTCCGGGCCGTCGCCGGTCATCGGCGTGGCCTGGAACATCCCGTCGAACTGCTCGTCGGTGTGGCGGAAGTGCACCCGCACGTGCGGGCTCTCGGCCGACGCGTGGAACAGCCGCACCCGCCGTCCGCTGAGCGTCAGGTCGTGGCTGAGCGGCAGCGACCGCAGCCACGCGCGCTGCGCGGGCGACAGCTCGTCGCGCCACCAGCGCATCTCTTCGGGCTCGTCGTCGCCGATCCCCTCGAGGAAGTCGTCCCAGTTGCCCCGGATGTTGATCTCGCACGCGTCGCGGACGCGCTCGACCACGGCGGCGCCGCGAGGACCCTTGCCGGCGTTGTCACCGAGATTGACGATCCGATGGATGCCGCGCCCTGCGATGTCGTCGAGCACAGCCTCGAGCGCGGTCAGATTGCCGTGGACGTCGGAGATGAGGGCGATCCGTTCGGGGGGCACCCTCGTGATCCTGCCACGTCCCCGCACCCGGATGCCTCTAGGGTCGGGGCTGTGCGTCGCGTGCTGCTGATCCCGATCTCGCTGGCGGCTGCGGGCGCCGTGGGCGTGCTCGCCTGGGCGGAGACTGTGCACTGGCGCACCTCGCGTCAGGCGCTCGGTCCGTCGCCCGCGCCCGCGGGCGGATCGGAGGCTGTCGTCGTCCTCGGGTACCGCGACACGGGGCCTCGTGCGAACTTCGTGAACCGCTACCGCGTGCGTGTGGGCCTGCGCTCGCTGGACCCGGCCGCGTCCGAGAGCGTGCTCGTGCTGTGCGGCGGCGCGGTCGGCGGCGAGGTGCCCGAGGCGGAACTGATGGCCCGTTATGCGCGTGAGCGCGGGTACACCGGCCCGATCCGGCTCGACGCCGAGAGCCGCACGACGGCCGAGAACATCCGCAACGCGATCCCGCTGATCGAGGATGCCGGCCGGATCAAGATCGTCTCGCACCCGCCGCACGCGGTCGTGAGCCGCGAGTACCTGTGGGAGCTGCGCCCCGATCTCGCCGCGCGTCTCGTCCGCGGCGACGACGACCGCATCGGCGAGGCGCCGCTGCTGAAGGTGGCCGCCGCCGTCATCGCCGCGCGGCACGGGCGCCGGGCGTCCCGCTGATCGGGATGCTTGCGCGCGTGAGCGTGCGAATGGTGGGATGACCGGGAGAACATCTTGCCTCGGGGGGCCGGTGCGCGCACCGGACGGGACGGAGAATCGCATGTCGAAGCCTGCTGCGCGCGCGTTCGCACTGCCCATCGCCTTGGCGCTCGCCGGTGCTGCCGCCCTCGTCCCCGCGGCGGCGCACGCCGTGGAGTCCGGCCAGGTCGGGGTCCTTCCGACGTGGGCCGTATCGGGATCGTCGGGCGCGTACACCGCGACGCCGACGTTCCCCGCGTCGACCGGATTCCCCGCGACCACCGTGACCTCCACCGGGTCGACACTGGCCTCGCCGTCGGGTGTCACGGCCTTCCTCGGCGCCGGCACCGACTTCGGGGCCGAGTACGGCACCACTCGGTCCCAGCCCTACCTGACGCTGTCCCCGGCGGGCTCCTCGAACTCCGTGACCGACATCTCTTTCGACGGTGCGCCGCCGTCGGGGTGGGGATTCGCACTCGGCGACATCGACGCGGACTGGGCGTTCATCCAGGCCTTCTCGGACGCGGCGCAGACCAGTCCCCTCCCGCCCGCGGCCGTCGGGTTCCGCTCGACCGGCAATTACTGCGCCGCGACGCCGAAGCCGGGAGCGTGTGCGGGCGGCCCCTTCACCGACGCCCCGGTGTGGGTCACCGCACCCGAGAGCTTCGACGGCATCGACTACGTCCCAGGCACGCTGCGCGGCAACAGCCTTCCCGGCTCCCCTGCCACGACCCGCGACACCGCGGGCGCGTACGGATGGTTCCAGCCCGATGCCACGGTCCGCAGCATCCGGATCACGTTCGGCATCCGCGACGGCTTCCCGACCGCGCAGCTGTGGCTCGCGAGCCCGGCGCCGAAGGTCGTGATCACCGGCACCGTGACGACACCCGACCCGCCCGCCGGGCTGGTCGTCCCCGAGGGCACCACGGTGCAGATCGAGGACCCTGACGGCACACCGCTCCTGGACATCGAGGACCAGCCACTCACCGTCCCGGTGGACCCCGAGACCGGCACGTACACCGTCGAGCTCGAGCAGTCCGAGGCGGGGTACGTCGCCGAGGTGATCGTCCCCACCGGGTACGTCGCGCCGGAGCCGGTGCCGCTCCCCGGGCTGCCCGAAGACCCCGAGACGCTCGAGGCGACCGCGCCCCCCGTCGTCATCGAGCCGGTCGTCACACCGACCCCCACACCCACACCCACACTCACACCGACCCCCACGCCCACACCCACACCGACCGCCACGCCGTCGGCGACCCCGTCGCCGGCTTCGCCCACGGCGTCGCCGGCTTCGCCGACGGCGTCACCGGCTTCGCCGACGGCGTCACCGGCGGGGGCGCCGCAGCTCGCGGAGTCGGGCGCCTCGGGCGGCCCGCAGGTCGCCCTCAGCGCCGGCGCGCTCGTCGCCGCGGGACTCGTCTTCGCGACGGTCGGCGGGATCCGGGCACGGCGCTGCTGATCCGCCCTGCGCCGGGAGGGAGGCTCAGCGCGCGTCGAACTCGGCCAGCGCGTCGGCGATCATGCGATGCCCCTGCGCCTCGAACTCGACGTCGCCGACCTGGTGCGCCCAGCAGGCGGTGCCGATCGCCTCGCGCAGCCGCATCAGAAGCCAGTGCTCAGGATGCCGGGGGTCCCGGCCGTAGCCCTCGAAGAACGCCGTCTCGCACGCGGGAGCCTCGCGCCATTCCTGCACGGCGAGCCGCACGAAGTCGGTAGCCGCGGGCCGGAACGCGAACCGGCCGAAGTCGATCACCCGCACCTCGTCCGCGGCGGCGGGGTCCACGAGCCAGTTGCGCGGCTGCCAGTCGCCGTGCGTCGGCACGAGCTCGGCCTCCACGGTCCCGAGCGTCGCGAGCGCGCCGCGCAGCCGCACCTCGACGTCGGGCGCGATCGCGTGCGGCGCGTCGAGCCAGACCAGCGAGCGGGCGGAGGCGGCGGCATCCACTCCCTCCGACGGCCGGGTCGCCCCGGCATGCAGCTGCCGCAGCAGCGCGCCGGCACGACGGTGCACGTCGGGGTCGACGCCCCACGGCGTGCGATAGGCGAGCTCGCCCGGCAGCCACTCGGTCACCAGCACCCGGGCGTCGCGGTCGTGATGGCGCAGGACGGGGGCATGGCCCACGTCGGACCACACCGACAGCAGGCCGCCCAGGTGGGCGTCCAGTTCCCGCACGAAGTGGTGGCCGTCCGGACCGGCCGCCTTCACGACGAACTCCGCCCCGCCCTGCCGCACCCGCAGCACGACGGTGTCGACCTGGTTCCAGCTGAGGTCGGCGACGACCTCGGCCGCCGGCATCCACTCCTCGACGAGTGCGCGCTGCGCGGCCGAGAGACGGCCGGATCGCATCAGGACGTGACGACCTGCGCGGTGCCGACGGGTGCCTCGGGGCCCATCTCGTCGGCGATGCGGTTCGCCTCTTCGATCAGCGTCGCGACGATCTCGGACTCGGGCACAGTCTTGATGACCTGCCCCTTCACGAAGATCTGGCCCTTGCCGTTGCCCGAGGCGACTCCGAGGTCGGCCTCGCGCGCCTCGCCCGGTCCGTTGACGACGCAGCCCATGACCGCCACGCGCAGCGGCACCGTCATGTCCTTCAGACCCTCGGTGACGTTGTCGGCGAGCGTGTAGACGTCGACCTGGGCGCGCCCGCACGACGGGCACGAGACGATCTCGAGCTTGCGCTCACGGAGGTTGAGCGACTGCAGGATCTGGTGGCCGACCTTGACCTCTTCGGCCGGCGGCGCCGACAGCGAGACGCGGATCGTGTCGCCGATGCCCTCGGCCAGCAGGATGCCGAACGCCGTCGCGGACTTGATCGTGCCCTGGAAGGCCGGCCCCGCCTCTGTCACACCGAGGTGCAGCGGCCAGTCGCCCCGCTCGGCGAGCAGGCGATAGGCCTTGACCATGACGATCGGGTCGTTGTGCTTGACCGAGATCTTGAAGTCGTGGAAGTCGTGCTCCTCGAAGAGGGATGCCTCCCACACCGCACTCTCGACGAGCGCCTCGGGCGTCGCCTTGCCGTACTTCTCGAGCAGACGGCGGTCGAGCGAGCCCGCGTTGACGCCGATGCGCAGCGACACGCCCGCTGCCTTCGCGGCCGCCGCGATCGCACCGACCTGGTCGTCGAACTTGCGGATGTTGCCCGGGTTCACGCGCACCGCGCCGCAGCCGGCGTCGATCGCCTGGAACACGTACTTCGGCTGGAAGTGGATGTCGGCGATCACCGGGATCTGGCTCTTGGCCGCGATGATGTGCAGCACGTCGGCGTCGTCCTGCGACGGCACCGCGACGCGCACGATCTCGCAGCCCGAGGCGGTGAGCTCGGCGATCTGCTGCAGGGTCGCGTTGATGTTCGTGGTCGGCGTCGTCGTCATCGACTGGACGCTGACGGGGGCATCGCCACCCACCAGCACCTTGCCCACCTTGATCTGGCGGCTCTTGCGGCGGGGGGCGAGCGTTTCGGGGACCTTGGGCATCCCCAGATTCACGGCTGGCACGGATCCAGCCTACGCGCAGCGAGTGAGGCCCGGCCGCTTGCGGACGGAGCCGAGCGAGCAAGCGTCGAGCGCCGCAGGCGCGACCACGCGCAGCGGGTGAGGCCCGGCCGCTTGCGGGTAACGAGGCAGGAGGCGGCATCCCCGGTCTGCTATCGTGACCGCATGTCCGCGCGACTTCTCTGGTGGCCCACCGCATAGGCGGTGGGTTCGCGCGACCGACGACCGCCCCTGGGGCGGTCTTCTTTTTCGTAAGGGATGCCGCCCCCCGACGAAAGAACTCAGCCATGACCGGCCTCGCCCAACGCTCCCTCCGCGAGATCGCCCAGAGCGGCATCCCGTTCGCCCTCATCGCCCGCGACGGCGTCACCGTCGAGGTGCTCACCGGCGACGTCGTCGACGTCGACCTGCTCGGCGACATCCCGCTCCTCGACGCCGCGGGCACGGCCCGCGAGGTGCTCGCGCTCGTGCCGTTCCGGCAGGTCCGTGAGCGCGGCTTCGAGTGCCACGACGACGGCGCGCCGCTGCGCTGCCTCGTGGTGACCGAGCGTGCCTCGCTCCCCCGCGAGGACGCGCTCGCGCAGCTGCCCGCCGAGCCTGTCGCGCTCGACGAGCCCGGCTTCGACATCGCCGACGAGGAGTACGCCGGCATCGTGCGCCGCGTGATCGCCGACGAGATCGGGCGCGGCGAGGGCGCCAACTTCGTCATCAGGCGCGACTTCACGGCGGGCGTGTCGGCGGATGCCGCCACCGCCGCGCTCACGTGGTTCCGGGCCCTGCTCGAGCACGAGCGGGGCGCCTATTGGACTTTCGCGGTCGTCACTGCCGGCCACGTGGCCGTCGGCGCGAGCCCCGAGGCCCACGTCAGCGCCCGCGATGGCGTCGTGACGATGAACCCCATCTCGGGCACCTTCCGCCACCCCGCAGGCGGTGCGACGGTCGAGACGCTCACGGAGTTCCTGCGCTCGACGAAAGAGACCGAAGAGCTCTTCATGGTGGTCGACGAAGAGCTCAAGATGATGAGCGCGGTCTGCTCCGACGGTGGTCGCATCACCGGCCCGCATCTCAAGGAGATGTCGCGCCTGACCCACACCGAGTACGTGCTGCGCGGGCGCAGCCGCCTCGACCCCCGCGACATCCTGCGCGAGACCATGTTCGCGCCCACGGTCACCGGCTCGCCGATGCAGAACGCGTGCACCGTCATCACGCGGCACGAGACCACGCCGCGCGGGTACTACTCGGGCGTCGCAGCCCTGTTCACCCCTCGCGAGACGCTGCTGGCCGACGAGCCCACGCATGACCTCGACGCCCCCATCCTCATCCGTACCGCGTATCTGCAGGACGGCCGCCTGCGCGTCCCGGTGGGCGCGACGCTCGTGCGCCACTCCGACCCGTACGGCGAGGTCGGCGAGACGCACGGCAAGGCCGCCGGCGTGCTCGGCGCGATCGGCGCCGTGCCGCGCGACGTCGCCGCCGAGCAAGCCGCCGGCGACGCTCCCGAGGCCGGCGGTGCCGCCGTGCTCGACGCCGTCGCCGGCGGGGATGCCGCGATCGACGAGGACGCGCCTGCCGCGGCTCCGCGCCGCCTGGCGGACGACCCCGCGATCGCGGAGCTGCTGGCATCGCGCAACGCCCGGCTGGCGGAGTTCTGGCTGAAGCCGCAGGGCACGACCGGTCCGGCGCCCTTCGCGGGCCGCTCGGCCCTGGTGGTGGACGCCGAGGACCGCTTCACCACGATGCTCGCCCACCAGCTGCGCCACCTGGGCCTCGACGTCGAGATCACGCCGTGGAACGAGGTCACCGACGCGCAGATGGACGCCGCCGAGCTGCTCGTGTCGGGCCCGGGCCCCGGCGACCCCCGGGATGCCGCGAACCCGCGCATCGCCCGGATGCGCGAGGTCGTCGCCCGCCGACGCGAGACCGGCGCCCCGCTGCTCGCGGTGTGCCTCAGCCACCAGATCCTCGCCGACTCGCTCGGGATCGGGCTCGCGCCGCTGGATGCCCCGCACCAGGGACTGCAGAAGACCGTGGACGTGTTCGGGACTCCGGCCTCGATCGGGTTCTACAACACGTTCACGGCCCGCGTGCCCGCCGGCACGACCCGGGTCGGCGAGGCCGACGTGGCCTCCGACGCGGCCGGGGACGTGTACGCGCTGCGCGGGCCCGCCTTCGCATCGGTGCAGGGGCACCTGGAGTCGATCCTGTCGCGCGACGGCATGACGACCCTGCAGCGGCTGGTGGAGCAGGCGTTCGCCTGACCTCGGTCACCCCGCGAAGCACGCGATCGCCCGACCCCTACGGTGCGGAAGTGGCCGGCTCCGCCCAGGTGCTCACGGCGTTTCGTCTCGCTTCGCCCGCTCGACGAGCATGGTCGGGCGAGCGGTGGGCGACGCTCGCTCAACGACCGGAAAGCGCCGCGCGGGACGCGAGCAGGCGGCGTTCGGCCTCGTTCGCGGTGAGCTCCAGGGCGCGCAGGTCCGCGGCGAGGGCTTCGTCGTCACGACCGAGATCGCGCAGCAGCCACGCGCGGACGGCGTGCCACAGGTGTGACCGGTCCAGCGGATCTGCGAGCTCCTCGACCTCGGCGAGCGCGACCGCCGGGCCCTCGACCTGCGCGAGCGCCACGGCGCGGTTCAGGCGCACCACGGGGGTGCTGTCGTACGCGAGCAGCATGTCGTAGAGCGTGAGCACCTGCAGCCAGTCCGTCGTGGCCGCGTCCGCGGCATCGGCGTGGCAGGCGGCGATCGCGGCGTGCAGCTGCCAGCGCCCCGGTCGGCGCAGGCGCGCCGCACGCTCGAGCTCGTCCCGGGCGCCGGCGAGCAGCGCGGCATCCCAGCGGGTGCGGTCCTGGTCGGCGAGCAGCACGAGTTCGCCGTCGACCGACCGCGCCGACTCGCGCGCCCGGTGGAACCGCAGCAGCGCCAGCAGCCCATGGGCCTCCGCCGCGCGTGGGAGCGCCCCGGCGATCACCTCGGCCAGCCACAGCGCATCGTCGGCGAGGTCGCGGTCGGCCGCGGCATCCGCCCCCGCGACGAAGTGCGCCTCGTTGTACATGACCGAGACGATCGTGAGCACGAGGTCGAGGCGGGCTGCCGCGTCGGGGCCGGTCGGCACCCGCAGGGGGATCCCGCTGTCGGCGATCTTGCGCTTGGCCCGCGAGATCCGCTGGCCGGTGGCGGGCTCTGTCGAGAACGTGGCCCGTGCGATCTGCGCGGTCGTGAGGCCGCACACGGCCCGCAGCGTGAGCGCGAGCTGCGCGTCGGGTGCGAGGGCGGGGTGGCAGCAGCCGAACAGCAGCGGCAGCCGCTCGTCGGCGGGCGCCGCATCGTCCGGCGCTGCCGGCGCCGGCAGCAGCGCCACCTTGTCGCGCAGCACACGCTCGCGTCGCACCCTGTCGAGTGCGTTGTGCCGCGCGGCCTGCGTGAGCCAGGCACCGGGCTTAGGCGGGATGCCGCGCATCCGCCACTCGCGCAGCGCCTCCTCGACGGCCTCGGCGACCGCCTCCTCCGCGATGTCGAAGCTGCCGAACGAGACCGTCAGCGCCGCCGTGATCCGCGCGGACTCCTCGCGGACGACGGCGGCGAGAAGGCGATCGGATGCCGCGGCCCCGGGCGTTCCGAGGGCTCCGGGCTCAGCCGGGCCGTCGGATCGGCCGCGAGCCGCGGCATCCGCGTCGCTCACTGCTCGAACTGGCTGTAGTCGGTCACCATCGGGCGGATCTCGATCGCGATGCCGGGCAGCTCCATCGACGGCCACGTCTTGACGAGCGCGATCGCGGCGTCGAGGTCGGGGACGTCGAGCACGCTGAACCCGCCGACCACCTCCTTCGCCTCCGAGAACGGGCCGTCCACGACGACGGGGCCGTCCGGCCCGTACTTGACGGTGGTGGCGGTGGTGACCGGAAGAAGCTCCGCGCCGCCGTCGGTGATCTGGTCGGAGTTGGTCTGGAACCAGTCCCAGATCCGGCCGTAGACCTCCTTCGCGCGCTCCTCGGGCACCGCCGCGTCGAGCTCCGGGGTGGAGGTGAACATGATGACGTACTTCATGGCCCGTGTCCTTTCGTCAGGGGAACCGTTTCATCCCCACAGCGAACGGACAAGACCGATTTCGACAGCGCGCCGAAATCCGTGCGACGGGTGCGTCAGCCGAGCGTGACCGGGTTGAACAGGTCCGCCAGCACCAGCACAGCGCCCATCGCGATGAGCGCGATGACGACGACGAAGGTGAGCGGCACGAGCTTCGTCGCGTCGACGGGCTTCGGGGGCGGGCGGCGGAAGAGCTTGGCCCACACCCGCTTGATGCCCTCCCACAGGGCGACGGCGATGTGGCCGCCGTCCAGCGGCAGCAGCGGGATCAGGTTGAACACGAACAGCGCGATGTTCAGCGACGCCAGCAGCGACAGGAATCCGGCGACGCGGTTCAGCACCGGCGCGTCCGCCGCCGCGACCTCGCCCGACAGGCGTCCTGCGCCGACGATGCTCAGCGGCCCGTTCGGGTCGCGCGGCTCTCCCGTCACGAGGTCCACCGCGGTGTTCCACACCTTGGCGGGCAGCTGCCAGATGATGCCGGCGACGGCGCCGACCTGCTGCACGGCAGCCTCGGGCCCGGCCCAGATCGGCTGCTTCACGTATTCGACGGTGGGTCCGATGCCGACGAAGCCGACATCCTGCGTCGAGGTCGTGCCGTCGGCGCTCGTCACTGTCGCCTGGACCGTGGCCGGCGTGACATGCAGCGTCTGGGTGGCGCCGTCGCGCTCGACGACGAACGTCAGCTGCTGCCCGGGCGACGAGCGGATGATCTCGGACGCCTCGGCGAAGTCGGCCACCGGTTCGCCGTCGATCGACACGATGGTGTCGCCCGGCTGGATGCCCGCGGCCGCTGCGGGGGCGGCGGGGTCGGATGCCGAGCACTCGCTGGTCGTGCCCGACGACGTCGTGGCAGGCACGCACTCCGACAGGCGGGCGACGGTGGTGGTCGCGGTCTGCACGCCGATCCCCGTGAACAGGATCGCGAACAGCACGACGGCGAAGAGGAAGTTCATGAGCGGCCCGCCGAGCATGACGATGATCCGCTTGTAGATCGGCAGACGGTAGAACACGCGCGTGTCGTCGTCGCCGCGCAGCGTCTCGTCGTTGGCGTCCCGGGCGTCCTGCACCATGGTGGCGAAGAACCCGCCGGCGGCACGGCCGCTGCGGCTCTTCGCCTGCTGGAGGACCGGCGACGGCGGGTACATGCCGGCCATCGAGATGTAGCCGCCGAGCGGAATCGCCTTGAATCCGTACTGCGTCTCGCCCCGGCGACGCGACCACAGGGTGGGGCCGAAGCCGATCATGTACTGCCCGACGCGCACGCCGAACTTCTTCGCCGGCCACAGGTGCCCGAGCTCGTGGAGCGCGATCGACACCGCGAGGCCCACGACCATGAGCGCGACGCCGATGACGAACGCAAGGATTTCCACACGCTCACGGTACCCGCGCCAGGCTTTGAGTTGGGTGTGACGGCCTCGCGTAGGCTCGTGGCGGGCATGCCGGTCGACAGAAGCGAGGAGCCGTGACGCCACGCCACGCCCGCGCGCTGCGCGGCACCGCCGCCGCGGCCGTCGCGACAGTCGTCGCCGCCACCGCCCATACGCTCGCCGGCGGCGGGGCTCCCGCCCCCGCGCTCGTGGCCGCGGTCGGCATCCTCGCGGCTCCCCTCGCCGTCGCGCTGGCCGGGCGCCGCCTCTCGGTGTGGCGGGTCGGCGCCATCGTGCTGGCCAGTCAGGCGCTGTTCCACCTGGCGTTCGCGATAACGGCCGGAGCCGATCCGACCGCCTCGCACGCGCACCACACGATGGTCCTCGCCGGAGGCGTCACGCCGGTCGCGCTCCCCGATGCCCCGATGCTCGTCGCGCACGTGCTCGCCGCCATCGCCACGGTGGCGGGACTGTACGGCGGGGAGCGGATGCTGCAAGCCCTCGGCCGCGGCATCCGGTCGATCCTCTCGCGGGCACGCGTCTTCGCGCCGCTGCCGTCCGTGCCGCGCCTTCTCGTCTCGCGCCGCGCCCGAGCGGTCCTCCCGGCACGCATCGTGCTGTCGGGGCTGTCGCGGCGCGGCCCTCCCGTCTTCGTCACCGCGGCGCGCTGAGCGTCGCCCTCGCACCGGTCGCACGATCCGCGACCGGCTCCTCTGCCGCGCGCGGCGGCCCTTCGCCGCGCCCGGACGACCGACGAAAGACGAAAGAGCAATGACCCCTTCCCGCACCTCCTCCCCCCGCCGTCTCGCGATCGGCGCCGCGGCCGGCCTCGCCCTGGCCCTCGGCGCACCGCTCGCGGCATCCGCGCATGTGCACGTCGACCCCGAGACCGCCGCGGCGGGCTCCACCGAGACCGTCACCTTCTCGTTCTCGCACGGCTGCGACGGCTCGCCGACGACGGCGCTCGCGATCGACATGCCCGAAGGCGTCGGCAATGCGACGCCCGTCGTGCAGGGCGGCTGGACCATCACGCGAGAACTCGGCACGAACGGCGTTCCCACACGCGTCGTCTACACCGCCGACGCCCCCGTCGAGGACGGACTCAAGGCGGCCGTCGCGATGGACGTGCTGTTCACCGAGGCCGCAGCCGACACGGCACTGGCATTCCCCGTGACGCAGACGTGCACGGTCGGCGAGACCGCCTGGACGCAGATCGCCGACGACGGCCAGGACCCCGAGGAGCTCGACTCCCCCGCCCCTGTCGTGACCGTCGGCGCGGTCAGCGATGCCGAGTCCGATCACCACGGCGGTGCGGGGGATGCCGCAGCCGACGCCGACGCCGACGCGGATGCCGGGGCCGCGGCATCCGACGAGTCCACGGGCGCCGCCGACCCGGTGGCGCGCTGGCTCGCCGCCGGCGGACTCGCCGCCGGCGTCGCCGCACTCTTCGTGGCGCTCGTCCGGGGTCGCCGCCAGGCCTGACTCCGGCGCCCGGTGCGCAATTCAGTCTGGCCGTCACGTCGCCGCCACACGACGCCCGGAGCAGCGCGGCGCGCGTTCCGGCGCGTCCGGAACCAGACTGAATTGCGCACCGGCGAGGAGCCCCGGCGCCGTGCGAAGATGGATGCGCCATGCCGACAGACGCGCCTTCGAACCTTCCCCCGGTACTCCGCCCCGACGCGCCGCCGACCCACACCGTCGCCGATCTCGCGGCGCGCTTCGCCGTCGCCGTGCGCGGCGACGTCGAGGGCGCGACGCTGACCGGCCTCACCCTCGCGACCGCCGACCTGCGTCCCGGTGACGTGTTCGTCGCCGTGCAGGGGGTGAACCGCCACGGCGCCGAGTTCGCCCAGGCGGCCGCCGAGAAGGGCGCCGTCGCGATCGTGACGGATGCCGCCGGCGCCGCCACCGCGGCGACCGCAGGACTGCCCGTGCTGCTGGTCGAGAACCCGCGCGCGCTCCTCGGCGAGCTGTCGGCCTGGGTGTACAGCACCGGCCGCGACGACGACCTGCCCACGCTCTTCGGCACCACCGGCACCAACGGCAAGACCAGCGTGTCGCACCTGCTCGAGGGCATCCTGGGGCAGCTGGGCGTGACGACCGGCTTGTCCTCGACGGCCGAGCGGCACATCGCCGGCCAGGTCATCGTGTCGCGGCTGACGACCCCCGAGGCGTACGAGATGCACGCGCTCCTCGCCCTCATGCGCGAGCGCGGCGTCGAGGCCGTCGCCGTCGAGGTCAGCGCGCAGGCGCTCAGCCGCCGCCGCGTCGACGGCATCGTGTTCGACGTCGCCGGCTTCACGAACCTGACGCACGATCACCTCGACGACTACGCCGACATGCGCGAGTACTTCGAGGCCAAGCTCCCGCTGTTCCGGGCCGAGCGCGCGCGTCGCGCCGTCGTGTGCGTGGACTCCGCGGCCGGTGCCGAGGTCGTCGCCCGCAGCGAGGTGCCGACGGTCACGGTGGGCACGCCCGACCTCGCCACGGATCGGGATGCCGCGGCCGCCGCCGACTGGGTCGTCGAGATCATCGACGAGCGCCAGGTGGGCACCGAGTTCCGCCTCACCGCGCGCGACGGCCGGACGCTCACCACGCTCGTGCCCGTCATCGGCCGACACATGGCCGCCAACGCCGGACTCGCCATCGTCATGATCCTCGAGGGCGGCTACGCGTGGCAGCGCCTCGTCGACACGCTCGACGGCGGCCGCATCGAGGCGTACCTGCCGGGGCGCACGCAGCTCGTCTCAGGAGAGACGGGTCCCGCCGTCTACGTCGACTTCGGTCACTCGCCCGACGCGTTCGAGAAGACTCTCGCCGCTGTACGGCGCGTGACCCCGGGCAAGGTCGTCATGGTCATGGGTGCGGACGGCGATCGCGACGCGACCAAGCGCCACGACATGGGGCGCACCGCCGTCGAAGGCAGCGACATCCTCGTCATCACCGACCACCACCCCCGTTTCGAAGACCCCGACGCCATCCGCGCGACGCTGATCGAGGGCGCCCGCCATGCGCGGCCGGATGCCGAGATCCTGGAGTTCTCGCCGCCTGAGCGCGCGATCATCGAGGCCGTCGCGCTCGTCGGCGACGGTGACGCGATCCTGTGGATCGGACCCGGGCACCAGGACTACCGCGACATCCGCGGCGTCCGCACGCCGTACTCGGCCCGCGAGCTCGCCCGCCGCGCCCTGCGCGATGCCGGCTGGCCCGTCCCTGAGCCGCACTGGCCTGTGCCGTACCCCGAGCACGAGACGCCGGCATCCGATCCGCTGCGCCCGGTGTACCCCGAGGCCTGACCGCCCCGCAGCCCGCGCTGAATCATTCCACTGGCGCTGAACGTACGCGTTCTGGGCCCTCTGGCGTGCAAACAGCGCACGTGAGCACGTTCAGTACGGGGCGTCGGGATCGGCCCGCGCGCGACGGGGAAGGGTCAGGATGCCGCGGCGATCGCCTTGTCGGCGGTGCGGCGCGCCCAGACCTCGGCCTCGGCGAGCGACTCGCGGGTGAGTGCGTCGGGCGCCTCGTGGGCGTCGACGACGCGCGCGACGGTGTCGACGATGCCGAGGAAGCTCAGCCGCCCCTCGTGGAACGCGTCGACAGCCTGCTCGTTGGCGGCGTTGAACACTGCCGGGTAGGTGCCGCCGGCACGACCGACGTGCTTGGCCAGGCGCACCGCGGGGAACGCGGCGTCGTCGAGCGGCTCGAACGTCCAGGACGTCGCCCTGGTCCAGTCCAGCGGCACGCCGACACCGGCGACGCGGTTCGGCCAGTCCAGGCCGAGTGAGATCGGCAGCCGCATGTCGGGCGGCGAGGCCTGCGCGATCGTCGAGCCGTCGACGAACTCCACCATCGAGTGGACGATCGACTGCGGGTGCACCACGACGTCGATCTCGGCGTACGGCACACCGAACAGCAGGTGCGCCTCGATGACTTCGAGGCCCTTGTTGACGAGGGTCGCCGAGTTCGTCGTGACGACGCGGCCCATGTCCCACGTGGGGTGCGCGAGCGCCTCGGCGGGGGTCACGCCTTCGAGGGAGGCACGGCTGCGACCGCGGAACGGACCCCCGGATGCCGTCAGCACCAGCCGCCGGACCTCGGAGCGCTCCCCCGATCGCAGCGCCTGCGCGAGTGCCGAGTGCTCGGAGTCGACGGGCACGATCTGGCCCGGACGCGCGAGGGCGGTGACGAGGTCTCCGCCGACGATGAGGGATTCCTTGTTGGCCAGCGCCAGGGTGCGGCCCGTCTCGAGCGCGGCGAGCGTGGGGCCGAGGCCCACCGAGCCGGTGATGCCGTTGAGCACGACGTCGGCCTCGATGTCGCGGACCAGCTGCTCGGCCTCGGCGGCCCCGAGAGCGATGTTCTCGACGCCGAACTCGGCCGCCTGGGCTTCGAGTCCGGCGCGGTCCGAACCGGCCGCGAGTCCGACGACCTCGAATCGTCGCGGGTTGGCCCGCACGACGTCGAGCGCCTGCGTTCCGATGGAGCCGGTGGAGCCGAGGATGAGGACGCGCCGCATCCGGCCAGCCTATCGGCGAGCCGGATGCGGCCGCCGACTACTGCTGGGGCGTGCGCTGGACGCCGAGGATGTCGACCACGAAGATCAGCGGCGAGTTCGCGGGGATCGAGCCCTGCGCCTGGTCGCCGTATCCCTCTGCGGCCGGGATCACCGCGAGCACCTGTGAGCCGACCGTCTGACCCTCGAGCGCCTTCTGGAAGCCCTGCACCACGCCCGTGGTCTGGAACTGGGTCGGCGCGCCGCGCTGCCAGCTGGAGTCGAAGACGGTGCCGTCCGGCAGGACGCCGGTGTACTGCACGAACACGGTGTCGCCCGAGTTGACCGTCGGGCCGTCGCCGGTCTTGAGGTTCGCCAGCTGCGTCGTGTCGGGTGCCACGAAGTCGTCGGCGACGGTGATCGCGGGCTCGCCGTCGTCGGCGAGCGTGACCTCGGGCATGCCGGCGACCGGCTCCTGGTCAGCACCGGTGGCCTTGGTCGGCAGCTGGTCGACCGACTGGGCGGCGACCACGTAGTCGGGGGCGCTGTCGCCGAGCATCGTGCCCGGGATGGTCAGCGTGGTCGTCGAGCCGAGCGCCGTGCACAGCACGGCCGAGCCGAAGATGCTGCTGCCCGAGACGATGATCGGCACGAGGCCCGAGTCGTCGGCCGACGTGGTGGCCGAGTCGAGCGCGACCTCGCCCGTGGTCGGGTCGACGATGACGTACTGGCCGGTCACGAGCTGGCCCTCGGCCAGATCTTCGCCGTCGCCCTCGGTGACCGTCGTGCGCTGCAGCTCGGTGAACGCCAGGTCGGTCGGAGACTGCGCGGTGAGCGCCGGCGCCGTTCCGGAGACGGTGACCGCCTCGGAGTCCGCGCCCGACTTCGGGTCGAGGCCGCATGCCGAAGAGGTCGCGGTCGGCGTGGGCGTCGCGTCGCCGTCGGGCGCATCCGATGCGGAGCACCCCGCGAGCAGGACGGCCGACAGCGCGGCGGCGGAAAGGGCGGCGAGCGGACGAATGCGCACGGAACAACCTCTAGTCGATGAAAGGGGAACCCCCATCCTTTCGCATCTTTGCTCCGCTCGTGCTGAGAAAGCGCTATGCCGATACCGGAATGCAATGGGGAGTACCCTCTACGGGTGACTTCCGACCTCGTTCCCGGCGCAGACCACACCGCAGACGAGGTCGATCCCGACGTCGAGCCGACGGCGCCGCCCGAGGATCCGGGCCGGCGAATGGGCCTCACCTACTTCTTCGGCCGCATGATCCTGGCGCCCCTCGCGCGCACCGTCTACCGCCCGCGGATCGAGGGCAAGGCGAACGTCCCGAAGTCCGGGCCGGTCATCTTCGCGAGCAACCACCTGTCGTTCATCGACTCGATCGTGATCCCGGTCGCCGCTCCCCGGCCCGTGCACTTCCTCGCGAAGGCGAGCTACTTCGAGAAGCCGGCGTCCCGCTGGTTCTTCACCGCGATCGGCGCCATCCCCGTGCAGCGCGGCGCCGGCCAGGCGGCGCTGGACGCCCTCGACCAGCAGCGCGAACTGCTCGACGAGGGCAGCGCCGTTGCGCTGTACCCCGAGGGCACCCGCTCCCTCGACGGCCGTCTCTACAAGGGCCGCACCGGCGTCGCGTTCCTCGCGCTGCAGACGGGCGCCCCGGTGGTCCCGGTCGGCCTGGTCGGCACCGACAAGGCGATGCCGGTCGGTGCGAAGATGCCGGCGCGCAGTCCTCGGGTGACGGTCAGGTTCGGCGAGCCGCTGGACCTCGCCCACCACGGCCCGGCGACCTCGGGCAAGGCCCGTCGCCTCGCCACCGACGAGATCATGACCGCCATCCACGGATTGTCGGGCCAGGAGCTCGCAGGCGCCTACAACGAGGTGCCGGCGCAGAACACGATCGACCGCATCAAGCAGGCGCTCCCCCACGAGCGCCGCTGATCCTCGGAAGGGCTCAGAGGCCGGCGACCACGATCGTCGGCTCGTGCCGCACCGGGAAGTTCACCGAGTTGGCGATGAAGCACCACTCGTTCGCCTGCCGGTGCGCGGCGGTGGCGGCATCCACCATCGCGGCATCCGCGACCGTCACGCGCGGCCGCAGCACGACCTCGCGGAACGCCCCGCCGCCGCGGCCGTCCTCGACCATGAGGCCGGACGCCTCGTCCTCGTAGCCCACGACGACCACGCCCGCCTGCACGCACGCGTGCAGGTACGACAGCAGATGGCACTCGCTGAGCGATGCCAGCAGCAGGTCCTCGGGGTTCCAGCGGGACGGGTCGCCGCGGAAGGGCTTGTCAGCGGATGCCGCGAGCGCCGGCTTGCCGTCGATCTCGATCGTGACGGCACGGTCGTAGTCGCGGTAGCCCGAGGTCCCGGTGCCGCGATCGCCGGTCCACGTGCTCCGGACGGTGTATCGGTGCTCACCCAGCATGCGGACAGTCTGACATGACGGATGCGGCACCCGACGGCGGTAGGCTGTCGGGGTGCCGCAGACCTTCGCCGCAGCCGACGCCGTGGAACTCGCCGTCGTCGAGCGCAGTGGATTCGTCGAGTCGCGGCACGCCGGGATCGCGATCGTCCTGGCCCCCGACGGCACCGTCAGCGAGAAGCTCGGCGACCCGACGGCGCTGATCCTCCCCCGCTCGAGCCTCAAGCCGCTGCAGGCTCTCGCCTGCCTCTCGGCCGGCGCTCCGCTGGAGGGCGAGCTGCTCGGACTGTCGACCGCGAGCCACTCCGGGACCGACCGCCACGTCGCGGTCGTGCGACAGATCCTCGCAGCCGCCGAGCTCGGTGAAGAGGCCCTGGGCTGCCCCGCCGCATGGCCGAGCGACACCGCGACGCGCGACGAGCTCGTGCGCGAACTCGGTCAGCCGCAGCGCATCCGCATGAACTGCTCGGGCAAGCACGCCACCATGCTGCTCACGAGCGTCGTCAACGGCTGGTCGCCCGAGGGCTATCTCGCCCCCGACCACCCCGTCCAGCTCCTCATCCGCGAGACCATCGAGCGGCTCATCGGCGAGAAGATCGCCGCGACCGCCGTCGACGGCTGCGGCGCGCCGGTGTACGCCATGACCCTGTTCGGGCTCGCCCGCGCGGTCCACCGCATCGGCAACTCGTCGACCACGTCGCCGTTTGCCCTGCACCGCAGTGCCGGGGCGCTCGTGGAGGCCGTGCGGGCGAACCCGTGGACGATCGACGGGCCCGGCCGCGCCGACACGATCGCCATCGAGACCCTCGGCGTGTTCGCGAAGGGCGGCGCCGAGGGCGTCATGGTGATGGTCGCACCGGACGGCACGACGGTCGCGCTCAAGATGCTCGACGGCAGCGGCCGCGCGGCCACCGCCGTCGCCCTGCGCCTGCTGGAGCGGCACGGCGCACTGGATTCCTCCGATGTCGCCCAGGCGATGTCGAGACTTCCGTTGACCGTCACCGGCGGCGGACAGGATGTCGGGGCCATCCGCCCCGCCTTCTAGAGGCGCTCCCACGAGGAGCCCGAGCGCTCCAACGGCGGAGCGGAAAGGATCGCGCGATGAGGATCAGTGTCCCCACCGAGGTCAAGAACAACGAGTATCGGGTCGCCCTCACTCCCGCGGGCGTGCACGATCTGGTGGCCTCGGGTCATGAGGTGTTCGTGCAGCGCGGCGCCGGCGACGGATCGTCCATGCCGGATGCCGAGTACGAGGCGGCCGGCGCTGTCCTCCTCGACGACGCGGCTGAGGTGTGGGCGCGCGCCGAGCTGCTGCTGAAGGTCAAGGAGCCGATCGCGTCGGAGTACGGCTACTTCCGCGACGACCTGGTCATCTTCACCTACCTGCATCTCGCGGCCGACCGTCCGCTCACCGAGCGCCTGGTCGCCGACGGCGTGACCGCGATCGCCTACGAGACGGTGCAGCTGCCCGGCGGCGGGCTGCCGCTGCTGGCTCCCATGAGCGAAGTCGCCGGACGCCTCGCGCCGATGGTCGGCGCATCGACGCTGATGCGCTCGGCAGGCGGTCTGGGACTGCTGATGTCGGGCGTGCCCGGCACGCGACCGGCGACGGTGACCGTCATCGGCGGCGGCGTGGCCGGGGCCAACTCGGCCTACATCTCGGCCGGCATGGGCGCCGACGTGACGATCTTCGACACCAACATCCAGCGGCTGCGGTTCCTCGACGACCACTTCCAGGGGCGCGTCAAGACGGCGGCGTCCAACCCGCTCGACCTCGATCGTGCCGTCGTCGCGTCCGACCTCGTGATCGGCTCCGTGCTGATCCCCGGCGCCAAGGCGCCCAAGCTGGTCACGAACGACATGGTCTCGCGCATGCGGCCGGGTTCGGTGCTGGTCGACATCGCCGTGGACCAGGGCGGCTGCTTCGAGGACACGCACCCGACGACCCACGACGACCCCACTTTCCGTGTGCACGACACGGTTTTCTACTGCGTCGCCAACATGCCCGGCGCGGTCCCCAACACCTCGACGTCGGCGCTCACGAACACGACTCTCCCTTACATCCGGCAGATCGCCCGTCGCGGCTGGCGCGATGCGCTGCGCGCCGACACCACCCTCGCGGCGGGCCTCAACACGCAGAGCGGGCGTGTCGTCAATCCCGGAGTCGCCACCGCGCACGGACTCGAGCTCGTCCCGCTGGAGTCCGTGCTCGCCTGACGCGGATCGATGGTCCCCACGCCCTCTCCACGCGGCGCTGGCGCGTCGCGCGGAGCCTCGGGGCGCGTGGGCCCAGCCGCACCCCGGTGCTCCACGAGCGCCCGGGGTGCGGCGTCCATTCGCCGTCTTCGACGACGTCGACTCAGACGAGTCCGCCGTCGACCGAGCGCGTATATTCGGCAGGGTCCTCGGGCACGAGCACGGGAGTCTCGCGGTTGAGGCTCTCGCCGCGGAAGAACGGCTTGGCGCCGGGGAACATCCACCACACCAGCATCAGGACGACGCCCAGCAGCAGCGAGCCGATGCCGAGCACGAACGTGCCGCCGATGCCGAAGAGCACCGTGTAGCCGTAGTCGACGTCCCACATGTCGATCGCGGACTGGACGAACGCGTACGTCAGCATGAGTGCGCCCAGCAGCGGGAAGAAGCCCTTGTAGAAGAAGTTCCGCGCCGACGTGAACAGGTCCTTGCGGAAGTACCAGACGCTCGCGTACCCGGTGATGCCGTAGTAGAACGCGATCGCGAGGCCGAGCGAGAGGATCGAGTCCTGCAGGATGTTGTCGCTGATGAGCGTCATGCCGATGTAGTACACGCTCGCGACGATGCCCATGACGATCGTCGAGAACGACGGCGTCTTGTACTTCGGGTGGACGTTCATGAACCTGCGCGGCAGCGCGCGGTAGGCCGCCATGGCGAGCGTGCCGCGGGCCGTCGGGAGGATCGTGGTCTGCGTCGACGACACCGCCGAGATCAGCACGGCGACCACCAGGACCCAGCCGAACGGGCCGAGCAGGCCGTCCTTGATGGAGAGGAAGAAGTCGTCGGCGTTCGCCTCGTTGCCGAGCCCTGTCCCGGTCTCGCCCAGGCCGGCGTACATCATGGCCGCGACGGTGACGCCCACGTACGTGACCAGGAGGATGACGCAGGTGAGGAGCGCCGCACGGCCGGGGATGCGCTTGGGGTCCTTCGTCTCTTCGTTGAGGGCCAGGCACGTGTCCCAGCCCCAGTAGATGAACAGCGCGAGCAGGACGGCCTCGGTGAAGCCGTGCCAGTCGGTGAACGCGGCCGGGTTGAACCACGACCACTCGATCGGCGTCGGGTTCGGCGCGGTGCCGGTGAAGTACTGCCAGACGGCGGCGATGACGAAGATCGCGAGGGCGAGGTACTGGATGCCGAGCAGCACGTTCTGGATGCGCTCGCCGATCTCGACGCCGCGCCAGCTGATCCAGGTCATGGCGAGGATGAACACCACGCCGGTCGCGGTCACCAGCGGGACGTTGTCGGACAGCAGGGAGTCTTCGGGACTGCCGATGATCCCGTCGATCAGCGCCCAGAAGTAGATGCCGCCGATCTGGGCGAGGTTGGCGAGGACGACCATGCCGGCCACCGCGACGCCCCAGCCGCCCAGCCAGCCCGTGATGGGACCGAAGGCCTTGGTGCCCCACGTGAAGGTGGTGCCGCAGTCCGGCACGTCGTTGTTGAGCTCGCGATAGGCGAACGCGATGAACAGCATCGGGATGAACGCGATGATGAACGCGATCGGCGCCTGGGCGCCGACGGCGAGGACAACCCAGCCGAGGGTCGCGACGAGGGAGTAGACCGGTGCGGTGGAGGCGAGACCGATGACGGTGGAACCCCATAGTCCCAGCGTGCCGGCCGCGAGCCCCTTGCCGTCCGGTCGATCGAGATCGATGGGTGAAGTGGCCACAGAGCGACGTTAAGTGCACGAAGCGGGCCCGGTCAACGAGGGGCCCCGACGGTTCGGCCGGAATCGGGCTCGGGCAGGACGATGCGGACGGGGTCCGCGCCGGCGGCCACGAGCCATGCGCGGCCGCGACCCGGCTCGCAGTACGGCGCCACGCCCCGGAAGCCGACGAGCACGCGCAGCTCGGCCGCGCACGACGTGTCGACGACGAGATCATGATCGCCGCGCACGTCGGCGAGCAGCCGCCAGTGGCGCTGCCAGTCCTCGGGCTCGCCGGCGAGCACGATGCGCCCGGCATCGACCGCCGCGGGATCGGCCGCGTAGGCGTCGAGCCCGCAGACGCCGACCCCGCGCGCCTCCCACGCGGCCAGCGCCGCGCGGGAGGCCGGAGAGCGGCGCGCGACGAGCCCGGTCAGCCGCCCGACGGGTTCCCAGGGCGCCACGGCGAGAGGTCGGCCGGCCGGGTGCGCGGCGTCATGGGCGTCCGCCGGTGCCAGCGCGACCTGCACCGTGCGCCCGTCGAGGCGCCCTCGACCGGCCGGCGCGCCCGGCTCGAACGACGACGGCTCCCCGCCGGCCGCGGCGTGGTCGATGCGGGTCGGGTACGGCAGCACCAGTCGCTTCGGGAACAGCTCGGCGAGCCGCGACACCGGGCCTGTCATTCGGTGCGCGCCGGCCACGACGATCGCGCCGCTGCCGGCGGCGCGGCGCACCGCGCTGTCGAGCCGCTCCCACAGCGCCTGGGCGTGCTCAGCCGGCAGTCGCCCGGCGATCGCGTCCAGGTCGTCGGCGACCACCATCGTGCCGGCGCTCGGAGGCTGCTCGGCCAGGGCTGCCACCGCATCCCACAGACCCTCGGCGTCCGCCGGGATGCGCACCGACCGCGTCGCCTGGGACGCCAGCAGTGCGAGGGCGTTCGACACGCCTGAACCCGGGCCGCCCACCACCAGCAGCGCGCGGTCCGCAGCGGCGAGCGCGAGAGTCGGCTGCTGCTGTCGCTCGGGCTCGTCGGCGACGCCGAGCAGCAGCGCCCCCGGTGCGACGGGGCCGCGCCGCTCGAGCTCGTCGAGCGCGACCTGCCGGGGCAGCTCGGGCAGCCAGGTCCGCTGCGGCGCGCCCTCGCCGCCGTGAAGAGCCGCCACCGCGACGTCGTCAGGACCCGACAGCGCGATCCGCACCGCGACCGGGCGGGCATCGGAGGCGCGGCGGACCAGCGCACTGCCGCGCCCCGCGACTCCGCCCGGGAGGTGCGCGGCCTCGTCCACACCGAGGATCGCCCGACTGTCGGCAGGATCGGTGACCCGCAGGCTCAGCCGCAGCGGGCAGTTAGCCAGCAGGTTCTCGCGGATGACCCCGGCCGCGCGCTGAGTGCCCAGCACCAGGTGGATGCCGAGCGCCCTGCCGCGTGCGGCGAGATCGGCGAACACCGCGTGCAGCTCGGGGTGGTCCGCCAGCAGTGCTGCGAACTCGTCGACGACCACCACGAGGCGCGGGAGCGCGACGCGCGGATCGAGGATGTCGCGCGCCCCCGCGGCCGCGATCGTCGACTCGCGGCGACGCAGCTCGGCGCGCAGGCTCTCGATCGCGCGACGCGCTCCGGCCCCGTCCAGATCGGTGATCACGCCCGTCACATGCGGAATGCCCTCCAGTGCGTCGAACGCGGTGCCGCCCTTGAAGTCCGCGAGCAGGAAGGTGACCTCGTCGGCCGTGCGCGTCGCGCACAGCGCGAGGATCCACGTGATGAGCAGCTCGCTCTTGCCTGAGCCGGTGACACCCGCCACGACCGCGTGGGGTCCGTCGTGCACGAGGTCGACCGCGAACGGCTCGCGTCCGGTCAGGCCGATCACCGCGGGCAGCCCTCCGGCGGCGCGATGGGGCGTCGCGTCACGCAGGGCGGCCAGCGTGATCGGCTCCCCCGCGTCGCGGGCGATCCCGAGGGTGTGCTCGGCGCGCGCCGCGAGGACCGCGGTGATCATCGCGGCCTGGGCGAGCGAGAGCGCCTCGACCTGCAGCGGCAGGCTCTCGCCCGCGTGCTCGAGTCGTGCGAGACCGGGCGACGACACCGAGAGGACGGCGGCGCACCGCGGTGGCAGCGGGTCGCCCGGCCGGCAGCGGGCGATGGCGGCGTCGGCCTCGGCCGGCACCCGACCGCCCGGCGCGACGACCGCCAGGCGCACCCCGGACCGCGCATCGAGGCGGTGCGGCAGCGCCTGCGCCCAGTCGAACTCGGGATCGACGGGATCCAGCACGCCGAGCTCGCCCGGCGCGTGCGCCAGGCACAGCTGCAGCACCAGAGCGCGCTGCACGGCGGCCGCGACGCCGTCGGGGCCCACGACCACGATCCCACCCGTGGCGGGCACCGTGACCGGAGCCGCCGCGATCCGGGCCGCCCGGCGGCGCAGGGCGGCGGCATCCGGATCCCCGTCGCCACCCGTGACGCGCACGGCGCTCGCGCGCTCGCCCTCACCCACCACCACTGCGCCGACGACGCCGCCGCGCCAGATGTCGTCCTCGCGCGCGTCGAAGCGGGCGACGTCGGGATGCCGCAGCCACAGCTGCGCCCGTTCGGCGTCGTGACGGGCGTCCAGGGCGGCGCGGACGCCGTCACGCGCCCGGACCGCCGCCGCGGCGGCACGGCGTCCGTCGCGCCGTGCCGCACGACGCGCGTCAAGGAGCGTCGCCGCGGCGATCAGCGGACCGAGCAGCGCGAACCACAGCGAGAACACGGACCCGGTCACGAGCCACAGCGCGACGGCCCCGACGACAGGCACGACCGCGGCCACGACGGGCAGCGGCGGGCGGGGCGGGGGCGTCCACGCGGACGGCAGTGTCAGCGCTTCGTCGTCGAGGACGCTCGTGACGGGATCAGCGCTCGCGTCGAGGACGCTCGCGGCGGGGTGGGGACGCGGAGTGGGACGCACCCCTGCAGTCCACCGTGTGGACCTGCCGCCCGGGCGCGCGGAGGCGGGATCCGGGGAGAACCCGCGTCAGGACTTGTCTGTGGAGGAGTCGTCGTCGTCGGCCGGCGGAGCGGCGGGGGCGGCGGCATCCACCTCTTCGACCGTCGCCGTGTCGACGGTGTCGACCGTCGCCGTGTCGTCGGTGACGACAGCCGGCTCGTCGTCACGCCGTGCCGACGGGTCGACGACGTCGAGCACGACGATCGTGATGTTGTCGCGACCGCCGTTTTCGAGCGCGGCGTCCATCATGGCGGTCACTGCGGCGGCGGGGTCGGCGTTCTCATCGAGGAAGTGGCGGATGCCGTAGTCGGTGAGCTCTTTGGTCAGCCCGTCGGAGCAGATGACGAAGCGGTCGCCGTCGGCGACGTCGAGGCGCACATAGTCGGGCTTGACCCCGTCGCTCGGACCGACGGCGCGCGTGATGACGTTGCCGTACGGGTGGTTCTCGGCCTCTTCGGGGCTGAGACGCCCGGCGGCGACGAGCTCTTGGACGACCGAGTGGTCGGTCGTGATCTGCACGATCGCGCCATCGCGCACGAGGTAGACGCGCGAGTCGCCGATGTTGAGCGTGACCCAGTGCGCGGCGTCGCCCGAGGTGTCGAGGAACACACCGGTCACCGTCGTTCCGGTGCCGTCGTCGGTCGCCTCGGGGTGCGAGGCGATGTCTTTCACGGCGCGGGCGAGCGCCTTCTCGATCGTCTTCGGGTTGACCACTCCGGCGTCGGCGACCGCAGTGAGTCGCTCGATCGTGCTGGCGCTGGCGATCTCTCCCCCGACATGCCCGCCCATGCCGTCCGCGACGACGAAGAGCGGATAGTCCGCGAAGAACGCGTCCTGGTTCACCTCGCGCCGGCGACCGGTGTCGGTCGCAGCGGCCCACGAGAGCTCGAGCACGCCACCGGGGACCGGGACGGTGCGCGATTGGGTGGATACCTCGGGCACGCCCTGTCCTCCCGATCGACGGCATCGAGACCGGGCGGCCCCGCGTCTTCACATACTAGTGGGTCACTCCCCCGCCTCTTCGGACTCGGCGAGTGCGTCGACGACGATCTGCGCCGTGGTCGGCGGCGGGCCGAGGGGCACCGCGGGCACCGCCACCGGCTCGTCCTCGTCGATCGCACCCTCGAACTGGGCGTTGTACAGACGCCGGTACGCGCCCTTCGCCGCGAGCAGCTCGTCGTGCGACCCCTGCTCGACGATCGACCCGTTCTCCATCACCAGGATGAGGTCGGCATCGCGGATCGTCGACAGGCGGTGCGCGATGACGAACGCCGTCCGGTCCTCGCGCAGCCTCGACATCGCGCGCTGGATGAGCAGCTCGGTACGGGTGTCGACCGATGACGTCGCCTCGTCGAGGATGAGGATCCGCGGATCGGCGAGGAACGCGCGCGCGATCGTGACGAGCTGCCGCTCGCCGACGCTGAGGTTGGTGGCCTCGTCGTCGAGCATCGTGTCGTAGCCGTCGGGCAGCGCGTGCACGAAGCGGTCCACGTACGCGGCGGTGGCCGCGGCGACGAGCTCCTCCTCGCTCGCATCGGGCCGGCCGTAGAGGATGTTCTCGCGGATGGTGCCCGCGAACAGCCACGTGTCCTGCAGCACCATCCCGGTGCGGGCGCGCAGGTCGTCGCGCGTCATGTGCAGCGTGTCGACCCCGTCCAGCGTGATCCGGCCCGCGTCCACGTCGTAGAACCGCATGATCAGGTTCACCAGCGTCGTCTTGCCGGCCCCGGTCGGACCGACGATCGCGACGGTGCTGCCCGGCCGCGCGGCGAGCGTGAGCCCGTCGATGAGCGGCTTGTCCTCGACATAGCGGAACGACACGTCCTCGAATTCCAGACGGCTCGCCGTGTCGGGCGCCGTTTTCGGCTCCGCGTCGTCCGCCGTCTGTTCGTCCTCGTCCAGCAGCTCGAACACGCGCTCCGCGCTCGCGACGCCCGACTGCAGCAGATTCGCCATCGAGCCCAGCTGGCTGAGCGGCTGCGTGAACTGCCGTGAGTACTGGATGAACGCCTGCACGTCGCCGATGCTCATGAGACCCGCCGCGACCTGCAGGCCGCCGACGACGGCGATCGCGACATAGACCAGGTTGCCGATGAACATCATCGCGGGCATGATCACGCCCGACAGGAACTGGGCCCCGAAGCTCGCACGGTACAGCTGGTCGTTCTCGCGGCGGAAGTCGGTCTCGACCTCTTCCTGGTGCCCGAACACCTTCACGATCGAGTGGCCCGAGAAGGTCTCTTCGACACGGGCGTTCAGCACCCCGGTGTGCGCCCACTGCTGCACGAACAGCTTCTGCGACCGGCGCGCGACGAGCACCGTGATGAGCAGCGTGAGGGGGATCGTGACGAGCGCGATCACCGCCAGCAGCGGCGAGATCAGGAACATCATGACCAGCACGCCGATGACGGTCAGCAGCGACACGACCAGCTGCGAGAGCGTCTGCTGCATCGTCTGGCCGATGTTGTCGACATCGTTGGTCACGCGGCTGAGCAGCTCGCCGCGCTGCACGCGGTCGAAGTACGACAGCGGCAGCCGGTGGATCTTGTCTTCGACCTGCAGTCGCAGGCGGTGCATGGCCCGCTGCACGATGCCGTTGAGCACCCGCGCCTGCACCCAGCCGAAGATGCTCGAGAACAGGTAGACGGCCAGCACGGCCGAGAGGATCCACGCCAGCTGCTCGAAGTCGATTCCGGCGCCCGGGACGAAGTCCATCGCGGCGATCATGTTCGCCTGGTCCTGGTTGCCCGACGCGACGAGCTGGTCGACGACCTGCTGCTGTGTGACGCCCGCGGGCACCTGCAGCGAGATGAAGCCGGCGAACACGACGTTCGTCCCCTCGCCGAGCAGCTTCGGACCGATGACCGAGAGCGTGACCGACAGGATGCCGAGCACGAGCACGAGGATCAGCCGGGGCGTGTCCGAACGCAGCGTGCCGAGCAGGCGCTTCGCGCTCGGTCCGAAGTTCTGCGCCTTGCCGCCGGGCGCGCCCCCGCCGCCGCCGAAGGGACCGCGGCCGCCGCCGGGGCCGGCCGGTCGCCGCGCCTGGGTGCTCTGTGCGCCGCTCATGCTGCCGCCTCCGCCGCGAGCTGGGACTCTACGATCTCGCGATACGTCTCGCACGTCTCGACGAGCTCGTCGTGTGCGCCGATGCCGACGATCCGGCCGTGGTCGAGCACGACGATCTGATCGGCGTGCTGGATGGTCGATACCCGCTGCGCCACGACGAGCCGTGTCGCGTCGGGCAGATGGGTGTCGAGCGCGCGTCGGAGGGCGGCATCCGTCCGAAGGTCCAACGCCGAGAACGAGTCGTCGAAGATGTACACCTCGGGGCGCTTGACCAGCGCCCGCGCGATCGCAAGGCGCTGCCGCTGACCGCCCGACACGTTCGTGCCGCCCTGGGCGATCTGCGATTCGAGGCCGTCCGGCATGGCGCGCACGAAGTCGGCGCCCTGCGCGAGCTCCAGCGCCTCCCACAGCTGCTCGTCGGTCGCATCGTGGTCGCCGTAGCGGAGGTTGGACGCGACGGTGCCCGAGAACAGGAACGCACGCTGCGGAACGAGGCCGACGCGCGTCCACAGCTCGTCGGGGTCGTACTCCCGCACGTCGACGCCGTCGACCCGCACCGCGCCTGCGGTCACGTCGAACAGGCGGGGCACGAGGCTCACGAGCGTGGTCTTGCCCGAGCCCGTCGAGCCGATGACGGCCGTCGTCGTGCCGGGCTCGATCGCGAAGGTGAGCTCGTGCAGCACAGCCTCTTCGGCGCCGGGGTACGCGAAGTCGACGTGGTCGAACTCGACGCGGCCCGTGGGAGCGGGAGCGGAGGTGGCCACAGCCGGGGCCGACACCGACGGCTCGGTGTCGAGCACCTCGCCCACGCGGTTCGCGCACACTGCGGCGCGCGGGATCATGACGAACATGAACGTGGCCATCATGACGCCCATGAGGATCTGCATGAGGTAGTTGAGGAACGCGAACAGCGTGCCGATCTGCACCCCGTTGTCCTGCACCTGGAACGCGCCGAACCAGATGACGGCGACGCTGGACAGGTTCATCACCAGCATGACCGCGGGGAACATCAGCGCCATCAGGTTGCCCGCGCGCAGCGCGGTGTCTTTGACGTCGTCGCTGGCCTTCGCGAACCGCGCACGCTCCTGACGCTCGCGCACGAAGGCGCGCACCACGCGGATGCCCGACAGCTGCTCGCGCATGATCTGGTTGACCCGGTCGATGCGCGTCTGCATCTGCGTGAACGCCGGCACCATGCGGGTCACGATCAGACCGACGATGATCAGCAGCACCGGGATCGACACGGCCATCAGCCACGACAGCCCGACGTCCTGCCGGATCGCCATGATCACGCCGCCGATCGCGAGGATCGGCGCCGAGACCATGAGGGTCGCCGACACCTGGACGAGCATCTGCACCTGCTGCACGTCGTTCGTGTTGCGCGTGATCAGCGAGGGAGCGCCGAACTGTCCGACCTCGCGCTGCGAGAAGGCGACGACGCGGTGGAACAGGTCGCCGCGCAGGTCACGGCCCATGCCCATCGCGAGGCGCGAGCCGAAGTACACCGCGATGATCGAGCAGATCACCTGCGCGAGGCTCACGAGCAGCATGACGCCGCCGGTCTGCCAGATGTACGGGATGTCGCCCTTGACGACGCCCTCGTCGATGATGTCGGCGTTCAGCGTCGGCAGCCACAGCGACGCGATCGACTGGGCCAGCTGGAACACCACGACGGCCACGATGAGCGGCCAGGCAGGGCGCAGATATCGCCACAGGAGCTTCCCGAGCACGGCGGGTCCTTTCCGGCGCGCGGAGTCCCCCGCATCGCGGACCGCGCACGAGAAGCGACGCTACGCCTGCGTCCGCGTCGCCGACAACCCGGCGCGTACGCCGTCCGCGAACTGGCGCGCGGATGACCGTGGAGCCGCCGCCGGCCGCCACGCGGCCGACGGCGGGCGGGTCAGGCGGCGGCCTCGGGCGGCGGGAAGAGACCGTCCAGGATCTGCAGATCCGCGGGGGTCGGCGTCCACGCGGTGGCCGCCTCGGCGTTCGCGCGCACCTGCTCGGGGGTGGTCGCTCCCGCGATCACGCTCGACAGCGCCGGATGCGACAGCAGCCAGCCGAAGGTCGCCTGCAGCATCGTGACCCCGCGCTCGTCGCAGAACGCCTGATAGGCCTCCAGCGCATCCCAGGGCGCCTCGTAGTAGAGGTTCGCGCGCTGGCGCATGATGCGCGAGTCGGCCGGCGCGTCGTCGCGCGTGAACTTGCCGGTCAGCAGTCCGTTGTGCAGCGGGAAGTACGGGAAGAAGCCGAGACCGTACCGCTCGACGGCGCGCAGCACGTTGCGCTCCGAGCCCCGCGACAGCAGGCTGTACTGGTTCTGGGCCGAGACGTAGGGCACGCCACGGCGCATGAGCGCCGTGAAGTGCGCCTCGGCGATCTGCCATCCCGAGAAGTTCGAGTGGCCGATGTAGCGCACCTTGCCCTCGCGCACGAGGTCGCCGAGCGTGTCGAGCGTCTCTTCCATCGGAGTGTCGTTGTCGGGCACGTGCAGCTGGTACAGATCGATCCAGTCCGTGCGAAGGCGGGTGAGGGATGCCTCGACCGCACGCCGGATGTACGACCGCGAGCCCTTCGCCCCCGAGGCCGGGTACCCCATGTCGCGGCCCGGGTGCCCGAACTTCGTCGCCAGGATCACCTGGTCGCGGCGTCCTTGCAGCGCCTCGCCCATCAGCGTCTCGGAGAGGCCGGGGTCGCCGCCGTACATGTCGGCGGTGTCGAGGAACGTCACGCCGGCGTCGATCGCCGCGTCGAGCACATCGCGCGTGCCCTCCAGCGTCTCGGTGCGAGTGCCCTCGCGACCGAAGTTGTTGCAGCCGAGGCCGACGGCGGATACGAGCAGGCCGGACGCGCCGACGCGGCGCAGCGGAACCGTGGGGGTCATGGCTCCACGTTAGCCGCGCTGCCGGGCACTCCCCGCCAGAAGGCCGGGACCGCGCTCGGACACGCAGCAGCCCCCTCGCCGGGGCGAGGGGGCTGCTGTGGCATCACTCCTTGGGCGCCTCGGGGGCGTCCGGCGCGGCCGGCGGCTCGGTCGTCGGCGGGGCGACGGGCGGCTCGGCGGCCGGCGGTGCAGCAGCGGGCGGCTCGGCGGCCGGCGGTGCAGCAGCGGGAGGCGAAGCAGCCGGCGGTGCAGCAGCCGGAGGCGAAGGAGCCGGCGGCTCGGCCGCCGGCGGGGCTGCCGGCGCCGCGGGAGGCGCCGGCGGAGTCACGGGCGGCTCGGCCGCCGCGGGCGACGGAGCCGCCGGCGCAGCAGGTGCCGGGGGCGCAGCGGGAGGCGCCGGCGGGGCGGTGTACGCGGCCGGCGGTGCCGGCGGGGCCGTGTAGCCGGCCGGCGGAGCCGGGTAGCCTGCGGGCGGCTCGTAGCCGGCGGGCGCGCCGGGTGCGGTCGTCGCTCCCGGCGCCACCGGCGCACCGGGCTGGACCGGGATGCCCTGCCACACCGTGTTGTCGGCGAGGAACGAGTTGCGCCACGGGGCCGGACGGATCGCCGGGTTCCAGCGCGACTGGTCGAACGCGAGGATGCCGACCCAGATGAGGGTGCCGAGGCCGGGGATCAGCCAGAGAAGAAGCAGCGGCCAGTCCTTGCCGAGCTTGAGCCCGATGCGCCAGCCGGCGATGACCCAGGCGGCGAGGCCGACGAGGCGCAGGATCCAGCCGACGAACGGGATCTGGCCGAGTGCACCGGCCAGCACCATGGCCCCGAGCATCACCCACGGCGACACGTCACCGAGCTTGGCGGCGACCATGGAGTTGTACACCGGCACCCAGGCGCGCCACCGGCCCTGCACCCCTGCCTTGTCGAACACCTTCATCAGGAACCAGGAGCCGATCACATAGCCGGCGAGGACGATGACGAGAAGGAAAGGCAGGAAGATCAGCCAGGCGATGGCCAGGCCGACCGCGCCGTTGTCGTAATCCATGGTGCGACCTCCAAGAGAGTCGGATCGGGCTTCGGGGGCGCGCGCCCGCGGAGCCGCTGCTCCGCTCGACACATGCTAGCGACGCTCACAGCTTCCTGTCAGCATTCGCGTCGTAATGGGGGGATGGCCCCCGTCGGCGGCGGTGGATAGCCTGAGCACAATTCCCCGACCGAAGGGCCACCCATGACCGACCCGACACCGTCAGCCCCTACTCCGCCCCCGCTGCCCGACCAGACGGCGGCCGCCGCGGCGGCGCAGACCCCGGCATCCACCCCCTCCGCTGCGGACCCGGACGACACCGGTGTTCCGCCCGTCGTCGGCGAGGTGACCGACGTCGGCAAGGGGTTCTTCGCCGCGCTGTTCGACCTGTCGTTCCGCACGTTCATCACGCGACGCCTGGCGAGCGTGTTCTACCTCGTGGGCCTCATCGCGATCGGCATCGGGTTCGTGGTCTACTTCGTGGGCGGCATCCTGAGCGGCATCTCGATGATGTGGTTCAACCCCGGGGCCGGCATCAGCGCCCTCCTCGCGACGATCATCGTCGTGCCGGTGCTGACCTTCCTCGCGGTGATCCTGCTCAGGTTCATCATCGAGGGTGTGGTCGCCCTCATCGCGATCGCCGAGAACACCGAGCGCACGGCGCAGCACACCAAGCACTGACCCTTCGGCAGGCTCAGCGACCGGTCCCTGAGCCTGTCGAAGTGTCAGGCGAACAGCTCGAGCTCGCCGGCGGCGGCCTCGCGCACACGCAGGCCGGCGGCATCCGCCCATCGCACGAAGCCGGCCGCCGACGAGATCCGCGGACGCTCGTCAGCGAGCCGGCGAACGAGCGCGCCCTTGGCGTGCTTGTTGAAGTGGTTGAGCGCGCGCACGGCTCCGTCTGACCCTTCGTCGACGACGCGCACGTATCGGCTCGGGATGCCGTCCGGCACAGGTCCGAGCGCCGCGTAGGCCTCGGAGCGCAGGTCGAGCACGAACCGCGGTTCGAGCTCCCCGAGCGCCGACGACACCGCGTCGGACCACAGCCGTCGCAGTGCGGGCACGCCCGGAAGCGACGTCCCCGCACCCAGCCGGTACGCCGGGATCGGGTCGAGCGCGCCCACCGGGCCGAACGGCGCCGAGTGGACGAGGACGTGGGCGCCCACCCAGCGTCGGGCTGCGGGAGTGAGGGATGCCGCGCCCAGCGCGTCGTACAGCACGCCGGTGTAGCGGTCCACGGCAGGCATGGTCGGCGCGTCGCGCAGCGCCGCGTTCACGGCGATCTCGCCATGCTGCTTCGGACCGAGCTTGAGCGCACGGGCTGCGGCCTCTTCGTCCGCCGAAAGGGCCACGAGCGCGTCGACGACGGCCTCGCGCTGCGGTGCCAGCGTCGGCAGCGCCAGCCGTGTGACGTCGAGCGGGCGCGCTACTCCCCCGGCGCGCTTGGTCTCGGACGGCGGCAGCAGGATCAGCATGAGGGGCCTTCTGGTCGGGGGCGGGCAGGCGAAACGCCCCGAGCCGACGAGCGGCTCGGGGCGTTTCAGAGAGGAACGGGCCTCAGGAGATCAGTGCGGCGTTGCCGGCCACGATGGTGAGCTCGTCACCCTCCATCGAGAGGAAGCCGTCCTGCGCGTTCGCGATGATCTTCGTGCCCGAGGTCTCGGTGATGCGCACCTGACCTTCGGCCAGGATCGCGAGCACCGGCTCGTGACCGGTCATGAAGCCGATCTCGCCCTCGACGGTCTTGGCGACCACGAGCGAGGCCTCACCCGACCAGACCTCCGCGTCGGCGGAGACGAGGCTGACGTTGAGCGGCATGATCAGCCGTTCTCCTTCTGGATGCGCGCCCACTGCTCTTCGACGTCGGAGATGCCGCCGACGTTGAAGAACGCCTGCTCGGCGACGTGGTCGAACTCGCCCTTGACGATCGCGTCGAACGACTCGATGGTCTCCTTGATCGGAACCGTCGAACCCTCGACACCGGTGAACTTCTTCGCCATGTAGGTGTTCTGCGAGAGGAACTGCTGGATGCGGCGCGCGCGGGCGACGACGATCTTGTCCTCTTCCGAGAGCTCGTCGACACCGAGGATCGCGATGATCTCCTGGAGCTCCTTGTTCTTCTGGAGGATCTGCTTCACGGCGGTGGCGACGCGGTAGTGGTCCTCGCCGATGTAGCGCGGGTCCAGGATGCGGCTCGTCGAGGTGAGCGGGTCGATGGCCGGGTACAGACCCTTCGACGCGATCTCACGCGAGAGCTCGGTGGTCGCGTCGAGGTGCGCGAACGTGGTCGCCGGCGCCGGGTCGGTGTAGTCGTCGGCGGGGACGTAGATCGCCTGCAGCGACGTGATCGAGTGGCCGCGCGTCGAGGTGATGCGCTCCTGCAGGATGCCCATCTCGTCGGCCAGGTTCGGCTGGTAGCCCACCGCGGAGGGCATGCGGCCGAGCAGCGTCGACACCTCGGAGCCCGCCTGCGTGAAGCGGAAGATGTTGTCGATGAACAGCAGCACGTCCTGCTTCTGGACGTCGCGGAAGTACTCCGCCATCGTCAGCGCCGACAGGGCGACGCGCAGACGCGTCCCGGGCGGCTCGTCCATCTGGCCGAAGACGAGCGCGGTCTTGTCGAAGACGCCCGCCTCCTCCATCTCGCCGATGAGGTCGTTGCCCTCACGGGTACGCTCGCCGACACCGGCGAACACCGACACACCACCGTGGTCCTGCGCGACGCGCTGGATCATCTCCTGGATCAGGACCGTCTTGCCGACGCCCGCACCACCGAAGAGGCCGATCTTTCCACCCTGCACGTAGGGGGTCAGGAGGTCGATCGACTTGATGCCGGTCTCGAACATCTCGGTCTTGGACTCGAGCTGGTCGAACGACGGCGCCTGGCGGTGGATGCCCCAGCGCTCGGTGACCTCGACGGTCTCGCCTGGAGCGGCGTTCAGGACGTCACCCGTGACGTTGAACACCTTGCCCTTGGTGACGTCGCCGACGGGGACCGTGATGGGGCCGCCGGTGTCGCGCACCTCCTGGCCGCGGACCATGCCGTCGGTGGGCTTGAGCGAGATCGCGCGGACGAGGTCGTCGCCGAGGTGCTGAGCGACCTCGAGCGTGATCTCGGCTGACTCGCCGTCGATCGTGATCGTCGTCTTGAGCGCGTTGTAGATGTCGGGGATCGAGTCGTGCGGGAACTCGATGTCGACGACGGGGCCGGTGACGCGGGCGACGCGGCCAACAACCGACGTCCCGGTCTTGGCGCCTGTCTCTTCAGCGGTGAGGCTCATGGCTTCTTCTCTTTCGTGTGGTCTTTACGTCACTTGCCCGACGCCAGCGCGTCGGCGCCGCCGACGATCTCGGCGATCTGCTGCGTGATCTCGGCCTGGCGCGCGTTGTTGCGCAGGCGCGTGTAGTCGGTGATGAGCTTGTCGGCGTTGTCGCTGGCGGACTTCATCGCCTTCTGCGTCGCGGCGTGCTTCGCCGCCGACGACTGCAGCAGCGCGTTGAAGACGCGGCTCTGGATGTACACCGGCAGGAGCGCGTCGAGGACCGTCGCGGCATCCGGCTCGAACTCGTAGAGCGGGTAGACCTGCGCCGAAGAGTCCTCTTCGGCCTCGACGACCTCGAGCGGGAGCATGCGCACCGTCTCGGGAGACTGCGTCATCATGCTGACGAAGCGGTTGTAGACGAGGTGGATCTCGTCGACGCCACCGGTGTCACCACCGCGGTCGTACGCGTCCAGCAGTGCCGCCGCGATCTCTTCCGCGGTCGAGAAATGAGGCGTGTCGGTGTCACCCGTCCACTCCCCTGCGCTCTCCATGCGGCGGAACTGGAAGTACCCGACGGCCTTGCGGCCGACCAGGTAGAACACCGGCTCCTTGCCCTGCTCGCGCAGCAGCTGCGCGAGCTCGAGGCCCTCACGGAGGATCTGGGAGTTGAACGCGCCCGCCAGGCCTCGGTCCGACGAGAAGATCACGACGGCGGAGCGGCGGATCGTCTCACGTTCGACGGTCAGCGGGTGGTCGACGTTGGAGTGCGTCGCCACGGCGGAGACGGCCCTCGTCACGGCCCGCGCGAAGGGCGACGACGCGCGCACACGCGCCATCGCCTTCTGGATGCGCGAAGCCGCGATGAGTTCCATCGCCTTCGTGATCTTCTTGGTCGTCTGAGCAGAGCTGATCTTCTGCTTGTAGACCCGGAGTTGTGCGCCCATGGTGGTAGCCCAGGCCCGCCTTAGCGGCGGCCCTTGACGATCTTCTCCTGGTTCACGTCTTCGGCCTCGGCCGCCGCGACCTCTTCGTGGCCCGGCTTGCCGATCGCCTGGCCCTTGCCGGCGCGGAACTCGAGGATGAACTCGTCGGTCTTCGCGCTGAGCTCGGCGACAGTGTCGTCGTCCAGGACGTTCGTCTCACGCAGCGTGTCGAGGATCGTCGTGTTGCGACGCAGGTAGTCCAGCAGCTCGCGCTCGAACGACAGCACGTCCTCGACCTCGATCGTGTCGAGCTTGCCGTTGGTGCCGGCCCAGACCGAGACGACCTGCTCCTCGACCGGGTACGGCGAGTACTGCGGCTGCTTGAGCAGCTCGGTCAGGCGCGCGCCACGGGCGAGCTGACGACGCGATGCCGCGTCCAGGTCCGAGGCGAACATCGCGAACGCCTCGAGCGAGCGGTACTGGGCGAGCTCGAGCTTGAGCGTGCCGGAGACCTTCTTGATCGACTTGACCTGGGCGTCACCGCCGACGCGCGAGACCGAGATGCCCACGTCGACCGCGGGACGCTGGTTGGCGTTGAACAGGTCGGACTGCAGGAAGATCTGGCCGTCGGTGATCGAGATCACGTTGGTCGGGATGTACGCCGAGACGTCGTTGGCCTTGGTCTCGATGATGGGCAGACCCGTCATCGAACCGGCGCCCAGCTCGTCCGAGAGCTTCGCGCAACGCTCGAGCAGACGCGAGTGCAGGTAGAAGACGTCGCCGGGGTACGCTTCGCGGCCCGGCGGGCGGCGCAGCAGCAGCGACACGGCGCGGTAGGCCTCGGCCTGCTTCGACAGGTCGTCGAAGATGATGAGGACGTGCTTGCCCTCGTACATCCAGTGCTGGCCGATGGCCGAGCCGGTGTACGGCGCGAGGTACTTGAAGCCGGCGGGGTCCGAGGCGGGAGCGGCCACGATGGTGGTGTACTCCATCGCGCCGGCGTCCTCGAGCGCGCCCTTGACGGCCGCGATCGTGGAGCCCTTCTGGCCGATCGCGACGTAGATGCAGCGGACCTGCTTGTTGACGTCGCCCGACTCCCAGTTGGAGCGCTGGTTGATGATCGTGTCGATCGCGATGGCCGTCTTGCCGGTCTGGCGGTCGCCGATGATGAGCTGGCGCTGGCCGCGGCCGACCGGGATCATCGCGTCGATGGCCTTGATGCCCGTCTGCAGGGGCTCGTGCACCGACTTGCGCTGCATGACGCCGGGCGCCTGCAGTTCGAGAGCGCGGCGGCCGACGGTGGCGATCTCGCCGAGGCCGTCGATCGGGTTGCCGAGCGGGTCGACGACACGGCCGAGGTAGCCGTCGCCGACGGCGACCGAGAGCACCTCACCCGTGCGGGTGACCTGCTGGCCGGCCTCGATGCCGGCGAAGTCGCCGAGCACGACCGTGCCGATCTCGTGCTCGTCGAGGTTGAGGGCGAGGCCCTGGGTGCCGTCCGCGAACGTCACGAGCTCGTTCGCCATGACACCCGGCAGGCCCTCGATGTGCGCGATGCCGTCTGCGGCGTCGATGACGGTGCCGACCTCGGTGGCCGCAGCCCCCGAGGGCTCGTAGGCGGCGACGAAGTCCTTCAGCGCGTCACGGATGACGTCGGGGCTGATAGAGAGATCTGCCATTGTTTTCCTTCGTTCATGGGGCCTCGGCCCCGAAGTCTCCGCCGGTGGCGGGAAGTCTGTGTCAGCCGGCGAGCCGCTGACGGAGGTCGGCCAGACGCGACGAGACGCTTGCGTCGATCACGTCGTCCGCGATCTGGACGCGCAGTCCGCCGACGACCGTCGGGTCGACGATCGTGTTGAGCGAGACCCGCGTGCCGTAGCGCTTCGTCAGCGCCGCGGTGAGCCGGTCGCGCTGCGCAGCGCTCAGCGGCGCCGCCGCGACGACCGTCGCGACCGCACGGCCGCGCTGGTCGGCGACCAGCTTGGTCGCGCGCGACAGCAGCTGCCGTACGCGACGCTCACGGGGCTGGCGGACGAGGGACGCCGCGATCAGCGTCGCCCCTGCGCTCGCGCGGCCCTTCAGCAGCGACTCGACGAGCGTGCCCTTCGCGGCGGAGTCGCCGAGACGGCTCCCGAGCGCGAGCTCGAGCTCGGGGTTGTCTGCCACCGTCCGCGAGAACGCGAACAGCTCGGCCTCGACGTCGGCGTCCGCGTCGGCCACGGCCGCCGCGCGCACCGCGAGCTCTTCGATGCCGTCGATGAGGTCGTCGGCGGTCGACCAGCGCTGCGCGACGGCGGTCGTCAGCAGCGACGCCGTCGTGGGCTTCACGGCACCGCCGAAGACGGCTGCCACGACCTGGCGGCGAGCATCCGCCGGCGCGGCGGAGTCGGCCAGCGCGCCGCTCAGCTGCGACGAGTCGCCCACGGCGCGTGCCGCGGCGAAGAGCTCGCGGGCGACGTCGAGGTCGACGCCGGTCGCGGCGTCGAGCGCCGCGGTCGTCGCCGCGAGGGCCTGAGTGGTCGCGCTGCCCATTACGCCTTGGCCCCTTCGGACTCTTCGAGCTCTGCGAGGAAGCGGTCGACGACGGCCTGAGCCTTCGCGTCGTCCGCGAGGGTCTCGCCGATGACGCCGCCGGCCAGGTCGAGGGCGAGCGTGCCCACCTCGCTGCGCAGCGACACGAGCGCGGTCTGGCGCTCGGCCTCGATCTGCGCGTGAGCGGTCGAGGTCAGGCGGGCGGCCTCCGCCGAAGCGGTGTCCTTCGCCTCGGCGACGATCTTCTTGCCGTCCTCACGGGCGGCATCGCGGATCTCACCGGCCTCCTTGCGCGCCTCGGCGAGCTGCGAGGTGTACTCCTCGAGCGCGGCCTCGGCCTTGCGCTGGGCCTCATCGGCCTTGGCGATGTTGCCCTCGATCGCCGCGGAGCGCTCGTCGAGCATCTTCTTCATGCGGGGAAGGGCGACCTTCCAGAACACGAAGAGGATGATGATGAAGCAGACGGCCGACCAGATGATGTCGTACCACGCGGGGATCAGAGGGTTGGGAGCCTCTGCCTCCTCGGCAGCGTACGTGACAAGAGCGTTCAGCATCCTGTCTCCTTAGGACTGGTTGGGCGGATCAGTAGCCGAAGATGAAGGCGGTCGCGATGCCGATGAAGGCGAGCGCCTCGGTGAAGGCGATACCGATCCACATCAGGACCTGCAGGCGACCGGCCAGCTCGGGCTGCCGGGCGACGCCCTCGATCGTCTTGCCGACGACGATGCCGACGCCGATGGCGGGGCCGATGGCGGCGAGACCGTAACCGACGGTCGCGATCGAACCCTGAACTTCAGCGAGAACCGTAGTTGCGTCCACGGGGTGTTTCCTTTCGGTTGGGTGGGAGGGCGAGAGCCCGCCCGCTCAGTGCTCTTCAGCCACCGCGAGCTGGATGTAGACCGCGGTGAGGATGGTGAAGACGTAGGCCTGGAGGACGGCCACCAGGATCTCGAACACGGTGAAGGCGAGGCCGAAGGCCAGGCTGCCGGCGGCCAGCGCCGACCACCAGCCGCCCATCGTGAAGAGGAAGAACTGCGTCGCCGAGAAGAACAGGACGAGCATCAGGTGCCCGACCATCATGTTCATCAGCAGTCGCAGGGTCAGCGTGACCGGCCGGATGATGAACGTCGAGATGAACTCGAGCGGCGTCACGATGATGTAGAGGAACGGCGGCACGCCGGAGGGGAACAGCGAGTTCTTGAAGAAGTTCTTGGGGCTCTTCTTGACGCCCGCGTAGATGAACGTCACGTAGCTGATCAGGGCGAGCAGCAGCGGGACCGCGATGATCGCGGTGCCGGCGAGGTTCAGGAACGGGATGATGCCCGTCAGGTTCATGAACAGGATCATGAAGAACATCGTCGTGAGGATCGGCAGGAAGCGGGCGCCGTCCTTCTTGCCCAGGAGGTCTTCGGCGACGTTCACCCGGACGAAGTCCAGACCCATCTCGACGAGGCTCTGGAAGCGGCCGGGGACGACCTTCATCCGGCGCGTGCCGATCCAGAAGACCAGCACGATCGCGATCACCGCGATGAACTGGATCAGATGGATGCGCGTGACAGGGATGACACCGAACGCATCGAAGAGGACCGGAGGGAAGAACTCGTCGATCGACGGACCGTGGAACACGGGCGGTTCATCCGTGGCAAAGGGGGCGATCAGGGTCGCAGCATGAATAGACAGCGCTGGCTCCAGCTTCGGGGCACCGGTAAGAACCGTTGCGACGATGGTCGGTGAGCGTCACTCCGCCGCCACCACTCGCCATCCGATTCAGGCAGGTGAGAGGCACGCGGGCGGGCGCGTGTTCAGCCTATCAAACTTGAGAGCTCGCTGAATCCGTTCGGCCCCTTTTACGCCTGCATCGATCGGACGTCAAGCACCCGCGCCGGAATCATCGGTGCGGTCGCCCGCGTCCGGATCGCTCGGAAGCTCCGTGTCGACGACCGGGACGCGCATGCGGATCATCACGATGACGTCGATCGCGAGCGACGCGAGCACGCTCACGACGAGGGCGACGAAGAACACCGGCCCGACGATCCACGGCTGGTCGCGCAGGACGAACAGCGCGATGAGGAACACGACGAACTTGAGGAGCCAGCCGCCCAGGACGATCCCGAAGAAGATCGGGACGTACAGCGCGTCGCCGAACCAGCGGTTGGCGATGAGGATGCTGGCGGCCGTGATCCCGAGGAACAGCGCGGCGATCAGCACGCCGGCCAGTGCGCTCCACAGGCCGTCGACGCCGGCCACGAGATAGCCGACGATCGCGCCGACGACGGCGAGGGCAGCGGTGACGGATCCCGACCACACCAGGACGGTGCGCAGGATCGGGGTGCTGGAGACGGGGCTGGGGCTCATCGGGCGGCCTCCTCGGTCGCGGGATAGGGCGGGATCGTGTGGTCGGGTGCCGCGCCGGGCTCGGGTCCGGGATCGGATGCCGCGACCGCCGGCCGCCGGCGCGAGGGCGTGAAGGTCACGACGAGGCAGGCGGCGATGCCCACCACGCCGTACAGCACGCCGAACAGGTAGTCGCCGGGCCACTCCAGGGTGGTGCCGATGTACATCAGCAGCACCGACAGGCTCACCAGCGCCGTCCACGCGTAGAAGATCAGCACGGCGTCGCGGTCGGAGTGCCCCATGTCGAGCATGCGGTGGTGCAGGTGCTTGCGGTCGGGCGAGAACGGCGACTTGCCCTTGCTCATGCGCCGCACGACGGCCAGTCCGAAGTCCAGCAGCGGCAGCAGCACCACCACCACCGGCAGCAGGATCGGGATGAAGGCACCCAGCAGCTGCGAACGGCCGAACTCGTCGTTGTCGCCGACCATCGCGGGCGTGAAGTTGCCGGTCAGGGCGATGGCGGAGCAGGCCATGAGGAGCCCCAGCATGAGGGCTCCGGCATCCCCCATGAACAGCTTCGCGGGACTCCAGTTCAGCGGCAGGAAGCCGATGCACGCACCGACCAGCACCGCCGCTATGAAGGACGCCAGGTTGAAGAACGTGCTGGCGCCGGTGTCGCGCACCACCATGTACGAGTACGCGAAGAACACGCCGTTGGCGATGAGGCAGACGCCCGCGACCAGTCCGTCGAGGCCGTCGATGAAGTTCACCGCGTTCATCACCACGACGATCGAGAACACCGTGAGCGTGAAGCTCACCCAACTCGATCCGATGGCGAGCCCGCCGATCGGCAGCGAGTAGATCTGCAGCTGGCCGAACCACGCGATCACGCCGGCGGCGAGGAACTGGGCGCCGAGCTTGATCATCCAGTCCAGGTCCCACAGGTCGTCGGCCACGCCCACGATCACGATCAGCGCGGTCGCGCCCAGCAGCGCGTAGATCTGCTGGGGCTGCGCCCACACGATGGCGAAGAAGGGATGCTGCGACGACACCGCGAAGGCCGCCACGACGCCCAGGAACATGGCGATGCCGCCGAGGCGCGGGGTCGGGGTCTTGTGGACGTCGCGCTCGCGGATGCCCGGGTACAGCTTGTACTTGAGGCTGAGCCGCCACACGGCCCACGACAGGATGAAGGTGACGGCCGCCGTCAGGATGATCGTGAAGACGTACTGTTTCACGAGCCGTCGGGCTCCGGCTGCGCGTCGGGGTCGGCCTCGAGCAGGTCGCCCAGCACGCCGCGCAGCTGGGCGCGGCTGACCGCTCCCTCCCGCAGCACGGTGACGCGCGGCCCGGCGTCCGCCTCGGGGTCGTCTGCCGCCGCCGCGCCGACGAGCCTGGTCGCGTCGATGATCGTCGAGGGGATGCCGTCCTTGGACGGTCCGTCGCCGAGGTATACGGCGACGGAGTCCTTCAGCATGTCGCGGGCGTCCTCGGGCGTGATGCCGGCGGCCATGCCGGTCAGGTTGGCACTGGAGACGGCGAGGGGGCCGGTCTCTTCGAGCAGCTCCAGGGCGATCCGGTGCGCGGGCATGCGCACCGCGACCGTGCCGCGCGTCTCACCGAGGTCCCACGACAGGGACGGCTGCGCGGGCAGCACGATGGTCAGGCCGCCGGGCCAGAACTCCTCGACGAGGCGCTCGATCGGCTCGGGCACCTCGGCCACGAGGGCGCGCAGCGTCGCGACGCCGGCGACGAGCACCGGCGGCGGGGATTGGCGGCCTCGGCCCTTGGCAGCCAGGAGCCGCGCCACCGCCTGGTGGTCGAAGGCGTCGGCGGCCACGCCGTAGACGGTGTCGGTGGGGATCACGACGAGCTCGCCGCGGCCGATGGCCTGGCGCGCCTGGCGCATGCCCGAGAGCAGCTGCGCCTCATCACGGCAGTCGAAGATGGGGGACATATCGCCGGATAGTTTAGCCGCGCGCGGTCAGGAACCCCCGCGCGCCCGTCCAGGAGCTCACGGACGGAGCGCCGTGGTCGCGCGGTCGCGCATCGTGAGATCGGGGTGCGTCGCGGCGGCCCGCCATCCGTCGGCCTCGAGGATGCCCCGGATCGCCTCGCCCTGCCACTCCCCGTGCTCGATCACGATCACGCCGCCGGGGTGCGCGAGGCGCAGACCCACACCGCTCAGCACGCGCACGACGTCGAGGCCGTCCTCTCCCCCGTACAGCGCCGCCGGCGGGTCGAAGAACCGGACCTCGGGATCTCGCGGGATGGCGGCATCCGGAACATAAGGAGGGTTCGACGCGACCACCGACACCGTGCCGTCGAGCTCGGGGAACGCGTGCGCCAGATCGATGAAGGCGAGATGCGCGTTGCCGGCGCCGGTCTCGGCGAAGTTCTGCGTGGTCCAGACGAAGGCGTCGACCGAGTTCTCGGCCGCATACACCTGGGCGTGCGGGACTTCGGTGGCCATCGCGAGGGCGATCGCGCCGGAGCCCGTGCCGAGGTCCACCGCGATCGGAGAAGGGGATGCCGCCGCCCGCAGCGCGTCGATCGCCAGCTGCGCGACGACCTCGGTCTCAGGCCTCGGCACGAACACGCCCGGTCCCACCCGCAGCTCGAGGTGACGGAAGGGCGCGGTGCCGGTCAGGTGCTGCAGCGGCTCGCGCGTCGCGCGGCGCGCCACGAGCTCGTCGAGCCGCTCGGCGTCGGCGGGAGCGAGCACGTCGCCCCGGATCGCCGCCGCCTGCACTCCCCCGCGGCCCGTGCCGATCACGAATCCGAGCAGCAGCTCGGCGTCGACGGCCGGGTCGGGGACGCCGGCGGCGGCGAGGCGGTCGGCGGCGCGGCGGAGCGCCTCGGCGAGCGGCGTGGCGGGTGTCGAGGAAGTCATGGCCGATCCACTCTATTTCGCGTGCGTGTCACACAAGGACTCACGGCCGAGCCCGGGTTCTAGGCTGGGTCCGATCTGCCGTGAACCCTGCGAAAGGCCCGACATGCCCGGCATCCACTCCGATATCACCGCTGCTTTCGGCAACACCCCGCTCGTCCGCCTCAACCGTGTGACGGACGGCGCCGGAGCCGAGGTCTACGCCAAGCTCGAGTTCTACAACCCGGGTTCGAGCGTCAAGGACCGCCTGGGCATCGCCATCGTCGACGCCGCCGAGGCGTCGGGCGCGCTGCAGCCCGGCGGCACGATCGTCGAGGCGACGAGCGGCAACACCGGCATCGCGCTCGCCCTGGTCGGCGCCGCGCGCGGCTACAAGGTCATCCTTGCGATGCCGTCGTCGATGTCGGTCGAGCGCCGTCTGCTGCTCAAGGCCTTCGGCGCCGAGCTCGTGCTCACCGATCCCGCCGGCGGCATGAAGGGCGCCGTCGCCGAGGCCGAGCGCATCGCCGCCGAGACGCCGGGCGCGATCCTCGCCAAGCAGTTCGAGAACGAGGCCAACCGCCTCATCCACCGCAAGACCACCGCCGAGGAGATCTGGCGCGACACCGACGGCGACGTCGACATCTTCGTCGCCGGCATCGGCACGGGCGGCACCATCACGGGCGTGGGTCAGGTGCTGAAGGAGCGCAAGCCCGACGTGCGCGTCGTCGCCGTCGAGCCGTCGGCCTCGCCGCTGCTGTCGACCGGCACGCCCGGTCCCGCCAAGATCCAGGGCATCGGCCCGAACTTCGTGCCGCCGATTCTCGACACCACCGTGTACGACGAGGTCGTCACTGTCGAGTTCGACGACGCGATCTCGACGTCGCGCGCGCTGGCTGCAGGCGAGGGCATCCTCGTCGGCATCTCCAGCGGTGCTGCCGTGTGGGCCGCCATCCAGGTCGCGAAGCGTCCCGAGAACGCCGGCAAGAAGATCGTCGTCGTCACGCCCGACACGGGCGAGCGCTACCTGTCGACCGCGCTCTTCGAGGATCTGCGCGAAGATTGACCCGTCACGACGACGGCGCGACGGCGTGACCGACTCCGGTCGGACGCCGTCGCGCCGTCGTCGTCTGTCCATATGAGCTGCGCTCACCCCGAGAACTGGGAGCACCCGTGCCCGGCATCCATCCCGACATCACGACCGCGTTCGGCGACACCCCGCTGGTGCGGCTCAACGCGCTCACCGAGGGCCTCGACGCCGAGATCCTCGTCAAGCTCGAGTTCTACAACCCCGGCTCATCGGTGAAGGACCGCCTCGGCTACGCCCTCATCGAGGCGGCCGAGCAGTCGGGAGAGCTGCAGCCGGGCGGCACGATCGTGGAGTCCACGAGCGGCAACACCGGCATCGCGCTCGCCCTGATCGGCGCCGCGCGCGGCTACAACGTGGTGCTCACGATGCCCGCATCGATGTCGAAGGAGCGGCGCGCGCTGCTGAAGGCGTACGGCGCCGAACTGGTGCTCACCGATCCGTACAAGGGCATGACCGAGGCCGTCGAGACCGCGCAGCGCATCGCCGCCGAGCGACCGGGCGCCGTGCTCGCGCGGCAGTTCGAGCACGAGGCGAACGCGGCGATCCACCGCAGGACGACCGCCGAGGAGATCTGGCGCGACACCGACGGGCATGTCGACGTGTTCGTCGCCGGCTCGGGCACCGGCGGCACCGTCACCGGCGTCGGCCAGGTGCTCAAGGAGCGCAACCCCGACGTCAAGGTCGTGCTCGTCGAGCCGAAGGACTCCCCCGTGCTCACCGAGGGGCGCGCCGGCGGGCACCGCATCCAGGGCATCGGTCCCAACTTCGTGCCCGACGTGCTGGACCTCTCCGTCGTCGACGAGGTGTTCGACGCCGAGTTCGACGACGCGATCCAGGTCGCGCGCGACCTCGCGACCCGCGAGGGCATCCTCGCCGGGATGTCGGCCGGTGCCGCCGTCTCGGCCGCGCTGCAGATCGCCGCGCGGCCCGAATCGGCCGGCAAGCGCTTCGTGGTGATCGTGCCCGACTCGGGCGAGCGCTACCTGTCGACCGCGCTGTACGCGCATCTGCGCGACCCCGAGGAGGGCGGCAAGTGAGCGAGGTGCGCCTCGGATTCTTCGCGCGCGTCCGCGAGGACGTCGCCGCTGCCAAGCTCCGCGACCCGGCCGCCCGCTCCGGCGTCGAGATCGCCGTCCTCTACCCCGGGCTCCACGCCATCTGGGCCCACCGGGTGTGGCACGCGCTGTGGGTCCGCGACTTCCGCTTCGTCGCACGCGCCGGATCGCAGGTCACCCGCTGGCTGACCGGCATCGAGATCCACCCGGGGGCGACGATCGGCCGCCGCTTCTTCATCGACCACGGCATGGGCGTCGTGATCGGCGAGACCGCCGAGGTGGGCGACGACGTCATGCTCTACCACGGCGTCACCCTGGGCGGCCGTCAGCGCGAGGGCGGCAAGCGTCACCCCACGATCGAGGACGGCGTGGCCATCGGCGCCGGCGCGAAGGTGCTCGGCCCGATCACGATCGGCGAGGGCTCTGTGATCGGCGCCAACGCGGTGGTCACGAAGGACGCCCCCGCCGACAGCGTGCTGGTGGGGGTGCCGGCCAAGCCCCGCGCCCGCCGCATCGGCGACGACACGCGCGCACTGCTGACGACCCCTGAGTACTTCATCTGACGCTCACGCCGCCCCGCGGCGGTACACGGCTGCAGCGGCCGTGCGCGAGGGCACGTCCAGCTTGCGCAGCACCGCCGAGACGTGCACCGACACCGTCTTGGCGCTGATGTAGAGCCGCGCGGCGATCTCGCTGTTGCTAAGACCGGCCGCCACGAGCTCGAGCACCTGCTCCTCGCGGGCGGTCAGCACCGACGCGGACGCAGTGCCGGTGAGGCCGGCATCCGTCATCACCTCACGGGCTCGCTGCACGAGGCCCGCCGCGCCGAGCTCGTCCGCGTACGCGATCGCATCGGTCAGCGCGTCTCGCGCCGCGACACGGTCTCCGGCCGCGAGCACGTCCTCGCCGTGGCGCACCCGCGCATAGGCGCGGAGGTACGCGGGCCCGGTGCCCGTCGTCGCAGCGCTCCAGGGCCCCTCGCCGAGTTCGGCGGCGAACACGGCGGCCCACAGCGGCGTGATCTCCCAGCCGCGCCAGCCGCGCACGATCTCGCGGTACGGCTCGATGTCGGCGTCCTCGCCGCGTTCGCGCAGGAGGGCTGTCGCACGCGCCGCGACCGCCGCGAGCGGCAGGGCAAGGGCCGCTGAGCCTGCCGTCGTCAGCGCCGCCGAGGCATGCCGGAGGGCCTGGTGCGCATCGCCGCGGGCCAGCGCGAGCATCCCCAGGTCGTATGCCATGCCCAGGCGCGTCTGGAATTCGTACGCCCCGAACGCGTCGAGCTCTTCGCGCGCGGCGCTGAGCGCCGCTTCGGCCTCGTCGACACGGCCGCGCCACAGCGCCAGGCACAGCAGGCGCTCACGCAGGAACGCGGAGTACAGACTCGCCTCGATGAGGGGCAGCAGCCCCGCTCCGAGGTCGGCCGCCGTCTCCAGGCGCCCGCTGTACATGAGCGCCTCGATCGCGTTCGCTTCGACCATGACCTGTGCCCCGCGATCGGAGCGGTGGGCCCGCGCGTACTCCATGCCCTCGCGCGCCACGGCCACGGCGTCGTCGTAGCGGCCGACCAGCATGAGCGAGTTGGAGTAGTTGATGAAGTAGCGCATCATCGCGCGCACGAACCCCTCGGCGTGCGGACGCGCCTTCTCGAAGTCCTCGACGGCCCCGGGGTCGCCGCCGCTCGTGCCGCAGGTGGCGGCGATGAGCATGGCGTGCGCGACGAGCTCGGCCGCGACCGGATCGCCGGCCGTGGCGGCGGGCTCCGCCGTCGCCTGGGCGACGAGCGCGATCTCGCGCCCCACGCGCTGATCGCCGCTCATCATCTGCACGCGCGCCGACGTCACCAGCAGACCGGCCCGCTGCACATCGTGGCGCGGGTCGTCGCCGAGCAGCTCCAGCGCACGCGCGATGCTCGACGTGCCGTCCGAGGCGCCGGACTGGAACTCGGTGGTGGCCAGCTCGCCCAGCATCGCCGCCTGCCCGACCGGGTCGTCCGCCGGCCACGTGTCGACGGCGTCACGGGCGAACTCGACAGCCCGCTCCAGGCGGTTCGCCGACACGAGCGCGGCCGCGGTGCGGCGCAGCACCTCGGCCCGCGGCATCCCGCTCACCCGCTCGGGGTCGGGCACCGCGTTCCACAGCTCGAGCGCGCGCTCCCCCGTCTCGGCGGCCGTCGACCACGCCGATGCGCCGCTTGCCGCGGCCTGCGCGGCGACCGCCGCGGCCAGGGCGCGGTCGGGCACGTGCGCCGCGCGCCAGTGGTGCGCGATGTCAGCGAGCACGCGCGGCGTCGGCGGCAGGGCCTCCAGGGCCGCCGCGTACGCGGTGTGCAGGCGCGTGCGCTCCGTCGGCAGCAGCTCGTCGTACACCGCCTCCTGCATGAGCGCATGCCGGAACGCATACGCGTCGTCGCGGATCACCACGATCTGCGCGTCCACGGCTGAGCGCACCGAGGTCTCGAGGGCGTCCTCGTCGTCGTCGAACACCGCGCGCAGCACAGGATGGGGCACCTCGACCCCACCCGTGGCCAGGATGCGGGTGAACCGGCGGGCTGCGGCATCCATCCGCTCGTAACGCAGCAGCAGCACGTCGCGCAGCGACACCGGCAGCCGCTCGCCCGAGAAGCTCGCGAGCTCTTCGACGTAGAACGGGATGCCGTCGCTGCGCGCCGCGATGTCGTGCAGCACGCCCGCGGCCAGGGTCTCGCCCGACACCGCGTTGGCGAGGGCGCCGACCTCGACGGGGCTGAGCCGGGCGAGCGGGCGGTGCGTGAGCAGCCGTGACCGGTCGAGCTCGGCGAGGATCGGGCGAAGCGGATGCCGCCGCCCCATGTCGTCGGTGCGGTACGTGAGCACGACGAACAGGGGCAGCGCGGCGGTGCGCCGCACGATCCGCGCCACGATCTCGCACGTCGTGCCGTCTGCCCAGTGCAGGTCTTCCACGATGACAACGAGGCGGCGCGTGCGAGCCAGCTGCGAGAACAACTCCACCACGACGTCGGCGAGGCGCGCGGTGTCGGCCGGGGCTTCGGCGAGAGACGGCACGAGCACGCCGAGCGCGTCCGCACCAGGGCCGGCAGCCGCGCGCACCGCATCGACGCCGAGCGCGTCGACCAGAGCGCGCACCAGATCGGTGACCGCCGTCAGCGGCGCCGGGCCCGACCCTGTGTCGATGCAGGCGCCACGCAGCACCATGACACCGTCGCGCCCTTCTGCCCCGCCCAGCTCATCGGCGAAGTCGCGCAGCAGGCGGGTCTTGCCCATGCCGGCGTCTCCCGATACGACGACCGTTCGACCGACGTCGCCGACGCTGCCGACCTCGGCACGCAGGGCGTCGAGGTCTGCCTGACGACCGACCAGTGGAACGCTGCCGACCTGCATACCGTCCATCATTCCATCCAGCCTGGCGCCTGAGACGCCCGGCCGGATCGGGAGAAATCCCTATTCCGTCGCGTCAGCCGCGACGCTTCTGGGCCTGGTCCTTGATGAACAGCGGGGGCAGCAGCCACGTGGCCAGCGCCGTCACGAGCCAGACGATCAGCGTGCCGATGATCCAGGCGACCGCACCGTCGATGCCGATGCCCGCAGCCGGGATCAGCACCGCGATCAGCAGCGCCACGAACGTCGAGAGCAGGCCGACACCGCCGATCAGGGCGTTCGCGTGGCGTCGCGTGATCTTCAGCAGCCAGGGCGCGAGGATGCTCTGCAGCACGGCGAAGATCACGACGGCCAGCAGGATGCCCCACCAGTCGTTCCAGTGCAGGTAGAACCCCGGCAGGATCAGGTCGGCTGCGATGAGCCCGAGCGCCGCCGACACGAGGAAGATCAGGGCGCGGATGAGGAACGTGAGCACGCTCGAAGCCTAGTGGTCCGGCATCCCCTCACCGATGACGGCCGCCGCCGTGTGTCAGACCGTGTCGCGGGGGCGTCAGGAGTCGGTGCCGAGAGCAGCCAGCCGCGCCTCTTCGTCGGCCTGGATCGCCGACTCGATGATCGGCTCCAGAGCGCCGTCCATCACCTGGTCGAGGTTGTACGCCTTGTAGCCGGTGCGGTGGTCGGCGATGCGGTTCTCGGGGAAGTTGTACGTGCGGATGCGCTCGGAGCGGTCCATGCCGCGGATCTGCGAACGGCGGGCGTCGGATGCCGCCGCCTCCAGCTCCTCCTGCTGCTTGGCGAGCAGGCGGGCACGCAGCACGCGCATCCCGGCCTCGCGGTTCTGCAGCTGCGACTTCTCGTTCTGCATCGACACCACGATCCCGGTCGGAAGGTGCGTGATGCGCACCGCGGAGTCCGTCGTGTTCACCGACTGTCCTCCGGGGCCCGACGAGCGGAAGACGTCGATCTTCAGGTCGTTCGGGTCGATGTGGATCTCTTCCGGCTCGTCGACCTCGGGGAACACCAGCACGCCAGTGGTCGAGGTGTGGATGCGGCCCTGCGACTCGGTCGCCGGCACCCGCTGCACGCGGTGCACGCCGCCCTCGTACTTGAGATGCGCCCACACGCCCTGCGCGGGATCGGACGACGAACCCTTGATCGCGACCTGGACGTCCTTGTAGCCGCCGAGGTCGGACTCGTTGCGTTCGAGCAGCTCGGTCTTCCAGCCCTTCGACGCCGAGTACTGCAGGTACATGCGAAGCAGATCCGCCGCGAACAACGCCGATTCGGCACCGCCCTCGCCCTGCTTGATCTCCATGATCACGTCGCGGGCGTCGTCGGGGTCGCGCGGGATCAGCAGACGGCGCAGCTTCTCCTGCGCCGCCGAGAGCCCGGCTTCGAGGGCCGGGATCTCGGCGGCGAAAGCGTCGTCCTCGCGCGCGAGTTCGCGCGCGGCATCGAGATCATCGGATGCCGCCAGCCAGTCCTCGTGCGCCTTCACGATGCGCGAGAGCTCGGCGTAGCGCCGGTTCACCCGCTTCGCGCGCGCCGCGTCGGCGTGCACCGCGGGGTCCGAGAGCTCCTCCTGGACCGCGCGGTGCTCGTCGATCAGGCCGCGTACGGACTCGAACACGGGTCAGCGGATGCTGTTGTCGTGCGCGTGGCTGTGACCGCCGCCGTGGCTGTCGCGCGCCGGCGCCGGGATCGACTTCTGCATCTGCACGAGGAACTCGACGTTGGACTGCGTCTCTTTGAGCTTGCCGAGCACGACCTCGAGGGCCTGCTGGGGCTCGAGGCCGGCGAGGGCGCGGCGCAGCTTCCAGGTGATCTTGACCTCGTCGGGCGACAGCAGCATCTCTTCGCGACGCGTGGACGACGCGTTGACGTCGACCGCCGGGAAGATGCGCTTGTCGGCGAGCTGGCGGTTCAGGCGCAGCTCGCTGTTTCCGGTGCCCTTGAACTCCTCGAAGATGACGTCGTCCATCTTGGAGCCGGTCTCGACGAGCGCCGTGGCGAGGATCGTGAGCGATCCGCCGTTCTCGATGTTGCGCGCCGCGCCGAAGAAGCGCTTGGGCGGGTACAGGGCCGACGCGTCGACACCACCGGTGAGCACGCGACCCGACGTCGGCGCCGAGATGTTGTAGGCGCGGCCGAGGCGCGTGATCGAGTCGAGCAGCACGACGACGTCGCGACCGAGCTCCACCAGGCGCTTGGCGCGCTCGATGGCGAGCTCGGCGACCGTGGTGTGGTCCTCGGCGGGGCGGTCGAAGGTCGAGGCGATGACCTCGCCCTTCACGGTGCGCTGCATGTCGGTGACCTCTTCGGGGCGCTCGTCGACGAGCACGACCATGAGGTGCACCTCGGGGTTGTTGATCGCGATCGCGTTCGCGATCTGCTGCAGCACGATCGTCTTGCCCGCCTTCGGGGGCGCGACGATGAGGCCGCGCTGGCCCTTGCCGATCGGGGCGACGAGGTCGATGATGCGCTGCGTCAGCTTCTCGGGCGCGGTCTCGAGGCGCAGGCGCTCCTGCGGGTACAGCGGCGTGAGCTTGCCGAACTCGACCCGGGTCGCCGCGTCCTCGACCGACAGGCCGTTGATCGCGTCGACCTTGACGAGCGCGTTGTACTTCTGACGGCTCGACTGCTCGCCCTCGCGCGGCTGCTTGATCGAGCCGACGACGGCGTCGCCCTTGCGCAGGTTGTACTTCTTGACCTGGCCGAGCGAGACGTAGACGTCGCTCGTGCCGGGCAGGTAGCCCGAGGTGCGCACGAACGCGTAGTTGTCGAGCACGTCGAGGATGCCGGCGATCGGGATCAGGACGTCGTCCTCGCCGATCTCGGTCTCGAACTCGTCGCCGACCGGCTGCGTGCCCCGGCGCTTGTTGCGCTGACGGCCACGGCCGCCGGCCTGACCCTGCTGCTCGTCCACGGGCTCGGCCTTGGCGGGCTCGGCAGCCGGCGCCTCGGCGGGCGCGGACTGCGCCTGGCCGTTCTGCGCCTGGCCGTTCTGCGCGTTCCCGTTCTGCGCGTTCTGTCCGCGGTTGCGGCTGCGGCTGCGGCTGCGGCTCCGGCTGCGCGACGGCGTCTCGCCCTCGCCTTCGGCCGGTGCGTCGGCGGCGGGCGCCTCGGTGGCGTCGGCCTCGGCGGGCGCGTCACCCTCGGCGGCGGAAGCGTCGGCGGATGCCGCGTCCGCGACCTCGGCGGCAGGGGCGGCGTCGTCGGCGACGGGCGCCGACTCCTCAGCCTGTGCGGCGGCCTCTTCGACGGGCGCAGTGGCGGGCGCCTCCTCGGCCGGAGCGGCCTCAGCGGCCGGCGCCTCCTCAGCCGGAGCGGCCTCAGCGGCGGTGCTCTTGGCGCGGCGAGGCGCGCGCTTGCGCGGTGCCTTGACCGGCGGCGCAGGCTCGGCCGGGGCCTCGACGACCTCGGCGGCGGCTTCTTCGGCCACGACCTCGGCGGCCACGGCCTCGACGACGGCCTCTTCGGCCACGGCCTCGGCCACGACAGCTTCGACGACCGCGTCGGCGGCGGCTTCTTCGGCCTCCGCGGTGGGCTCGGCCTCAGCCTCGGCCACGGCCTCTTCGGCCACGACCTCGGCGACCTCGGCCTCGACGACGGCCGCCTCGGCGACGACGTCTGCTGCTTCCGCCTGGGCGACCAGGTCGCCGGCGGTGTCGACGCTCTCGACGCCTTCGGGCGCCTCGGCGCGCTCGTCGGCCGGAACGTCGGCGTGGATCTCGGAGATGGACTCCACGAGTTCTCCCTTGTGAAAAACGAACGGATATGCACGATCGCACGACAGCTGCGGGGGCAGCCGCCCAGCCATTCGGCAGGACTCAGTCCCGGCCGACGGGGTGAGGGACCGCGAGGGTTCTCAGCGGGCGTCGGCAGGTAAGAATGCCGTGCGGTGGTTTCGCAGAATTGCGACGGAGGCCAGATTCACGGGTTACGTGGAACCCTCCGCGTACTCCCTCACTGTACCACCCTTGAAGTCGACGGCGAGCATGAGCGACTCCCACGGGGTGTCGACCGCCACGTTCGTCGACGATGCCGCGAGCGCCGCCGCCTCCAGGCGACGGCCTGGCCCGTCGGCGAGCACGAGCACGCTCGGCCCCGCTCCCGAGACCACTGCGGCGAACCCCTCGGCCCGCAGCGCCCGCACCAGCTTGTCGGTCTCGGGCATCGCGCTCGCCCGATAGTTCTGGTGCAGCTTGTCCTCGGTCGCCGCCTGCAGCAGCTCGGGGCTCTGGGTGAGCGCCGCGATCAGCAGCGCCGACCGCGAGACGTTGAACACGGCATCCTCTCGCGGCACCTGCGTGGGCTGCAGGCTCCGCGCGAGAGCTGTCGACATCGTGAACTCGGGCACGAAGACCAGCGGCGACACGCCGCGGTGCACCAGCAGCTTCTTGTGCTGAGGCCCGTCCTCGTCGACCCACGCGATCGTGAGCCCGCCGAACAGCGCCGGGGCGACGTTGTCGGGATGCCCCTCGAGCTCGGTTGCGAGGCGCAGCAGCGCATCGGGCCCGAACTCGACGTCGCCCTCGAGGAGCCCCTTCGCGGCGAGCAGCCCCGACACGACGGCGGCGCCGGAGGAGCCGAGGCCGCGGCCGTGCGGGATCACGTTCTTCGCGACGAGCCTCAGGCCCGGCATCCGTCGTCCCACGGATTCGTACGCGTACGCGATCGACCGCACGACGAGGTGCGACGCGTCGCGCGGCACGTCGGCCGCACCCGCCCCCTCGACCTCGATCTCGAGCTCCCCCTCGGGGAGCGCGGTGACGTCGAGCTCGTCGTACACGCTCAGCGCGAGACCGAGCGTGTCGAAGCCCGGCCCGAGGTTCGCGCTCGTCGCGGGAACCCGGACCAGGACACGGCGCCCCGGAGCCGGGACGACGGGTGCGTTCACGCGGAGGCCGCCGCGGGGGCGAGCTCGAGGACGGATGCCACCTCGGACGTGGTCGCGTCGACCACCGTGGGCTCGACCTGCGAGCCGTCGGCGTTGCGCAGCGCCCAGTGCGGGTCCTTGAGGCCGTGGCCGGTGACCGTCAGCACGACGCGCGAGCCCTTCGGCACGATGCCGGCCTCGACGCGGTCGAGCAGACCGGCCACGCTGATCGCCGAGGCGGGCTCGACGAAGATGCCGACCTCGCCGGCGAGGAGCTTCTGCGCCGCAAGGATGCGCTCGTCGTCGATGGCGCCGAAGTAGCCGTCCGTCGCCGCACGGGCGTCGATCGCGAGGTCCCACGACGCCGGGTTGCCGATGCGGATCGCGCTGGCGACGGTGTCGGGGTCCTTGACGACCTCGCCGCGCACCAGCGGCGCCGAGCCCTCGGCCTGGAAGCCGAACATGCGGGGCACGCGCGTCGAGACGCCCGCCTGGGCCTCTTCGGTGTAGCCGCGCGTGTAGGCGGTGTAGTTGCCCGCGTTGCCGACCGGGATGAAGTGGAAGTCCGGGGCGTCGCCCAGCTGCTCGACGATCTCGTAGGCGGCGGTCTTCTGGCCGTCGATGCGGTCGGGGTTGACCGAGTTGACCAGGTGGACCGGGTAGTTGTCGGCGAGCTCGCGCGCGATCTCGAGGCAGTCGTCGAAGTTGCCGCGGATCTGGATGAGGCGCCCGTTGTGGGCGACGGCCTGGCTGAGCTTGCCCATCGCGATCTTGCCCTCGGGCACCAGCACGGCAGCGGTGATGCCGGCGTGCGCGGCGTAGGCGGCCGCCGAGGCCGACGTGTTGCCGGTGGATGCGCAGATGACTGCCTTCGCGCCGTGGTCGATCGCGCGCGACACCGCGACGGTCATGCCGCGGTCCTTGAACGACCCGGTCGGGTTCATGCCCTCGAACTTCACCCACACGTCGGTGCCGGTGCGGCGTGACAGCGCCGGTGCCGGCAGCAGCGGCGTGCCGCCCTCGCCGAGCGTGACCACGGTCGAGGTGTCGGTGACACCCAGTCGATCTGCGTACTCGCGGAGGACTCCGCGCCAAACATGAGCCATGTCGGTCTCCTTCACACCCTCACTTGCCTGAAAAGTTCAATCGCCTTCGACCCGGAGCACCGAGACGACGCGTTCCACGACGCCGCTCGCGGCGAGCCGCGCCACGGTGTCGCTGAGATCCTGTTCGACAGCCTTGTGCGTGCCGATCACGAGACGGGCCACGCCCGGCTCGCCGTTGCCGTCCGAGACGACGGTCTGCTCGACTGTCGCGATCGAGACGCGTCCCTCGCTCAGGGTGCCCGCGACCGTCGCGAGCACGCCCGGCTGGTCGTCGACCTCGAGCGTGATCTGGTAGCGCGTCGTGACACGGCCGATCGGCACGATCGGCAGGTTCGCGAGCGTCGACTCCCCCACGCCCACACCACCGGCGATGTGGCGGCGCGCGGCCGACACGACATCGCCGAGCACGGCGGACGCGGTCTGCACGCCGCCGGCGCCGGCGCCGTAGAACATCAGGTTGCCCGCAGCCTCGGCCTGGACGAACACCGCGTTGTTGGCGCCGTGCACGCTCGCGAGCGGGTGCTTGCGGTCCACGAGGGCCGGGTAGACACGCACCGAGATGGACTCGCCGGATGCCTCGACCAGCCGCTCGCACACCGCCAGCAGCTTGATGACGTAGCCGGCGTGGCGTGCGGCATCCATCACCGACTTGTCGATCGAGGTGATGCCCTCACGGTGGACCGCGTCGAGCGGGACCGTGGTGTGGAACGCGAGGCTTGCGAGGATCGCGGCCTTCTGCGCGGCGTCATAGCCCTCGACGTCGGCCGTCGGGTCGGCTTCGGCGTAGCCGAGGCGCTGCGCGTCGGCGAGCACGTCGGCGAACTCGGCGCCCTCGGTGTCCATGCGGTCGAGGATGTAGTTGGTCGTGCCGTTGACGATGCCCATGATGCGCTGCACGCGGTCACCGGCGAGCGAGTCGCGCAGCGGACGGATGATGGGGATCGCGCCGGCTGCTGCCGCCTCGTAATAGACCTCGGCGCCCACCTGGTCGGCGGCGTCGAAGATCTCGGGGCCGTGCGTCGCGAGCAGCGCCTTGTTGGCGGTGACGATGTCGGCGCCGGAATTGATCGCGTGCAGCAGGTACGCGCGCGCCGGCTCGATGCCGCCCATGAGCTCGATGACGATGTCGGAGCCCACGATGAGCGACTCGGCGTCGGTCGTGAACAGCTCGCGCGGCAGGTCGACGTCGCGCTTGGCGTCGACGTCGCGCACCGCGATGCCGGCCAGCTCCAGCCGTGCGCCCGCGCGGTCGGCGAGTTCGTCGGCGTGCTGACGCAGCAGCGACGCGACCTGGGAGCCCACAGCTCCGGCTCCCAGCAGCGCGACGCGGAGGCGGCGATAGTCGGTCATGCGTTCCCTTCCGTCGGTGAGTCGCCGGAGCCGCCCGCGAGGACGGCAGCGGCATCCAGGCCCGCGTCGCGGGCGAGCAGATCGTCGATCGTCTCGCCGCGCACGATGACACGCGCCCCTCCCCCGCGCAGCGCCACGACGGGCGGACGGGGGACGTAGTTGTAATTGCTCGAGAGCGAGAAGCAGTAAGCCCCGGTCGCGGGCACCGCCAGCAGGTCGCCGGGGGCGACGTCGCCCGGCAGGTACTCGGCGTCGACGACGATGTCGCCGGACTCGCAGTGCTTGCCGACCACACGCGTGAGCGCCGGGGCGGCGTCGCTCGTGCGCGAGGCGATGCGCGCCGAGAACTCGGCGCCGTACAGGGCCGGACGCGCGTTGTCGCTCATGCCGCCGTCGACGCTGACGTACAGGCGGGTGTCGCCGCTCTCCAACTCCACGGGCTTGATCGTGCCGATCTCGTACAGCGTGACGCCCGCACGGCCGACGATCGCCCGTCCGGGTTCGAACGCGAGGTTCGGCATCGGAATGCCGCGCACCTCGCACTGCCGGGCCACGGCGTCGACGATGCCGAGCGCGAGGGCCTCGATGGGCGTGGGGTCGTCGACCGACGTGTAGGCGATGCCGAAGCCGCCGCCGAGGTTCAGGACCGGCAGCTCGCCGCCTGCGCGCAGCTCGGCGTGGAGCTCGACGAGACGAGCCGCCGACTCCTCGAAGCCGGCCGTGCCGAAGATCTGCGAGCCGATGTGGCAGTGCAGTCCGACGAACTCGAGGCCGGGCAGCTCGCGGATCCGCGCCACGGCGGCCGGGGCGTCCTGCAGCGTGAAGCCGAATTTCTGGTCCTCGTGCGCGGTGGCGAGGAAGTCGTGGGTCTCTGCGTGCACGCCGCTGTTGACCCGCAGCAGCACGGCCTGCGTCGTCCCACGGCGCTCGACGATCGCCGCGAGGCGCTCGATCTCGATCAGGCTGTCGATGACGATCGAGCCGATGCCGACCTCGACGGCCCGCTCGAGCTCGGCCACCGACTTGTTGTTGCCGTGAAAGCCGAGGCGCGCGGGGTCGGCGCCGGCTGCGAGCGCGACGGCCAGCTCTCCCCCGCTGCACACGTCGACGGCGAGTCCCTCTTCGGTGACCCAGCGCACGACCTCTGTGCTGAGGAACGCCTTGCCGGCGTAGTAGACGCGCGCCTGCGCGCCGTGGAGCGCCGTCGCCGTACGGAAGGCCTCGAGGGTGCGGCGGGCGGTGCGGCGCACCTCGTCCTCGTCCACCACGTACAGCGGGGTGCCGAACCGCTCGCGCAGCGCGGTGACCGGGATGCCGCCGAGCTCGAGAACGCCGTCGGCATCGCGCTCAGCGGTCTCGGGCCAGACGGCCGGGGCCAGCCCGTTCGCCTCGGCGGGGCGTTCCAGCCATGCCGGAGCGAGGGTACGGGTGTGCGGGTCGGCGGACACTGTGGACCAATCGGTGGGAGCTTCGACGCTTGCAGACCCGTCGCTTCGGTCGTGCGAGGGGTGTCTGCGGTGCGGCGGCCGGACGTTCACGAGCGTGTGGTGATACCGGCCACGGGCAGTGCTAGAAGTCTAGGGCACGCGGCATCCCGCCCCCGCGTCGTGTGACGCGACGCGGCGCGCGCTTCAGGCGCACGTGCCGTTCTGCTGCAGCGCGGGGTCGGTGACGATGGCGCCGTCGACGTCGAAGTCGGCGACGAGGCGGCTGCCGTCGACCTCGACGCCGGTGAGCGTCGCGCCCGCGGGCAGCTGGTCGGCGATGCAGATGTCCCAGTCGCGCGTCACGGCGTCGGCGAGGCCCCCGAACTGCTCCTGGAGGGCGTCGGCGGTGATGACCGTCGAGCCGAGGGTGAGGGATGCCGGCGTCAGGACGATGTCGCCGTTCGAGGCCGACGGCGTCAGGGCGACCCCGATCGAGACCTTCGCGCCGAAGAACGACAGCTCGGTCGACATCGTGACGTCCGGCGCGGCGAGGCTCACGGTGTCGGCGGGGAAGCCGTCGACGGACGACAGCAGCGTCCTCAGCTCCGCCTCGTCCAGCGACACCGTCGCTGTCGCTCCCCCGAGGCCGGCGTCGCCGCGCACCGGGATGTCGGTCGCGACGACCGTGACATCGCCGGACACGCCGGTGTCGCCGAGGGGCACGTCGTCGGAGGCGACAGTCAGCTGCCCGATCGTGCCGCCGATGAGCTGCGGCAGCACGGACCCCGCGACCTCGACGTCGATCGGATGGTCGGCCGGCAGCGACAGCTGCGTGCGGACCTCGTCCTGGACGACGCCGCTGATCACCTGGCGCGCGATCGCCTCCGCGGCGAACCACGCGCCGACGGCGAGCACCGCGACGATGGCGAAGCCGACGATCCACGGCCAGACGCGACGCCGTGGCGGCTCGGGCGCGGCGGGCACCATGTCGTTCGGGAGGGGCAGCGTCGGCTGCGTGTCGGCGCTGCTCACTGCTACATCCGCTCCGGAGCGGTCACGCCCAGCAGGTCGAGGCCGTTGCGCAGCACCTGGCCGGTGGCGTCGTTGAGCCACAGGCGGGTGCGGTGCACGGACTCGACGGGCTCGTCGCCCAGCGGGATCACGCGGCAGTTGTCGTACCAGCGGTGATAGAGGCCGGCGAGCTCCTCGAGGTAGCGCGCGACGCGGTGCGGCTCGCGCACCTCGGCGGCGAACGCCACGATCCGCGGGAACTCCTGCAGCGCGCCCAGCAGCGCCGACTCGGTCTCGTGGGTGAGCAGCTCCGGGGCGAACTCGGAGCGGTCCACGCCCGACGCGCCCGCGTTGCGCGCGACGTTGTGGGTGCGCGCGTGCGCGTACTGCACGTAGAAGACCGGGTTGTCGTTCGTGCGCTTGCGCAGGATCTCGGGGTCCAGCGTCAGCGGAGAGTCGGCGGGGTACCGCGCCAGCGAATAGCGCAGGGCGTCGGTGCCGAGCCAGTCGCGCAGGTCGTCGAGCTCGATGATGTTGCCGGCGCGCTTGGACAGCCGCGCGCCGTTGACCGACACGAGCTGCCCGATGAGCACCTCGATGTCTTTCTCGGGATCGTCGCCGGCCGCGCCCGCGAGCGCCTTGAGACGGTGCACGTAGCCGTGGTGGTCGGCGCCGAGCAGGTAGATCTTGTGCGCGAAGCCGCGGTCGCCCTTGTTGAGGTAGTACGCGGCGTCCGCGGCGAAGTAGGTGTACTCGCCGTTGGAGCGGCGGATCACGCGGTCCTTGTCGTCGCCGAAGTCCGTGGTGCGCACCCATACGGCGTCGTCCGCGTCGAAGACGTGGCCCTGCTCGCGCAGGCGGTCGACGGCCTCGTCGACGAGGCTCGGCTCGCCGTTGGCACCCTTTGCGTGCAGCGTCCGCTCGCTGAAGAACACGTCGAAGTGCACGTTGAACTTCTCCAGCGACGCCTGCAGGTCGCCGAGCTGCAGCTCGTAGGCCCGGTCCCGCGCGATCAGGAGCTGCTCGTCGGCCGGCAGCGACAGCAGGTCGGGCTGAGCGGCGAGCACGCGCTGCGCGAGCTCGTCGATGTACGAGCCCGGGTAGCCGTCCTCGGGGGTCGGCTCGCCCTTCGCGGCAGCCAGCACGGAACGGCCGAAGCGCTCCATCTGCGCACCGGCGTCGTTGACGTAGAACTCCCGCACGAGGGTGGCGCCGCTGGCCAGCAGCAGGCGTGCCATCGAGTCGCCGAGCGCGGCCCAGCGGGTGTGGCCGATGTGCATCGGCCCCGTCGGGTTGGCGCTCACGAACTCGAGGTTGATGGTGTTGCCGCGCTGCGACTCGTTCGTGCCGAACGCGGCGCCCGCCTCGACGATCGTCTTCGCCAGCGCTCCCGCGGCTGCGGCATCCAGCCGGATGTTGATGAAGCCGGGTCCGGCGACCTCGACGTCCGCGATGCCCTCGACCTGCACGAGGCCCTCGGCGATCTCGGCCGCGAACTCGCGCGGGTTCGCCCCGACGGCTTTCGCGAGCTTGAGAGCCGCGTTGGACGCCCAGTCGCCGTGGTCGCGGTTCTTCGGCCGGTCCAGCAGGAAGTCTGCGGCGGTGAGCCCGTCGGCCGCACCGGGTCGTCGCGCCTCGGCGAGCGGGGCGACGACGGCGAGCAGGGCGGCGGAGAGGGCTTCAGGATTCATAGACCGACAAGTCTATTGCGCCGTCCTTGTGCGTCCGCTCAGGCGATCTGGACGAGGGCGCCGAAGTCGTCGAGCGACGGATCGGATGCCGGCGGCAGCGCCTCCTCCGTCAGCCCGGGCAGCGTCTCCAGACCGTCCGCCACGGCGTCCGGGACGACCCACGCGTCCACGCGCAGGCGCTTGAGACCGACGTAGCCGCCGTAGTAGCTGAGGAAAGCGCAGTCGGCGGCATCCCGTCCGGTCGCGATGCGGACGAGCCCGCTGCGGTTCGCGAGACGGGTGGCATCGATGACGTACCAGGCACCGTCGAGGTAGGCCTCGGCGACAGCATGGAAGTCCATCGGGCGCAGGCCGGGCGCGTAGCAGGCGGCGTAGCGCGCCGGCATGTCCATCGCGCGCAGCAGGGCGATGACGACGTGGGCGTAGTCGCGGCACACGCCCTGCCCCGTCATGAGGGTCGTGACGGCGCTGTCGGTGCCGTGGCTGAGACCCGGCGTGTAGGTCGTGCTGGTCGAGACGAACTCCGACACCGCGGCGATGAGGTCGTGCCCCGACAGCCCCTTGAATTGGCGGCGCGCCTGCTGGAACACCTCGTCGGACTGCGCGTAACGGCTCGGGCGCAGATACGTGATGGCCTCGAGGTCGCTCGTGCGGCCCGTCGAGGCCTGGCCGTCGACCGTCGCCTCGTAGCGGATCTCGAGGCGCCCGGGCTCGCCCGTGAGGCGGTGCAGGCGGCTCCCCTGCTGGTCGACGATCTCGGTCGGCGTGTACACGCGATCGCCCTGCGTGAACGTCAGCGACTCGTTCGAGACCGGCACGCCCTGGGCGGTCGCCAGCTGCAGGATGAGGTCGACGGAAGCCCCCAGTTCGAGGTCCATCTGAGCGGTCACGACGCGTTGCACCGAAGTATCCTCGCATGCCGTCGAGGCGCCTTCGTGCGGGGTTCCCGCAGGACCGCCGGGAGTGTCCTGCGAGTGCTCCGAAGCGCCCCTGCCGACCAGGTGTTTCTGCCGTTCACGGCCCGATGCGCGCGTTCGCCGATTCCTGACGTACCCTCTGTGCATGCACGCGCCCGACCGCCCCCGAGCACGACGGATGTGGCTGCCCCTCGCCGGCGCCGCCCTGGCCGTCGTCGCGGTGTGCGCGGTGGCCCTCGTGCGCCCCTGGGGCATGGCCGAACCGACCGCTCCTGCAACCGCGGCGGACGACGGCACGGCGGCGGCGGCATCCATCCCTCCCGCTCCGCTGGTGATCGCCGACGGAGCGCGCGTGCTCGTGTTCGGCGACTCGTGGGTGTACGGGTCGGCGGCGAGCGAGCCGACCCTCGGCTTCGCCTACCGGCTCGCCGATGAGCTGGGCGTCGAGACCGTCGTCGACGGCGTGCGGGGCAGCGGATACCTCAAGCCGGGCATCGACGGTCCCGCGTACGGCGAGCGCATCGCGGCGCTCGACCCGGCCCTCGATCCCGACGTGATCGTCGTCGAGGGATCGATCAACGACCGCAAGCTGTACCCGACCGGATACCGGGATGCCGTCACGTCGGCATGGGACGCGCTGCAGACCCGCTACCCCGACGCCGAGATCGTGATCCTGGGACCCGCACCGCAGGTGCTGCCGGTGCAGAAGGCGACGCGGGCGATCGACGCCGATCTGGCGGAGCTCGCCGCCGCGCGCGGCTGGTGGTACGTGTCGCCGATCGGCGAGGGCTGGATCACGGACGCCGACTACCTCGACATCATCGACACGGGCCCCGTCGGGCGGAACCATCCGTCGACCTCGGGCCACGCCTACCTCGCCCAGCGCCTCGCCGAGGACCTCGAGCGCCTGGAGCAGCAGCCCGCGGTCGCGGCCGACGCACCCTGAGCTGGCGGGGACGCGCGCGCCGGGATGGTAATCTCGATCGGCACGCCTCCGTAGCTCAGGGGATAGAGCGTTGGTTTCCGGTACCAAAGGTCGCAGGTTCGATTCCTGTCGGGGGCACCAGTCGGGAGCAGGGGTCGCGGGACATTCAGTCCTCGCGGCCCCTTTCTCGTGACAACACCGGCAACGTCCGTGGCGCGATTCGCCTGATCCAAAGCGGTCGCAACGGCATCCAGGTCTTCGCGACCCACGAAGGCCGGTTGACTGCGGGCGGCGGGCCGCCTTCGCCTCAGAGCCCCGTCAGCGGAGGGATGATGGACTCATGCCGGCCGCCCACCCTGACGGCCAAGAAGCACCGCACCGATGTGAAACAGCTCCGTCGACCACCCCACGAGTGACCTCCGACGCCCGCCTGGGTGGGGGTCTGCGATGTGCACTCGAGAGACGTGACCTGCGCCGACGGGGTATCGCTCGCGAGATCGCGTCGACCGGGTTGCGTCAAGGGGGTCGCCATCCACCCTCCGCCGACGGAGGATCTCAGGCGGAGTCGACCGACGGTCCCCCGTCGTCAGCCCCCGCTGCTCGCAACGTCGGCGGCTCCGCGTGGGAGGAATCGCCATGGGCAAACTGATCTACGAAGGCACGATCAAAGTCGACTTCGACGACCGGACGCTCGCACATCTGCAGCTCGTGATCGGCAACAAGCTCCGCAGGGGCGAGCCGTTCCATTTCACCTGGCGGGATGACATCAGCATCGGCGACGGGCGCACCACCGTCTGGCTGCACCCGGCCTGCGGTCTCGTCTACAAGTTCTACGGCGGACGCAAGCCCCAGTTGAACCCTGCCTGGCTCGACGCGCTCGCGTTCACTGCGAACTCGCAGTCGGGACTGTATCTGGTGCCCGAGCCCGCCGCGCCGGCCGCGAACGGCGAGCCCGATCACGACATCCCGTGATCGGCGCGAACGAAGGACACAACCGGGAGCAGAGATGAAGAGAATCGACATCTACTACGGCGGCGAGCATTACAGCGTCGGCGGCCGCCGCTTCGACGAACTGCGACAGGAGATCGAGGCCGGCCTCGCCGGCGGTCGGTACTGGCTCGAGGTCAACGACGGCGAAGGCATGATGCGCACCGCTTACCTCATGCTGACCGATGGCGTGCCACTGGCGATCGTGCCCATCCCCGACGACGTCACCGATGTCTCGGAGCTGGCCCCCGACGCCGTCTGGTCGGAAGGCGGCCCGCCGCTGCTCGGCTGAGAGGCCCCGATACGACGAACGCCGGCACCGCGAGGCGGTGCCGGCGTTCGGAGGACTCCGGTCAGGGCGTGACGATGTTGAAGTCCGGGTCGCCCTGGTCGAGCACGCCGAGCAGCTGGGTGAGCACCGCGCTGTCGCCGCGCACCTCGATGCCCTCGGAGTCGATGTCGCCGCCCGCCAGGCGGATGAGGCGCGGCTTGGTGAGCGTCAGCCCGAGCGGGGTGGCCTCGTCGGGCTCGCGCTCGACATAGACGAGCACGCCGTTGCCCATCGTCAGGTGGAAGCTGCGCCCGAGATCGGTCAGCGTGACGTCGATCGCGAGGGACAGATCCCACGCCTTCGGCCCGTTCACGCGGATCGCGACCGCGTCGAACAGCTGCTCGGGTGTCAGCTGGGCGAGGATCAGCGGCGCGTTCGTCTGCGTCGGCGTGCCGAAGTTTCCCTCGCGCAGCTCGGTCGCGCCCGACAGGAAGAAGTTGCGCCACGTGCCGTTCTCGGCGCCGTACGCGAGCTGCTCCAGCGTGTCGGCGTACAGCGTGCGCGCCGCGGCGTGGTGCTCGTCGGCGAACACCGCGTGGTCCAGGAGCGTCGCCGCCCAGCGGTAGTCGCCGGCCTCGAACGCCTCCTGCGCGAGTTCGACGACGCGGTCGACGCCGCCCATCGCGGCGACGTAGCGGTCGGCGAGCTGCTTCGGCGGGTGCGGCCACAGTCGGGCCGGGTTGCCGTCGAACCATCCCATGTAGCGCTGGTAGATCGCCTTGACGTTGTGGCTCACCGAACCGTAGTAGCCATGCGTGCTCCACGACGCCTCCAAGGCGGGCGGCATCTGGATCATCTCGGCGATCTCGGCGCCGTTGAACCCCTGGTTCAGCAGGCGGAGCGTCTGGTCGTGCAGGTATCCGTACAGGTCGCGCTGGATACCGAGGAACTTCTTGATCGCACCATTGCCCCACGTCGGCCAGTGGTGCGAGGTGAACACGACCTCGGCCTCGCCGCCGAAGCGCTCCAGCGCCTCGGTGAGGTAGTGCGACCACACGTGCGGGTCGCGCACGACCGCGCCGCGCAGCGTGAGCAGGTTGTGCAGCGTGTGCGTGGCGTTCTCGGCCATACACAGCGCGCGGTATCGCGGAATGTAGAAGTGCATCTCCGACGGGGCCTCGGTGCCCGGCGCCATCTGGAACTCGAACTCGACGCCGTCGATCGTGTGCTTCTCGCCGGTCGTGGTGATCTCCCGCGACGGCGGCAGGATCGTCGCCTCGCCCGTCGAGGTGGTCTGACCCAGCCCCGCGCCCACCGCGCCGCGCGGACCGCGGGCCAGAGCGGCGCCGTACATGTACCCGGCTCGGCGACCCATCGCGACGCCCGCATACACGTTCTCGGCCACCGAGTGCTCCAGGAAGCCCTCGGGCGCCAGGATCTCCACGCGGCCGGAGGCCACGTCTTCCGCGCTCACGAAGCCCAGCACGCCGCCGAAGTGGTCGATGTGACTGTGGGTGAAGATGACGGCGGTGACCGGACGGTCGCCACGGTGGCGCCGGTACAGCTCGAGGGCGGCGGCGCCGGTCTCCTTCGAGATCAGCGGGTCGACCACGATCACCCCGGTGTCGCCCTCGATGAACGACATGACCGAAAGGTCGAGCCCGCGCACCTGGTACAGCCCGTCGACGACCTCGTACAGCCCGTGCTTGGCGACGAGCTTCGACTGGCGCCAGAGGCTGGGGTTCACCGTGTCGGGGGCGTCGCCCTGGATGAAGTCGTAGGCGGCGGCATCCCACACCACGTCTCCGGCCGCATTGCGGATCTGCGGGTCGTCGAGCGTGCCGATGAAGCCGCGGTCGGCGGCGGCGAAGTCGTCGACGTCGTCGAAGGGCAGGGAGGCGAGGAGCTTCGCCTGCGCCTCGCGGATCGACGTCTCGGGCTCACGCTGTTGCATGTCTTCGTTCCTTTCGTGGCGGTCGTGCGACCGCGTCTCAGTCCTGGGGCTTCACCGGCTCGGCGAGTGCGGTCACCGCGGCTCGGTTGGTGTCGTAGAACGTCTGGTCGGTGACGAGCCCCAGCTTCTGCAGGCGCGCCATGGTGCGTGGGCGCGCGCGGCTGAACGCCAGCGACACGCCTTCGCCGCTGAGCCAGTCCTCCAGCGATGCGAACGCCTCCGCGCCGGTCACGTCGACGTCGGTGACCGCCTCGAGGTCGATCACGACGTGGTGGACCGGATCGGATGCCTCGGTCACGGCCTTCTTGACGGCCGCGGTGAACACCGCGCCGTTCGCGAAGAACAGCGGTGCCGCCAGACGCACCACGACGACGCCCGGAGCCGTACTCTGGCCCGTCGTCGCCTCTTCGAGAAGCGACTGCTTCGGGTCGCCATCGGATTCCAGCACGTCGATCGCCGGGTTGGCGGCCCGCTTGGCCAGGTTGATGAGGGCCAGGACGAAGGCGACGAGGATGCCGGGGATCGCACCGACGAAGAGCGTCACGAGGAAGCATGCCGCGCCGACCGTGAACTCGAAGCGGTCCTGCTTCCACAGCTCGCGGAACTCCTTGATGCCCAGCAGCGGCAGGACGGCCACGCCCACGACCGCACCGATCGCCGGCGACGGGATGTCGGCGAGCAGCGCGGTGCCGAACAGCAGCAGCAGGAGCGTGCCGACCGCCAGCACGATCGACGGCAGCTGCGTGCGGGATCCGGCCGAGTCCATGGCGGCCGTGCGCGACGTCGACGAGCCCATCGCGAAGCTCCCCTGCACGCCCGCGGCGATGTTGCCGAGACCGAACGCGAACAGGTCGCGGTTGGCGTGGAACGGATACCGGTGCTTCTCGCCGTACGAGCGCGAGACGAGCAGCCCCTCGGCAGTGGTCACGAGGGTGAGCGCCATCGCCGAAGGGATCAGCGCGAGCCACATCGACCAGTCGATGATCGGCCACGTCAACGCCGGAGGCCCCGCAGGCACGTCGCCGAGGACGTCGACGCCTTGCTGGTCGAGCGCGGTGAGCACGACGACGACCGTGGAGATGATGAGCACGATGAGCGCCCACGGCACCGCTTTGAGCAGGCGCGCGCCGACGATGAGGATCGTGACAGAGACGGCCGAGATCAGCAGCGACCATCCGTTGAGCGTTCCGATCCCGCTCACCAGGTCGCCGACCTTCTCGACGAACTCGCCTCCTGAGTTGATCTTGACGCCCAGCATCTTCGCGATCTGGCTGACGAGGATGTCGAGCGCCAGTCCGCCCACGAAGCCGATCAGGATCGGCTTGGAGAGGAAGTTCGCGAGGAAGCCGAGCTTGAACACCGACATCAGCAGGAACATCACGCCGCAGATGATCGCCTGCGCGAGCGCCAGCGTGGAGTAGTCGGCGCTGCCGGCCGTCGCGAGGCCGCCGAGCGAAGAGCCGACGAGAGCGGCGGCCGCGGCATCCGGAGACACCACCAGCTGGCGCGACGACACCACCAGGGCGTAGACGAGCGTCGGCACGATGAGCGCGTAGAGGCCCGCCGTGGGCGGCAGCCCCGCGATCTGCGCGTAGCCGATGTTGAGCGGAATCGCGATCGCGAGGAGGGTGACTCCCGCGGTGAGTTCCCGGACGAGGTTCTTCGAGGTCAGACCTGCGAGCGGTCGCTGCATTCCGGCTCCTGTGATGACGGCGTCGGATCCGCCAGGCACCGGCGAATCCCCTCCACCCTGGCACGGCCGGCCGCGTGCGCGCGTTCGGCGACGGGTGTGTCAGACCGGGTCGGCCGGGGTCAGCGGCGCCGCGGGCACATCGCTGGACACCACGGCGGCGCCATGCCGCTCGGCGAGCGCGGCGGCGAGCGCACGCACGACGTCCGAGGTCACCGTCACGCCGTCGGCGGGCTGGTGCCAGAACTGCACGCTCGCGACGATGCGCTCGGGCGAGACGCCGGTCACCACGACGGCGACCACGGGGATCTCGTGGACGCCGTCGACGGCGGTGGCGGCATCCACCAGCGTCTTCACGACGTCGTCGATGCTCGCGCCCGCGCGCTCGACGCGCACCTGCACCTCGCTGCGCAGCGCGCCGTGGCGTGAGTCGTTGACGAGCGTGTCGCCCAGCAGCTTGGCGTTCGGGACGTGCAGGGTGCGGCCGTCGGCGGTGAGCAGCACGACGCTGCGCGAGTTCAGCTCGCTGACGGTGCCCGACAGCAGCTCGCCGTCGGGGCCCTCCACGGTGATCTGCTCGCCGATCACGATCGGCCGGCGCGTGGCGATCAGCACACTCGCGGCGAAGTTGTCGGCGACGCCCCGCAGCACGAGGACGCCGACGATCGCGAGGACGATCACGACCGCCAGAAGGGGTTGGATGTTCGCGCCGAGGAACGCGAGCCCCACGCCGATGCCGAGCAGCAGCAGCGAGTACTGCGCGAACCGGGCGGCGAAGCGCGTCATCGCCGGGGTCGCGTTGGGCACCCGCGCCATGAGCGCGGTGACGCCCTTCTTCGCGAAGCGGGACGCGATTCAGCCCGCGACCACCGCGACGATCGCGAGCAGCAGCTCCCACCACGTGATCGTCGACGTGCTCAGGAACTGGCTGAAATCCACGGCGCCAGACTACGAGCGGATGCCGGCGCCCTGCCGCGCCTCGCCGGTCTCACTCGTGGCCGACACGGATCACGTCGTCGCGGTCGGGGCGGCCGCCGGCTTCTTGACGACGAGCTCCGGTGCTTTGGTGACGATCAGCCACACCGGCAGCACGATGATGCACAGCATCGGAAGCACGATCGGGTCTCCGACCAGCGCCGCGCCGACGAACATCGCCATCCAGCCGTCCCGGGTCGCGACGAGCACGATGCCCAGGGCGCCGCACGCGACGGCCAGCGAGACGGGGATGCCGGGCAGCAGCGCGTGCGCGAGCAGCCCGATCGCCACTCCCACGAAGACCGCGGGGAAGATCCGGCCGCCGCGGAAACCCGCTGCGGCGGCGACCACCAGCGCCAGCACCTTGACACCCGCCCAGAGGGCGAGCTGTCCGGCCGTGTAGTCGTCGGGGTTGTTGATCAGCTCGCCGGTCTGCTCCAGCCCCTTGAACAGGGTCATCGGGCCACCGAGCACCCCCAGCAAGCCCAGCACGACACCGCCCGCGAGGCCGATGAGCAGCGGGTTGCGCAGGCCGTGGAACAGCCGGTGCGCGAGCGGCAGCGCCCAGGCTGCGAAGATCCCGGCTGCGGCCGAGACGGCGGCCACGAGCAGCCCCTGCAGCAGCATCAGCCCGTCGGCCTGACCGATGGGCGTCATGTGGAAGGCGATCGAACTGCCCCCCAGCAGGTGCATCGTCACCGCCCCTGCGCCGGCGGCCGCCACGGGCAGGTACAGCTTGTCCCACAGCGCTCCCCCGCCCTTGACGGCCGCAACGGCCCCGGTGAACAGGAGCGCGGCGGCCACCGGGGTTCCGAACAGTGCGCCGATCGTCGCCGACGTCGCGAGCATCATCACCGCCGTCGGCGGCACGGCCCGCGAGAACCGGGCCATCGCGGCGACGGCGATCGCGCCGTTCACGGCGATGATGGGGTTCTCTGGGCCGAGGCTCACCCCGCCCGCCAGGCCGATGACGACGGCGAGCAGGATGCTCGGCAGCGTGCTCAACGGCGGCGGGGACTCTGCGAGCTCGGTCGTTGCCGAGTCCGGCCCGCCGTGCCCGGGCACGAGCCACACGATGAGGCCGACCATCGCACCGGTGAGCGTCAGCACCGTGAAGATCCACCACGGCGTCGCCTCGGTCGCTCCGAACCACCCGGGCATCGTCGTCCACAGCACGCCCTGCAGCCAGCCGGCTGCGGTGTCGAGCAGCCACAGCACGATGGCCGACGCGGCGCCGATCAGCAGCGCCGGCACCGACATGATGAGCAGGCTCTTCACGCTGGGCGACGGCGCGGCGCTGGTCTCGGGCATCCCGGTTCCTCTCTCACGGCGATCCCCATCATCGCGCACCGCCGCGCGCCCGCCGCCTCACGGCGCGCTGGCGGGCCCGCTCACCGGGAGAGGGAGGGATGCCGCGCGCCGGCGCGACCGGCCGGCCTCACTCGTGGCCGACGAGCTTGAGCCCCACGACACAGCCGACGAGGCCGAGGATGAGGAGCATCTTGACGAACGAGAACGCCTCGTCGCCGGTGATCATCGCGTAGGCGACGGTGAGCGACGCGCCGATCCCGACCCACACCGCGTACGCGGTGCCGGTGGAGATGTCGCGCATGGCCCACGCGAGCCCGCCCATGCTGGCCACCAGCGCGACGCCGAAGACGACGCTCGGCCAGAGCTTCGTGAAGCCTTCGGACTTGCCGAGCGCGGTCGCCCAGACGGCTTCGAGCACGCCCGAGAGGATGAGGATGACCCACGACATGACTGTGCCTCCTGGCCAGTCTTGTCGCTCACCGGGTACTGATCCGTCGTCCGGGGATCCTGTCGGGGATCCGCGCAACAGCCTAGCCGACGGGTCTGGGCAGGGCCTGGGCAGGTGCGGGGGCCGGCTCAGACGAGGAACAGTCCGTCGAGCAGTCCGGGGTTGTGCGCGTGGACGAGCACCAGGAAGACCACAGCGTCGAACAGCAGGTGCACGGCCACGACGTACGTGAGCGAGCGCGTCTTCATGAAGATGAACCCCTGCAGCAGCGCGAACGGGATCGTCAGCAGCGGCCCCCACGCCTGGTAGCCGAGCTCCCACAGGAACGACACGAACACGACGGCCTGCAGCACGTTGGCCTGCCAGAACGGGAAGTGCCGCCGCAGCAGCGCGAAGCACGTGCAGATGAAGAACAGCTCGTCCCAGATGCCCACGGCGCCGACGCCGACGAACAGTCGCGCGATCAGCTCAGGGGTGTCGACGACGGGCCAGTTGAGGTACACGCCCGAGGTGATGAAGTAGAACGGCAGGATCAGCCAGCCGAGCACCAGGACGGCGGCCAGCCACACCCACTGGAACGTCGTCCACCGCCCGCCGCCGCGCCACGGGAACCGGATCGCCCGGTCTCGGTACACCCACCGCGACAGCGCATACGGGATCGCCACGGCGCCGCCGAGGGCCAGCGCGAAGCGCACCATGGCGAGGTCGTCGAGCTCGGCCTTCAGCGAGATCGCACTGACGACCAGCAGGCCGACGGCGATGAGCGAGAGATCACGGGTGAGGGACGGAGACCGGATGCCGGCGGCCTCGGCGCCTCCGGCGGTCGTGGTCGCCGGCTCCGGCCGGGCGGCGGCATCCCTCCGCTCCGTCAGCCACGCGATCACCAGTCCGATCGCGAGCAGCGACCAGCCGAGCCAGGGCAGGCGCGCCACGAAGAATGCGGGCGCGGCCAGGCAGACGACGAAGGCGGGCGCCAGCCGCCACGACCACGTCGCGAGCGTCGGGCTCGGGGTGGCGTCGGGGTGTGCGGGCATGCGCGGCGGCTCCTGCGGCGGGTCAGTGGTCGAGGGGGTGGGCGAGCTCGTCAGCCGGCATGCGCGCGACGGCATACGCGATCGCGCCGAGGATCAGCGGGATCACCCCCGCGGCGATGAAGATCGCCTCGACCGGCACGACGGCCGCCAGCGGACCGGCCAGCGCCATCGACAGCGGCATGAGGGCCAGCGAGACGAAGAAGTCCAGGCTCGAGATGCGCCCGAGCATGTGACGCGGCACCCGGCGCTGCAGGAGCGTGCCCCAGATGACGTTGCCGTAGCTGAACCCGAATCCGACGAGGAACAGGCACAGCGCCATCAGCCAGTACTCGTGCGTGATGCCGACGATCGCGAACGGAAGCGTGCTGACGCCCCACACGCCCATCATCACCGTGAGGTAGCGGCGCGGCAGCTTGAGCGAGGACACCACGATCGACCCGAGCACGCCGCCGATGCCGTAGATGGCGAGCAGGAAGCCGAACAGGCGCGGGTCCTCGCCGATGCGCTCGCGCGTCACGAACGGCAGCAGCACCTCTTCGGGCCCGAGGAACACGAGCACCCAGCCGGTCGCGAACAGCAGCGTCCACAGCAGCCATGGTGTGCGCACCGTGAATCCCACGGCCTCGCGCAGGTCGTGCAGCACGCCGCGCACGCCCGAGGGCGCCTCGCGGGCCTCGTCGGCGCTCGCCGCGGGCTCGGGGCGCACGAACAGCAGCAGCACGAGGGCGAGCGCATGCGCCGCCACGACGCCCCATGCCGCGTGGGCCGGCGCGAGCACGGCCGCGACGATGACGCCCGCCGCGGCGGGACCTGCCGCCTGCTGCAGCGCCGGCCGGATCGCGCCCTCCAGGCCGTTGGCGGCCAGCAGCTGCGCGGGAGGCAGGATGCGAGGCAGGATCGCACTGTACGCGGGGAAGAAGAACCCCGCGCCCGCGCCGAGCACGAACGCCACGATCGCGAGGTGCGGGATGGTCACCGCGCCGAACACGCCCGCGACGGCGACGGAGGTGATCGCCAGCAGGTTGAGCAGCTCGACAACGCGCAGGATGAGCCGGCGCGGGATGCGGTCGGCCGCGATGCCGCCGGGGATGGCGCATGCGAGCAGGCCCACGGCGTTCGCGGCAGCCACGATCGAGAGCTCCACCGGCCCGCCGCCCGCGCCGATGACGGTGTAGACCATGACGACGGCCCACATGCCGGCGCCGAAGATCGAGAGCACGACCGCGCCGAACAGCATGCGGAAGTCGCGGTGCGACAGCGGCCGGACGAAGCGCCACGGATCGCGGCGGTGCGGTGCGGATCCAGCCTCGGGCTGCGGCACCGGCCCCGTCACCGGTCCGGGCGCGCCGCTCATGTCCTCGCGGCGCGACGGTACGAGAGGTCGCGGATGTCGCGTCCCTTCGCGGCGCCCTTGCGCTCGAACGCCGTGAGCACGCGCCCATCGAAACGCGGCGCCCACTCCCCCTCGAACGTCGCCGCGAAGTCGGGAGCTTCCGACATGACCTCGCGCATCTGCAGCGCGTAGTCCTCCCAGTCGGTGGCGAGCCGCAGCACGCCGTCGTCCTTGAGCGCGGCGGCCGCGAGCGCCGCGAACCCGGGCGTCAGCAGCCGGCGCTTGTTGTGCTTGGTCTTGTGCCAGGGGTCAGGGAAGAACACCCACAGCTCATCGATGGATGCCGCCGGCAGCAGGTGCTGCAGCACCTCGGGCGCGTTCGCCTCGACCAGACGCAGATTGCGGGCGCCGGCGCGATCGGCGTCGAGCATCGTGCGGGCCAGGCCCGCCCGGAACACCTCGATCGCCAGGAAGTCCGTCTCGGGCCGCGACGTCGCCGCATGCACGATCGCGTGGCCCTGGCCCGACCCGATCTCGACGACGAGCGGCGCCTCGCGCCCCCACACCGCGGCGGGGTCGACCGCCGAGCCGGGACGGATGCTGGTCGACGCACGGTCGCGCGGCGAATCGATCACGTACCGGGGCGCGAGCTCGGTCCAGGCGCGCTCCTGCGCCTCCGACATGCGGCCGCTGCGGCGGACGAACGACACCGGCTTGTCGCGGAAGGTGCGGGGTTCAGAAGAGGGCGTGGCGGCTTCGGTCACCCCTCCAGGCTACCGAGCCCGTTGCCGGTCGCCCCGCGGAGCGACGAACGAGCGAAGACGAGACGCGTCGGCCCGCCGCGCACCCCGACCGCCGGCATCCACCCTCCTCACGCCGGAGCGGTGACGAAGTCGATCAGCTCCTCGACGCGGCCAAGGAACGCCGGCTCGAGGTCGCGATACGTCGTCACGCGCGAGAGGATGCGCTGCCACGCCCGCGCGAGGTCGGCCTGATCGCGCGCCGGCCAGCCCAGCGCGCGGCACACGCCCACCTTGAACTCGATCCCCCGTGGCACGTCCGGCCACCGCTCGATGCCCATCGCCCGCGGCGTCACGCACTGCCACACGTCGATCCACGGGTGCCCGACGATGAGCACGTGCGCGCCGTGGCGGCCGCGCGCGATGGCGTCGGCGATGCGGGTCTCTTTGGAGCCGGGCACGAGATGGTCCACCAGCACGCCGTAGCGGCGGGTCGCCGACGGCGGCTCCTCCTCGAGCGCAGCATCCAGCAGGTCGATGCCCTGCAGGTACTCCACGACGACGCCTTCGGCGCGCAGGTCGTCGCCCCACACCTTCTCGACCAGCTCGGCGTCGTGCCGGCCCTCGACGAGGATGCGGCTCGCCCGCGCGGTGCGGGCACGCGCATCGGGCGCGGCGTACGATCCCGAGGCGGTGCGCTGCGGTCCCTTGACGACCGGCGCAGCGGCGGGCGGTCCGAGCACGACGACGCGCCCGTCGATGAGGAACCCGGCGCCGAGGGGGAACAAGCGGCGACGGCCGCGCCGGTCCTCCAGCTCCACCATGCCGCCGGTGACGTCGACCACCGCGCCGCAGAATCCGTCGTCCGCCACCTCGACGACGAGATCTCGGGATGCCGCCACCCGGGGCAGCTCGCGCACCCCGTGGCCCTTCCATCCGGTTGCCAGCACATCGGCGCCATAGCGATCGTCCATCGTCGTCCTCCGAAGCCGAAACGCTACCCGGTCATGCCCCGCCGGTCCGGGAGCGACCCGGTCGGGCGTACGTTCTCGGCGAACACACACGTGAGCAGGGGCACCGCGCTACCGTCACGTCGGCGCGGCTGAATAGACTCGCCCAAAAGGGACGGCGTCCCGAAGGGGGTTTCGATGCGTCTGCGATGGACGGCAGCGCTCGTGTCTGCTGCGGTCATCGCGGTCACGGCGGTCGGCGGAGCAGCGGCGGCCACGGCCCCGGTCACTCTCGGCAGCGCATACGTGCTCGACGATGCCGGCGTGCTCTCGCCCTCGGAAGAGACAGCGGCAGAGAACCGTCTCGAGCAGTTCACCGGCGAGACCGGCCTCGGCCTGTGGGTCGTCTTCGTCGACCAGTTCACGGATCCGTCGGACGCGGCCGACTGGGCAAACCAGACCGCCGACGACAACGGCCTCGGCAGGACGCAGTACCTGCTCGCCGTCGCGACCGACGGCCGCCAGTTCTACCTCTCGGGCGACTCTGCAGGTCCGATCACCGAGGAGCAGCTCGGCACCATCGAAGACACCCAGATCCAGCCCGCACTGCGCGACGACGACTGGGTCGGAGCGGTGGATGCCGCCGCCGACGGCCTCACCGACGCCAAGAACGGCGGCTCGGGCGCGGGTGCGGGTTCGGGCGATGCCACCGGCGGCGGGTCGTCGTGGTTCACGTGGCTGCTCGTCATCGTCGTCGTGGGTGTCGCGATCGTGCTGCTGGTGATGTTCCTGCGGCGTCGCAAGAAGGGCGCCGTGACGGGCGGCGCGGGCGGCCCCGCCGGCGCACCTCAGGTGAGCATCGAGGAGCTGCAACGGCGCGCCTCGTCGCTGCTGGTGCAGACCGACGACGCCCTCAAGACCAGCACGCAGGAGCTCGGCTTCGCCAAGGCGCAGTTCGGGGATGCCGCCACCACCGAGTTCGAGGCCGCACTTGCCAGCGCCCAGCAGGGCCTCGACGAGGCGTTCGGCCTCAAGCAGAAGCTCGACGACGAGGTGCCCGACGCCCCCGAAGACACGCGCGCCTGGAACGAGCGGATCATCGCACTGTGCGAGGCCGCCAACACACTGCTCGACGAGAAGGCCGCCGCGTTCGACGAGCTGCGCAAACTGGAGCAGAACGCCCCCGAGGCGCTGCGACGCGTGCAGGACGAGCGGACGACGGCCGCGGCATCCCTCGACCAGGCCACGGCCCGCCTGCGCGAGCTGCAGGACTCGTACGCGCCTGAGGCGCTGGCCACTGTCGCCGACAACCCGGCGCAGGCGCAGCAGCGGCTCGCGTTCGCCGACGAGCAGCTCACCGCCGCGCAGTCCGCCATCGGCGCGGGCGACGGCGGCGAGGCCGCGGTCGGCATCCGAGCCGCCGAAGAGGCTGTCGCCCAGGCCACGCTCCTCGAGAACGCGATCGACAAGCTCGCCGACGACCTCGCGGCCGGCGAGCGCAACGCGGCCGCCCTGGTCACCGAGCTCGAGGGCGACATCGCCGCGGCCGCGGCGCTGCCGGACGCCGACGGCCGCGTGGCCGGCGTGGTGGCCGCCACGAAGCAGCAGCTCGAGACCGCTCGCACGCAGCTCGCCGGCACCGCCAAGCGGCCGCTGGTCGCGCTGCAGACACTGGAGGCCGCGAACGAGCAGATCGACGCGCTCATGAAGGGTGTCCGGGATGCCGCGGCCCAGGCCGAGCGCGCGCGCCAGATGGTCGGCCAGGTCATGATGCAGGCGCAGGCCCAGGTGTCGGCCGCCGAGGACTACATCACCGCGCGCCGCGGCGCCGTCGGCGCCGACGCACGCACGCGGCTCGCCGAGGCTGGGGCGTCGCTGGCCCGTGCGCAGGCGCTGCAGGCGTCGGACCCGCAGCAGGCCATGCAGCAGGCCCAGCGCGCCGACCAGCTGGCCGCGCAGGCCATCCAGCTCGCGCAGAACGACGTCGGCTCGTTCGACGGCATGGGCGGCATGGGCGGCGGCGGCCAGTCCGGCGGCGGCAACGGCATGCTCGGCGCCGTGCTGGGCGGCATCGTCATCAACTCGCTGCTCAGCGGCGGCGGCGGACGCTCGTCCGGCGGCGGCATGGGCGGCATGTTCGGCGGCGGAGGCGGCTCGCGCGGCGGGGGCGGCGGCATGCGCCCCGGCAGCTTCGGCGGCGGCGGCACCCGCGCACGCCGAGGAGGTGGGCGCTTCTGACCCGCACGCCCGACCTGCCCGCGGCCGGGGCCGCGGCATCCACGATCCTCACCGAACCCGACCTGACCTGAAGTCCGATGAAAGGAAAACCGATGGCGAAGCAGTCCATCTTCGGTCGCATCTCGACCCTCATGAAGGCGAACATCAACGCGCTCCTCGACTCCGCCGAGGACCCGCAGAAGATGCTCGACCAGCTGGTCCGCGACTACACCAACTCGATCGCCGACGCCGAGTCGGCCATCGCCGAGACGATCGGCAACCTGCGCCTGCTCGAGCGCGACCACCAGGAGGACGTGCAGGCGGCCGCCGAGTGGGGCAACAAGGCGCTCGCTGCCAGCCGCAAGGCCGACGAGCTGCGCAAGGCCGGCAACACCACCGACGCCGACAAGTTCGACAACCTCGCCAAGATCGCGCTGCAGCGCCAGATCAGCGAAGAGAACGAGGCGAAGGCGATCGCGCCGACCATCGCGACGCAGAACGAGGTCGTCGACAAGCTCAAGGACGGCCTCAATGGCATGAAGCAGAAGCTCGAGCAGCTCAAGGCCAAGCGTGCCGAACTGCTCGCGCGTGCCAAGACCGCCGAGGCGCAGAACAAGGTGCACGACGCGGTCAAGTCGATCGACGTCCTCGACCCGACGAGCGAGCTCGGCCGCTTCGAAGACAAGGTCCGCCGCCAGGAGGCCCTCGCCGCCGGAAAGCAGGAGCTGGCCGCCTCGACGCTGGACGCCCAGTTCAACGCCCTCGAGGACGTCGGCGAGCTGACCGAGGTCGAGGCGCGCCTGGCCGCGCTCAAGACCGGCGGCGCTCCCGCCCAGGCCTCGATCGAGCAGTAGTCCCGCAACGACGCGGCGCCGGGCCCAGAGGGTCCGGCGCCGTTCGTCTGCCCGGCGTTCGCCGTGGGCGTGGCGGGAATCGGATGCCGGCGGCCCCGGACTGCGGGAAGATGAGGGGATGACGCGATACCTCGTGGTCCCGCAGTGGCAGGGCAGCCCCTCGTCGCGGGCGATGCAGCTGATCGACGGCGCCCAGGCGATCGCCGGCGACCTGCCGCGAGCGGCCACCACGGTGCTGGACGTGCCGATGGAGGCCGGAGAGGCGCTGGGCAGCGGCATCCATCGACTCAGCGCCCTGCAGCGGGTGAACGGGCTCGTGGCCGAGGCACTGGACGCGCACCACGCCGCCGCGCCCGACGAGGCGGTGCTGACGATCGGCGGCGACTGCGGCATCGCCCTCGCGCCCATCGCGCACGCCGCCCGTCGCGCGCCCGGGCTCGCCGTCGTGTGGATCGACGCGCACCCCGACCTCAACTCCCCCGACTCGTCGCCGTCCGGTGCGTTCGCCGGCATGGTCCTGCGCGCCGTCATCGGCGACGGCGCACCCGGACTGTCGCTGCCGGAGGGCACCGTCGCCTCCGAACGCGTGGTCGTGGGCGGCGCGCGCTCGTTCGACGATCCCGAGCTCGAAGTCGTGACCGAGCGCGGCATCTCCGCCCTCACCGTCGAGGCGCTGCGCGACGCCGAGGCGCTCGCCGACGCGGTGCTCGCGACCGGCGCCGACGCCGTGTACGTCCACGTCGACATCGACGCGCTCGACCCCGCCGAGGTCGCCGGCAACGCCCATCCTGAGCCGTTCGGGGTCACCGTGGCCGAGCTCACCGCGTCCGTCGCGGCGCTGCGCGCGCGGGTGCCGCTGGTCGGGGCGTCCCTCGCCGGGTACTCCCCCGCCTCGCTGGACGCCGCGACCGACGACCTCGGCGCCATCCTGCGCGTGATCGGGTCGCTGGCATGAACGGCGTGCTCGCGTGAGCCCGATCCCGCGGCCTCCCGCCGGCTGGCGCGCCGCCGCCGAGCGCGCGGTCATCCGGGGCCGGCGGATCGACCGGCTCATCCCGTCGTTCCTGCTCGACTCGCAGATCAGCCGTGTCGGCTACTGGTACGGCTGCACCGTCGGCTGGGTATGGGGGTCGCTGTGGAGCGTCGGCCGGGTCGAGCAGCACGAAGGACTGTGGGTGTTCCGCGGCATGCCGGCGTGGGCGTTCCCGCGCGGCGGCTCATGCGTGGGCGGATGCTTCCTCACCGGCGACGGCACGCTGACCCCGGCGCTGCTGCGGCACGAGGCCGTGCACAAGCGCCAGTGGCAGCGGTACGGCTTCCTCATGCCGATGCTGTACCTGCTCGCGGGCCGCGACCCGCTGCGCAACCGGTTCGAGATCGAGGCCGGCCTCGAAGACGGCAACTACGTGCCGCGCGGAGCGGTCTGACTCAGGCAGCGGGCCCGGCGAGTCGGGCTGCGGCGGAACGGCCGACGCGGTACACCTGACGCCCGAGCGTGATCACGACAGCGAGCGGGAAGACGATCCAGAACAGGTTCGGCAGCACCGCGACCATGAGGAACCCGACGAGGTCGCCCCGCTCGAGGGACTGTCGTGTCATCTCCAGGCCGCTGGACGCCTCGACGAGGAAGTAGATCACCGTCTTCCAGAACGTCGCGACCGTCACGATCAGGGCGACGACGACGCCCGACCACTTCTTGGCGTGCAGAAGTGCCCACACGATGAAGACCACCTCGATGAGGTTCGCCCAGCTCTGCGCGCTGCCGAACGCGTCGAACTGGCCGTAGCGGTGGTCGAACGTGCCGTAGAACACGTGGCCCGGCCAGAAGCCGGCGAGCGGGCCACCGGCGTGCGAGAGCGGCCCGAGCAGCACGTAGCAGGCGTCGTACGTCTGGATGATCGCCGAGATCGTGAGCCACACGACCACCCAGACCGGCAGGCGCAGATCGCGCGGGTCGACGGACGAGGCGGTGGGCACGGCGGCGGTCTGCGTCATGGGCATGACTGTACCGAGGCGCACCACCCCCGCGGTTCGTTCGTCGAAGGCCGAAGGGAACCCGGGGCCGATGGGACCCGGGGGGGTCAGCGGGCGGGCGTCAGGCCGTACTGCTCGGGGGCATGGATCGCACCGGTGTCGATGCCGAGGCCCACGAGGTGGTCGACGATGTCGGCCGTGCCGAGGTAGCCGCCCAGCAGGTGGATGCGGGTCTGGTCGTCCTCGGCGCACAGCATCTCGTCGGCCCACGCTGTCACGGCGCGCGAGAGCGCCTCTCCGGACGCGCAGCCACGGCCCGTGCCCGGCGCGCCGGAACGCTGCGAGCGGTCCAGCCACGTCACGATCATGCGGCTCGGGGCGACGATGTCGGCCTGCCACGAGGCATCCGGGATCTCGATGAACACGCGACCTGTCGAGCAGATCGGCAGCGTCGCGAGCACGGCCTCGAGCTCGGCCAGCGACGACTCGTCGGCCGTGATCAGGTGCTGCACGCGCGTGTGGCGCGACGAACGGCACGCGGAGGCGTTGTGCACGGCGGGCTGCGACGGGGAGATGTGGGGCATGACTCCTTCAGGATACGCCACACCAAGGGTTGCCTTACCTCACCGCGAAATGTCGGGACACGAAGGGATGCCGCAGCCTCAGGTCGTCCGCAGCAGCACGCGGCGCAGCTCGGCGAGCTCGTCGCCGGCCAGACCGTGTGCGCTGAGGTACTCGGCGGCCGAGCCATAGCGTCGTGTCACGTCGTCCAGCAGCGCACGCATCACCGGAGCGGGCGACCGCGTCGCGAGCTCTTCGAGGTGCTGCGCCTCGGGGTGCATCGCCCGCAGCATCTCGACGACGCGCCGGTTGCGGTACTCGGGCAGCAGCCCCTCGGTGCGCGCGTAGTCGGCCACGACGGCCTCGGCGTCGACTCCCGCCGCCGCCAGGGTCAGCGCCACGGTGACGCCGGTGCGGTCCTTGCCGACGGTGCAGTGCACGAGCACCGGCTGATCGGCGAGGATGCCCCGCACGACGTCGACCACTCCCCCCGACGAGTCGTCGACGAGGTGCCGGTACATCTCGTCGAGGCTCAGGTCGTCGCGGAAGAACGACTCGACCGACCCGAGGAACAGCGGCACCCGCTGCGTCACGACGTCCACGCCGTCCAGGCGGCTCGGCTCCCGCACCACCTCGTCGTCGGCTCGGAGGTCGATGATGCGGCGCAGGTGCAGCTCGGCGAGCGCCCGCGTGCCCGTGGGATCCAGGCGCGCCAGGTTGCCCGAGCGGAAGAGCACGCCGTGCCGTGTGACGGCGGAACCCGCGCGCAGGCCTCCGACATCGCGCAGGTTGACGGCGCCGGGGACGACCGGGTCGGGCGCGGGGCCGGACGGATCGGAGGTCGGGATCGTCACCAGGCCTTGCCCCGCGCGGCGTCCTTGTCTTCGCCGGCGAGGTCGTCGCGGGGCGGGACGCCGTAGCGGCCCGCGATCGCGATGCGGTTGAACGCGTTGATCGACACGAGGATCCAGCTGAGCGCGACGTACTCCTTCTCGCTCAGCACGCTTCCGACGCGGTCGTACACGTCGTCGGGCACGCCGTCGTCGTGGATGAACACGTACGCCTCGGCGAGCTCGAGCGCGGCCCGCTCGCGATCGGTGAAGACCCCGGACTCGCGCCACACCGCGAGCTGGGCGATGATGTCGGCCGTGATGCCGGCGGCGACCGCGCGCTCGACGTGCACGCGCACGCAGTACGCGCAGCCGTTGAGCTGCGACGCGTGGATCTGCACGAGCTCTTTGAGGCGGTCGTCGATGCCGTTCTCGGCCGCGATGTCGCCCACCGTCTTCGAGAAGGCCGAGAGGGCCTGGTAGGCGGGTCGCGCCGCCCGCGAGAGGTGCACGCGGTGTTCTGCCGTCATGACGCCAGACTACCCACGGCCACCGGCCGCGCGCCCTGGTGCACGGGCGGTGAGGCATGATGAGCGGGTGAGCGACCCCATCGACGAGTTCTCTTTCCTCCCGGAGCAGGCCGAAGAGGCCGGGCTCGACCTCGCCGCCGTCCCCCGCGGCGAGCGCCTGACGCTCACCCTCGACGACGGCCGCGCACTGAGCGCGCTGCGGTACACGCCGGCCGGTTCGCCGGACGCGGCGCCGGTCGTGACCTTCCTGCACGGCGCGGGCCTCAACGCCCACACCTGGGACACCACGATCCTCGCGCTCGGGCTCCCCGCCCTCGCGGTCGACCTCCCCGGGCACGGCGACTCCTCGTGGCGCGAGGACTTCGCGTACGTGGCGCGCGTGCTCGCGCCGGACGTCGCGGCGGGCATCGACGCGTGGACGGACACGCCCCAGGTGCTCGTCGGGCAGTCGCTGGGCGGCCTTACCGCCGCGGCGGTGGCGGCATCCCGTCCCGATCTCGTCCGCGAGCTCGTGGTGATCGACATCACGCCGGGCCTGGACCCCGACGGCGGCGCCAGCCAGATCCGGGAGTTCTTCGCCGGCCCCGTGGACTGGGCCTCGCGCGACGAGCTCGTCGACCGGGCGATCTCGTTCGGGCTCGGCGGCGGCACCCGCCGCAAGGCGGCGCGCGGCGTGTTCTTCAACTCGCGCGTCCGCCCCGACGGGCGCGTCGAGTGGAAGCACCACTTCGCCCACCTCGCGAACGCCCTGTCGACCGATCCTGCGGCGGCTGCCGCGGCGGCGCAGCAGCAGGACGCCGTCGCCGCGGTGCTCGGCGAGTCCGGCTGGCAGGATCTGGCGGCGGTCACCGCTCCGACGACGCTGATCCGGGGCTCACGGGGCTATCTGACCGATGCGGATGCCGCGGACTTCGCGCGGCGGGTGCCGGCGGCATCCCTCATCCAGGTCGAGTCCGGGCACAACGTGCAAGAGGACGTCCCGCTCGAACTGGGCACGCGCCTGCGCGCCCTCGCCGCCGCAGAATGACGCGGCGGGAAGCCTTCACAGTTCTGTTGCGTTCCGGGTAGTGGGTTGTCGCGGGGCACCGCGATATCCCTAGGCTGTAACCCGCGACGGCCGAGCCCACTTCACGGCCGACGCCCGCACCCCACTCGGGACCCCGCCCGAAAGGACCCCCATGCTCCGCCGTACCGCCCTCGCCGCAGCAGCACTGCTCGCTGCCGGCGCCCTCGCCCTGTCCGCCTGCACGGCGGGCGGAGGCGGCTCGACCCCCACCGCGACCGGAAAGCCCGACCCCGACGCGTCGGTGGCGATCCGCCTCGTGCTCGAGCCGGGCAACCTCGACATCCGCCAGACCGCGGGTTCGGCGCTGGACCAGATCCTGATCGATAACGTCTACCAGGGCCTGGTCGCCCGCACGCCCGAGCAGGACATCGTCGCGTCGCTCGCGAGCGACTGGACAGTCTCGCCGGACGGCCTCACCTACACGTTCACGGTGCGCGAGGGCGTCACCTTCCACGACGGCCAGCCGCTGACGCCGCAGGACGTCGTGTCGTCGCTGACCGCGCACAAGAACACGCCGGGCTGGGTCGACGCCGATGTGACCGACCCGACGACGGGCGAGGTGATCGGCGGCGCCCTGGCGCACGTGTCGACCATCGTGGCGGACGGTCAGAACGTCACGCTGACGCTCTCGCAGCCGGATTCCAGCCTGCTGTGGAACCTCACCGGCCGCGCCGGGACCATCCTCAAAGAGGGCGACACCGTCGACTACAAGACGAAGGCGAACGGCACGGGCCCGTTCGTGCTGAAGAACTGGTCGCAGGGCGACAGCATCACGTTCGCCCGCAACGACGCGTACTGGGGCGACAAGGCCAAGGTCGCCGAGGTCGTCTTCGATTACATCCCCGACAACCAGGCCGCCCTCAACGCCGCGCTGGCGAGCGAGGTCGACGTGGTGACCGGCTTCGACGCCAACCTCAAGGAGCAGGTCGAGAAGGGCGGCGACTTCTCGCTCGTGCTCGGCAAGTCCACCGACAAGGGCACGCTGGCGTTCAACCAGACCACGGGCCCGCTGGCCGACAAGCGCGTGCGGCAGGCGATCCGCCAGGCGATCGACCACGACGCCTTCATCGAGGCGATGGCCTCCGGCGAGACGCTCTACGGCCCGATCCCCTCGCTCGACCCGGGCTACCGCGACCTGTCCGAGGTCGCGCCCTACGATCCCGACGCGGCCAAGAAGCTCCTCAAGGAGGCCGGCGAAGAGGACCTCGAGCTGACGCTCACGATCCCCAACTTCTACTCCACGACGATCCCGCAGATCCTGGTGTCGGACCTCAACGCCGTCGGCATCACACTCGAGGTCAACTCGGTGGACTTCTCGACGTGGCTCACCGACGTGTACACCAACCACGACTACGAGCTGAGCTTCGTGCTGCACACCGAGGCGCGGGACTTCGAGAACTGGGCCGACCCGGACTACTACTTCACGTACGACAACCCCGAGGTGCAGTCGCTGTACGCGCAGTCGCTGGCCGCGACCGACGAGGCCAAGGCCGCCGACCTGCTGTCGCAGGCCGCGCGCATCGTCTCCGAGGATGCCGGCGCCGACTGGCTGTACAACGGCGCGTCTGTCGTCGCGGTCGGCACTAACATCACCGGTATGCCCTCGATCAACGTGAACGAGCGCCTCGACGTCGCCGACATCGCCAAGAGCAACGGGTGATCCGATACACGCTGACCCGCTTCGCCCTGCTTCTGCTCGGGCTGCTCGTGGCCAGCGTGCTCATCTTCCTCACCCTGCGGGTGCTGCCTGGCGACGTCGCCCAGCTGATCGGCGGAGTCAACAGCAGTCCTGACCAGATCGCCGCGATCCGCGAGAGCCTGGGCCTGGACCGCCCACTGCCGGTCCAGTACCTGGAGTGGCTCGGCGGCGTGCTGCGCGGCGACCTCGGCACATCACTGCTGACGGGCACCCCTGTCATCGACGAGCTGGCGCAGAAGGCGCAGGTGACGGTGCCGCTGGGCATCCTGTCGCTCCTGGTCGCCGTCGTCATCAGCGTGCCGCTCGGCGTGCTGTCGGCGATGCGGCGGGGCCACGCCGACGGCACCGCGCTGAGCGTGGGCTCGCAGACGCTCGCGGCCGTGCCGGTGGTGTGGGCGGGCATGATGCTCGTCGTGGTGTTCGCGGTGTGGCTGGGCTGGCTCCCCGCGCAGGGCTTCCCCCGGGCCGGGTGGAGCGATCCGGCTGCGGCGTTGCAGTCCCTCATCCTGCCGGCCCTCACGATCGGGATCGTCGAGGGCGCCATGCTGCTGCGATTCGTGCGCAGCGCGACGCTGCAGGCGGTGGGCCAGGACTTCGTGCGCACCGCCGCAGCCAAGGGCCTCACCCGCGACGCGGCGCTGATCCGCCACGGCCTGCCCGTCGTCGGCCTGTCGGTGATCACGGTCCTCGGCCTGCAGGTCGCCGGGATCATCGTCGGCGCCGTGGTCATCGAGCAGCTCTTCTCGCTCCCCGGAATCGGGCGCATGCTCGTCGCCGACGTCGCCGCGCGCGACCTCCCCAAGGTGCAGGGCGAGCTGCTGGCCCTCACCGGCTTCGTGCTGATCGTCGGCTTCGTGGTCGACCTCGTGCACCGCATCATCGACCCCCGGCAGCGGGAGGCGGCATGAGCACCCCGGCCCCTCTGACACCGGACGACCGGCCGGCAGGGTCACCGCCCGTGGACCATGTCCCGCATTCCACCGCCCCGAGCGCCGCGGAGCGATCGATTTCGGGACACGTGGGCAAAGGACCGGGACACGATGGATCGGTGGATGCCGGGGCCCCGGCATCCACGACTCCCCCGCGCCGTTCCCGCTGGGCCTGGCTGGCACGGCTGTGGGGGTTGTCGACGGGGCGGTTCGGGCTCATCGTGGTCGTCGTCGTGGCGCTGACCGCCCTGATCGCGCGGTTCTGGACGCCGTTCGACCCGCAGCAGGTCGACATCGCGAACCGGTGGGCACCGCCGGGATGGCCGCACCTGCTCGGCACCGATGCCACCGGGCGCGACATCCTCTCGCTGCTCATGGCGGGGGCGCGTACGACGGTGTTCGTCGCTGTCGGCGCGGGCCTCATCGCCACCGTGATCGGCATCGCGCTGGCCGCACTCGGCGCCCTGACGGTGCGGTGGGTGCGCGAGTCCGTCGCGGTCGTCGTCGACATCCTGATCGCGTTCCCGGTGCTGCTGATCGCCATGATGATCTCGGCGGTGTGGGGCGGGTCGCTGTGGGTGGTCATCTGGGCCGTCGGCATCGGGTTCGGCGTCAACATCGCGCGCGTGACGCGGCCCGAGCTGCGCCGCGTGCTGCACAGCGACTTCGTGCTCGCCGGCCGGGCCGCCGGACTGTCACCCGCGCAGAACCTGTGGCGCCACCTGCTGCCCAACGTCGCGCCGGTGTTCATCGTGCAGCTGTCGTGGGGCATGGCCGTCGCGGTGCTCGCCGAGGCAGGCCTGTCGTACCTCGGATTCGGCGCCCCCGTGACCGAGCCCTCGTGGGGTCTCCTGCTCGCGCAGCTGCAGCAGTACATCCAGGTGCACCCGCTGTCGGTGGTGTGGCCGGGGCTCGCGATCACGTTCACCGTGCTCGGGCTCAACCTGCTCGGCGACGCACTGCGCGAGGCTACCGACCCGACGCTGTCGCGCAGTCCGTTCGCCACGCGCGGTGCGCGGCTGCACGTGCCGGAGGTCGTCGCATGAGCCTCGAAGTGCAGGGCCTCACGATCGACATCGACGGCCGCCGGGTCGTGGACGGCGTGTCGTTCGCCGTGCCCGACGGCGCCCGGGTCGGCCTCATCGGCGAGTCGGGGTCGGGCAAGTCCCTCACCGCTCTGGCGATCCTGGGGCTCCTCCCCGACGGCGCCGTGGCGCAGGGCAGCGTGCGCTGGAACGGCCGAGAGATCCTGGGCCTGCGCGACCGCGAGCTCGCCGAGCTGCGCGGCGACGAGGTCGGCATCGTGTTCCAGGAGCCGCGCACCGCGCTCAATCCGATCCGCACCGTCGGCCGGCAGATCGCCGAGTCGGTGCGGATCCACGAGGGCCTGTCGCGACGGGATGCCGCCGCCCGGGCGGTCGCCGAGGCGCGCCGTGTGGCCCTCCCCGACCCCGAGCGCATCGTCGGCCGGTACCCGCACCAGCTCTCGGGCGGTCAGCGCCAGCGGGTCGCCATCGCAATGGCGCTCGCCTGCCGCCCACGCCTGCTGATCGCCGACGAGCCGACCACGGCCCTGGACGTGACGATCCAGGCCGAGATCCTCGACCTGCTGCGCGGACTCGTGCGCGACGACGGCATGTCGCTCGTCTTCATCACGCACGACCTCGCGGTGCTGTCGCAGATCGCAACCCACGGCGTCGTGCTCGAAGACGGGCGCGTGGTCGAAGAGGCGCCGGTGTCGCAGCTGCTCACGGCACCGGCATCCCCCGTCACCCGCGGTCTGCTGCGCGACGCGACGGCGACGCTGTGGCGCCCGGGAGGTGTCTCATGACGCTGATCCAGGCACGCGGGCTGTCGCGCCGCTACCCCGTGCCCAAGACGCACCTGTTCGAGAAGACCGCCTTCACGACCGGCCTCGAAGACGCCGACATCGACGTGCGCGAGGGCTCGTCGGTCGGGATCATCGGCGAATCGGGCTCTGGCAAGTCGACGCTCGTGCGGCTGCTGCTGGGACTCGACGCTCCTTCCTCGGGCACCGTCGAGTTCGACGGCCGGCCCGTCGACGCGCGGGCCTCGGCGCGGTCGCTGCACTGGCTGCGCCGTGAGACCGGCATCGTGTTCCAGGATCCGTACGCGTCGCTCGACCCGCGCATGAGCGTCGGCCGCATCGTGGGCGAGCCGCTGTGGGCGCTCGGGATCGACGGGGATCGTCGTGCGCGCGTGCGCGAAGTGCTCGTCGACGTCGGGCTCGAGGCCGACATGACAGGCCGGTACCCGCACGAGTTCTCGGGCGGTCAGCGGCAGCGCATCGCGCTCGCGCGCGCGATCGTGCACCGCCCGCGCGTGCTCGTGGGCGACGAGCCGCTGTCGGCGCTCGATGTGACGGTGCGCGCGCAGGTGCTCGAGCTGCTCGGCGAGCTGCGGGCCCGCGACGGGCTCACGCTGCTCATGGTGTCGCACGACATCGGCGTCGTGCAGAACCTGTGCGACGAGGTGGTCGTGATGAAGGACGGCCGCATCGTCGAGGAGGGGCCGACCGAGAAGGTGCTGCTGCAGCCCCAGGTGTCGTACACGCGGCGGCTGCTGGCATCCATCCCCGTCATCGACGCGGGCGGCGCGGGCGAGTCCTGACGACCGGCGCGGGGCGGCGCCGACGTCGGCGGCCGGGGCTAGGTTCAGAGCATGATGAGCCCCGGAATCGTGCCGCCCTACCTGCTCGCCCGCATCGCCGCCGTGCAGGAGGGCAGCTGGGCGCGCGCGGCCGACGCGGCGCAGCGCACGCTCGCAGCGCCCCGGGACTACACGCCGGGCGTCCGGACGCGACTGCGGCTGTCGATCGACGAGCCGGGCGTGCTCACCGCCGAGACGGCCCCGGCGCCCGACCGCGAGATCTCGGACGCGCAGCACCGCGAGGTCGTGCCCGGCGTGCGCGTGCGCGGCGAGGACGACAAGCCCACCGGCGACACCGCGGTCGACGAGGCGTTCGACGGGCTCGGCGCGACGTTCGACTTCTGGTGGGACGCGTACGCCCGCGACAGCATCGACGGGTCGGGCAGCGCGCTGCTGGCGACCGTCCACTACGGGCGCGACTACGACAACGCGTTCTGGAACGGCGAGCGCATGGTGTTCGGCGACGGCGACGACGACGTGTTCTCGGGGTTCACCGGCTCGCTCAGCGTCATCGCCCACGAGCTCGCCCACGGCGTCGTCGAGGACTCCGGCGGCCTCGTGTACCGCGACCAGCCGGGCGCGCTCAACGAGTCGATCGCCGACGTCTTCGGCGCCCTCGCCGAGCAGCACCAGGCGGGCCACACGGCCGCGCAGGCCACATGGCTCATCGGCGAGGGCATCTTCACCGACGCCGTCCAGGGCAGCGCGCTGCGCTCGATGGCCGCGCCCGGCACGGCGTACGACGACGACGTGCTCGGCAAGGACCCGCAGCCGGCCCACATGAGCGGGTACGTGAAGACGCGCGACGACAACGGCGGCGTGCACATCAACTCCGGCATCCCGAATCACGCGTTCTACCTCGTCGCGACGAAGCTCGGCGGGCACGCGTGGGAGCGCGCCGGACTCATCTGGTATCGCACGCTCACCGCGGGCACGCTGCCGCAGACGGCCGACTTCGCCACGTTCGCCCGCGCCACCCTGACAGCGGCGACCGCGGAGTACGGTGAGGAGTCGGAGGAGGTCGACGCCGTCCGCGCCGGGTGGGCGGGCGTCGGCGTGATCCCGGATGACGCACAGCCCCGATCCTGAACCCGCGGCGCCGCAGCCCGCGGTCGAGGTCGACGTCGCGCGCTCGGGCGGCATCGCCGGCATCACGCGGCGCTGGTCGGCGCAGCCCGCCGAGGCCGAGGCATCCGAGTGGATCTCGCTCATCGACCGCTGCCCGTGGGACGACGCCGGCGCTGTGGCGCCGGTACCCGAGGACGGGACGGATGCCGCGCCTGCGGCTCCTCCGGCGCACGAGGACTCCCGCATTCCGGTCCCCGACGGGTTCACGTGGTGGATCCGTGCGACCTGGACCGGCGCTGACGCACGGGAGGCCGAACTCGTGGACGACGAACTGGTCGGCGCGTGGCGCGATCTCGTGGATGCCGTGCGCGACTGGAACCGCGGGGGCGACGACAGCGGGTCCCGCGGGAGCGGGCTCGGCGGTCGCTGACCGGCCGCGCCGGCTCAGCGACCGAACAGGCCCTTCTTCGCACCGTCCTTCTTGCCGCCCGACTTCTTGACCGGGGTCAGCGCCTTCTGCAGGTAGATGACCCCCAGCCAGCGGCCGAACTTGAAGCCGACGCGGCCCATGCGGCCGACCTCGACGAAGCCGAGCCTCTCGTGCAGGGCCACGGACCCCTCCGCGCCCTTGTCGCTGATCACCGCGACCATCTGGCGGATGCCGGCCGCTTCGCTCGCGGCGATGAGCGCCTCCAGCAGCGCCCGGCCGAGCCCCTTTCCTGTGGCGGCGTGGCCGAGGTAGATGGAGTTCTCGACGGAGTACCGGTAGGCGGACTTGCTCGACATCGGCTGCACCAGCGCATACCCGAGCACCTGACCGCCCGACGACTCGGCGACGAGGAACGGCAGCCCGTGCTTCGCCAGGTGATCCCGCTTGGTGCGCCACTGCCTCAGCGACCAGGTCTCTTCGTCGAAGGTCACGACGGAGTTGGTCACATAGTGGTTGTAGATCTCGCGGATGTCGGGCAGATCGCGGTCCTCGACCGGCCGGATCGTGTACGCGAACGGGCGCTCGGGCTCGGGCTGACGGCGCAGGTGCTGCGGCAGCACCCGCTTGTCCTTCTCGTATTCCTCTTCGAGCATGCGGTCCTCCGGCCGGTCAGGCCGGCAACTCCCACGACACCGGTGAGGCGCCCTGCTCCGCGAGCAGTTCGTTCGCGCGCGAGAACGGCTTCGAGCCGAAGAATCCGCGGCTGGCCGACAGCGGCGACGGATGCGGCGACTCGATGATCGGCGTCGAGCCGAGCATCGGGCGCAGGTTCGCGGCATCCCTCCCCCACAGGATCGCGACCAGCGGGCGGTCGCGCGCGACGAGTGTGCGGATCGCATGCTCGGTGACCTTCTCCCACCCCCAGCCGCGATGGGATGCCGGCGCCCCGGGGGCGACGGTCAGCACGCGGTTCAGCAGCATGACGCCCTGATCGCTCCACGCGGACAGGTCGCCGTGCGCGGCGCGGGGGATGCCGAGGTCGGACTCGAGCTCCTGGTAGATGTTGCCGAGGCTGCGAGGGATCGGCCGTACGTGCGCGTCGACGGCGAACGAGAGCCCGATCGGGTGTCCCGGGGTCGGATACGGGTCCTGACCGACGATCAGCACCTTGACGTCGGCCAGCGGCCGCTGGAATGCGCGCAGCACGCGGTCGCCCGCGGGCAGGTAGTGGCGCCCGGCCGCGACCTCTCCGCGCAGCCGTTCGCCGAGCGCCGCGATGTCGGGTCCGACGGGCTCGAGGGCGTCCGACCAGCCCGGATCCATGAGGCCCGCCTCTGCCAGCTGCGGCAGCGTCATCGCCATGCGCGCACCGCCTCGTCACGCCGACGGACGGGTGTCGTCGAGGAGGGGCCGGGGGTCGTCATCCACACGCCCTCCAGACTAGGACGCGCGGTGTTATATCCTCACCGTCGTGTCTCGCGCCTCCTCCGCCGCCGATCGACTTCGCGGCTCCGCCCTCGGCATCACCGCCGGCCTCATCGGGTGGTTCGTCCTCGTCGAGCTGACGAGCGGCATCCTGCAGGGCTTCTACGTGCCGCTGTTCAGCGACATCGTCACGGCGCTGGGCATCCACGACTCCGACGTGAACTGGTTCGAGGCCGCGCAGCTGCTGCTCTCGGCGCTCGTCGTACCGGTCATGGCGAAGCTCGGCGACATGTACGGGCACAAGAAGATCCTGCTGATCGCGGCCGTGCTGACCGCGGCGGCCAGCTGGTGGCTGGCGTTCGCCGGCGACTTCTGGAGCTTCCTCATCGCATGGGCGCTGCAGGGCTTCTACGTGGTGTGGCTGCCGCTGGAGATCGCGCTCATCTTCGAGCGCGGACGCAGGCAGAACCGCGGCACCTCGCTCACCCGACGCGCGGCGGGCCTGCTCGTCGTCGGCCTGGAGGCCGGCGCGATCATCGGCGCCCTCGCTGCCGGCCGAATCTTCGCCGCGACCGGCGGCGACCTCACACTGACTCTCCTGGTGCCCGCGATCGCGGTGACGCTCATCGCGCTCGTGATCTGGCTGGGCGTGCCCGAGTCCGAACCGCTCCCCGGCCGTCGCCTCGACACGTGGGGCTTCGTGATCCTCGCGTGGGGGCTGCTCCTGGTCACCGGGGCGCTCGTGTACATGCGCATGATCGGCGAGCTCGGCCTCGGCGTGGGCGGATGGGCCTGGGTCGCGGCCCTGCTCGCCGGCGGCGTCGCGGTCTTCGTCTGGTTCGTGAAGTACGAGCTGCGCCAGCCCGACCCCGCGATCGACATCCGCGTGCTGCGCCGCCCCGAGATGTGGCCGGTGCAGACCACCGCCTTCCTCGTCGGCATCAGCCTGCTGGGCGCGCAGGGCCCGCTGTCGACATACGCCGGCACCGACTCGTCGCTGGGCTACGGCCTCGGCCTGGACGCGACCGGCCGCTCCAACGTCATCGGCGTCTACCTCGTGTCGCTCATCATCGGCGCCGTGCTGTTCGCCGTGACCTCTCGCCGGGCCAACCCGCGCCTCATCCTCATCGTCGCCTCGGCGCTCGTCGGCATCGGGTACACCCTGTTCCTGCCGTTCCACACCGAGCTCTGGCAGGTGCTGCTCAACCTCTCGATCGCCGGCATCGGCTCCGGCGCGCTCGTCGGTGCGCTCCCGGCGGCCGCCGCGGCCGCCGCTCCGCACGGCCAGACCGGGATCGCCTCGGCCCTCACCAACACCACCAAGACGATCGGCGGCACGTTCGCCTCCGCCGTGTTCGGCGTCGTGCTCGCCGCCGGGGCGGGCGCCGTGGCCAGCCAGACGGCCGCCTCGCTCGGCGGCTACATGACGGTGTGGGCGATCTGCGCCGCGGGCGGCTTCGTCGCCGCTGTCGTGCTGTTCTTCGTGCCGAAGGTCGCCTTCGCCGACGAGATCCCGGCCGACGAGCCCGACGACGCCGTGGCCCCGATCGCCTGAGCGATCCACGTCGAACGGACGGAGAGTGGATGCCGCGCGGCATCCACTCTCGGTCTGTCGGGGTCGACGGGCGTCAGTCGTCCAGGCCGCGGGGGCGCAGCGCGCCGCGCGCGAGCAGGAAGTGCGCGGACTGCGCGACAGGACGCATCGTGATGAGGTCGAGGTTCACATGCCCGGGCGCATTGAGGGCGTACGCGATGACATCGGCGACGTCCTCACCGGTCAGCGGGTCCTCGACGCCTTCGTACACGCGGCTCGCGGCCTCGCTGTCGCCACCGAGGCGGTTGAGGGCGAACTCGGGCGTGTAGACCATCCCCGGTGCGACCTCGATCACGCGGATCGGCTCGCCGTTGAGCTCCAGGCGCAGCGCGTGCGCGAGCATCGACTCCCCCGCCTTGGCGGCGTTGTAGCCCGAGCCGCCGGCGTACGCCGCCTGCGCGGCGGTCGAGGTGACGAACAGGGTGTCGGCATGGCCGTCGGCGGCCGCCGCGCGGCGCAGCTGCGGCAGGAGCGCGGCGACGAGGCGCTGCGCCGAGAGCACGTTGGCCTCGAACATCCAGCGCCAATCCTCGACGCGGCCGTCCTCGACGCGGTCGGTGCCGCGCGCGCCGCCTGCCACGTGCACGAGTGCGTGGACGGGGCCGGAGCCGGCGAGGAACTCGGAGAGCGCCGCGACGTCGGCGTCCGTGGTCAGGTCGGCGGCGAACGCGACAGCTCCGGTCTCGGCCTCCAGGGCCGCGAGCCGGTCGGCGCGCCGCGCCACCGCCACCACGTCCCAGCCGCTCGCGCGCAACGCGCGCGCCGCCGCCTCTCCGATCCCCGAGCTCGCCCCGGTCACCACTGCACGTCTGGTCGTCATGTCCTCCACGCTACTCACCTCCCTCCCCTTGTTCGTTGGGCGGAGAGTGTGACGTCACATTTCCCCCGCGTTGTTGACAAGCGGGCCGGATCCGTACTCTCGAACGCGTCGGGAGGATGTGCACCCGGCATCCGTCACCGGGAATCCGACCCGGCACCTACCCCCGCAGGAGACAGCCATGGCCGCTTCCGAGAACTGGCGTTTCGAGACCAAGCAGATCCACTCGGGCGCGCAGCCCGACCCGGTCACCAAGGCTCGCGCCACGCCGATCTACCAGACGACGTCGTACGTGTTCGACAACGCCGACCACGCCGCGAACCTGTTCGCGCTGGCCGAGTTCGGCAACATCTACACGCGCATCCAGAACCCGACGCAGGCTGTCGTCGAGGAGCGCCTCGCCGCGCTCGAGGGCGGCACGGGCGCCCTGCTGCTGGCGAGCGGCCAGGCCGCGGCGACGTTCGCGGTCCTCAACATCGCCGAGGCCGGCGACCACTTCGTCTCGTCGAGCTCGATCTACGGCGGCACGTACAACCTCTTCAAGTACACGCTCGCCAAGCTCGGCATCGAGGTCACGTTCGTCGAGAACCAGGACGATGCCGAGGAGTGGCGGCGCGCGGTCCGCCCGAACACGAAGCTGTTCTTCGCCGAGACCATCGGCAACCCGAAGATCAACGTGCTCGACATCCGCGCCGTCGCCGACATCGCCCACGAGAACGGCGTGCCGCTCATCGTCGACAACACGATCGCGACGCCGTACCTCATCCGCCCGTTCGAGCACGGCGCCGACATCGTCGTCCACTCGGCCACCAAGTTCCTCGGCGGCCACGGCACCACGATCGGCGGCGTGATCGTCGACGGCGGCTCGTTCGAGTGGTCGAAGAACGTCGACAAGTTCCCGGGCCTCACGGTTCCGGACCCGTCGTACCACGGCGCGTCGTACACGGCGGCGGTCGGCGACGGACTCGCCTACATCATCAAGGCCCGCGTGCAGTTGCTGCGCGACCTCGGCTCCGCGATCGCCCCGAACAGCGCCTGGCTGCTGATCCAGGGCATCGAGACCCTGTCGCTGCGCGTCGAGCGCCACGTGCAGAACGCGCAGGAGATCGCGGAGTGGCTCGAGAACCACGCCGACGTCGCGTCGGTCAACTACTCGGGTCTGCCCACGTCGCCCTGGTACGCCGCGGCCAACCAGTACGCACCGAAGGGCGTCGGCGCGGTGCTGTCGTTCGAGCTCAAGGGCGGTGTCGAGGCGGGCCGTGAGTTCGTCAACTCGCTGAGCCTGTTCAGCCACCTCGCCAACATCGGCGACGTGCGCTCGCTCGTCATCCACCCGGCCTCGACCACGCACTCGCAGCTCACGCCCGAGCAGCAGCTCACGACGGGCGTCACGCCCGGCCTCGTGCGTCTGTCGGTGGGTCTCGAGAACATCGACGACCTCAAGGCCGACCTCGAGCAGGCCCTCGCCGCGGCACGCCGCGTGTCGGAGGCGGCTCGCGCCTAAGACCCCTCCTCAGGGACCGGATGCCTCGGCCCGACGTTCCGCGTCGGGCCGAGGCATCCCTCATTCGGCGTCCTCGTCCGAGGCGTCGGCGGAGTCGGGGCCGTGGGGGAGGTTTCGCGCCACACCCGTAACAGTCGACCTGGACGGCCGCCGGGTCACGAGAGAATGGACGAATGGACTGGCAGACCTCCGAAGACACTGTGCCGAGCGCACCGGTGACGGAGGCCGACGCACGCCAGCTTCTCGGGCGTCCGCCGGCGACCGGCGCATGGCGCGACGGCGACCCGCTCGGCGACCGCCGGTTCGCGGCGTTCGGCTCGTTCCGCACCGAGCAGGGCCGCGAGCTGCCGGCGTACCGCCTGGCGTACGAGACGTGGGGCGAGCTGAACGCCGCCCGCGACAACGCCGTGCTGGTGCTGCACGCGCTCACCGGCGACAGCCACGTGCGCGGCGCGGCCGGTCCCGGCCACCCCACGAGCGGGTGGTGGGACGAGATCGTCGGCCCCGGTGCCGCCATCGACACAGATCGGTGGTTCGTCATCGCGCCGAACATGCTCGGCGGATGCCAGGGCTCGACCGGTCCGGCATCCATCGGTCCCGACGGGTACGAGTGGGCCTCGCGCTTCCCGTACCTGACGATCCGCGACCAGGTCGCCGCGCAGGTGCGCCTGGCCGACGCGCTCGGCATCGACGTGTGGGCGGCCGTCATCGGCGGCTCGATGGGCGGCATGCACGCGCTGGAGTGGGCCGTGGGGCTGCCCGGCCGCGTGGCCAGGGTCGGCATCCTGTCGTCGCCTCCGGTCAACACCGCCGACCAGATCGCCCTCAACTCGGTGCAGCTCGAGGCGATCCGGATCGACCCGCGGTTCCAGGGCGGCGAGTACTACGACGCGGGCGACGGCGACGGCCCCACCCGCGGTCTCGCCTTGGCCCGGCGCATGGCGCTGCTGAACTACCGCTCCCCCACCGAGCTGAACCAGCGGTTCCAGCGCTCCTGGCAGTCCGGCGTCAGCCCGCTCGGCCACGGCGGGCGCTTCGCCGTCGAGTCGTACCTCGACTTTCACGGCAACAAGTTCACGCGACGGTTCGACGCCAACTCGTACATCACGCTCGTCGAGGCGATGAACTCGCACGACGTCGGCCGCGACCGCGGCGGCATCGAGGATGCGCTCGCCCTCGTCACCGCGACCGCGCTGGTGCTGGGCATCGACAGCGACAGGCTGTTCCCCATCGACGGACAGCACCGCATCGCACGCGACATCCCGAACACCCTCGACGGCGACCGCGCCGTGGTGCTCGCGAGCGACTTCGGCCACGACGGGTTCCTCATCGAGACCGCGGCGGTCGCCCTGCACCTGCGCCGCCTGCTCGAGTCCTGACTCAGTCCGTGCGCGTGTAGCGCCAGGGCAGGGCGCCCATCTCCAGCCGATGCCGGGAGGTGGATGCCGCACCGCCGGCATCCTCGTCGTACTCGGCGTCGCCGTGCCACAGCAGCAGCGGCCCTTCGGCACCGCGCCGCGCGACGCTCTCGAAGCGCTGCACGCCGGCCAGCCGCGCGGCTCCGATGACGGAGGCGGTGTCGGAGTGGACGGCGAGCCCCGACAGTGTGACCCACGTCGGCGGGTAGAGCGTCAGCTCGCCACGGCCGTGGCGTTCGAGCAGCTGGGCCGGACGCGCCCACGCGGCCGCGACGGCCTCGTCCGCCTGCAGCTCGAGTTCGCCGCCCGGCGCCGGCGCCACGAAGAACCACGTGCGGATGCGCAGCGCGAGGCCCGGCGGCGGATCCCACAGCGACAGCGTCTCGAGCGAGGCGGGATCGATCACGAGCCCGGTCTCTTCGACGGTCTCGCGCGCGCCGGCGCGGCGCGCGACGGCCTCCTCGGACTCGTCGGCCCCGATGCGGTCGGCGTCTTCGAGCTTGCCGCCGGGGAACACCCACGCACCGGCGAACGAGCCGCGGTCGGGCCGCTCGATCATGAGCACCTCGGGCCCGTCGTCGGCGTCGCGCAGCAGCACGACGGTCGCGGCCACCGGGATCGACGGGTCGGTCACGTCTTCGGGACGCCGCGGACGCGCGTCGGTCAGGGAGTCGGCGACCGCACGCAGCGAGCGGTCGGCGGGCGTCGGGTGCGGCATCCGCTCACTCTATCCACGCCATCGGGACAGATCCGCCGATCGGTCTTCCCTGCCGCGCTCGCGCCGCCGGCCTCCCGGCGCTCCTCGGCTGAGACGGGTGGATGCCGCGGCTACGCGCCGACCGGCAGGCGGCGTCGTTCCACCACCAGGCCGGCGACCGCGAGCGCGAGCCCGGCTGCGGCCAGCACGACGCCGACCCAGGCGGGAGCGACGAAGCCCCAGCCCGCGGCGATCACGAGCCCGCCGAGGAACGCGCCGAGGCTGTTGCCGATGTTGAGCGCGGAGTGGTTGAGGGCGGCGGCGATGGACTGGTTGTCCTGCGCGACGTCCATGAGCCGGGTCTGGATCGTCGGGCTGAGCACCGAGGCCACGAATCCGGTCGCGAACACGAAGAACGCGAGCGCCCAGATCCACTGCGCGGTCACGGCGAGGAGCGCGAGCACCACGGCGAGCGCGATCAGGCCGCCGACGAGCGTGCGCTTCAGGTCCACGTCTGCGAGGTGACCGCCCACGAGGTTGCCGATCGTCATGCCGACGCCCATCAGCACCAGCACGATCGGGACGACCCACTCCGGCGACCCCGCGACCTCGGTGACGATCGGCGCGACGTAGCTGTAGACCGCGAAGAACCCGCCGAAGCCGATGGCCCCGACCCCGAGCGCGAGCCAGACCTGCCCGATGCGGAAGACCTTGAGCTCGGCCCGCATCGTGCGACTCGGGTCGCCGGGGTGCTCGGGCACGAAGAAGGCGATCAGCACCGTCGCGGTGAGGAAGATGGCCGCCACCACCATGAACGCGGCCCGCCAGCCGACCTGCTGACCGAGGAACGTTCCCAGCGGCACGCCGACGACGTTGGCCACCGTGAGGCCCGTCAGCACGAACGCGACGCCTTTCGCCCGCATGCCGGGCCCCAGCACCTCGGCCGCCACGAGTGCGCCGATGCCGAAGTACGCGCCGTGCGGGAGTCCCGCGAGGAACCGGGATGCCGCCACCCACTCGAACGTCGGCGCCAGGAAGGTCAGCGCGTTGAACACCGTGAGCGCCAGCGCGAGGCCGATCATGACCCGGTGGCGCGGGTACTTCGCCACGGCGCCCGCGATCGTCGGCGCGCCGACCACGACGCCCAGCGCGTACAGCGAGATGAGCCAGCCGGACTGCGCGATCGCGTCTTCAGGGCTCGTCGCCCACACTGTCGGCAGAAGGTCCTGGGCGATGTTCGGCAGCAGGCCCATGACGACGAACTCGGTCATGCCGATGCCGAAGCTGCCGACGGCGAGGGAGAGGAGCGCCCACATCGCCGCACCCCTCGTCAGAGTCGAGGAGGTCACCGCGTCATGCTAACGGCGGTCGCGGCATCCTGTCGAATCGATTCGGCAACATGACGGGTCATGAGTCCCGCGCCGCCGGCGCGGGGCGCGTCGGCGCGTCTCAGGCCTCGTCGGCCTGGCGGTCGATCGCCGCTTCGAGTCGCTCGATCTTGGCGTCGAGCTCGCCCGAGTAGCCGGGGCGGATGTCGGCCTTCAGCACCAGCGAGACCCGCGACCCGTACGGCGCGACGGCGTCGGTGGCGCGCTTGACGACGTCGAAGACCTCGTCCCACTCCCCCTCGATCTCGGTGAACATCGACGTCGTGCGGTGCGGCAGACCGCTGTCGCGGACGACCTTCACGGCCGCGGCGACCGCGTCGTGCACCGAGCCGTCGGCACGACCCGTGCCACTGGGAGCCACCGAGAAGGCGACGAGCATGAGGACCTCCGATCCGAGGGAGGCGAGGGATGCCGCCGCCCGGGCTTCTACTCTGTCACGCCCTCCGGCGCGGCCGGAGCCGCAGGGCCGGTCACCGTGCGGCGGGTCCGCGCCGGCACGCGCACGAGGCGGACGAGCGTCCAGACGAGCAGCGCCACCAGCAGGACGTTGCGCAGCACCAGGAGCCCGACGGCGGCGGGGACCAGAGTCAGGATGGCGTCGTAGAAGAACGGGAAGATGAGCTGCGTCAGAGCGAGGATCAGCACCGCCAGCACGGCGGGGCGCAGCCAGGCCCGGCGGACGAGCACGAGCCCCGCTGCCAGCGGCACGATGATCCACGTCATGTACTGCGGCGACCCGACCTTGTTGAGCACGATGAAGCCGAGGACGAGCGCACCGGCGAGCGCGGGGAACAGCGACGCGAAGCCCGCGCCCCGCCAGGCCTTGATCGCACCGACGGCCGCGATCGCCAGCATCCCGATCACGAGCACCGGCGTCATGGCGGCGACGACCCCTTCGACGCCCGGTCCGGTGACCTGGAACGTGATGAGGTCCTCGTCGTACTGCACCGCAGCGCCCGGCACGCCGGCCGCCGCCATCAGCATGTAGACCGTGCTGATCGGCGCCTCGATCTGCAGGCCCCGCGTCGTCTGGTCGCCGATGAAGCCGAACAGGTGCTCGCTGCCGCCCAGCGTGACCACGATGGCCACCGCGACCACCGAGACGATCGCCGCGCCGGCCACGACCACGAGACGCCGGCGCACCGCGATGACGGCGGCGGCCAGGAGCGCGGCGGGCCACACCTTGATCCACGTCGCGACGGCCAACAGCACCGAGGCGAGCCACGGCCTGCCGACGAGCCAGAGGGACCCGAGGATCGCGAGCGGCACTGTCACACCGTCGAGCCGGAACATGCCCACACCGCCCAGCGCGAAGATCGCCGCGAGCCAGAACCACGCCGCGGTCAGCCTGCCGCGTGAACGGCCCCGGCCGACGAGGACGGCGAAGGCGACGGCATCCATCGCGGTCACCAGCACTCCCCACGCGAGCGTGTAGTCGAGGACGGATCCCACCGCGCCGACCAGCAGGATCGGCAGGTGCGCGAGGATCGGGTACACCCACCCCTCGGTGATGCCCGGGATCGCCTGCCCCGACCACGTGCGCCAGGCCCACCACCGGTAGAGCTGGTCGACATCCCAGGACGCCGCATGGTCGCGGGTGAATCCCAGCCAGATCACCACTGCATGCACGAGCGCGAACGCGATCCACACCCACGCCCGCCGAGACACCCCACCATCCTAGGGAAGGGCGCGCGGCACTCCCGTGCGCGCGCGATCCGGGTGCACCGGGCTCAGTCCGCCAGCGCCTCCGCGACGGCGAGCGGCAGAGCCTCTGCCACGTCGAGTGCCGTGACAGGGCGGTCGCCGGCGGCGGCGATCACGCCGGCACGGCCGTGCAGCCACGCTCCCGAGGCGGCGAGCGCGGCGAGCGTCGCGGCTGCGGGGGCGGCCCCCGCCGCGGCGCCTGCCACGAGCGCGCCGATGACGCCCGCGAGCACGTCGCCGGTGCCGGCGGTCGCCAGCCACGGTGTGCCGGCATCGACGGTCACCGTCCAGCCGTCCGGCGCGGCCACGACCGTCACCGCGCCCTTGAGGAGCACGACGGCGCCGGTCGCCGCGGCGGTCTCACGGGCAGCGGCGGCCCGGTCGGCACCTGCGACAGCGAGCCCGAGCGCGGCGCGCAGGCGCGCATGCTCGCGGTCGTGCGGGGTCAGGATGCGCGGTGCCGTCGCCTCGTCCTCGACGGCGAGGTCGAGCGCGCCGGCGTCGGCGACGACCGGATCGGTGTCGCTCAGCAGGGCGCGCAGCGCGGCGGTGTCGGAGGGGGTGCGGGTGGCGGCATCCGTTCCGGATCCGATCACCCACGCCTGCACCCGCCCGTCGGCGGTCACGGTCTCGGGGCGACGGGCAAGCACGAGGTCGGCCGCCCGCGACGGACCGAGGTAGCGGACCATGCCCAGCCCGGTGCGCCACGCGGCCTCGACCCCGAGCACTGCGGCGCCGGGATACGGGTTCGACCCCGTCCGCATGCCCAGCACGCCTCGGGAATACTTGTCGTCGGCGGCCGTTGGCCTGCGAAGGGCGTGTGCGGCATCCTCCCGCGTCCATGCCGTGACCATGCCGTCACAGTACCGCCGTCCCGACCCGAAGGAACCCGATGACCCGGCTGTTCGCACCCCTGACCCTGCGCGACGTCACGGTGCGCAACCGGCTGTGGGTCTCGCCCATGTGCCAGTACAGCGCCGTGGACGGCGTGCCGCAGGAATGGCACCACACCCACCTCGCGCAGTTCGCGTCGGGCGGGGCGGGGCTCGTCGTGGCCGAGGCGACGGCGGTCGTACCCGAGGGGCGCATCTCACCCGAGGACGTCGGCCTGTGGAACGACGAGCAGCGCGACGCGTGGGCTCCCATCGTCGCGGCGATCCGCAGCCGCGGCGCGGTCGCCGGCGTCCAGCTCGCCCACGCCGGCCGCAAGGCGTCGACGTGGTCGCCCTTCTCGGGCCGCCGCGGCACGGTTCCCGCCGAAGCCGGCGGGTGGGGCACCGTCGCCCCGTCCGCGATCGCCTTCGAGGGCTTCGCCGACCCCGTGGCGCTCGACCTCGCCGGGATCGACCGGGTCGTCGACGCGTTCGCCGCCGCGGCGCGGCGGGCTGTCGAGGCCGGGTTCCAGGTGCTGGAGCTGCACGCCGCGCACGGGTATCTGCTGCACCAGTTCCTCTCGCCGCTGTCGAACCACCGCGACGACGAGTACGGCGGCCCACTCGAGAACCGGGCACGGCTGCTGCTGCGGGTCCTGGACGCGGTGGTGGATGCCGCCCCCGGCGTCCCCGTGATCGTACGGTTCTCGGCCACCGACTGGGCCGACGACGGCTGGGACGCCGACGAGACCGTCGTCGTCGCGCAATGGGCCGCCGCGCGCGGCGCCGACTTCTTCGACATCTCCAGCGGCGGGCTCGTCGCCCACCAGCGGATCACGACCGGACCGGGCTACCAGGTCCACCTCGCCGAACGGGTGCGCCGAGAGGCGGGCGTGCCCGTCAACGCCGTCGGCATGATCGACGACGCCGCGCAGGCCGAGCGGGTGCTCGCCGAGGGGCACGCCGACGCCGTCATGGCCGGGCGCGAATGGCTCCGCGACCCGCACTACGGCCTGCGCGCGTCGGTCGAGCTCGGCGCCCGGATCGACTACTGGCCCGCGCAGTACCTGCGCGCACGGCCGGTGTGACCCGTCCCGCTCGTTGAGCGAGCGAGCGCCGGCGAGCGAGACGAAACGCGTCCGTCGTCGGGCAACCGTCGTTGCTCCGGCATCCGGGGCGTTCCGTCTCGCTTCGCTCGCTCAACGACCGGGACGAAGTCAGTAGCCGCGACGACGCGTCGCGTCCTGCACCTCGCCGATGAGCTCCTCGATGATGTCCTCCAGGAACAGCACCGCGGTGGTGCGGCCGTCGTCGTCGCGCACCTGGGCCAGGTGGCGACCGGCGCGGCGCATCACGGCGAGCGCGTCCTCGAGGTCGGTCGATTCGAGCACCGGCACCATGTGGTGGATCCGCTTGGTCGGGATCGGGCGCGCGACGTCGGTCGCGGCATCCGGTCCCTCCGCGGCGCGCAGGATGTCCTTCAGGTGCACGTAGCCCAGGGGCTCGCCCACCTCGTCGACGATCACATACCGCGAGAACCCGTGCTTGGCGACGGCGCGCTCGATCTCGTCGGGCGTCGTCGTCTCGGGCAGCGTGACGAGGTCCGACAGCGGCACCGCGACATCCGCGGCCTTCTTGTCGGTGAACTCGACCGCGGCCGCCACCGTGCCCGCGGCATCCTCCAGGACACCCTCGATGCGGGACTGGTTGACGATCGTCGCGACCTCTTCGAGCGTGAAGGTCGAGGCAGCCTCGTCCTTCGGCTCGACGCGGAACAGGCGCACCGCGTGGTTCGCGATCCAGTTGAGCGTGACGATCACCGGGTGGAACACCTTCGAGATCCACACCAGCGGCGTCGCGAGCATGAGCACTGCGCGGTCGGGCACCGAGAACGCGAGGTTCTTCGGCACCATCTCGCCGAACACGACGTGCAGGTACGACACCAGGACGAGGGTCACGGCGAACGCGACGCCGTCGACCAGTGCCTCCGACCAGCCGGTCAGGCCCAGCGGCCCCGCCAGCAGGTGGTGGATCGCCGGCTCCGAGACGTTCAGGATCAGCAGCGAGCAGATCGTGATGCCGAGCTGGCTCGTCGCGAGCATGAGCGTCGCGTGCTCCATGGCGTACAGCGCGGTCTTGGCCGAGCGCGAGCCCTTCTCGGCGAGAGGCTCGATCTGCGAGCGGCGTGCCGAGATGACGGCGAACTCGGCACCGACGAAGAAGGCGTTCGCGACGAGCAGCACGACCAGCCATGCGATTCCGGCCCAGTCGTTCATCGACGCTCACCTCCCTCGGCGTCGCCCGCGTCGTGGGGCATCGGCCTCGGCGTGAAGCGCACGCGATCCACACGGCGCGAGTCCATGCGCTGCACGTCGAGCGTGCCGTCCTCGATCTCGACGCTGTCGCCGACCACGGGGATGCGCTCGAGCACGCTCATGATGAAGCCGCCGACGGTGTCGTACACGTCGCCCTCGGGGATGCGGATGCCGGCGCGGTCGCGCACCTCGTCGGGCCGCAGCTCGCCGGGGAACAGCACGGTGTCGGCGACGCGCACGATCCCGGCGCGGCGCCGGTCGTGCTCGTCGAGAACCTCGCCCACGATCTCTTCGACCAGGTCTTCGAGCGTGACGACGCCGGCGGTCCCCCCGTACTCGTCGACGACGATCGCCATCTGGTACCCGCGGGCGCGCAGCTCGGCGACCAGCGCGTCGAGGTGCACCGCCTCGGGGAAGCGCAGCGGCTCGGTCGCCAGGGCGGCCGCCGGCACATCCGCACGGCGTTCGCGCGGCACGCCCACGGCGGCCTTGAGGTGCACGATGCCGGTGATGTCGTCCATGGACTCGTCGTAGACGGGGAACCGGCTGTGCCCGGTGCGACGGGCGAGCTGGATGACGTCCTCGGCCGAATCGTCGGCGGCGAGCGCATGGATGCTGGGCCGCGGCGTCATGACGTCGGCCGCGGTGAGCCGGGCGAAGGTCAGGCTGCGGTCCAGGAGCGACGCGGTGTCCTCTTCGAGCACGCCGGCGCTCGCGGAGCGCCGCACGAGGCTCGAGAGCTCCTCGGCCGTACGCGCGCCCGACAGCTCCTCCTTGGGCTCGACGCCCATGGCCCGCAGCACGCCGTTCGCGCTGCCGTTGAGAACCACGATCGCGGGACGGAACACCGTCGTGAACGCCACCTGGAACGGCATCACGAGCTTGGCGGTCTGCCGCGGCACGGCCAGCGCGAAGTTCTTCGGCACGAGCTCGCCGAGGATCATCGAGAAGACCGTGGCGATCGCGACGCCGATGATCGCGGCGAGCGGCCGCGAGACACCGGCGGGCACGCCCCACGCGTCGAAGACGGGCGCGAGCAGGTTGGAGATCGCCGGTTCCATCGTGTAACCGGTGAGCAGGGTCGTCAGCGTGATGCCCAGCTGCGCGCTCGACAGGTGCGTCGAGGTGATGCGCAGTGCGCTGATCGTCAGCGACAGCCGGGTCTCGCCGGCGGCTTGACGGGCTTCGAGGTCGGCACGGTCCAGGTTCACGAGCGCGAACTCGCTCGCGACGAACAATCCGGTGCCGACGGTGAGCAGGAGCCCCACGCCCAGCATGACGTAATCCATCACGCACTCCCCTGCTGCTGACAGGCGTCTGGCCTTGTCATGCGGGAGTCGGGTCGGTGGGGCGAGGGTCTACAACTAGGGGGGTCGTCCATCGTGCGGAACAGTCTACGGCAGGTGATCGCGCAGAAGCTGGAGCGAAATGGATGCCGCGGCCGGGGCATCCACTCCCCCGCGGCCGACCGCGGTGACACGATGTCGGCATGGCACTCGACAGGATCAGCGTCGTCATCCCACCGGTCGGACCGTGGCGCGCGCAGGAGCGCTGGTACCGCTGGGCCGACGAGGTCGGCTACGACGTCGCCTACACGTACGACCACCTCACGCACGCGACGGCGCCGGGGATGTGGCTGAGCGAGGCGTTCACGACGCTGACCGCGGCGGCCGGCGCGACCGCGCGCATCGGGCTCGGCACGCTGGTCGCGTCGTCGGTGTTCCGCACGCCGGTGACGCTCGCCCGCGTCGCGATGACCGTGCAGGACGTCACCGGCGGCCGGCTGGTGCTCGGCCTCGGCGCGGGCGCGCCGACCTGCGCCCTCGCCGACCACGGGCGACGCCCCGAGCCGCGCGAGATGTCGGCGCGGTTCGCCGATGTCGTGCGCGGCTACACCGCCGTGCTCGAGGGCGCGACGGACTGGGACGGCACGACCCTGTCGTTCCACGGACTGGAGACCACCCCGGCCCCGGACGGCGTTCCGCGCCCCGAGCTGCTGCTGGCCGCGCACGGCCCGCGTGCCCTCGCGCTGGCCGCGTCTTACGCCGACACCTGGAACACCTACGGCGGTCCCGGCTCGACCGCGCTGGACCCCGACGCGTACTGGGAGCTGCTCGGCCGGCAGGCCGACGGCTTCGCGCGTGCCTGCGCCGACGCCGGCCGCGACCCGTCCCTCGTGCGCCGGTCGCTGCTGCTGGGCTTCGGCCGGGTTCGGCCCACGACGAGCGTCGACGGCTACCTCGTGGCGGCCGAGCGCGCGGAGGCCCTGGGGTTCGACGAACTCGTCGTGTACGCGCCCGACTCCCCCGCCGGCATGGATTCCGACCCCGCCGTGCACGAGCACGCACTGTCGCGCCTGCGCTGATCCGTCGCGCGCCGGACCGGAGGAGAGCGGATGCCGGCGGCCCGGCATCCGATGCTCACCAGCTGACGGGGAGCGCCTTTCCCTCCTCGTAGCCTGCGGCGGACTGGAGTCCGACACGGGCCCGGTCGTGGAACTCGGCGACCGTCGCGGCGCCCGCGTACGTGAACGAGGACCGCACGCCCGACGTGATCATGTCGAGCAGGTCTTCGAGGCCGGGGCGGAGCGGATCGAGGTAGATCCTCGACGACGAGATGCCCTCGGCGAACAGCTCTTTGCGGGCGAGCTCGTACGGGTCGAGCCGTCCGAAGCGCTCGTGGACGGCCTTGGTCGAGGCCATGCCCCACGACTCCTTGTAGGCGCGGCCCGCGTCGTCCACCTGCAGCTCGCCGGGTGCTTCGATGGTGCCGGCGAACCACGAGCCGATCATGACCGACGCGGCTCCGGCGGCGAGCGCGAGCGCGACGTCGCGCGGGTAGCGCACGCCGCCGTCGGCCCACACGTGCGCGCCCATGACCCTGGCCGCCTCGGCGGTCTCCAGCACCGCCGAGAACTGCGGACGGCCGACCGCGGTCATCATGCGCGTCGTGCACATGGCGCCCGGTCCGACGCCGACCTTGAGGATCGTGGCGCCGGCGGTCACGAGGTCGTGCACGCCCTCGGCGCTGACGATGTTGCCCGCCGCGATCGGGATGCCGAGGTCGAGGTCCGCGACCGCGCGCAGGGCGCGCAGCATCCCCTCCTGGTGCCCGTGGGCGGTGTCGACCACGAGGACGTCCACACCGGCGGCGGCGAGCGCCTTCGCCTTCGCGGCCACGTCGCCGTTGATTCCGACGGCGGCCGCCACGATGAGCCGGCCCGACGCGTCGACCGCGGGGCGGTAGAGCGTCGATCGCAGCGCGCTGCGGCGCGAGAGCGTGCCGACGAGGTGCCCGTGCTCGAGCACGCACACCGTCTCTGCGTCGGCGGCGACGATCACGTCGAAAGCGTGGCGTGCGCTCTCGATGTCGTCGGCGTCGACGGATGCCGCACGCCCGCGTGCGAGGTCGCCCAGGCGCGCGTCGGGCAGCGCGGTGCCCAGGCGCGTGGCCGGCACGATCCCGAGGATGTCGTCCGCGTCGACGCGACCGGCGGTCCCCGCTGCGGCGTGGGCGTCGGCCACGACGATGCCGTGGCCCTCGGTGGCCGGCAGCAGCCGCGCCGCGTCGGCGACTGTCGCATCGGGCGGCAGCACGAGCGGCGTGTCCCACGCCACCGGCTGCGCCTTGACCCAGCGGATCGCGGCATCCAGCTCCTGCAGCGGCATGTCCTGCGGCAGCACCCCGAGCCCGCCGCGGCGGGCGAGCGTGGCCGCCAGCCGCGCGCCGGTGACGGAGTTCATGTTGGCCGAGACCAGCGGCAGCGTGGCCGTCGTGCCGTCACCCGGCGCGAGGTCGACGTCGAGGCGGCTCGTGATCGCCGAGCGGCGCGGGACGAGGAAGACATCCGAGTACGTCAGGTCGACATCGGGGGTTTCGCCGTAGAACTCCATGACCGCCAAGGGTAGTGACAGTTGCTGTGTGGCCAATCATGCGGGATCTTTCAGGTTCGAACCGCCGTGGGCCGGGACCGGGCCCGCTGACTGGGCTAGGCTTAACCGATGCGTGTCCAGGTGTCAGCACCCTGCACGCGACCCACAACTTCACCGATGAAAGCAGGCGATTCAGCGTGTCGAGCCAGGTGACGGGCGTCGGGGTTTCGAACGAGGGAGAGTTCGGAGCCAACGAGTGGCTCGTCGAGGAGCTGTACGAGCAGTTCAAGATCGACCGGAACTCCGTCGACAAGGCGTGGTGGCCCGTTCTTGAGGCCTACCACCCCGCCGACGGCACAGCACAGGCGGCGACCGCCGCGGCGCCGGCACCGACGCCGCCCGCGGCGCCCGTGTCGGAGGCCGCACACCCGGCCACGACGCAGCCTGCGGCATCCGAGCCCCGCCCGGTGACGGCGCCGATCCCCGTGATCGGCGCCCAGCCCGTGGCCCGCACGACCGCGCGGCCCGCGGCGCCGCAGCCGATCCCGGCGCAGGCGCCCAAGGCGCAGCCGTCGTCGGCGTCCGACGCGCCCGCGCCCGAGGCCGACGTCGTCACGACGCTCCGGGGCATGCCCAAGACCCTCGCCGCGAACATGGACGAGTCGCTCACGGTCCCCACCGCGACGAGCGTGCGCACCGTGCCGGCGAAGCTGATGATCGACAACCGCATCGTCATCAACAACCACATGGCCCGCAGCCGCGGCGGCAAGGTGAGCTTCACGCACCTCATCGGGTGGGCGCTCATCCAGGCGCTCAAGGAGTTCCCGAGCCAGAACGTCTTCTACGCCGAGATCGACGGCAAGCCGTCGGTGGTCGCGCCCGCGCACGTCAACCTCGGCATCGCGATCGACCTCCCCAAGCCCGACGGCACGCGCGCCCTGCTCGTCCCGAGCATCAAGCGCGCCGAGCAGCTGACGTTCAACGAGTACCTCACCACGTACGAAGACCTGGTGACGCGCGCCCGTGGCAACAAGCTGACGGCGGCCGACTTCCAGGGCACGACGCTCTCGCTCACCAACCCCGGTGGCATCGGCACCGTCCACTCCGTCCCGCGTCTCATGAAGGGCCAGGGCTGCATCGTCGGCGCCGGCGCGCTCGAGTACCCGGCCGAGTTCCAGGGCGCGAGCGACAAGACGCTCAACGAGCTCGCGATCGGCAAGACGATCACGCTCACCAGCACCTACGACCACCGCGTCATCCAGGGTGCCGGCTCGGGCGAGTTCCTCAAGAAGGTGCACGAGCTGCTCATCGGGCAGCGCGGCTTCTACGAAGACATCTTCCGCGCCCTGCGCATCCCGTACGCGCCCATCCACTGGGCCGCCGACATCAACGTCGACCTCGCAGAGCGCGTCGACAAGCAGGCGCGCGTGCAGGAGCTGATCAACTCGTTCCGCGTGCGCGGCCACCTGATGGCCGACATCGACCCGCTCGAGTACGTGCAGCGCACGCACCCCGACCTCGAGATCGAGAGCCACGGCCTCACGTTCTGGGACCTCGACCGCGAGTTCATCACGGGCGGGTTCGGCGGAAAGCGCCAGATGAAGCTGCGCGACATCCTCGGCGTGCTGCGCGACTCTTACTGCCGAACGATCGGCATCGAGTACATGCACATCCAGGACCCCGGCCAGCGCGCCTGGTTCCAGGAGAACGTCGAGGTCAAGTACCAGAAGCCCGGCCACGACGAGCAGTTGCGGATCCTCGACAAGCTGAACCAGGCCGAGGCGTTCGAGACGTTCCTGCAGACGAAGTACGTCGGCCAGAAGCGCTTCAGCCTCGAAGGCGGCGAGTCGCTCATCCCGCTGCTCGACGAGATCCTGCAGGGCGCCGCGCAGGCGGGCCTCGACGGCGCCGCGATCGGCATGGCCCACCGCGGCCGGCTCAACGTGCTGACGAACATCGCCGGCAAGACGTACAGCCAGATCTTCCGCGAGTTCGAGGGCTCGGTCGCGATCGGCTCCAAGAGCGGCTCGGGCGACGTCAAGTACCACCTCGGCACCGAGGGCACCTTCGTCGCCGACAACCAGTCCGAGCTGCCGGTCTACCTGGCTGCGAACCCGTCGCACCTCGAGACCGTCGACGGCGTGCTCGAGGGCATCGTCCGCGCCAAGCAGGACCGCAAGCCGATCGGCACGTTCACGTGGCTGCCCATCCTCGTCCACGGCGACGCGGCCTTCGCGGGCCAGGGCGTCGTGTTCGAGACGCTGCAGATGTCGCAGCTGCGCGGGTACCGCACCGGCGGCACCGTGCACGTCGTGGTCAACAACCAGGTCGGCTTCACGACGACGCCGACCGACGCGCGCACCTCGGTGTACGCCACGGATGTCGCCAAGACCATCCAGGCGCCGATCTTCCACGTGAACGGCGACGACCCCGAGGCCGTCACCCGCGTGGCGCAGCTGGCCTTCGCATACCGCGAGCGGTTCCACCGCGACGTCGTGGTCGACCTCGTCTGCTACCGCCGGCGTGGTCACAACGAGGGCGACGACCCGTCGATGACGCAGCCCCTCATGACGAACCTCATCGAGGCGAAGCGCTCGGTCCGGCGCCTGTACACCGAGGCGCTGGTCGGTCGCGGCGACATCACCGAGGAGGAGTACGAGAAGGCCAAGCAGGACTTCCAGAACCGCCTCGAGATCGCGTTCGCCGAGACCCACGCAGCCGAGACCGGCTCGTCGCCGGTCGTCGTGCCGGAGGCGGCCGCCGCCCAGCCGGTGACCGGCGAGCCCGAGACCACGGGCGTCTCGCGTGAGGCGATCAACCTCATCGGCGACACGTTCGTGAACAAGCCCGAGGGCTTCACGGTCCACAACAAGCTGCAGCAGCTGCTGGAGAAGCGCCTCGACATGAGCCGCAACGGCTCGATCGACTGGGGCTTCGGCGAACTGCTGGCGTTCGGCTCGCTCCTGCTCGAGAAGACCAACGTGCGCCTGGCCGGTCAGGACTCGCGTCGCGGCACGTTCGTGCAGCGCCACGCCGTGCTGCACGACCGCGCGAACGGCCAGGAGTGGATCCCGCTCACCAACCTCGGTGAGGACCAGGGCCGCTTCTACGTCTACGACTCACTCCTCAGCGAGTACGCGGCGATGGCGTTCGAGTACGGCTACTCGGTCGAGCGCGCCGACTCCCTCGTGCTGTGGGAGGCCCAGTTCGGCGATTTCGCCAACGGTGCGCAGTCGGTGATCGACGAGTTCATCTCTTCGGCCGACCAGAAGTGGGGCCAGCAGTCGAGCGTCGTGCTGCTGCTCCCCCACGGCTACGAGGGTCAGGGGCCCGACCACTCGTCGGCCCGCATCGAGCGCTACCTGCAGATGTGCGCGCAAGACAACATGACGGTCGCACGCCCGTCGACGCCCGCGTCGTACTTCCATCTGCTGCGTCGCCAGGCCTACGCGCGCCCGCGCCGCCCGCTCGTCGTGTTCACGCCGAAGGCGATGCTGCGCCTGCGCGGCGCGACCAGCCCGGTCGAGGACTTCCTCACCGGCAAGTTCGAGCCGGTGCTGGACGACAACCGCGGCATCGACAAGTCGGCCGTCACGCGCGTGCTGCTGCACGCCGGCAAGATCCACTGGGATCTGCGCGCCGAGCTCGACAAGAACCCCAACCCCGCCGTGGCACTGGTGCGCCTGGAGCAGTACTACCCGGCTCCGATCGACGAGCTCAACGCGGTGGTCGACCAGTACCCGCACGCTGAGCTGGTGTGGGTGCAGGACGAGCCCGAGAACCAGGGCGCCTGGCCGTTCATCGCGCTCGAGGTCGTGAAGCACCTGAACGGTCGCACGATCCGTCGCATCTCGCGTGCCGCCGCGGCCTCGACCGCGACAGGCTCGCCCAAGGTCCACGCCGCCGAGCAGGCCGCGATCATCCAGGAGGCGGTCAGCACCTCCTGAGCCCCGGCAGCCGAACCGGCCCCGGACACCCGTCTCGAACGGGGGTCCGGGGCCGGTCCGCATGCGCCGGGGCCGCCCGTCGTCTTCACCCCGACGAGCGGCCCGGGGTCTGTCGGATGGTCTGACGCGCGGGGGCGGCATCCTCATCCGCGTCCGGCGAAGCCGCCGTCGTCACCGAGGCGGACGCGGCCACCCGGGGCGTGCGCCGCAGGCGTCGCCACACCGTGACGGCCACCGCGGCGAGCGCGAGCAGTGCGGCCGGCAGCAGGTTCGCCCCGGCCAGGAGCAGCAGTCCGATCGAGAGCACTGCGGCGACGACCGCCATGAACCACCCCGCCGTGAAGCGCGGCAGGATGAGCGTCGCGGCGATCATGCCGGCGGCGTAGATCGACACCATGTTGCTGGTGTGGATCAGGATGAACGTCTGCAGGTCGCCGCCGGTGAGCAGCGCGATGGTGGAGTAGACGAGGGCGATCCCCAGGGTCACGAGCAGCGCGCGCCGTGGCACTCCACCGGCCTCGGCTCCGGGGGCGAGCACGCGGGGCAGGTCTCCGTTGGCGGCGAGCGACGCTCCGAGCTTGCCGAACGCGGCCAGGTACGAGTTCATGACGCCCAGCACGACGATGGCGGCGACCGCGCCGACCGCGGTGGGGCCGAACCCGGGGGCCACCGCCTCGGCAAGGCTCAGCAGCGGCACGGCGCCGGCTCCGGCATCCGCCCCGAGCACGCCGACGGTGACGATCTGCAGCAGCAGGTACGCGAGCCCCGTGACGACCAGCGCGATGGCGGTGGCGAGCGGGATGCTGCGCCGCGGGTCGCGGAACTCCCCCGAGATGTGGGTGCCGACCTCCCACCCCGCGAAGGCCCACACGAACAGGCTCACCGCGGTGCCGACGCCGCCCCAGCCGTGCGGCAGGAACGGTTCGAACCGGGATGCCGCGACATGCGGGAACGCGGCTGCCACCACGAACACCACGATGGCCACGAGCAGCCCGGTGAGCACGAACTGCACCCACCCGGCCACTCGCACGCCCAGCATGTTGACGGCGAAGGGCGGGATCAGGATCGCGAACACGAGCACCGTGACGGCGGCGCGATCGATGTGCAGGATCGCGGTCAGGTACTCGCTGCCGAGGATCGCGAGGACCGGGATTCCGGCCGCGACCCCGAAGTAGAACCAGTAGCCGGTGGCGCGCGCGGCCGTCGGGCCGAGGGCGCGGCGCACATAGCTCGCGACGCCGCCGGGGTCGGGGTACCGGGCGGCGAGCGCCGCGAAGGTGCCGGCCAGCGGCACGGCCAGCACGATGACGGCGAGCACCGACAGGATCGACGCGGGCCCGGCGACATCGGCGGCGAGCCCGGGCAGGACCAGCAGTCCGGTGCCGAGCACCGATGCGATGTACAGGGCAGTGCCCTGCACGATGCCGAGGCCGCCGCGCGCGTGGGTCGAGGTCACGCTTCCAGTGTGGCCGGGACGTGCGACGCCCGCGTGCCGCCCGCCGGACGTTCCGGGGCGCATTCCTGCCAACCGGTCAGAGCGGGTCGACGCCGGCACGGGCGAAGGCGGCGGTGGCCGCATCCACCGAGTCGGCGGCGTCGGCGGGCACCAGTCCGAGCCGCGTGCGGCGATCGAGCAGGTCGTCGAGGCTGAGGGCGCCCTCGACGCGCACCCCCCACTCCAGCTCCTGCGCGGTGACGCCGCATGCGCCGCCCGGCCCCCCGGCGAGCCGGGCGACGTACGGCGCCTCGGCCCCGTACCGGCGCAGCAGCCGTGGAGCCGCCGCGATCTCACCGAGCCGGGCACGCGGCCATGCGCCCACCAGCGGCAGCGAGCGCGTCGTCGACGGATGCGACGGGAACGACGGATCGCGGCGGATGACGGCGTCCACCGCATCCTCGGCCATGCGCCGGTAGGTGGTGAGCTTGCCGCCGACGACGCTCAGCACGCCGGACCCGGACTCGAGGATGGCGTGTCGGCGCGACAGGTCGCTGGTCTCGTCGTCGTCCGCGGCGGCGGCCAGCAGCGGGCGCAGACCCGCGTACGTCGCGAGCACGTCGTCGCGCGCGAGGGGTACCTCCAGCACCGTGTTGACCACGTCGAGCAGCTGGTCGACCTCGTCGTCGCTCGCGTGCGCGACATCGGGCATCGGCCCGTCGACCGGCACGTCGGTCAGGCCGATGTACGTGCGCCCGTGGAGGGCGGGGAGCGTGAACACGAACCGGCTGGACGAGCCGGGGATCGGCACCGTGAGCGAGACGTCCGAGCCGCCGAGACGCTCCGTCGGCACGACCAGGTGCGTGCCGCGGCTCGGTCGCAGTCGCACGTCGGGGTCGAGCTCGCCGGCCCAGACCCCCGTCGCGTTCACGACGGCGCGGGCCTGCACGCCAAGCGTCTCGCCCGAGACGAGGTCGTGCAGCCGTGCGCCGCGCGCGTCGATCGACACCGCCTCGACGCGGGTGAGGATGGATGCCCCGTACCCGGCCGCCGTGCGCGCCACCGCGACGACCAGCCGGGCATCGTCGACGAGCTGACCGTCCCAGCCCCGCACCCCGCCGCGCAGGTGCTCGTGCCGGATGGCAGGCGCGAGGCCGCGAGCGGTCTCGGGACCGATCAGCCCGGGCGCCGGCAGCACCCGGCCCGGGGTGCGGACGGCGCGGCGCAGACCGTCGCCGAGCTCGTAGCCGAAGCCGATGTACGCGCCGCGGCCGAGCGCGCCCGGGTCGTACAGCGGCACGACCTGCGCGAGCGCGCGCGTCAGGTGCGGAGCAGTGCGGGTGAGCAGGATGTGCCGTTCGACGGCGCTCTCGCGGGCGATCCCGATCTGCCTCGACGCCAGATAGCGCAGGCCGCCGTGCACGAGCTTCGAACTGAACCGGCTGGTGCCGTGGGCGAGGTCGTGGCGTTCGACGAGGACAGTCCTGAGGCCGCGGGCCGCGGCATCCAACGCGATCCCGACCCCGGTGATCCCCCCGCCGATGACGAGCACGTCGACCTCGGCGTCGTCGCCGAGGTCCTGCAGTTCCCGCGCGCGGCGCGCGGCCGACAGCGCCGACGACCGGGGCGTCCGTCCGATGATGCGGGTTGGCACGTCCCCATGATGCCGGACTCCCTCCCGGTTCGTTCGTCACCTGTGCGCGCACCGCCCCCGCGATCGTGCGCACAGGTGACGAGCGAACGAGAACGCCGGTGCGATACTTGCCGGATGCCGACGACGTCTGCCTCTGAGCCGCTGCCCGCGTCGCCCGCTCCGCGCGAGCGCGGGCCCTGGGACGCCTGGGATCCGGAGCCGGCACGACTGCCCGCCGCGGCGAAGGCGATCGTGGCGACGGTGGTGCCGGGCAAGGCGCATCCGGTCCCCCGCCGCGCACGCCCGACGCTGACGCCGTCTGTCCTCGGCGACGACGACCTGGCTGCCCTCGCGGCGATCGTCGGCACGGATCATGCGACCCGCGACGACGACGTGCGCGCCCTGCACCTAGGCGGCAAGAGCACGCTCGACCTGCTGCGCCGGCGCCTGGATGATCCGCAGGACGCGCCCGACGCGGTGGTCGCACCCGTCGACCACGCCGGGGTCGCCGCCGTGCTGCGCGCGTGCGACGGGCGACGGATCGCCGTCGTGCCGTTCGGCGGCGGGACGTCGGTCGTCGGCGGCGTCGACCCGGTCCGCGGCGCGCAGCGCGCGGTGATCGCCCTCGACCTCTCGCGCACGGCATCGCTGTGCGCGCTCGACGAGGTGTCGCAGCTCGCGACGTTCGGTGCGGGAACGACGGGGCCGCAGGCCGAGGAGCTGCTCGGCGCCCGCGGCTACACGCTCGGGCACTTCCCGCAGAGCTACCTCTACGCCTCGCTCGGCGGCTTCGCGGCCACCCGGTCCAGCGGCCAGGCCTCGCGCGGCTACGGCCGGTTCGACGACCTCGTCCACGCGCTGCGCGTCGCGACGCCGCGGGGCGACCTCGACCTCGGACGCGCCCCGGCGAGCGCCGCCGGCCCCGACCTGCGCGAGCTGTTCCTCGGCTCGGAGGGCGCCTTCGGGGTGCTGACCGAGGTGACGGTGCGGATCCGGCCGGTCCCCGCGGCGACCTCCTACCGCGCCTGGACCTTCCCCGACTTCGCGTCGGGGGCGGCGGCGTTCCGCGAGGCGACGCAGCGGGGCCTGCGCCCCACCGTGCTGCGGCTGAGCGACGAGACCGAGACGCGGGTGAACGCCGCGATGGGCGGCCACCTGACACGCCTGCGCGGCTGCCTGGCCGTCGCGACGTTCGAGGGCGCGACGACCGCCGAGGCCGAGCAGGCCCGTGACGCCCTCGATGCCGTGTTCGCGGCGCACGGCGCCAAGTCCCGCGGCGAGGACCCGGCGCGCTCGTGGGAGCGCGGCCGGTTCGCATCCCCGGGTCTGCGCGACACGCTGATGGACATCGGCGTGCTGGCCGAGACGCTGGAGACCGCGACGACGTGGGCGAACCTGCCGGCGCTCAAGACCGCCGTGACCGCGGCGCTCGGCGCGAGCCTCGCGGCGGCCGGCACCAAGCCCATCGTCATGTGCCACATCTCGCACGTCTACCCCGCCGGCGCCTCGCTGTACTTCACCGTGGTGGCCGCGCTGACCGAGGACCCGCGGGCGCAATGGGCGGGAGCGAAGGATGCCGCCTCCCGGGCGATCGGCGAAGCCCACGGCACCATCACGCACCACCATGCGGTCGGGCGCGACCATCGCGCCTACCTCGAGACCGAGATCGGACCGCTGGGCGTCGCGCTGCTGCGCGCCGTCAAGGCCACCCTCGACCCGAACGGCATCATGAACCCCGGCGCGCTGGTCGCGCCCGCGCCCGCGCCCGAGGCCCCCGCCGCACCCGGTTCCCTCGCATGAGGGTCGCGCTGCTCGTCAACCCCGCGGCCCGCGCCGGCGCCCACACCGGAGCGGCGACGAACGCGGCCGAGCGTCTGCGCGCCCACGGCGTGCAGACGTCGATCCTGAGCGGCGGCAGCGCGGCGGAATCCTCCGAGCTGCTGCGCGCGGCCCTCGAGGTCGGCGTCGACGCGGTCGCCGTGGCCGGCGGCGACGGGACGGTGAACCTCGCGCTGCAGGAGCTCGCGGGCACCGGCATCCCCCTCGGCATCGTCCCCGCCGGCACCGGCAACGACTTCGCCGCGACCCTCGGCCTGCGCGAGCTCGACGTGGCCGCGGCCGCCGATGCCATCGCCGCCGGGGTCACGCGCCGCATCGACCTCGCCAGGGTCACCCGCGACGACGGCTCGACCCGGTGCTTCGGCTCGGTGCTCGCCAGCGGCTTCGATTCGAAGGTCAACGACCGGGCCAACGCGATGCGCTGGCCGCGCGGCGGTTCGCGCTACAACATCGCGATCCTGGTCGAGTTCCTCCGGCTCGCCGGCATCCCCTACGCGGTCGAATACGAGCTCGCCGACGGCACGCGGGAGCGGGTCGACGGCGAGCTGGTGATGGCCACCGTGGGCAACGGGCGCACCTATGGCGGCGGCATCCCGATCGCCCCCGATGCGGACCCTGCCGACGGACTGCTCGATCTCGTGCTCGTGCGCCCGGCCGGTCGGCTGCGGCTGCTCGGGCTGCTGCCCAAGGTGTACAGGGGCACCCACGCCGTCGTGCCCGAGGTGTCGATGCGGCGGGTGCGCTCGGTGCGGCTGTCGTCGCCCGGGGTCACCGCCTACGCCGACGGCGACCCGATCGGCGCCCTGCCGCTGACCGTCGACGTCCTGCCCGGCGCGCTCACGATCTTCACCCCCGCCTGACGCGCGGGAGGGGAGGTCGTCGGCACAACATGGGGAACCGCTCCCGATGCGGGTGCAGCGCGGGATCCCGACGATGGAGTCATCCCGGACAGCCCGGGTGCCTCACAGATCGGAAGACCCATGAACACCTTCATCATCGAGCGGAACGTCCCAGGCGCCTCGCGCATGAGCCACGAGGACCTCGTCGAGATCGCCCGCACGTCCAACCTCGCCGTCGAGTCCCTCGGACTGCCCTACGAGTGGGTGACGACGTACGTGGCCGGCGACAAGCTCTACTGCATCCACCGCACCGACGAACCCGAGACGGTGCGCGAGCACGCCCGCCGCGGCGGGTTCCCCGCAGACCTCGTGTCAGAGGTGGTCGCCGAGTTCGGCCCGCAGACGGCGGACGAGGGGATGCCGCCCGCCGAGGCCGCGGCATGAGCGCCGTCTTCGCCACCCCGGCCGCGATGGCCGAGCAGGGCGCTGCTCTGCGCACCCTCGCGCTCGGAGTGCGACGCGGGATGCTCCGGCTCGTGGCGACTGCCGGCGCCGCCGTGACGGCATCCCGGAACCGCAGGATCGATCACGCCGAGATGACCCGGCTGCGCCTGGTCGCCGATGCCCTGCAGGCGATGCGCGCCGGCGCCTACGCGGACGTCGCGCTCGGCGGCCCCGCACCCCGGTGACCGCTCCCCCGCTCGAACAGCCCCCTGGCCGACTGTCGGGCGCCCGCCCACGCGGCGGCGCCGAAGCCTACGATGGCGCCATGGGGCTGTTCGAGCGCGCGCCGCAGCTCGACGCGCTGGCACAGGCGATCACGCGCGGCACGGCGCCGGAGGGGGCGTCGGGGTCGGTGGTCGCGATCTCCGGCGATGCCGGCGCCGGCAAGACGAGCGTGATCGCCGTCGCACTGGCCGCCGTGCCGGCGGGTGTGCGGGTGCTGCGGGTCGCGTGCGACCCGCTGTCGACGCCGCGGCCGCTCGGCCCGGTGCGCGACGTGCAGGCGGCGCTGGGCGACCCGATCGGCGCCGACACGCTGCTGGGCGCCGAGGCGCGTTTCGCCGCGGATGTGTCGGACGCGCCGACGGTGCTCGTGATCGACGACGCACAGTGGATCGACGGGGCCTCGGTCGAGGTGCTGCGGTTCCTGGCGCGCCGCATCGAGGCGCTCCCCGTCGTGCTCGTGCTCGCGCACCGCGACGTGCCGCTCGGGCACGCACTGCTGGGGCTGCTGGGCGACATCGCACGGATGGAGTCCTCCCGGCGGGTCGTGCTGCCGCCGCTGTCGGTGGACGCGGTGCGCGAGCTGCTCGGCGGACGCACCGCCGACGCCGAGCACGTGTGGGGCCTGACCGGGGGCAATCCGTTCTTCGTGGCCGAGATCGCCCGCAGCCCCGGCGACGAGCTGCCGCCGACCGTGCGCGACGCCGTGATCGCCAGCACTGCCGGCCTCACCGGAGCCGAGCTCGAGGCGCTGCAGCTCATCGCGACCGCCCCCGACGCGTTCGACGACCGGCTGCTGCCGCTCGCGGGCCCGCACGACGGCGGCATCGACGTGCCGACGCTCCGCCGCCTCGAGGCCACCGGCCTGCTGGTGCGCACGCCGCACGGGATCGGCTTCCGCCACGAGCTCGCCCGGCTCGCCGTCGTCGCGAGCGCCGAGCCCGGCGTGGAGGCGCTGCTGCACCGGCGGGTGCTCGACGCGTGGGAGCGGGTCGGCGGGGCGGACGATGCCGTGCTCACGCACCACGCCGCGGCCGCCGGCGACCGCGAGCGCACCCGGCGGTACGCGATCCGCGCCGCCGAGGATGCCACGCGCACCGGGTCGCACACCGAGGCCGTGGCCTACCTCGCCCTGGCTCTGGACGGCATGGACGGCGACACCGCTGAGCGCGCGGGTCTGCTCGAGCTGCTGAGCACCGAGCAGTACATGGTCAGCCGGCTGCCGGCATCCCTCTCGTCCATCGAGGCTGCACTGCGGATCCGCGAGCGGCTCGGCGACCACGACGGGATCAGCGCCGCCCACGACCGTCGCGCCGTTGTCGAGTACTACTCGGCGCGCCGGCGCGAGGCCGAGCGCCAAGCCGACGCCGCCGTGCAGGCCGGAGGCGGCGCTGCCGTGCGCGCGTCCGCGCAGGCGACCCGCGCGTACCTCGCGTACCGCCGCCACGACCTCGTGACCGCGCGGCGCATCGTCCGCGCCGAGCGCGACACGTCATCGACGGATGCCGCCGCCCTCCGGCTTTCGATCACCGAGGCTGCGGCATCCCTCGTCGACGGCGACACGACGGCGCGCGCACGACTGCGGCAGCACGCGTCCCAGGCGCTGGAGCGGTCCTTCGACGAGATCGGCACGACCGCCTACTCCAACCTGTCGGCGATCGACATCGAGCACCGCCGGCTCGCCGATGCCGAGGCCGTGCTCGCCGAGGCGATCCCGCTCACGATCGACCGCGACATCCCGGTGTGCCGCCAATGGCAGACCGGCATGCGCTCGCGCCTGCACCTGATGCGCGGGCGCTGGGCGGCCTCGGCCGAGGACGCCCAGTCCGTGCTCGACGGGTCCGGAGCGCCGTTGGCCGCCGTGTGGCCCCACCTCGTCTCGGCGCTGCTGCAGCTCCGCCGCGGCGAGCCGCAGGACGCGGACGCGCACGTCGACGCGACGGCCGAACTCGCGGCGGAACTGGACGAGGCCCTCGTGACACTTGCGGTGCTGAGCGTCCGCGCCGAACGGGAGTGGCTGACCGGTGTCCCCGATCCCCGGCTCGCCGAAGCGGGCGCGGCCCTCACCGCCGCCACCGCGCTGCCGGGCACCCAGTGGGCGGTCGGCGATCTCGCCGTGTGGCTCGCACGCCGCGGGCACCCGGACGACCCGGCCGTCGACCCCACCGCGCTGCCCGAGCCCCACCGGCTCGAGCTCGCCGGCCGGCACGACGAGGCCTCGCACGCGTGGCGCGATCTCGGGGCACCTTTCGACGCCGCGATGGCCGCGGTCCATTCGACGGATGCCGCCACCGCCGCCGCGGGGCTGTCGAGCCTGGACGCCCTCGATGTGGCGGCGAGCGCGGCCCGGGCCCGCCGGATGCTCACCGAGCGCGGCATCCGCTCGCTTCCCGCCCGGCCGCGCACCGTGACGCTCGCCAACCCGTCGGGACTGACCAACCGTCAGCTCGACGTGGCGCGGCTCGTCGCGCGCGGTCTCACGAACGCCGAGCTCGCGCAGCAGCTGTACATCTCGCCCAAGACCGCTGACCACCACGTGTCGGCGGTGCTGAGCAAGCTCGGCCTGGCCAGCCGACGTGACATCGTGCGCGCCGCCGCGAGCCTCGGGCTCGACTGACGGCCGGCGCCGGGCAGCCGGTCAGCCGGTGACGGTCTGTGCCGCGCGCAGCTTGGCCAGCACCTGATCGCGCAGCTCTTCGGGCGCGCTCTCTTTGCACGCCCGCGCCAGCACCTCGGTCAGCGTGCGGGCGACGAGCGCCTCGTCCTGGCACCCCTCGCAGTGCTCCAGGTGCTCGGCGATGTCGGTCTGCGAGGTCTTGCAGACCTCATGACGCAGGTACTCCTCCAGGTCGCGCCGCGCCTTCTCACAGCCGCAGTCGGTCATTTCGTGCTCCTTGTGGCGGCGGCCGTCTGGATGCCGCGCTCCTTTGCGTAATCGGCCAGCAGCTCACGGAGCATTCGCCTGCCACGGTGCAGACGGCTCATGACCGTGCCGATGGGGGTCTTCATGATGTCGGCGATCTCCTGGTAGGCGAATCCCTCGACGTCGGCGAGGTACACAGCCAGGCGGAAGTCCTCGGGGATCGACTGCAGCGCGTCCTTCACGACGGATGCCGGCATGTGGTCGATCGCCTCGGCCTCGGCCGAGCGGGTGCTGGTCGCCGTGGTCGACTCGGCGCCGCCCAGCTGCCAGTCCTCGAGGTCGTCGATCGTGCCCTGATACGGCTCGCGCTGCTTCTTGCGGTACGTGTTGATGTACGTGTTCGTCAGGATGCGGTAGAGCCACGCCTTGAGGTTCGTGCCCTGCGTGAAGGTCCGCCACGACGCGAACGCCTTGACGAAGGTCTCCTGCACGAGATCGGCCGCATCGGCGGGGTTGCGCGTCATGCGCATGGCGGCGGCGTACAGCTGGTCCATGAAGGGCAGTGCCTGCTCTTCGAACTGCGCACGCGGATCCTGCGCCGCCTCGGCGGCGGGGACCTGGTCGATCGAGTCGCTCATCACGCGCCAGTCTACGGCGGCACCCTCCAGACCGGCTGGGGCGGGATGCCGCGAACCGAGGTCCAGCGACGGCGCATCGGTCCCGACGCGATCAAGTGTGGCGAACATCCGGCTCCGCTCGTGGGTTTCTCCCGGGGCTGTCGCACCGGTTCAGTAGGGTAGAACCCGATGACAGCCGACGGGTATTCCCCCACTTCCGCGCCGATCGTGCGCGGCCATTGGCACGCCCCGCTCGCGGAGGGCGCGCTGCACGCGACGGTGACCGTTCCGGGCTCCAAGTCGCTGACGAACCGCGAGCTCATCCTCGCGGCCCTCGCCGACGGTCCCAGCCGCCTGATCGCGCCGCTGCACTCCGACGACTCGGCCCGCATGATCGACGCGCTCCGCGCGCTCGGGATCGGCATCGAACGCGTCCCGGGCTCCGGCCTGTACGGCGATGACCTCGAAGTGACACCCGTGTGGCCCCTCGGCGGCGAGACCGTCGTCGACTGCGGCCAGGCGGGCACCGTGATGCGCTTCGTCGCCGCGCTGAGCGGCTTCGCGCACGGCGACGTGACGCTGACGGCGCACGAGAGCGCGCTGCACCGCCCCATGGGCGCCATGATCACCGCGCTGCGCGACGTCGGCGTCGACATCGACGACGGCGGCCGCTGGGCGCTCCCCTTCATCGTGCGCGGCCACGGCCACGTGCGCGGTGGCGAGGTCACGATCGACGCGAGCGCGTCGAGCCAGTTCGTCTCGGGCCTGCTGCTCGCAGCTCCCCGGTTCGATGTGGGGCTGCACCTCGTGCACGCCGGCGAGCGGCTGCCCAGCATCCCCCACATCGACATGACAGTGGAATCCCTCGCGCACCGCGGCGTGCACGTCGAGCGGCCCGCGATCGGCGAGTGGATCGTTCCGGCGGGAGCCGTCCGCGGCAAGGACGTCGCGATCGAGCCCGATCTGTCCAATGCCGCGCCGTTCCTCGCGGCGGCGATGGTCGCCGGCGGCTCGGTGTCGGTCACCGGGTGGCCCGCCCACTCCACGCAGCCGGGTGCGATGCTCACCGACATCCTGGCGCTCATGGGCGCCCGCGTCGTGCGCCGCGGCGGCGCGCTCACCGTCACCGCGGGCGCCGGCATCCAGGGCGTCGATCTCGACCTCTCCGCGGCCGGCGAGCTGGCCCCGACCATCTTCGCCCTCGCGGCGTTCGCCGAGTCGCCCTCGACGCTGCACGGCATCGGCCACATCCGCGGGCACGAGACCGACCGCATCGCGGCCCTGGTCGCCGAGCTGCGCGGCCTCGGCGGCGAGGCGCACGAACTCGCCGACGGCATCCGCATCGTCCCCCAGCCGCTGCACGGCGGCACCTGGCACGCCCACCACGACCACCGCATGGCGACCACGGGCGCGCTCATCGGACTGGCGGTGCCCGGCGTCGAGATCGACGACATCGGCACGACCGCCAAGACGATGCCCGAGTTCCCGCAGATCTGGCAGCGCATGCTCGACGGCGACGGCGCGGACGGCGCCGAGGGCGGCGGTCTTCCCGAGGAGACGATGCGCGCCTCATGACGCGGCATCCGACAGCACTGTGAAGCGATCCGGGACCACCGCATGAGCTGGCTGGACGATCTCGACGACGACGACGAACCCGAGTTCGACGAAGCCGACGTGCGGGTCCGACCGAACCCCAAGGCCAACCGCCCGCGCACCAAGCGCCGCCCCGCCCACAGCGACGCCCGGATCGTGCGGGTGCTCGGGGTCGATCGTGGGCGCTACACGGTGCTCGTCGATGAAGACCTCCCCGGCGAGCGCACCGTGCTCGCCGCCCGCGCCCGCGAACTGCGCAAGACGCCGATCGTCACCGGCGACCGGGCCCGCATCGTGGGCGACGCGTCGGGCGACGAGGGCACGCTGGCACGGATCGTCGGCATCGAGGAGCGCACCTCGCTGCTGCGCCGCAGCGCCGACGACACCGATCAGGTCGAGCGTGTGATCGTCGCCAACGCCGACCAGATGCTCGTCGTCGTCGCCGCCGCCGACCCCGAGCCCCGGCCGCGGCTCGTCGACCGGTACCTGGTGGCGGCGCTGGACGCCGGCATCCGTCCGCTTCTCGTCGTGACCAAGACCGACCTCGCCGACCCCGCCGAGTTCCTCGCGCACTTCGACGGCCTCGACCTCGAGGTGTTCACGAGCGGGCGCGAAGAGATGCCGCTCGAGCGCATCGGGGCGGCTCTCATCGGGCACTCGACAGTGTTCGTCGGGCATTCCGGCGTCGGCAAGTCCACCCTCGTCAACGCCCTGGTACCCGATGCCAAGCGGGCGACCGGGCACGTCAACGAGGTGACCGGCCGCGGCCGCCACACGTCGAGCTCGACGGTGTCGCTGCGCTACCGGGGCGACGGCGGCAACGGCTGGGTCATCGACACCCCGGGCGTGCGCTCGTTCGGGCTCGGTCACGTCGATCCTGCGAACATCCTGCGCGCGTTCACGGATCTTGCCGAGATCGCCGAGGAATGTCCGCGCGGCTGCACTCATCTGCCGGACGCCCCGGACTGCGCGATCGTCGAGGCTGTCGACGCGGGCAGGCTGGGGCCCGGCGGCGCCGCGCGCCTGGACTCGCTGCAGCGCCTGCTCGAGACGTTCGCGAAGAAGGCGCAGGAGCCTGGCGGGTGAGCCGCCCCACCCCGCCGCCTAGGCTGGAGGGGTGACAATACAGCGCCTCGAACCCGGTTCCCTCGCTCCCGCCTTCACGCTCCCCGACCAGGACGAGCGCCCGGTGGCACTGAAGGAGCTGCGCGGCGGACCGGTCATCCTGTTCTTCTACCCGGCCGCGATGACGCCCGGGTGCACCAAGGAGGCGTGCGACTTCCGCGACAGCCTCGCGCCGCTGCAGGCCGCCGGCTACACGGTGCTCGGCATCTCGCCCGACGAGCCCGAGAAGCTGCGACGCTTCCGCGAGCGCGACGGCCTCACGTACGAGCTGCTGAGCGACCCCGGCCACAAGGTGCTGGAGAAGTACGCCGCGTGGGGCGAGAAGATGAACTACGGCAAGACGTTCCAGGGCGTGATCCGCTCGACGATCGTCATCGACGCCAAGGGTCGCGTCACGCACGCCCTGTACAACGTGCGCGCGACCGGTCACGTGGCGCGGGTGCGCACGCTGCTCGGCGTCTGACGCCTCACCGCTGCAGCGGCCCCGCGGGATCAGTCCTCGCGGCGGGCGGCGCGGCCGGCGTCGCGCACGGCGAGGATCAGCAGGACGAGCACCACGGCGGCGGGGATCGCGAGAGCCAGGGCGATGCCCGGGGCGGCGAACGCGCCGGTGATCGCGCCGAGCGCGACCGCGAGGATCAGCAGCTGAGTGACGATCCCGCCGGAGCGCCCCCAGGACTGGCCGCGCCAGGTCGCGACCGCGAAGGCGATGACCGCCACGGCGCCCACGACGCTCAGCACGACGAGCGCGAGAGCGCTGGCGATCGAGTCGGTGTCACCGCGCAGGATCTCGACGATCTGCCAGACGACCAATGCGAGGATGCCCACTCCCTCGAGGCCGACCAGCACCGCCGCGACCCTTCCGGACACGTTTGTCCGCATTCTCCGTCGACTCCCTCACACTTCGGCGATCGATTTGTGCGAACCCTCCAGGCGACTGGGGGAACACCCAGCAAGTCCTACACAAACCCGCCGATGGACCCTTGATTCAGGTAAACCGCTATGGGACGATTGGTGAAGCCGTGTGCTCCCACAGCGACGTGGGGCGAGTTCTCTCGCACACCCACCAGGGTATCGGACCCGAACCGGCACTCTTCCCCACCCCCTCGTTACAAGGAGCACCCCCATGGACTGGCGCGACAAGGCCGCCTGCCTGACCGTCGACCCCGAACTGTTCTTCCCCGTGGGGAACACCGGACCGGCCGTCGATCAGATCGAGAAGGCCAAGTCGGTGTGCGCACGCTGCACCGTCACCGAGATCTGCCTGCAGTACGCCCTCGAGACCGGACAGGACTCGGGCGTGTGGGGCGGTCTCTCCGAGGACGAGCGCCGCGCGCTCAAGAGGCGCGCCGCCCGCGCCCGCCGCGCCTCCTGAGCCCGGGCTTCTGAAGCTCTGAGAGAGCGGATGCCGCAGCTTGCGGCATCCGCTCCTCTTTGTCGTCTCCGATGACCCGGCTGTCGAGATCAGGCGATCTCGCCGGCACAGGGATTCGATCGGAGTCGCCCTGTCTTGGCCAGATCTCCTGATCTCGCAGACAACTCAGCCCTTGCTGCGGTCGATGTAGCGCAGCGGGATGTCGATCGTCACCTCGGTGCCGCTGCCCATGATGGTGTGCCAGTCGATCGTGCCGCCCAGCTCGCCCTGGATCAGGGTGCGCACGATCTGCGTGCCGAGGCCCCGGCCGACCTGCCCCTCCGGCAGACCCGACCCGGTGTCGCGCACGCGCACCTCGAGCCGGTCGTCGGTGCGGTCGGCGATGATCTCGACGTCGCCCTCCTGGCCGGCGAGGCCGTGCTCGACGGCGTTCGTGACGAGTTCGGTGAGCGCGAGCGCGAGCGGAGTGGCGTACTCGCTCGGCAGGGTGCCGAAGCGCCCGGTGGAGTGCGTGCGCGCACGCGTGTTGGGCGCCGCGGCGACCTCGGCGACGAGCTTCAGCACACGCGCGAACACCTCGTCGAAGTCCACGTTCTGCGCGAGGCCTTCCGACAGGGTGTCGTGCACGACAGCGATCGCCGAGACGCGGCGCATCGCCTGGGTCAGCGCGTCGCGTGCCTCGTCGGAGTGCGACCGGCGAGCCTGGATGCGCAGGAGCGAGGCCACCGTCTGCAGGTTGTTCTTGACGCGGTGGTGGATCTCGCGGATCGTCGCGTCCTTGGTGATGAGCTCCTGCTCCTGGTGGCGGATCTCGGTCACATCGCGGCACAGCAGGATCGCGCCGATCCGCGTGCCATGGTCGCGCAGCGGGATCGTGCGCAGCGACACCGTCACGCCGCGCGACTCGAGGTCGGCACGCCATGGTGCCCGGCCCGTCACGACCACCGGCAGAGACTCGTCGAACTGGCGCTTGGCGGGGAGGATCTGGGTCACGACCTCGACCAGCGACTCCCCCTCCAGCTCGTCGTCGAAGCCGAGGCGATTGAACGCCGACAGCGCGTTGGGGCTCGCGAACGTCGTGATGCCGTCGACGTCCAGGCGCACCAGGCCGTCCGACGCACGCGGCGCTCCGCGACGGGGCGAGGTGGGCGCCGTGAGGTCGGGGAAGTCGCCCGACGCGATCATGCCGAACAGGTCGTCGGCGCACTCGTTGAACGTGATCTGCTGCCGCGACGGTGTGCGAGCCTCGCCGAGGTTGGTGTGACGCGTCACGACGCCGATCGTCTGGACGACGCCGCCGTGCTTGCGCGCGACCGGGACGGCCCTCACGCGGGTGGGCGTCTCTTCGAACCAGTCGGGCGACGCGGAGTCGACGATCATCCCGGTCTGGAAGGCTTCGCGCACCTGCGTGCGCCACTGCGGCCGCACGCGATCGCCCACGATGTCGCGGTAGAAGAGCGTCGCCGCACCGCTCGGCCGCGTGTGGGCGACCGCGACGAACGAGTCGTCGGACGTGGGCACCCACAGCACGATGTCGGCCGAGGCCAGATCGGCGAGGAGCTGACCGTCACCCGCGAGTCGGTGGAGCCACTCCACATCCTCTTCGCTGGAGCGGCCCTGGGCGTAGACGAGATCGCTGAGGGTCGACACGCCTACAAGCCTAGGGCTCGCGCCTCACGCGGCCGGTGCGCCGACGCGCGAAGACTCCCGCGCGTCGCGCCCACGCCGTCGCGGGCGACGCCGCGCGCGCTCCGGCTGTGCGGGGGCCGCACCCGGTTCCGGCGCCGGGACGACCGCCTCGCCGGCCAGCCGACGCACCGCGAGGGTGAGCGGCGACTTCGGCGCGACCTCGGCGACGGTCTGTGACGACAGCAGCGCGGCGTCCGCCGAGCGCGGGTCCAGGGGCAGGAACCACAGGTCCTCGATGCCGCCGAAGCGGTCGAGCGTCCGGCGCACCTGCCCGCGGGCGTCGATGCCCAGCGCCCCGGGCCGCAGCCGGTTCGCGACGACGGCGATGCGGGTGGCCCCCACCGTCGCCCGCAGCTCGGCGTGCGCGCGCAGGAAGCGGGCGATCCCGAGCGGGTCCGCCGCGGCGACCGCGACCACCAGGTCGGCCGCCCGCAGTGCCGCGATCGTCGCGGCGTTCCGACGGGGCCCGTCCAGATCGCTCATGATCTCTTCGTCGCGCTCCAGCGACGAGGCCACGTCGACAACCGTGTAGTCCGCCCACTCCCGGCAGGCCGACAGCGCACCCGCCACGCGTCGCTCGCTCAGCTCGGGCCACCGCGACGGCCGGTTGATGCCTGTCAGCACATCGACGCCGGTGCGACCCAACGGCACGGCGATGCGGGTGAGCTCGCGCGCATCCAGTCCGCCGAGCTCGGCCTGCCGGCAGGCCGCCGCGAAGCCGGGGCCCTCGTCGGCCAGGCCGAGCGCCAGCGCGATCGACGGCGCGTGCGAGTCGGCGTCCACGAGCGCGGCGTGGCGTCCGCCGCGTGCGAGCTCCACGGCGAGCTCGGTCGCCACCGTCGATCGCCCCGGCGCGCCGGCCGGACCCCACACCGCGATCACCCGCGGATGCGGATGCGCGTCGACGTGCGGAGCCGGCTCCGGCGCCGCGGCGGGCCCGGCGACGAGCGCTTCGGCGACGCGCCACGGCTCGGTGCTGCGCGGCAGCGGCGCCTCCAGTCCGCATGCGGCCGCCAGCCGCTCCCCCGCCGCGTCCGCCACGAGCGGGACGACGCGGGTCCCCGCACGGTCGCACAGCGCCACCACGGTCGGTGAGAGCGTGTCGCGCGCGACCTCCAGCACGAGCACGTCGGCATCGGCGAGGGCCCGCAGCAGCGCCTCGGCCTCGGCCGCCGGCATCCCGTCGGACGCGGCGTACGCCGGTGCGGACGCCGTCGTTGTCGCGATCACCTCGATGCCCTCGCGTCTCAGCCCCTCCACGAGCGCGCCCGACTCGTCGACGGCGACCACGGCCCTCACGATCCCGCTCCGGTCGTCGGCACGATCGAGAGGGCGGACTCGTCGGCCATCGCGGCGAGGGTGGCCGATACGTCGTCGCGGGGGATCACGAGTTCGAGCGCGGCAGCGCCGCCGCCGATCATCGAGTCATCGCGCGTGACCGAGACCACCGTCGCATCCGCCACCAGGACCCTCGGCTTGTCATAGCCACCGCGCTCCAGCAGCGGCGCCGCCCACACCTCGACGACGGATCCGGCGGCGACGGACGCCGGCACGTCGACCGCGCTGCGCACCACGACGCTCGTCGTGCGTGCGGCGTCGGCGTCGCCCACGGCGGCCGCAGGCACCAGCTCGCCCGCCTCGATCGTGCGCGTCGCGACGATCGCGTCGCCGAGGTCGCCCTCGCCGACGTAGGTGTCGGCGATCGAGCCGAGCGCCACCTCCACTACTGTCACGTCGCCGGCCGCGATCGGTTCGCCGGGCACGATGGTGTGCGCCGCCGCATAGACGGGCACCGTCTGCCGCGCCGCAGCCACGACCAGCCACACACCCGCGACGGAGGCGACCACCAGGAGCACGCCGAGGAAGAACCGCGCGTCGCCCCAGAAGGCGCGACGCGGGCTGCGGACGGGGTCGCTGGCGACGGTCATGGCACCATCGTCGCCGACTCGCCGAAATCGTGTCGTGCGTTATCCACAGGGTGCTGCGCACCCGGCCGGGGCAGGGACCGCCGCGCCATAATGGGGGCATGTCAGATGACCCGACGTCCGACGTGCGCCTTCTCGCCCCCGCCCAGGTGGGCGAGGTGCTCGGCGTCTCGGTCGACGAGGTCATGGCGCTCGTGCTCGAAGGCCGCCTGCGCGGCGTGCGCGTCGGCTCGCCGGCACGCTGGCGCGTCGATGCCGCGAGCGTCACCGACTACCTGGACGATCAGGCAGAAGAGGCCCGCCGCATGGCGCTGTGGCACCAGTCGCAGACCGCGAGCTTCCCCGAGCTGTGGGGCAGCGGGATCATCCGCAACGGCGACTGAGTCCGAGGCGGCAGGGCCGTCGTGACGCGCCGGCTCACGGCAGCGTCGGCGCCTCGTCGGCACGCAGCCACGCGATCGACGCGAACGGCACCAGACGGTAGCCGCTCACCGCGTCCGCACGGCGCGGCGCCCCGGGGTCGTGCAGCGCGAGGTCGAGGTGGTCCGCGCCGGCTCGGTCGATCGTGCCGGTGAGGACCCGGCCGGTCGTCAGCTGCACCGAAACGCCCGCCCGGCGGCGCACCAGGTCACGCAGTACGAACCCGAAGGTGAGGCGCTCGGCCAGCGGCGACCGGGACGGGGCGGGCCGTGCGGTGCGCAGCAGATCGGCGTGCGGCATCCCGACCGCCACGATCCCGGCGAACGGCGCGACGACCGCGCCCGCCGGCCCGTCAGCGGGGGCGAGGGCGACCCAGTCCGCGCCGACCCCGGTCACCGTCGCCCGCAGGGTTGTGCCGTCTACGAGATCGAAGGATGCCGTCGCCAGAGCGGCGCCGTCGCGCCCGGCGAGCAGCGTCAGGCGTTCGGAGAGGAGGACGCGGGAGAGCCGCAGGCGTTCGGCCTCGGTGTCGAGCGCGGCGCGTTCGGCCTCCCATTCGGAGGCGAGCTGATCCTCGAGATCGTCGAAGAAGCGGTCCCAGCGCACGTGGCGAGCGTAGGGCAAATCGCCTCTGACCAGCCTCGAGTTATCCACAGCTTTTGACGATCGGGTTTTCCTGAGAGTTGCCCGTGTGTTGTACTAGCCCCCAGACATCCCCCACTGTCGAGATAGGCACCCATGGCAACGACGCCCGCGGGCACCGCCCGCGCACTCCCCCACGCCCATACGTCGCGCAGCGCGCAGCTCTCCGAGTTCTTCGCGCCGCAGCGCACGCCCTCCACCGAGCTCCCCTCGCCCACGCACTTCCTGCACAATCTGGCACTCGGCGTGCTCGAGGTCTTCGCGGGAGTACGCGAGGTCGAGCAGCTCGCGCGCTGGCTGACCGAGGACGCGTACCGCAAGCTCGTGGTCCGCACGAACCTCGCGACCCGGGCCCGCAACGCACGCGGCATGGCCGCACGACGGCCCGTCCACACCGTCGTCTCGGTGCACGAGTCGTCGCCGGCCGACGGCATCGTCGAAGCCGTCGTCGTGGTCCGCGGCCCTGCCCGCACCCGCGCACTCGCGGTGCGGCTCGAGGGCCGCGACGGGCGCTGGCGCGCCACGTCGCTCGCGCTCCTCTGACCCCGATCCGCGGCGGGCGGGCCGGTCCCGACGATGTGACCGGCCCGGCCGTCAGCGCTTGCGCGCCCGACGCAGGGCGAAGTGGATGCCGCGGCCCGTGGCGGCGGCATCCACCCGACTACTGCTTGTACGACGACAGGAAGTTGCCCAGGCGCTCGATCGCCTCGGTGAGCACGCGCGCCTCGGGGAGCGTGACGATGCGCAGGTGATCGGGGGTCGGCCAGTTGAAGCCGGTCCCCTGAACCAGGAGGACATGCTCGGCGACGAGGAAGTCATACACGAGCTTGCCGTCGTCGTGGATCTCGTACACCTCCGGGTCGAGACGGGGGAACGCGTAGAGCGCGCCCTGCGGCTTCAGGCAGCTGACGCCCGGGATGCGCTCGAGAGCCTCCCAGGCGGCATCCCGCTGCTCGAGGAGTCGGCCCTCGGGGGCGATGAGCGCGTCGATCGACTGCACGCCCGACAGCGCGGCCTGCACGGCGTGCTGGGCGGGGACGTTGGGGCACAGTCGCGTCGACGCGAGGAGCTGGATGCCCTCGAGGAACCCCGCGGCGTGGGACTTGGGGCCGGTGATCACGAGCCAGCCCGAACGGTAGCCCGCGACGCGGTAGGTCTTCGAGAGTCCGTTGAAAGTCAGGCACAGCAGGTCGGGCGCGAGCGTGGCCAGCGGGATGTGCTGCGCATCGTCGTACAGGATGCGGTCGTAGATCTCGTCCGAGAGCAGCAGCAGCGAGTTCTCGCGGGCGATCTCGACGATCCCCTGCAGCACCTCGCGGGAGTAGACAGCGCCCGTCGGGTTGTTGGGGTTGATCACGACGATCGCCTTCGTACGCGGCGTGACCTTGGCACGTATGTCGTCGAGGCTCGGCTGCCAGCCGTCGTCGGGGTCGCAGCGGTAGTGCACCGGGGTGCCGCCGGCGAGGCTGGTCATGGCGGTCCAGAGGGGGTAGTCGGGCGCCGGGATCAGCACCTCGTCGCCCTCGTCGAGGAGCGCCTGCATCGTCATCGTGATGAGCTCGGACACCCCGTTGCCGAGGTACACGTCATCGGGGTCGAACTGCGGGAAGCCGGGCACCTCTTCGTAGCGCGACACCACGGCGCGCCGCGCGGACATGATGCCCTTGCTGTCGCTGTAGCCGTGCGCGTGCGGGACGGCCTCGATCATGTCGCGGACGATCTGGAAGGGCGCCTCGAACCCGAACACTGCCGGATTGCCGGTGTTGAGCTTGAGGATCGTGTGCCCGTCGTTCTCCAGCCGGTCGGCCTCGGCCAGGGCTGCTCCGCGGATCTCGTAGAGAACGTTCTGGAGCTTGCTCGACTGGTCGAGGGGGCGGAGGCGATTCATCGCATCAGGATATCCGCGGCCGCGCAGTGCCAATGAACCAGACGTGGCCCGCGACCGTCCGGTCGCGGGCCACGTCTGTCGAAGGTCCTACTTCTTGCGCTGCTCGGCGGCGCGGCGCTGGGCGCGGTTGAGTGGCGCCTGCTCGGGTGCGGCCGCGTCGGTCTTCTGTCCGAAGGCGCCGCGGGGCGCCTCGGCGGCGGGCTCGGCCTGCGGCTGCGCGGGCGTCGCGGCGGCTGCGGCGGCCGCCTGACGCAGCCGCGTCGCCGCCTGCTGCACCTGGCCGCGCTCGTTGCGCACCTCGACCTCGCCGGCGTCGTTGGACGCGGTGTACTGCAGGCGCTGCGCGTCGACCGACGGCGCGGACGACAGGCCCTTCGCCTCGACCTGCGTGACCTGCTCGGCGTCGCCCTCGCCCTGACGGCGCACCTCGACCTCGAGGTTGTAGAGGTAGCCGACCGACTCCTCCTTGATCTGCCCCATCATCGCCTGGAACATCTGGTACCCCTCGCGCTGGTACTCGATGAGAGGGTCGCGCTGGGCCATCGCGCGCAGGCCGATGCCGTCCTTCAGGTAGTCCATCTCGTACAGGTGGTCGCGCCAGCGGCGATCGAGCACCTGCAGCACCACGCGGCGCTCCAGCTCGCGGGTCGCGGCCTCGCCGAGCGTGGTCTGGCGCTTCTCGTACGCGATGCGCGCGTCCGAGAGGATCTCGCGCTTGAGGCCGTCGGCGGTGATGCCGCCCTTGCGGCCGGATGCCTCGGCCACGACCTCGTCGATCGTGACCCCCACCGGGTACAGGGTCTTCAGCTCGGTCCACAGCGAGTCGAAGTCCCAGCTCTCGTTGTGACCGGAACCGGTGTGGTCGTCGATGACGGCGCCGATCGCGTCCTCGATGAAGTGCTGGACCCGGTCGGCGATGTCGTCGCCCTGCAGGATGTGGCGGCGGTCGGAGTAGATCGCCTCGCGCTGACGGTTGAGGACGTCGTCGTACTTGAGGACGTTCTTGCGGATCTCGGCGTTGCGGGCCTCGACCTGGCTCTGCGCGGACTTGATCGCGCGCGTCACCATGCCGGATTCGATCGCGACGTCGTCGGGGAAGTTCGTGCGGGCGATGATCGCCTCGGCGGCGCCCGACTGGAACAGGCGCATCAGGTCGTCGGTGAGCGACAGGTAGAAGCGGCTCTCGCCGGGGTCGCCCTGACGGCCCGAGCGACCGCGCAGCTGGTTGTCGATGCGACGCGACTCGTGGCGCTCGGTGCCGAGCACGTACAGACCGCCGGCCTCGACGACCTTCGTCGCCTCGCCCGCGACACGGTCGCGCATGGCCTGGTAGACCGCATCCCACTCGGCCTCGTACTCGTCGGGCGTCTCGACCGGGTCGAGCCCCTTCGTCTTCAACTCCTGCACGGCGAGGAACTCGGCGTTGCCGCCGAGCATGATGTCAGTGCCTCGACCGGCCATGTTCGTGGCGACCGTGACGGCGCCCAGGCGTCCGGCGCGAGCGACGATCTCAGCCTCGCGCGCGTGGTTCTTCGCGTTGAGGACCTCGTGCTTGATGCCCTTCTTGGCGAGCAGGCGCGACAGGTATTCGCTCTTCTCGACACTCACCGTGCCGACGAGCACCGGCTGGCCGGACTCGTGGCGGTGGGCGATGTCTTCGACGACCTGCGCGAACTTCGCGGTCTCGTTCTTGTAGACGAGGTCGGACTGGTCCTTGCGGATCATCGGCTTGTTCGTCGGGATCGGCACGACGCCGAGCTGGTAGGTCGACATGAACTCGGCCGCCTCGGTCTCGGCGGTACCGGTCATGCCGGCGAGCTTGTCGTACAGGCGGAAGTAGTTCTGCAGCGTGACGGTGGCCAGCGTCTGGTTCTCGGCCTTGACCGGCACCGCCTCTTTGGCCTCGATGGCCTGGTGGATGCCCTCGTTGTAGCGGCGGCCGACCAGGATGCGGCCGGTGTGCTCGTCGACGATCATGACCTCGTCGTTCATGACGACGTAGTCGGTGTCGCGCTTGAACAGCGCGAGCGCCTTGATCGAGTTGTTGAGGAACGAGATGAGGGGCGTGTTGGCCGACTCGTACAGGTTGTCGATGCCGAGGTAGTCCTCGACCTTCTCGATGCCGGGCTCGAGCACGCCGATGGTGCGCTTCTTCTCGTCGACCTCGTAGTCGACGCCCGATTCGAGGGTCTTGGCGATCTTCGCGAACTCGACGAACCAGCGGTTCGCCTCGCCCGACGACGGACCCGAGATGATGAGCGGCGTACGGGCCTCGTCGATGAGGATCGAGTCGACCTCGTCGACGATCGCGTAGAAGTGACCGCGCTGCACGAGGTCCTCCTTGCGCCACGCCATGTTGTCGCGCAGGTAGTCGAAGCCGAACTCGTTGTTGGTGCCGTACGTGATGTCGGCGTTGTACTGCTCGCGACGCACCTCGGGCGTCTGGCCGGCGACGATGGTGCCGGTGGTCATGCCCAGTGCGCGATAGATGCGTCCCATCAGCTCGGACTGGTACGACGCGAGGAAGTCGTTGACCGTGACGACGTGCACGCCCTCGCCGGCGATCGCGTTGAGGTAGACCGGGAACGCTCCGGTGAGCGTCTTGCCCTCACCGGTCTTCATCTCGGCGATGTTGCCGAGGTGGAGGGCCGCGCCGCCCATGATCTGCACGTCGTAGGCCCGCTGGCCGAGGGTGCGCTTGGCCGCCTCGCGCACCGCGGCGAACGCCTCGGGCATCAGCTGGTCGAGTGTCTCGCCGGCCTGGTAGCGAGCGCGGAGCTCCGCGGTCTCGCCTCGCAGTTCCTCGTCGGTGAGGTGGGCGTAGTCCTCTTCGAGGGCGCCGACGGCCTTGACGACCTGCTGGAGCCGGCGGAGGACACGGCCCTCACCGGCACGAAGCAGTTTCTCGAGGGGGTTGGCCACGGAGTGTCTCCATCTTCAGGGGAAGTCGGGTGCGGCGCGCTGGCGCCGGTGCCACCCAGGCCCCCAGGGCCCAGGCATACCTGCCTATGTTATCCACCCGTGACCTTGGTGTGCGCTGGGTGTGCAGTCCGACCGCCCGTCAGGTGAGACGATGCTCTTCCCTCGGGACTCACCCCCGGATCCCCGACACGATGGAGTGTTCATGCGCCGGCTCCGCCGTCCGATCGTCGCCGTGCTCGCGGCATCCCTTCTCGTCGTCGTCCAGGCGATCGCCGATCCGACGGGGCTGCTCGCCCTCGTCGGCTGGCCCGGCGGCGCCCTGCAGGCGGGCCTGGTGTGGCCGCTCGCGCCGTACGCCGTGTTCGTGCCGGTGCTGCTCGGCGTGGTGTGGTGGGCGGCGGTGCGCGCGGGCGAGCGGTTCTGGACGATGTTCGCCGGCGTCGTGCTCGCGGTGCTGCTCGCCCAGGCCGCGTCGCCCTTCGTGATGGTGTGGGATGCCGCCACCGCCGCCTGGGCGGCGGGCTATGTGACGGCGAAGGCCCTGCCGGCCGCGGCGATCGTGGCGGCGGCGACCCGCTGGCTGGGCGGCCGCTCGACCAGGCCGACGTACGCGCGGGGCGGCGTGTGGCCGGCGGCGATCGCGTTCGGCGCGCTGGCCCCGGTGGCCGCAGGCTCGTGGTGGACCGGTGCCGCGTACGCGCCGCTCGTGCCGGCGCCCCGCCCGGAACGCGGACTGCTCTCGGTGGCCGTCGCCGTGGCGCTCCTGATCGGCGCCGCATGGCTGTGCCTGCGGTGGATGCGCCGGCGCGTGCCCGGCGTGCTCGGGGTCTGGCTGGGCGTGCTCGCCGGCGGCGCCCTGTTCGGACTCGTGCAGGCGGCCGTCGGCTTCGTCGTCGACGAGGGCCTCGCCGGCGACCTCTGGCCGCTCATGGCCGCGTATGTGCACGTGGCCGACGGCCTGTCGTTCGCCGCGTGCGTGGGCTGGATGCCCGCCGTGCTCGCCGTCGTCGTCGATCGGCTGCGCCGCCCGCGTCCGGTGACGACGGACGCAGAGGCGGTCCCCGCGTCTTCTCCAGACGCCGCTGACGCGCCGCCCGGAGCCTCCGGGCGCGTGGGCCCGGCCGCACCCCGGCGTTCCTGGCCGATCGCGGCGGTCGCCCTGGCCTCGGTCGTGGTGGCGGCGCTGATCGTCACGCCGGTCGTCCTGACCGGCGGCGGGGTGGCCGAGGACCGCGCGGCGGCGGCGGCGGAGGCGTCCATCCCCGAAGGGTTCCTGCGGGCGGACGGCGACCGCATCACCGACGGCGAGGGGCACGACGTGCTGCTGCGCGGGGTGAACGTCAACCAGCTCGTGGACTTCTACCAGCCGCGCGCCGAGGTTCCCGCGACGCGGCCGCTGACCGAGGACGACTTCGCCGGCATGGCGGAGTACGGGTTCGACGTCGTGCGCCTGGGCATCTCGTGGTCGACGCTCGAACCGACGCGGGGCGAGCTCGACACCGGCTATCTCAGGCGGATCGATCAGGCTGTCGAATGGGCGAAGGACCACGGCATCCGCACGGTGATCGACCTGCACCAGGACGGCTGGTCCAACGCCGCGACCGCCGAGGGCACCGTGTGCCGGCCGGGAACGGACCCGATGTGGGGGTACGACGGCGCCCCGGGGTGGGCGACGATCACCGACGACGCGCCGCGGTGCGCGTTCACCGGCCGCGACATCTCCCCCGCCGGCGACCGTGCGTTCCAGCACTTCTGGTTCGACACCGACGGCATCCAGACCGCGCTCGTGCGCACGTGGGGCGAGCTCGCCGGGCGCTACGCCGACGAGCCCGCGGTCGCGGGCTTCGACCTGATGAACGAGCCCGGCTTCGGCGAGACCGCGCCGGTGACGACCTCGCTGCTGCTCGGCCGCTACTACGACCGCGCGATCCAGGCGATCCGTGACGCCGGCGCCCCGCAGATCGTGTTCATCGAGCCGAGCATCCTGTGGTCGGGGCTCGGAATCGACAGCGGGCCGTCGCTCGGATTCACCGACGACGCGAACATCGTGTTCTCGCCGCATCTGTACGCCGAGTCGATCACGATGGACCACTCGCTGGGCCTGCCCACGATCGTCGGCACGGCACGCCAGCTCGACCTCGCCGCCCGCGTGGCCGAGGCCTACGGCGTGCCGCTGTGGTCGGGCGAGTACGGTTACTGGGGCGACGAGGCATCCATCGCCGAGCACATCGGCCGCTACGCCGACGCCGAGGACGCCCATCGGCTCGGCAGCGCCTACTGGGTCTGGAAGCAGTCGTGCGGCGACCCGCAGAACGGCATCGGCGACGTCGGCCTGGGGCTCGTGCCCGAGGACTGCGCGACCGGCCAGGACGGCCCGCGCAACGAGCCGCTGCTCGCGGTCCTGAGCCGGGCGTACCCGCAGGCCTCGCCCGGGCGCCTCACGAGTCTTCAGGCCGACGGGTCCGCCCTCGCGATGACCGGCACTGTCGACGCTGCGACGTGCGGGCTCGACGTGTGGATCCCCGGCGAGGCCGAACCGGAGCCGCGGATGGAGGGGCTCACCGATGTCGAGCTGCGCAAGGTCGACGGCGGCTGGCACGTGACCGCGTGCGCCGAGGGCGACTACTCCTTCACCACGGACTGAGTCGGCCTCCGCTCTGCGACACGCGAGGCGGCGGCATCCCTCGGGAGTTTTCCGAGTATGTATATACTCGGCGACTACATACTCGGTATATACCCCGACGGAGAGGTACGACACATGGTGGTCTGGCGTCGATGGATCTTCCCGATCCTCATGGTGCTCATTCTGGGGGCGGCCTCGCTCGCCCTGGTGAAGATCGCGTTCTTCCCGGATCAGGCACCCGCCGCGGCTCTGGAGCCGAACGCGCAGATCGCCGACCCGGTCGTCGCCGTCGAGCGCGGCGAGATCGTCAACGCACTGAGCCTCACCGGGACGATCGCCCGGGATGCCGCCTATCCGGTCCGCTCGGCGGTCGATGGGCTGGTCACCTCGGTCGACGTCAGCGAGGGGCAGTCGGTCGTCGCCGGCCAGAAGCTCTTCACCGTGAAGCAGAGCGACCCGGTGAAGAACATCGACGTCCTCGCGCCGGAAGCCGGCGACGTCACCGAGCTCGCGGTCGTGGTCGGCCAGCCCTCGTCGATCGGCGGGGAGCTCGTCACCCTGACTCCCGCGCGCTACCACGTGCAGGCGACGGTCGACCCCGTGCAGCTGTACCGTCTGCAGGGCGCCCCGACCGAGGCGGCCGTGACGATCCAGGGGGGGCCTGCGCCGTTCACGTGCACCGGGCTCAAGGTCGCCGTCGCCGAGGACGGCACCACGACTGTCACGTGCGCCGTCCCCGCCGACCAGACCGTGTTCGCAGGCCTGCAGGCGCAGCTCGACATCGACCTCGGCACCGTCAGCGACGTGCTCGTGGTGCCGACCACCGCCGTCAAGGGCGGGGCGGGCACGGGCGTCGTGTGGGTGGATGCCGGCACCGGCGAGCTCGAAGAGCGCGATGTGACCCTCGGCGTGAGCGACGGCAGCATCGTCGAGGTCACCGCGGGTGTGGACGAGGGCGAGCAGGTGCGCCAGTACGTGCCCGGCATCGCCGCAGGCAACGAGCCGCAGTGCTACGACGACGGCATGGGCGGGCAGTACTGCGAGCCGGCGGGATGGAACTGGTGAGCCTGGTCCGTCTCGAAGGGGTCGCGAAGCACGTGATCCTGCCCGACGACTCGCGCCTGGACATCCTGCGCGACATCGAGCTCGCCATCGCCGCCGGCGACCACGTCGCCATCGTCGGACGCAGCGGCTCGGGCAAGTCGACGCTGCTCAATCTCATGGGCATGCTCGACCGGCCGTCCGAGGGCGCGGTGTGGTTCCGCGGCGAGCCCGTGCGCAAGATGCGCCGCGGCAAGCTCGACAAGCTGCGCGGGCGCAACGTCGGCTTCGTGTTCCAGCAGTTCAATCTGCTGGCCGGCCGCACAGCACTGGAGAACGTGGCCATGCCGCTGGGCTATGCGTCCGGGCGCGCGTTCTGGAACCGCAACCGCACCGCCACCGCGATGCTCGAGCGCGTCGGCCTCGGCCATCGCATCGACTCGACGCCCGAGCAGCTGTCGGGCGGCGAGCAGCAGCGCGTCGCGATCGCCCGGGCTCTCGTGCGCCGCCCCGCGCTGATCCTCGCCGATGAGCCCACGGGCGCCCTCGACGTCGAGACGGGCGGGAGCGTCATGGAGCTGCTCGATGAGATCGCGTCCGAGGCCGAGGCCGCTCTCGTCACGATCACGCACGACCTGCACGTGGCCGCCCGCGCGCGGCGCCACTACCGGCTCGAGGCGGGCGTGCTGACGCCCTTCGATCTGACCGCGCCCGACGCGGGGGCCGCGGCCGCGGCCGCGTACGACCGGGTTGAGCTGGCTCCCGAACTGGCCGAGAGCGTCGCGCCGGCGGCATCCGCTCCCCCGGCATCGTCCGAAGAAGTCGTCGCACCCGAAGACGAGACCCGACCCGAGACGGTCGAGGTGGCCTCGTGACCGGCTTCATCGGCGCCCTCGGCGAGGCCTGGTCGGAACTGCGCCACCACAAGCTGCGCGTGCTGCTGAGCCTCATCGGCATCGCGGTGTCGGTGGGGGCGCTCACGGCCGTGGTCGCGCTGAGCGAGTACCAGCAGCAGCAGATGGCCGAGCAGTCCGACCAGAGCGGCGGGCGCCCGGCGACAGTGTCGATCAACGCGATGCGCACGGACGGCGCGCCCATGGACTGGGCCGGATTCGACGCGCACGTGCAGAGCGTGTCGGAGCGGTACTCGTTCTCGTATCTGACCCGCATCGTCAACCCGGTCATGGTGCAGGTGCAGACTCCCGAGCAGGTGCAGACGCTCAATGTGCGCCTCGTGGACCCCGCGTACCCGATCATCCACCGCACGCCCCTGCTCGAGGGCCGGTGGTTCCAGGAATCCGACGCCGAGCTGCTCGCGCCGCCCGTCGTGATCACCGAGGCGCTGTGGGACCTCTACGGCCGTCCCGATCTCGCGGCCGGGTTCTCGCTCCCGCTGCTGGGCGACGTCGCCGGTTCGTACCCGGTGATCGGAGTGACCCCGCGCACGAACGACGGCGACACCGAGAAGCTCGCGACGATGCTGTTCGACGCCTACTCCGCGCGGGTCGACCAGCTCCCGGCCGACGCGATGATGACGTGGGAGGTCTGGGTGCCCGAGGACGGCGTCGCCGACGTCGGTCCGGTGCTCGCGATGGACCTGCGGGCCGGCGTCGACAAGGGCACCGAGATCAACGTGTCCCGCACCGACTGGGCCTCGCGTCCCGAGTCGAAGAGCTCGGCCGCGATGTTCGAGATGATCACGGGCGCGATCGCCGGTCTCGTGCTGCTGCTCGGAGGCCTGGGTCTCGTCAACATCCAGCTCGTCGCGATGCGTCAGCGCATCCGCGAGATCGGCGTGCGACGCAGCTTCGGCGCCACCGGCAGCCGCGTCTTCACCTCCGTCCTGCTCGAGAGCGTCGTGGCGACGGCTGTGGCAGGAGTGATCGGCATCGCCATCGCCGTAGCGATCCTGAAGGCGCCGTTCGTGCTGACGATGTTCCAGGGCATGCAGGACATCCCGCCGTTCCCCATGCGCGCCGCCGTCACGGGGCTCGTCGCCGCGGTCGCGATCGGCGCCCTCGCCGGTTTCATCCCGGCACTGATGGCGGTGAGGTCCAACGTCATAGACGCGCTCCGCTTCTGACACGCCCCGCGCCCCAGCCCGAGCGCGGTCACCCTCCACCCCGAAGGAGATCCCATGTCCGTCCGTCAGAGCCTGCTGGCCATCCTCGACCAGGGTCCGTGCTACGGGTACCAGCTGCGCGCCGAGTTCGACCGCCGCACCGGTTCCACCTGGCCGCTCAACGTCGGCCAGATCTACAACACCCTGGACCGCCTGGAGCGCGACGGCCTCGTCGAGAAGGGCGACGTCGACGACCACGGCCATGTGTACTGGCAGATCACCGACGCCGGCCGCGACGAGGTCCGCTCGTGGCTGCGATCCCCGGTCGAGCGCAGCCACGGTACGCGCGACGAGCTGGCCATCAAGCTGGCCGTCGCGGCGACCCTTCCGGGGGTGGAGGTGTCGGACATCATCCAGGCGCAGCGGCGGTCGTCGCTGGCGCAGCTTCAGGAGCTGAATCGTGCGAAGTATGCGGGCGACAACCCCGACGGTCCCGAGGAGCTCGCGTGGTCGCTCGTGGTGGACTCGATGATCTTCGCCGCCGAGGCGGAGGTGCGCTGGCTCGACCACTCCGAGCAGCGCCTGGCGCTGCATCCCGATCACGCCATGGCGCTCGCACTGTCGACCGAGAAGCCCAAGCGCGGCCGGCCCGCGCGGGTCGAGGCGAGCGCATGACCGACACCGTGCTGCGCCTCATCTGGGTGACGCAGCAGTACGGTGTCGGCGCGACAGCTGTCTCGGCGCTGTCGGGCGTCGACCTCGAGGTGCGCCGCGGCGAGCTCGTCGCCGTGATGGGACCCTCCGGGTCGGGCAAGTCCACGCTGCTGTCGATCGCGGGCGGCCTGGCCATCCCGACCACCGGCGAGGTCGTCGTCGAGGGCGCGTACCTCAGCGAGCAGTCCCCGAAGCAGCTGGCGCGGCTGCGGCGGCGGTCGCTCGGCTTCGTGTTCCAGGACTTCAACCTCATCCCCACGCTGACGGCGCTCGAGAACGTGACGCTGCCGCTGGAGCTCGACGGGTACCGCTCACGGGTCGCGCAGCGTGCCGGGCGCGAGGCGCTGGCCTCGGTCGGCCTCGAGGCGAAGGCGCACTCCTACCCCGACGACCTCTCCGGCGGCCAGCAGCAGCGCGTCGCGATCGCACGCGCCGTCGTCGGCGGGCGCCGCCTGATCCTCGCCGACGAGCCGACCGGAGCGCTCGACTCGGTCACCGGAGAGCTCGTGCTGAAGATGCTGCGGGCGCGGGTGGATGCCGGTGCCGCCGGCATCCTCGTCACCCATGAGGCGCGCCACGCGGCGTTCGCCGACCGCATCGTGTTCCTCCGCGACGGGCGCATGGTCGACCAGACCCGCCGCGACGGCGCCGAGACCCTGCTGTCCGCCGTGCGATGACCGGAGTGCTCGACGCCCCCGTCGCGGCCCCCGCGACGGAGTCGATGGATGCCGCGCCCCGGCGCCGCCCGTCCGCGTGGGCCCGCTGGCGTGTGGCATTGCGCCTCGCCCGGCGGCAGGTGTGGCGCGCGAAGGGCGCGAGCGCGCTGGTGGTGGCGCTCGTCGCACTGCCGGTCGCGGGCCTCACGGCCGCGGCGATCGTGTGGCAGAGCCACGTGCCGACGGCGCAGCAGAGCGCGATCCTCGAACTCGGGCGCAACGCGGCGTGGTTCGAGGCCCTCGACAACGCCGACCCGACCCGGGTGCAGGCCGTCGATCAGCCGTGGGACAACGACGTCGAGCGCTCTGCCGACGGGAACCCGACGCATGACGGCGGACCGGTGCCGGGCGATCCGTCCGGTCTGCTGCCACCCGGTACCGAGCTGCTCACGGTCGTCGAGGGGCAGTCGGGCGTCGAGACCGCGGGCGGCGTCGGCTGGCTCACGGCCGTCTCGGGCGACGTGTGGGCGCCGTCGTTCGCGGGAAAGTACCTCGTGCTGGACGGCGCCGTCCCGACCGGCGCCGACCAGATGATGGCGAGTCCCGGTGCGCTGGAGCGCATCGGGGCGAGCATCGGCGACCGGGTGCGGTTCGTCGACCACGACCGCACGCTCACCGTCACCGGCACGCTTCGCGAGGTGCGCAACGAGCCGACGCTCGCCGTCCTGTACGTGCCCGAAGCCGCGGTCGCGCTCGTCGGCGACGGCTACACGCGCTGGTACGCCCCGGACTGGCAGCCCGACCTGGCCGGTCTGGCGGAGCTCAACCGCGGCGGATACGTCTCCTTCGCCCACGACCTCGCCGTGGACCCGCCGCCGGGTGCCCGTCTGTCGACCTACGCGAACGGGCAGCTCGACATCGCGGGCGTGATCACGCTGGGCGCGCTCATCGCCGCGTTCAGCGGCTACATCGTCGTGCTGCTCTCGGGCGCGGCGTTCTCGGTGGCGGCACGCCGACAGCAGCGCGCCCTGGCGATGACCGCGAGCGTCGGCGCCACGCGCGGCGATGTGTTCCGGATCGTGCTGCTGCAGGGCACGGTGCTGGGGCTCGGCGGCGCCGCCGCCGGCACGCTGATCGGCGGCGCGGCCGCCGCTCTGTTCCTCGTTCTGACCGACCGTGGCGCCGCCGGCTCGTTCTGGGGCAACTTCGGCTACCGGGTGCCCTGGGCACTGCTCGCCGCGATCGTGGCGTTCGCGGTCGTCGTCGGAACGCTGGCGGCGATCATGCCCGCGCATCGTGCCACGAAGGGGGATGTGCTCGGCGCCTTGCGCGGCGCGCGGCGTCCGGCCGACCTGCGACCGCGCCGACCGCTGTTCGGGCTCCTCGTGATGGGCACCGGCCTCGCCGCGACGATCCTGGGCGCACTCGTCATGGCGGCCGAGATCGCCGCCACGTCGGCCGGCGACTACAGCGCGTGGTTCTATGCCGCGGTGTGGGCAGTGGTGCTCGGGCCCTTCGTGTTCCAGATCGGCTTGCTCATCCCCTCGCACTGGGTGCTGGTGCAGCTGTCGCGACCGCTCGCCCGGTTGGGCCTGGCCCCACGCCTCGCGAGCCGGGATGCCGCCGCCACGCCCTCGCGCGTGGTCCCCGCATTCGCGGTGATCGGCGCGTGCGTGTTCGCCGCGTCGGTGGCGGTGTCGGCGACGGCGCTCAGCGCGGGAGCGAGCGCGCGCGGGCACTACTACTCCGCCCCGGTGGGCGCGCTCGTGGTGACGATGTGGCAGCAGGGCGACGACTCCTCCGAAGCGCTGCTCGCCGCGGCGGAGGATCTCGTGGCCGACACCGATCCCGCTGCGACCGTCACGGTGTCGTCGCCGGCGTGGCCGGCCGTCGACGCCGACGGTGCGCCGCTGACGCCCGACGTCCACGCGTACGGCGTCGCGCGACAGCGCTACAGCCAGTGCGTCGGCGACGCCTGCCTGCAGCCGTACGACCAGGCCTCGGGCGTGCCGTACGTCGTCGATCCGGACGAGGTGGCGACCCTGCTGGGCACGGACCCGGGCGACGCGGCGCTGCAGGCGATGACCGAGGGCGCCGCTCTCGTCGCCGAGCCCGACTTCGTCGACGATGACGGCGAGGTGATCGTCACCGAGTGGGAGCCGCAGTCGTACGACGAGCTGATGGCCGCCAACGACGCCACGGACGCGAAGCCCGTCGCCCGCCATCGACTGGACGCGGTGATCGTCGATGTCGGCCATCTGCAGTCGTTCGCGGTGCTGGTCTCGCCCGCCACGGCGGCCGCGCTCGGCATGCCCGTGACCCCGACGCAGCTCATTGCCACGTACGACGCCCCGCTGGTGCAGGACGCGATCGACCGCATCACGGCCGAGTCGCAGGATCTGCGAGTGGGTCCGAGCGCGGGCGTCGGCGCCTTCGTCGAACCCGGTCCGGGTGAGGTCGCCCCCTGGCTGTGGCTGATCGTCGGGGTCGCCATCGCGCTGGTCGCCGGCGCGAGCGCCGTCGCGCTGGGCCTCGCGCGCGTCGAACGCCGCCCCGACGATGCGACGCTCGCCGCGATCGGCGGCGGGCAGCGGCTGCGCCGCAACGTGAACGCGTGGCAGGCGATGGTCATCGCCGGCATCGGCACCCTGGTCGGCACCGCTGCCGGGTACGTGTCGATGTGGGGCTTCGCCACCGCGAACGCGACCTACTACGACGTCGCCGACATGCCGTGGCTGTGGCTGGGCGTCCTGGCGCTGGGCCTGCCCGCCGCGATCGTACTGGCCGCGTGGCTGGTGCCGCCGCGGCATCCCGATCTCACCCGTCGCACCGTGATCACGTGATCCGGAGCGGAACGGATGCCGCCGCCCGGGGTCGGCGCGCGGCCGGGCACGCGGCATCCTGTCGTCTCCCAGGCGGTCCCCGCTACGCTTAACTGTGCACACGAACGCCGACCAGATCGAAGACGAGGCTCAGACCGAGCCCGCAGCGATGACCTTCTCAGACCTCGGGCTCAGCGCGCCAGTCCTCAAGGCGCTGAAGGACATCGGCTACGAGACGCCTTCGGCGATCCAGGCGGCGACCATCCCGACCCTCCTCGCCGGACGCGATGTCGTCGGCATGGCGCAGACCGGAACCGGCAAGACCGCCGCGTTCGCGCTGCCCATCATCGACCGGCTCGACCTGTCGCAGAAGACCCCGCAGGCGCTCGTGCTCGCCCCCACGCGCGAGCTCGCGCTGCAGGTGTGCGAGGCGTTCGAGAAGTACGCGGCCCACCTGAAGGACGTGCACATCCTTCCCGTCTACGGCGGGCAGGGCTACGGCGTGCAGCTGTCGGCGCTGCGTCGCGGCGTGCACATCGTCGTCGGCACCCCCGGTCGCATCATCGACCACCTCGAGAAGGGCACGCTCGACCTGTCGGAGCTGCAGTACCTCGTGCTCGACGAGGCCGACGAGATGCTGAAGATGGGCTTCGCCGAGGACGTCGAGACGATCCTCGCCGACACCCCCGACAGCAAGCAGGTCGCACTGTTCTCGGCGACCATGCCCGCGACGATCCGCCGCATGTCGAAGCAGTACCTCAACGATCCCGAAGAGATCACGGTCAAGGCGAAGACGCAGACTTCGTCCAACATCTCGCAGCGCTACCTCATCAGCGCGTGGCAGCAGAAGATGGACGCCCTCACGCGCATCCTCGAGGTCGAGAACTTCGACGGCATGATCGTGTTCGGCCGCACCCGCAGCGTCACCGAGGAGATCGCCGAGAAGCTCCGCGCCCGCGGCTACTCCGCCGCCGCCATCAACGGCGACATCGCCCAGCCGCAGCGCGAGAAGACGGTGAACCAGCTGAAGTCGGGCAAGCTCGACATCCTGGTGGCGACCGACGTCGCCGCGCGCGGACTCGACGTCGAGCGCGTCTCGCACGTCGTCAACTACGACATCCCGACCGACGCCGAGTCCTACGTGCACCGCATCGGCCGCACCGGCCGTGCCGGCCGCTCCGGCGACGCCATCAGCTTCGTGACGCCTCGCGAGCGCGGGCTCGTGAAGATGATCGAACGCGCCACCCGCCAGGAACTGACCGAGATGTCGCTGCCCAGCGTCGACGAGGTCAACGTGACCCGGTTGTCACGCTTCGACGACCGCATCACGGCGGCCCTCGACGAGACGGCGCGCATCGACGCCTTCCGCGACATCGTCGCCCACTACGTGCGCAACCACGACGTGCCCGAGGCCGACGTCGCCGCGGCCCTCGCCGTCGTCGCGCAGGGCGACACCCCACTGCTCCTCGAGCCCGACCCGGAGCCCGCTCCGCGCCGCGAGCGCACCGACCGCCCCGACCGGGGCGACCGTTCGGACCGCGGTGGCTACGGCGACCGCGGAGACCGCCCCGAGCGCCGCACGCCGCGCGAGGGCTTCGCGACCTACCGCATCAACGTCGGCAAGCGCCAGCGCGTCGAGCCCCGCCAGATCGTCGGCGCCCTCGCCAACGAGGGCGGCCTGCGTCGCGACGACTTCGGCGCGATCAAGATCATGCCCGACTTCTCGCTCGTCGAGCTGCCGGCCGACCTGCCGCACGGCACGCTCGACCGCCTTGCCGACACCCGCATCTCGGGCCAGCTCATCGAGCTGCGGCCGGACTCCGGTCGCCCGCAGCGCCGCACGGACGCCACGTCCCGCGGCCGCCGCGACGACCGCGGCTCGGGCGACCGGGGCGGCTACGGCGACCGCGGCAGCCGCGGCTCGTACCGCGACTCGGGCGACCGCAAGCCGCGTCACAAGCGCGACGCCGACTGACGCGTTCGCCCTTCACCCGTTGGGGTTGGGGCGCATGGACTCCCTTGGGGTGCACATCGTGCGCCCCAAGGGAGTTTTTGCGCCCCAAACCGGATGGGGGCTCACGCCGGACGCCGGGGCTTCGCGCCCGCGATCTGCGCGTGCGGGCAGCAGCGAGCGGCGGCGTCCCTCCCCCGCATCCCGAGGATCCGGACGCTCTGGGCGAACATTCCCCCGCGGCGGGCGTCCGCCTCAGCCCGCTCACAGCCGCGCCCATAGGATCGATACATGGCCGGATTCTGGGGCAGACGCAAGCGCGAGCAGGAAGAGCTGACCGCACAGGACGCGGATCTCGCGCGCCGTGCGCAGCAGGCGCTGGTGGCCGCCGACGAGCGGATCCGTCTGACAACCGACGAGCTCGCCTTCGCCGACGCCGAACTCGGCCCCGGCGCCACGAAGGACCTCCGCGAGGCGCTGGACTCGGTGCGCACGCACCTGCAGGAGGCCTTCCAGCTGCACCAGCTGAACCACGATGACATCCCTGACACGCCTGAGGAGCTGCGCACCCGCAACGCGCGCATCGTCCAGCTGTGCGAGTGGGCCGAGGACCTCCTCGACGACCGCACCGAGGCGCTCGCGGCGCCGATCGAGCGGGCGCGTCGCGCTCCCGAGATCATCGCGAAGATCCGGGCGGATGCCGCACGCCTGCGTCTCGCCCTTCCCGATGCCCGAGCGACCGTCGACCGCCTGTCGGCCCGCTACGCGACGGGCGCGCTCGCCCAGATCTCCGCGAACCCGGCCGAGGCCGAGCAGCTGCTGGGCTTCGCCGAGCACAGCGCCGGCGTCGCCGAGCGCCGGCGCGAGGCCGGCCAGCGCGAGCAGGCGAGCATGGCGCTGGAGGCCTCGATCGAGTCGGTGCGCCGCGCCGAGAAGCTGATCGACGCGGTCGAGACGTTCGAGGTCGAGGCGCTGCGCGCCGAGTCGACGCTCGCGGCCATCGTCGAGGATTCGCGCGACGACCTCATCGTCGCCCTCAAGGAACCCGCGTCGCCCGCCGTGAGCGCGGCGATCGACGAGCTGCAGGCCGCGCTGGCGGCACTGCCCGCCGGCGGCGTCAACACCGACCCGTTCGAGCAGCTGACCCGACTGCGCGAGGCCAACGCGGGGCTCGACGCCGCGATCGCGGCCGCCCGCGAACGCGCTGCGCGGCCGATCCCCCCGCTCGAGCACGTGCGGCACGCGATCGACGACGCCGACCGGCAGCTCGCCGTCACCCGCGACGTCATCGCGGGGCACCGCGGCTGGATCGGCGCCGACGCCCGCACGCGCCTCGCCGAGGCCGAGCGCGTCCGCGCCGATCTCGACCGCTACCTCGGCACGTCGGCATCCGCCGTCACCTCGATCGACGACGACCACCGCGAAGAGGCGTTCGCGATGGCGCGCCGCGCGGCGTTCCTCGCGAGCGAGGCGCTGCAGCTCGCCCAGCGCGACATCGACAACGCACGCCCTCAGCCCGACCAGTGGGGCGGCCCCGGCTACGGCCAGCGCGGCGGCTACGGCGGCCGCGGCAACGGCGGCTCCGACGTCATGGGCGGCATCCTCGGTGGCCTGGTGATCGGCAGCCTGCTCGACGGCTTCTTCGACTGACCCGCGGCCGCCGCATCCATTCGTCCCTCGCGGTGACGCCGGATCCGCGCGGCGCCTCGGGCACGCTCCGAGAATCGGAGACTGTCGCAGTTTCCGGAGCATCTGGGTCGAATGCTCCGGAAAGCATGCGATGCTCCGATCGGAGCGGCCACGGCGGGGCGATCGGGGGCGGGTGCGGAGCTGAGAACGCGAAGAAGGGATGCCTCGGCCCGGCGCATGCGCTGCGCCGAGGCATCCGGGTCCGCGACCGTCAGCCGAGGAGGATCGTGCCGCACAGGAGCAGGATCGACAGACCGAGGAGCACGGCGCGCAGCGGGATGATCGACTCCCAGCGGGCCTGCAGCGCGCGGGCATCCGCGGGCACCTCGTCGGCGAGCGCGGCCTTCGTGAGCTGCTTGTTGATGGGCGCCGAGATGCGGGCGAAGAGCGTCAGCCACACCAGGAGCAGCAGCAGGGCCAGTCCTGAGGCCGCCGCGGTGAAGGGCGTCCCCCACAGCAGTGAGAGCACGGCGACGACGGCCGTGAGCACCGTGCCCAGGATGCCGACGACCGGGAGCCGCCGATCGCCGTAGTAGTGGCCGCGGCCGGTGACCTGCACGAGGCTGCGGTCGTCGATCTCGGCGTAGACGGGCCGGAACACCACGGCCGCGACCACGTCGGTGCCGAAGATGACCGCGAGGGCCAGAATCGCGATGGTGGCGCTGAGGCCGATGATGATGTCCATGTCCGTCTCCCGATACGTTGGTGTTATCACTGCTAACAGTTAGCGGTGCTAACATAGCGACATGGTACGGACAGCGCAAGAGGCAGAGCGATTCCGCGATCGCGAGCTCCGCATCGTCACGACAGCTCGCGAGATCGCCGAGGCGGACGGCTGGCCCGCCGTCACCGTGCGCCGGCTGTCGGACGCGATCGGAGTGAGCCAGCCGATCCTGTACCGCCACTTCCCCGGCGGCCGCGACGAGATCGTCGCGCGGGTCGTGGTGCAGGGGTACGCCGACCTCGCCGACGTCATGCGCTCACCCGGGCCCGACGACGATCCCGGGCCTGCGCTCACCCGGGTGATCTCGGCCTACCTGCGCTTCGCGCGCGCGCACCCCGCCGCGTACGAGGCGATGTCGACCGCGCACACCAGTGTGGCGTTCGCCTCGAGCGACACCCCGGCGACCCTGCGGGAGGGATTCGCGATGCTCGAACGAGCCGTGGGCGGCGAGGACGAACGGGACCGGGCCGTCCGCGCCGAGCTGCTGTGGAGCCTGCTGCACGGCGCGAGCCAGTTCGCCGCGCACGACCGGCTCGATCCAGCCCTGGACGATGTGCGCGAGGACGCGATCGCGAAGCTGTTCCTGCGCAGCTGACGAGCCGTCGTCACGCAGGACCCGACCCCCGGCCGCGTCAGCGCGCGATCACCGCTCGCTGGCCACCAGGTCGACGGGCGGACGACGGGCGACGGCCCACACCGCGACGCTCAGCGCCAGCGCGATGCCGGCCATCACGGTGAAGCTCACGGTCCAGCCGCCCGACACGTCGTGCAGCAGGCCGATGAGGAGCGAGCCGACACCGGCCACGGCGAAGCCGACGCCCTGGGCGACCGCCGACACGACACCCGCCGAGGCGGGGTTGGCCGACAGACTGACGATGAGACTGATGCCGAGCGCGAACGCGGCGCTCTGGAACACGCCGAGCAGGCCGACGACGTCGACGTACTGCGAGGGGTCGGCGACGAGCAGCCACGCGTAGCCCGCCGCGACCACGATGCCGATCGCGGGGCCGAACCAGGCCAGCACGCGCGGACGGCGGGCCAGGATCGGGGTGACGAGGGTCGGCAGCAGCCCGACGATGCTGAACCACGCGAGCAGCGACCCCGCGGTCGCGGTGGACTCGCCACGGTCGATCACGAGCCGCGGCAGCCACGCCGTCACCGCGAAGTACAGCAGCGCCTGCAGGGCGAAGACTGTCGTGACGAGCGCGATCGTGCGCCCCGCACCACGTGGGACCGCCAGACGCGGGCGTTCGGAGGAACCGCCGGCCGCCGCACCCGGTCCACCCGGACCCGAGCCACCCGCACCCCGGCCTCCCGAGCCCCGTGCGGCCGCGGCCATGGCGAGGGCCGCCGCCGCAGCGAGCGCCGCCCACGCGCCGAGTGCGAGGCGCGCATCATCGCCGAACCAGGCGTACAGGGGTGCGGTGAGCCCCGCGCCGGCTGCCGCACCGGCGCCGAACGACATCGTGCTGATGCCGACCCACAGTCCGCTCGCCCCGAGCGATTTGAGATACTGCGGCACGAGGGTGCTGGCGGCCATGATCGCCGCGCCCGCGACGACGGTGCCCACCAGGAGCGAGGCCGCGCCGATCACCCGCAGCGAGAGCGCCGCCGCGAGGGCGGCCATCGTCGCGGCGAGCGCCCACGACACTCCCCAGCGGCGGGCGAGCCACGGACCGAGCGGCGCCGTGGCGCCCAGCGCGATCACCGGAAGGGTCACCAGCACCGAGGCGGCCAGGGGGTCGAGCGCGAACTGCGTCGACACCTCGTCGAGGAGGGCCGCGACCGAGGTGATGGCCGGGCGCAGGTTCACCCCGACCAGCACCACGGCCGCGAGGCCGAGGGCGCGGGCGGCACGCGAGGGTGCGGCATACACCACACCCACCGACGCTGCCGAGCCGGCCGCGGCCTCGGTCGCGTCGTGGACCGCCGGCACCCGCATCATCAGAGTCCGACGACGCGCAGGCCGTCGGCGACGACGCGACCGTCGTGCAGCACCGTGCGGTCGGCGCTGCGGTCCATGACGGCGCTCGTGGGGGTCTCGCCTTCGACGAGCACGAGGTCGGCGCGGTCGCCCACGGCGACGCCGGGACGGTCGCCGACACCCGCGACCCGCGGGGACCCGTGGCTCATGATCGACGCGCCGCCCATGGTCGCCACGGCGAGCGCGAGCTCGATGTGATCGTCGCGGCGGAAGCCGTTGACGAACGCGAGCTGCCACGTGCGGTCGAGCATGTCGCAGTTGCCGTAGGGGCTCCAGTAGTCGCGCTGACCGTCTTCGCCGAGGCCGACGCGGACGCCCGCATCGACGAGGTCGACGAGCTTCAGGTGGTTCGAGGTCGACGGCGCGATGGTGGCCATCGCGATGTCGAGCTCGGCGAACTCGTCGATGAGGCGGCGGCTGACGGCATCCGACACCGATCCCAGGTCGTAGGCGTGCGACATCGTCACCTTGCCCTGCATGCCCAGGGCACGCGTGCGCTCCAGGACCAGCTCGGTGCTGAACACGCCGAGCGCGCCGGGCTCGTGCAGGTGGATGTCGACCTCGACCTGGTACTTCTCGGCCAGGCCGAACACGATGTCGAGGTGCCTGACGGGGTCGCGGTCGAGCTGGCTGGGGTCGATGCCGCCCATCACATCGGCGCCCTGCTTGAGCGACTCCTCGAGGTACTCGACGGTGCCCTCCTCGCGCAGGATGCCGGCCTGCGGGAAGGTCATGACCTGCACATCGGCGTGGCCCCGGAACCTCTCTTTGGCGGCCATGACCGAGTCGAACTTCTCGAGCTTGCAGTCGACGTCGACCTGCGCGTAGGTGCGCACGCGGGTGGTGCCCTTCGCGATCATCTGCTCCAGCGTGCCGGCGACGATCTCGGCGTGCGGCACGTCGGTGTTGCGCCAGTTGTTCCGGTCGTTGAGCATCATGCCCCACACCCCCGGCGCACCGGTGTGCGCACGGAACGGCAGACCGATGCGCGACGAGTCGAGGTGCACGTGCACATCGCTGAACGACGGGATCGCGAGGCGCCCACGGCCGTCGATGTCGGTCGCACCGGCAGCGGCAGCGGCGTCGTGCGGACGGATGGCGACGATGCGGTCGCCCTCGATCACGATGTCAGAGGCCTCTGCGCCCCACGGTCGCACGTTCCGGATGATCACGTCTGGTGCCTTTCGATGACGAATGGATGCCGCATCCCATCGCGGCTGGATCCTCTCATGGTATACCAAACTGTCATGGAGGTCGCTAGAGTCGAGTCCATCAGCCCTTCTATGTCCTGTTGGGATACCAGTGGAGTCCTCACCCATGCGCACCCTCCTCACCGCCGACCACGTCATCGCCTTCGACGGCACGGGCCACACCGAGCTGCGCGACGGCGCCGTGCTCGTCGACCAGGACCGCATCGTGTGGGTCGGGCCACGGGCATCCTCTCCCCCGGCGACGGCAGACCGCGTGGACGAGCGCATCGAGCTGGGCCCGGCCGTGCTCATGCCGGGCCTCATCGACCTCGATGCGCTGACCGACGTCGACCACCTCCTGCTGGACTCGTGGTCAGATGCCGCACAGGCGAAACGGCTCACGTGGTCCGAGGACTACTTCGACCGGCGCCGGCATGTCTTCACCGAGGCCGAGCGGCGGCGGGTGCGCGAGGTCGCTCTCGTGCAGCTGGCCCTCCACGGCATCACCAGCTACATGCCGATCGCCTCCGAGGTGCACTCGGAGTGGGCGGAGTCGGCGGACGACTTCTTCGCCATGGCGGACTTCTCCCGCCGGCTCGGCCTGCGCGGGTTCCTCGGTCCGTCCTATCGCTCCGGCGTCGGCGTGGTGACCGCCGACGGCCGCCGGGATGTCCGCTTCGACGAGCAGGCCGGACGCGACGGCCTGGACGATGCGATCCGCTTCGTCGACGGCATCCGCGACCTCGACGACCCGCTGCTGACGGGCGTGTTCCTCCCCTGCCGCATCGAGACGCTCACCCCCGCGCTCATGGCTGCCACCGCGGCGGCGGCCGACGAGCGCGGCGCGCTCGTGCGCATCCACGCGTTGCAGGGAGAGTTCGAGCGCAGCTACATCCAGGCGACGTACGGCCGCACGCCGCTGGAGCACCTCGCGGCGCACGGACTGCTGCACGACCGCGTCATCGTGCCTCACGGCACCGTGATCGACGTGAACCCGCGCGTGCACGGCGAGGACCGCGGCGACCTCGCCCGCCTCGCCGCGGCCGGCGTCGCGATCGTGCACTGCCCGCTCACGAACGCCCGCTACGGCTCCGAGCTGGTCACCCTCTCGCGATACCGCGACGCCGGCATCGTGTTCGCGCTGGGCACCGACTCCTTCCCGCCCGACCTCGTCCGCGGCATCGACACCGGCGTCTCAGCTGCCAAGTTGCAGCACGGCGACACCGCCGCCGGCGACGTCGCCGCGTACGTGGATGCCGCCACTCTCGGCGGCGCGGCGGCCCTGCATCGCCCCGATCTCGGCCGCATCGCGGTCGGCGCGACCGCGGATCTCACGGCGTTCCGCCTGGACGATGTGCGCATGGGCGCCGTCGACGATCCGCTGCGGACCCTGGTGCTCGCGGGCACGGCGCGGGACGCGTGCCTCACGATGGTGGGCGGACGCGTCGTGATGCGGGACGGAGAGATCCCCGGCATCGACCTCGCCGAGGTGCGCCGCGACATGCAGGCGCTGTTCGACACGATGCGAGAGGCCTACGGCGAGCGCGACCGCTACCGTGGCACCGCAGGCGAGCTGTTCCCGCCCGTATACCCGATCGCGGACGCCACGCTCACGGAGGACGAATGACCACGATCCCCACGACCGACGAGGGCGCCGAGGCGCTGGCCGACGGCGTCTACGGGGCGCTGCTGCGTGACATAGTCGCCGACCAGCTGCGACCGGGCACCTGGCTCAAGGAGCGCGACCTGTCGGAGCGCTACGGGGTCTCACGCGTCCCGGTGCGCCAGGCGCTGCACCGGCTCGAATCCGAGGGGTTCGTCCAGGCGTCGCCCCGCCGCGGCGCCGTCGTCTCGCCGGTCGGCCCTCACGACATCGCGGAGCTGTTCGACGCGCGGCTGTGCATCGAGCCGTTCGCGGCACGGCAGGCGGCGCTGCGCGTCGCCGGAGGCGCTCCGTGCGACCGCCTGACCGGGCTGCTGGCGGCATCCGAGACGAGCTTCGCCGAGGGCGATGACCGCGACGGCATCGCCCTCAACCTGACGTTCCACGCCGAAGTGGTGGAGCTCTCGGGCAACTCGCTCCTCGCACGCAGCCTCCAGCCGATGCTCGGACGCATGGAGTGGATCTTCCGCCGCACCAGCAGCGCCGGCGAACCCGACCAGCTGCGCGAGCACCGGGCCCTCCACGACGCGATCCTGTCGGGCAACGGCGACCTCGCCGCCGCCATCGCCTACGCCCACATCGAACGCGGCCGGATTCCCGCGCTCGAGGCGGTCGGGCCGCTGCCGGCATCCTGAGCCCCGGCATCCTTCCGCCCTGCCCAGAACACCTCTTGTCGGCAGCGGTGGGACCGCCCCGGACACACGCGTCGGGCGCGGCCATTGCGGCCGCGCCCGACGGATGCCGATCAGGAAGCGAGCTCTTCGGGCTGCGCCTGGGTCGTCAGCGAGATGACACCGTAGTCCCACCCCTTGCGCCGGTAGACCACGCTCGGGTGGTCGGTGCGGACGTCGATGAACAGGAAGAAGTCGTGGCCGACCAGCTCCATGCGGTCGACGGCCTCTTCGACCGCCATCCACTCGGGCTGGAACTCCTTGGTGCGGATGACGACGGGCGAGTAGCCCTCCTCCTCCTCGTTGCCGGTGATGATGGGGATCTCGCCGGTCGCGACGGCACGCAGGACGTCGGCAGACGCGGGCTGCAGATCGATGCCCTCGATCGCGCCGCTGCCCTTCTCGAACTTGGCGCCGCGCGGGTGGTTGCGGGCATCCACGCGCTTGTCCTTCGCGCGCCGCAGCTGCTCGCACAGCTTGTCGACGGCGAGGTCCAGCGCGGTGAACTTGTCGCCGTCCGTGGCCTCGGCCCGGACGACCGGTCCCCTGCCGTCGACGGTGAGCTCCACCGTCTCGTCACCCGGGCGCCCGTTGCGATAGGCACGGTGGGTGACCTTGATGTCCACGCGCTGCGCGCGCGGAGCGAGGGTCGCGATGCGGGTGGCCTTCTCTTCGACGACCGAGCGGAAGCGATCCGAAATACCCACTCCCACGCCGACGATGCTGGTTTCCATCCCCTGACCTCCTTGTTCCGGTCCTCCCGGTCAAGGGCGGACCTTCAGTCGCCTTGTGCCCCCCACCGTAGCCGCGCGTTCCGGGTCTGTCACCTGTGAGTTTGGAACGTGTCCGGTCCACGTTCACCGAGACGTGCGAACCGCCGCGGCGTGGCGCCGACCGTCGCCGCGCCGAGCACTTCTGCACCCGCGGACCGCAGCGCGCGGGCCGCCTCGGCGAGGCTCGCACCCGTCGTCACGACGTCGTCGACCAGCAGCACCCGCATCCCCGAGAGGTCGCCGCGGGCGACGAGGCTGCCCTCGACGTTGCGGCGGCGGGCGTCGCGTCCGAGCCCGCGCTGGTCCCCGGTGCGGCGGGCGTGACGCAGTGGCCGGGTCGCTCGGCGCCCGGCACGGCGCAGCAGAAGCTCGGGCAGCCGGAAGCCGCGACGCCGGTACGCGGCACGCGACGTCGGCATCGGCACGAGGGCCACCGCCCCCGGCAGTCCCGTCTCGGCGCACTCCAGCGCGGCACGCAGGGCGGGCGCCACGGCGCGCACGAGCCCGGTGCGCCCCTCTTCTTTGACCGCGCGCACCACGCGCGCCGCGACACCGTCGAACGCCAGCCCGCTCCACACCGGGATGCTGCCGCCCGGCGCATCGATCACCTGCCGCCGCGGCGTCGGAGCGAGCAGCAGCGCGCACCGCTCGCACAGCACCACGTCCGGTTCGTCGCAGCCCGCGCACGACACCGGCAGCAGCAGCGCCAGCGCGTCCGCACAGGCCGATCGAACGGTGAGCAGGAGGGCGGATGGCATGTGCCCAGCCTGCGGCGGCGGGCGGCGGCATCCCCTCGTCCACGCGCGATCTGTGGACGGATGCCGCCCGCCGGCGGCCTGGGGAGGAAGCCTACTGCGGTTGGCCCTGCTGCGTCGCGAGCACGAGCACGCCGGTGGCTGTCGGCTGCCAGGCCGTGCCGCGCTTGACGAACAGGGTGCCGTCGTCGGCGCGCAGCCGGAGGCTCGAGATGCCGGTGCCGCCGGCGATCGAGGTCATTCCGCTCGTCGCCGACGATGTGACGGTCGGACCGCCCACCGGCTGCTCGACGACGATCGCCGCGTCGTCGCCCGCTGCCAGCACACCGACGGTGGCGTCGTCGATCCAGGTGACACCTTCGGCCGGACCGCCCACGATCGCCAGCGGGATCGACGGTCCGAGCTTGACCGGCACGACGCCGTCGGCGTCGCGCACGACGCCGGCCACCCACAGCACGGTGCGTCCGCCCGAGGTGACGGTCGCGGCCATGCGGGTGCCGTCGCGCGACAGAGCGATCGCGCTCACCGCGGTGGCGTCGGGCCAGGCGTCGGCCACGTCGATGGCGTCGGTGCTCTGCGGCGAATACGCGTGCAGTGCCGCGGGCTGGTCCTTCGGCACGCTCCAGACGTAGCCGAAGTCGTCGACCGTCGGATCCACGAGCCCCGCCCGGTTGTCGAGCACCGTGGCATCGGAGCCCGAGGTGATGCGCGCGACCTCGCCGCCCGGGAGCGTGACAGCGGCGACATCGTGCTCGGCACCGACCTGCACCGAGGTCGGTGCCGCGGCGACGATGGCCGGCGAGAGTCCGGCGATCTGGTTGATCTCGTCGCCCGACAGGAAGCCGAAGCCGTCCTCGGTGAGCACGAGGGGCGCCGCCGGCACACGGGTCGACCGCACGGCGACGGGTGACGCGTCGACCGGCGTGGAGTTCACGCGCATCACGACGTCCGACACGCCCGCGGCACGCAGGCTCTCGCGCAGCTGGGTCTCCATGCGGTCGAGCGCTGTCGAGTTCGCGCTCAGCAGCGAGTCCTCGTCGAAGTCGACGACCGCGACCCCGCTCTCGTCGACCGGCACCGAGGCGACGGCGGTGGCCCCGTCGGGGAACGCCGACTTCACGGATTCGGCGAGCCACTCGCTCTTCGGGTCGTTGACGAGAGCGACCGAGATCCAGGTCGGCGCCTTCACCACCGGGAACCACCGCACGTCGGGGACGAGGTACTGCCACGTCGGGTCGAAGTACATCAGCGAGTAGCGGTGGAACACCTGCGGGAACTGGCCCTCGTCGAGCCAGATGCCGTCTGGTGCCGCCGTGATGCGCCATTCGCCGTCGGCCTGCTTCGCCAGGCGGAACTCCTGCGAGTTCGCCGGCAGCTCCGCGCGATGGTACGAGCCGTTGTCGTCGACGTCGGCGATGGACTCGTACGAGAACGTGACAGTGCCCTCATCGGCGTCCGACTCGGCGTAGTCGCGTTCCGAGCGCTCGTCCACCCTGACGGTGGCCCTCGGGTTCCACACGTCCTTCAGCTCGGGTGCCAGGAACTCCTGTGCGACAGCCCAGCCGCCGTCGACGCCCGGGCCCGATCCTGCGTCGATGAAGCCCTCGACGATCTGCTCCGGCGTCGCGCCCGGCTGCGGCCGGTTGGGGATGAACGTCACCGTCTGCGACCCGCCGGTGTCTTCGCCGGTCGCGAGGCCGTAGCGGATGTACCCGCTGTCGGGGAAGCCCGCGCAGCCGGTGACGAGCACCGCGCACAGCGCGAGGATGACGGCCAGGATGCCGCGGCTCCGGGTCATGACGCTCCTCCTGGGCCGCCGGCATCCACGTCCCCGGTCCCGGGACGCGGAAGCTCGATGGGCTCGGTCAGCCCGAGCTCCTCCAGCCCGGGGCCGACGTCGTCACCCGGGTCGACGGGGATCGGCAGCTGGCCGGTCAGCGCCGCCTCGGCCTTGCGCGGCAGCGTGAGCACGAAGTTCGTGCCGCGGCCGAGCTCAGACCATACCGCGAGCTCGCCGCCGTGCAGCTTCGCGTCGCCGAGGGCGATCGACAGCCCGAGGCCGGTGCCCCCGATGGTGCGCTTGCGCGACGGGTCGGCCCGCCAGAACCTGTCGAACACGTGCTCGACGTCGCCGGCCTTCATGCCCATGCCGTAATCGCGGACGCCGATCGCGACGGCCTGCTGGTTGCTGTCGACGGTGACGACGATCGGGCGCGCCTCGCCGTGCTCGATCGCGTTGCCGAGCAGGTTGCGCACGATGCGGCGCACGCGGCGGGCGTCCATGTCGACCGGGGAGTATCCGCCGGGGGCGACGAGCCGCACGTCCGAGCCGTGCTGGTCGGCGAGCTGCTGCATCGAGCCGATGACGTCCTCGGCGAGGTGAGCGAGGCTCGTGGGCTCGAGCTCGAGCTGCACGGACCCCGCGTCGTAGCGGCTGATCTCGAGCAGGTCGGTGAGCAGCACCTCGAACCGCTGCACCTGCGCGTTCAGCAGCTCGGCGGCCCGCGCGGTCGCGGGGTCGAACTCCTCGCGCTGGTCGTTGATCATGTCGGCGGCGAGGCGGATCGTCGTCAGCGGCGTGCGCAGCTCGTGCGACACGTCCGACACGAAGCGCTGCTGCACGAGCGACAGGTCGGCGAGCTCCTTGATCTGCGACTCCATGCTGTCGGCCATCGCGTTGAACGAGCGGCCGAGGGTCGCCAGCTCGTCCTCGCCGCGCACTTCCAGGCGCACGTCGAGCTGGCCGGCGGCCAGACGAGCACTCGTATCGGCCGCCTCGCTGATGGGCGTGGTGACCGAGCGCAGCACGAACCACGCGATGCCGCTGATGAGCAGCACGAGCCCGATGCCGACGATCCACAGCGTGCCCTGCACGAAACCGAGGGTCTGCGGCGCGTTCGCGAGATCGTAGGCGAGGTACAGCTCGTACGACGCGACGCCCTGGATGTCGAGCTGCTGGCCGACCATGATGCCCGGGGTCGTGCCGCCGTCGCCGTCGGGCAGCGCGATCGGCTGCCAGATCTGCCGCTCCGGGTTGTTGCGCACCTGCTCGCGCATCGCGGGCGTCAGGAGCGGATCGATCACGCCCTCGGCCGTCGAGAAGTCCTGCGGCGCGTTGGCCACGGGCGGGCCGATGCGGTACGCGGCGATCATCTGCGCCGACGACTGGTCGCGCAGCGCGGTGAAGGCGAGCGTCATCACGCTCTGCATCTGCACGGCCTCGGACTGCACCGCCGCGTCGAGGGTGCGCTGCGCGGCGGAACGCGCCTGCTCGGCGTCGCCGAGCACCTGCTCCTGCCGCGACGTGTACAGGTCGTTCTGGATCTGCAGCGCCATCCACACGCACGCCACGACCACCGCGAGCACGGTGAGGCCGATCGTCACCAGGAGCGTCCGGAACCGCAGCGACCGCCGCCACAGCGCCGCGATGTTGCCCGGCCACGCACGCCACAGCCGCCAACCGGTCAGGGGCGTGCGGGTCGCGTTCACCCCCGTGATCGGGGCCGTCATGGTGCGCTCAGACGACGGCGCCGGCGCGGTACCCCACGCCGCGCACCGTCGTCACGATCTTGGGATTGTCGGGGTCCTTCTCGACCTTGGCGCGCAGGCGCTGCACGTGCACGTTCACGAGGCGCGTGTCGGCCTTGTAGTGGTAGCCCCACACCTGCTCCAGCAGCATCTCGCGCGAGAACACCTGCTGCGGCTTCGAGGCGAGCGCGACGAGCAGCTCGAACTCCAGCGGAGTGAGCGCGATGGGCGCGTCGCCCCGTCGCACCTCGTGCGCGGCGACGTCGACGGTCAGGTCGCCGATGCGCAGCGTGTCGCCCGCCGGCTGGGCCGCGGGACGCAGGCGGGTGCGGATGCGCGCGACGAGCTCCTTCGGGTTGAAGGGCTTCACGATGTAGTCGTCGGCGCCCGACTCCAGGCCCTTGACCACGTCGGCGGTGTCGGTGCGCGCGGTGAGCATGATGATCGGGATGCCGGACTCGGCGCGGATGAGCGTGCAGATCTCGATGCCGTCCATGCCGGGGAGCATCAGGTCGAGCAGGATCAGATCCGGCCGCTCGGTGCGCCAGGCCTCGACCGCCTGGGCGCCGTCGGCGCAGAAGACGGTCTCGAATCCCTCGGTGCGCAGCACGATGCCGATCATCTCGGCCAGGGCGGTGTCGTCGTCGACCACCAGGATGCGTGAAGTCATCGCGCGCGTTCGTTCCTTCTCTCCAGGCACGGGCAGAGCCTTCGCCTTCCCCATGCGCTCCCCACAGAGTAGTCGACGCACCCTGGAGAGCGGCCGAACCGCGCGTCGGGCCGGTGTTGCGGCATCCGTTCCGCATCGCCTCGCGATCCGAGAACCGGACTTTCACACGGTTTCCGGATGCCGGCGGCCGGGGAATCCGAAAAGCCCAGGCCTCTCCGAATTCCGGATCGACCGGACCGGCGTGACGGGCGCGGCGGGGCGGGCGGGCGATGTGGAACGATGGGACGCAAGCGACCCGCACCGCCGCGCCCGGCAGCGCGGCAGCCGACGGAAGGGGACCTCGTGACCGCGTATCCGGCCTGGACACCGGCCTCTCGCCCCGGGATCATCCCGCTGCATCCGCTGACGTTCGGCACGATCCTCGGGCGGTCGTTCTCGGCGCTGCGGCAGAACCCGCGCGTGCTGCTCGGCTTCGCCCTCGTCGTGCAGACAATCGCCTACCTCGTCGTGCTGCTCGCCGTCGCCGGCGTGATGTGGGCCTCGTTCTCGCGACTGGACACGCTGGTCGAGGGCACCGAGGAGTACAACACCGTGCTCGCCGGCTCGATCGGACTCGTCGCGGTCACCGGATTCGTGCTCGGCCTCGCCGCCGGCGCGCTGAGCGTCATCGTGCAGGGCATCGTCGTGCTCGAGGTCACCCACGCGGCGGTCGCCGAGAAGCTGACCCTCGGCGCCCTGTGGCGCCAGCTCAGGCCCATCGCGTGGCGCCTCGTGGGCTACTCGCTGCTCGTGGTCCTCGCCGTGGGCGCGCTCATCGCGATCGTCGTCCTCGGCATCGTGGGGATCGCCGTCGTCGCGCCGCCCGCCGCGATCGTGCTCACGATCCTGCTGATCATCGCGGCGATCCCGCTGACGTGGTGGCTGATGATCAAGCTGCTGCTGGTCCCGTCGGCGATCATCGTCGAGCACGCGACGATCCTGCAGGCGCTGTCGCGCTCGTGGACGCTCACCCGTCGCCGGTTCTGGCCGGTCCTCGGCATCGTCCTCGTGATCAGCGTCATCTTCGGCGCCATCGGACAGGTCGTGAGCCTGCCGTTCGGGTTCCTCTCGGCCGGTCTCACCACGATCATTGCCCCGACCGGCGCCGACGAGCCGACCGCCATCATCGGCCTGATCGTCACCGCGCTGCTGACGCAGGTCGTGACGCTGCTGCTGCAGTCCGTCGCCGTCGTCGTGCAGTCCACCGCCACGGCGCTCATCTACATCGACTGCCGCATGCGTCGCGAAGGTCTCGACCTCGACCTGCTCGCGTACGTCGAGCGAAGGGATGCCGGCGTCACCGCACTCGCCGACCCGTACCGCGAGCACGTCGGGCGCGAGATCGCACCGCGCGGCTGGGCAGGCGCACCGGGCTATGCCCCCGGGTACGCGCCGGGGTACCCGGCGTATGCGCCGTACCCGGCTCAGGGCGCATACCCCGCCCAGGGCGCGTACCCGGCTCAGGGCGTCTACCCCGCCCGGAGCGGGGACGCGGTGCCGGAGGCGGCCTCCTCCGCGCAGCCCGCGCCGCCTCAGGGCGAGCCCGCCCCGCCGTCGCCGACGACCTGGGCGGCTCCGGGTGCTACCGAGCCCGACGCCGACCGCGGTTCGCCGTGGTCCTGACCCGCGCGCTGAGCGCCGTCCTGGCGGCGTCCGACGACGGGCCGCCGCTCACGCCCGACGGCGACGAGGCGCGCCGCTGGGCCGAGGATGAGCTGTCGAAGCCGGCCTATGACATCGCCGAGCCGACGCCGTTCGACCGGATCGCGCGCGCGATCGGCGACTTCATCGCCTCGCTGTTCGACCCGCAGGTGTCGGGCGGCTGGGGCTCGGTGCTGGCGATCGTGGCGACCGTCGTGGTCGTCATCGTGATCGTCGCGGCGTTCCTGGTGTGGGGCATGCCGCGCGTGACGCGCCGCGCCGCCGCGCGCACGCCGCTGCTGTTCGGCGAGCCGGAGCATCGCTCGGCGGCAGCGCTCCGCGCCGCGGCGGAGGATCGTGCCCGCGTCTCCGACTGGGATGCCGCGGTCGTGCTGCGCTTCCGCGCGCTCGCCCGCGGCTGTTTCGAGCGCGGCGTCGTGGACCCGCCGCCCGGAGCGACGGTGCACGGCTTCGCCCGCGCTGCCGCTCGTGTGTTCCCGCAGCTGGCCGCACGCCTCGAAGCCGCCGCCGCCGCGTTCGACGATGTGCGCTACCTGCGTCGCCCCGGCACCGCCGAGGTGTACCGGCTCGTCGCGTCGGTCGACGACGAGGTGGCCGCCGCGAGGCCCGTCCAGGCGGTGCCCGCGTGACAGCGACGATCCCCGGCTCCTCCGTCCACGACACGCCCACGGTACCGGCGCCGTCGCGCCGGCGGCGCATCGGCGCGTGGATCGCGATCGGGGTGGCCCTGCTCGTCGTCGGCGGCGTCGGCGGCGCGATCTCGGCCGCGAACCAATGGGCCGCACACGAGGCCCTCGACCCGGAGTCCGCCGGGCCCACGGGCACCCGCGCCCTCGCCGAGGTGCTGCGCTCCCACGGCGTCGAGGTCAGGGTCGAGCGCTCACGCGCCGCCGCCGCGGCCGACCTCGCGGGCGCTCCCGCGACACTCGTGCTGCCCGACTCCCCCGCCCTGTCGGACGACGCCGTCGCGGAGCTCGTGGATGCCGCGACCGACGTCGTGCTGGTCGAGCCGCGCTCGCGCACCCTCGAGCTGCTGCTGCCGGGTTCGGCGATGGCGGGGGTCGCCCCGGGCGACGCCGTCGATCCGGGGTGCGAGGTGGCCGAGGCGGAGCGCTCCGGTGCGATCTCCCCGGGTGCGCTCTACACGCCGGGGCCCGACGCCGTCGGCTGTTACGGCGTCGACGGCGGATCCGGGCTGCTCGTGCAGGACGACGGCGGCCACCGCATCGCCGCGGTGGACGGCGGGGCGCTCTTCACGAACGAGCACCTCGCCGACGACGGCAACGCCGCGCTGGCCGCCAACCTGATGGGGCGGCATCCACTCGTCGTCTGGTACGTGCCGAGCACCGCAGACACCGACCTCGCCGGCACCGACCCGACCCTCGGCCAGCTCACGCCGCCGTGGGTGAGCCCGGTCATCGTGCTGCTGCTGATCGCCGGCGTCGCCGCCGGCGTGTGGCGCGGCCGCCGGTTCGGCCCCCTCGTCGCCGAGCGGCTGCCGGTGACCGTGCGGGCCTCCGAGACGACCGAGGGCCGCGCCCGACTGTACGCGCGGGCGCACGATCCGCTGCACGCCGCGGACCGGCTGCGCCTCGGGACGCTGCGGCGCCTCGCGGCGCTGCTCGGACTCAGTGCGAACGCCGCCGCCGGCGACATCTCCGACGCCGCGGCCGGGCGCCTCGGCGCGGACCGCACGGCCGTGCGCGGCATCCTGCTCGACGACATCCCCCGCAGCGACGCCGACCTCGTCGCCCTGAGCACCCGACTGCGAGATATGGAGGACGCCGTGCACGCGGCCGTCCGCCCCGAGAGGAGCCCCCGATGACGGACCACCCCGCGACCCCGACGCCCGACGGTGCGGTGCCGGAAGGCGCCGCCGCCGCGACCGCGTTCGGCGAGCCCGGCGCACTGTCGTACGGTGCCGCGTCGCCGGCCGCGCCGCTCGACGACACCGCTCTGCGCGAGGCCATGAACCGCGTTCGCGTCGAAGTCGGCAAGGCCGTCGTCGGGCAGGACGGCACGGTGACGGGCCTGCTCATCGCGCTGCTCGCGCGCGGCCACGTGCTGCTGGAGGGTGTGCCGGGCGTCGCCAAGACGCTGCTCGTCCGCGCGTTCTCGACAGCGCTGGGGCTGGACACCAAGCGCATCCAGTTCACGCCCGACCTCATGCCCGGCGACGTGTCGGGATCGCTCGTGTACGACGCGCGCACCGGCGAGTTCGAGTTCCGTGAAGGCCCGGTCTTCACCAACGTCGTGCTCGCCGACGAGATCAACCGCACGCCGCCGAAGACGCAGGCGGCGCTGCTGGAGGCGATGGAGGAGCGCCAGGTGTCGACCGACGGCGTGACGAGGCCGCTCCCCGACCCGTTCCTCGTCGCGGCCACGCAGAACCCGATCGAGCACGAGGGCACGTACACGCTCCCCGAGGCGCAGCTCGACCGGTTCCTCCTGAAGCTCATCGTCGAGGTGCCCGCGCGCGACGCCGAGCTCGCGGTGCTGCGCCGCCACGCGAGCGGCTTCGATCCGCGCGATCTCGCCGCAGCCGGTCTGCAGCGCGCGGCGATCGCCGACGAGATCCGCGCCGCGCAGCGCGCCGCGGCGTCGGTCACGGTGTCGGACGACGTGCTCGGGTACGTCGTCGACCTCGCCCAGGCGACCCGCCGCAGCCCGTCCGTGCAGCTCGGCGTCAGCCCGCGCGCCGCGACGGCGCTGCTGGCCGCCGCGAAGGCGTGGGCGTGGCTGGGGGGCTACCCCGCGATCACGCCCGACCACGTGCAGACCATGCTCGTGCCGACGTGGCGCCACCGCATCCGGCTACGGCCCGACGCCGAGCTCGAAGGAGTGTCGGTCGACGCGGTGCTCGGCTCGGTGCTGCAGCAGACCCGCGTGCCCATCTGATCCGCATGTACGTCACCGGTCGACTCCCCCTCCTCGTCGCCCTGGGCGCCGTGCCCGTCGTGCTGCTCTCGCTCGCCGGCGCGGACGCCTGGCTCGTCGCGGCCGGGTGGGCGGTGCTCTGCGTCGTCATGGCGCTCGGCGACGCGGCCGCGGCGCCCGACCCACGGCGCCTGACGGTGAAGCGCCGGATGCCGCACCGCGTGCTGCTCGGGCAGCCGGTGCTCTCGGAGCTCGTGGTGCGCAACGGCGGTCCGCGGACGATCCGTGGCAGGCTGCGTGACGCGTGGCAGCCGACCGCCGGTGCGCCGGCCGATCGTGAGCGGATCGACATCCCGGCCGGAGAGGCCCGGGCACTCGGCATCCCGCTTCTCCCCCGCCGTCGCGGCGAGCTGCGCTCGGCCTTCGTGGTGGTGCGCTCGGACGGGCCGCTTCGGCTCGCCGGACGCCAGGCGCGCCTGGACGCTCCCGGGGCGATCCGCGTGCTGCCGCCGTTCACCGCCCGCCGCCACCTTCCCTCGCGACTGGCACGGCTGCGCGAGCTCGACGGCAGCACGAGCGTCCAGGTGCGCGGTCAGGGCACCGAGTTCGACAGCCTGCGCGAGTACGTGCGCGGCGACGACGTGCGCTCGATCGACTGGCGCGCCACGGCGCGTTCCACCACCACGATGCTGCGCACGTGGCGCCCCGAGCGTGACCGGCACGTCGTGATCGTGATCGACACGGGGCGCACCGCCGCCGCCCGCGTGGGCGACGGCGTGCGGATGGATGCCGCGATGGAGGCCGCGCTGCTGCTCTCAGCCCTCGCCTCACGCGCCGGCGACCACGTCCACCTGCTGATGTTCGACCGCGTGATCCGCGCCAGAGTCACGCGCGTCGACGGGCCGGGACTGCTCCCCGCCCTCGTCGACGCCATGGCCCCGGTCGAGCCGCAGCTCATCGACACCGACTGGGACGCCGCCTTCGCGCAGGTGCGCGCGCTCACCTCGCGCCCGTCCCTGGTCGTGCTGCTCACCGCGCAGGACGCCGCCGAGGCCGCACGCGGGTTCCTCGGCTCGCTCCCCGCGCTCGCGAGCGCCGCCCATGTGCTCGTCGGCACGGTCACCGGCGACGCCGACCCGCTCCCCGAGCGCCCCGACGCCGCGGACGTCTACCGCGCCGCCGCGATCGAACGGGCCGCGGCGGATGCGGCCGTCGTGGCCGCCGCGATCGGCCGCGCCGGCGGTGAGGCGATCGCCGACACCCCCGACGCGCTTCCGCCGCGCATCGCGGACCGGTACCTCGCCCTCAAGGCCGCCGGCCGGCTGTGACCGGGACGGCCTGATCGGGCACGGAATCCGCGCCGGATCACGGCGTAATGCGCGGACACTCCGACCGCATACCCTGGGAAACACCTGAACGGAACGCTAGCCTCGCGAACGAGGAAAGGAGTCCGCCATGTCGGATACCACCACCCAGCCGAGCACCGGGACCCGTCTGGTCGCCGAGGCCCTGGGAACGTTTCTGCTCGTCTTCGGCGGCGTCGGCACCGCGCTGTTCGCGGCCACCTTCCCTGCGGGGTCGGAAGGCAACCCCCTGGGAGTCGGCTTCGTCGGCGTGGCACTCGCGTTCGGCCTCACGGTCGTCGTCGGCGCCTACGCGTGGGGCCCGATCTCGGGCGGCCATTTCAACCCCGCGATCACCCTCGGCCTCGCCGCCGCCGGCCGCTTCGCCTGGAAGGACACGATCGGCTACATCATCGCGCAGATCGTCGGCGGCGCGCTGGCGACGACAGTGATCGTGCTCATCGGCCTGTTCGGCGTCGACAACTGGCTCGCCAACGCACAGGACGGCGGCTTCGCGTCCAACGGATACGGCGACGGCGACTTCGGCTCGCCGGGCGGCTTCGGCCTCGGCGCGGCGATCGTCGCCGAGATCGTGCTGACGGCGTTCTTCGTCCTCGTGATCCTGGGTGTCACGCACGCCACGCGCGGCACCGCGGCGCTCGCACCGCTCGCGATCGGCCTCACGCTGACGCTCATCCACCTGGTCCTGATCCCGATCGACAACGCGTCGGTCAACCCCGCCCGCTCCATCGCGGCGGCGATCTACGGCGGACCCGCCCCGCTCTCGCAGCTGTGGGTGTTCATCGTGTTCCCGATCGTCGGCGGTCTGCTCGCGGGGCTGCTGCACCGCGCGCTGTTCGAGCCCAAGGGCTCGCTGCCCGCCACGCACGCCGAGGCGCGCGTCAAGTAACGCCGGCTACGAGGAACGGCCCGCCCCCGGTCTCGGGGACGGGCCGTTCCTCGTTGTGGATGCCGGCGGCCAGGGCCGCCGGCATCCATGTCAGACCAGGTCGAAGCGGTCGAGCTCGGTGACCTTGCCCCACGCGGCGACGAAGTCGCGCACGAACTTCTCGTGGGCGTCGTCCGAGGCGTACACCTCGGCGATCGCGCGCAGCTCGGAGTTCGAGCCGAACAGCAGGTCGACGCGGGTGCCCACGCCGAGCTTCTCGCCCGAGCCGTCCTTCGTGCCCGCGAACGCGTGCGCGCCCGGGTCGAGCGACTTCCAGGTCGTGCCGAGGTCGAGCAGGTTCACGAAGAAGTCGTTCGTGAGCACGCCCGGGCGATCGGTGAACACGCCGTACTGCGAGCCGTCCCAGTTGGCGCCCAGCACCCGCAGTCCGCCCACGAGGACGGTCGTCTGCGGAGCGGTCAGCGTCAGCAGGTTGGCCTTGTCGAGCAGGAGGTGCTCCGCCGGCAGACCGCTCGCCATGGCGAGCGGGCCCTGGTAGTTGCGGAAGCCGTCGGCGGCAGGCTCCAGGTAGGCGAACGACTCGACGTCGGTCTGCTCCTGCGTGGCGTCGGTGCGGCCCGGGTGGAACGTCACCACGGCCTCGACACCGGCATCCTTCGCCGCCTTCTCGACGCCCGCGTTGCCCGCGAGCACGATGAGGTCGGCGACCGACACCTTCTTGCCGTCGGTGCGGCCCTCGTCGAACGAGGCCTTGATGCCCTCGAGCACGCCGATGACCTTCGCGACCTGAGCGGGGTTGTTGACCTCCCAGTCCTTCTGCGGCGCGAGACGCAGACGGGCGCCGTTGGCTCCGCCGCGCTTGTCGCTGCCGCGGAACGACGATGCCGCCGCCCACGTCGTCGACACCAGCTCGCTCACGGTCAAACCCGAGTCGAGGATCTGCGCCTTGAGCGCGGTCGCGTCGGCGCCGTCGATCAGCTCGTGGTCGACCGCGGGCACGCGGTCCTGCCAGATGAGCTCCTCGGCGGGGACCTCGGGGCCGAGGTAGCGCTCGATCGGACCCATGTCACGGTGCGTCAGCTTGAACCACGCACGCGCGAACGCGTCGGCGAAGGCCTCGGGGTCGTCGCGGAAGCGGCTGGAGATCTTGCCATACTCCGGGTCCTCGCGCAGCGCGATGTCGCTCGTGAGCATGCGGGGCTCGCGACGGCCGCCCGAGTGCGCGAGCGGGACCATGTCGGCGCCGGCACCGTTCTTCGGACGCCACTGGTTGGCGCCGGCGGGGCTCTGGAAGAGCTCCCACTCGTAGGCGTACAGGATGTGGAAGAACTCGTTGTCCCAGCGCGTGGGGTGGTACGTCCACGTGACCTCGAGACCCGAGGTGATCTGGTCGTCGCCCTTGCCCGAGCCGAAGTTGTTCTTCCAGCCGAGGCCCTGCATCTCGAGCCCGGCGGCCTCGGGGTTGTCTTCGAGGTTCGAGTCCGGCGCGGCGCCGTGCGTCTTGCCGAAGGTGTGACCACCGGCGATGAGCGCGACGGTCTCCTCGTCGTTCATCGCCATGCGGCCGAACGTCTCGCGGACGTCGCGCGCCGAGGCGAGCGGGTCGGGGTGGCCGTTCGGACCCTCCGGGTTGACGTAGATGAGGCCCATCTGCACGGCCGCGAGCGGACGCTCGAGGTCGCGGTCGCCGGTGTAGCGCTGGTCGCCGAGCCACGTGGTCTCGGGGCCCCAGTACACGTCGTCGTCCGGCTCCCACACGTCCTTGCGTCCGCCGGCGAAGCCGAACGTCTCGAAGCCCATCGTCTCGAGCGCGACGTTGCCGGCGAGGATCATGAGGTCGGCCCACGAGAGCGACTGGCCGTACTTCTTCTTGACCGGCCACAGCACGCGGCGGGCCTTGTCGAGGCCGACGTTGTCGGGCCAGCTGTTCAGCGGTGCGAACCGCTGCTGGCCGGCGCCGCCGCCGCCGCGGCCGTCGGTCACGCGGTACGTGCCGGCGCTGTGCCACGCCATGCGGACGATGAGCGGGCCATAGTGCCCGAAGTCGGCCGGCCACCAGTCCTGCGACGTCGTGAGCGTCTCGGCGATGTCGGCCTTGACCGCGGCCAGGTCGAGCGCCTCGAAGGCGGCCTTGTAGTCGAAGCCCACGTCGAGCGGGTCACGCAGCTCGGAGTTCTTCGCGAGGATCTTGACGTTGAGCTGGTTCGGCCACCACACGGAGTTCGCCGACCCGTTCGTCGGGTGCGGCTGAGCGTGGATGACGGGGCAGCCCGCAGCCTCCTCGGCGCGCGCCTCTTCGGTGTCGGTGACGGTGATCGTCTGGTCGATCTCGTCGGTCTGCTCCCCGATGGGGGGAACGGCACCATCGATGTCGGTCATGCTCTTCCTTCCTGTTGAGCGGGTTCGCTTGTGGATCCGGATGCCGCGCAGTCGCCGCACAGTCCCCAGAAGGTGACCTCGGCGGTGTCGACGGCGAAGCCGTGCGAGTCGGACGGCGTGAGGCAGGGCGCGTGCCCCACGACGCAGTCGACGTCGGCCACGGCGCCGCAGGAGCGGCAGATGAGGTGGTGGTGGTTGTCGTCGACGCGCAGTTCGAACAGCCCGGGCCTGCCGGCGGGCTCGATGCGCCGTGCCAGGCCGGCGTCGACGAAGTCGCCGAGGGCGTTGTACACCGACTGCAGACTGGTGCCGGGAAGGCTGCGCGCCACGATCTCGAACAGCTCGTCGGCGCTCGCGTGGGGCCGCTCGCCGAGCGCGTCGACGACGGCGCGGCGAGGGTCGGTGACGCGGAGCCCCGCCTCACGCAACCGCGTCGCGGCGTCGGCCGGATGCGGCGCCGCCGCGTGCGCGGCGACGGTGGCGGGCGAGGTCATGCCCTCAGCCTAGCCTTGTTTTGAGTCATTCAAAACAGTGATATGCGGTGGCAGACGGCGGGCGCGGCGGTCCGCTCAGCCCGAGACGAGCGTGGGGGTCCCCGTCTCGAACTCGGTCAGATCGCCCGTCTCGCCGAGCCTGGCGGCACGGCGCCCGACGACCAGCATGTACACGAGGAACAGCGCGAGAGCGGCGGCGCCGATGCCGATCTTCGCCGGCCACGGCCAGGCCTGCCGTGTGACGAACCCCTCGATCAGCCCTGAGACGCCGAGCGCGATCACGAGGCCGATCGCGACGGTCGCGAGCGAGCGCCCGGCCGCGGCGAGCGCGGCGCCGCGGGTGCGCGGGCCGGGCGCGACCCAGGCCCAGAAGATCTGCAGCCCCGCCGCCGCCGCGACGAAGATGCTCGTGAGCTCGAGCAGACCGTGCGGAAGGATGAACAGCACGAACACGTCGCCGCGGTCGAAGGCCGTCATCACGGCCGCGGCCATGCCGACCCCCACCGCGTTCTGCACCAGCACCATGAGCGGCCACACGCCGGTGATGCCGAAGAGCACGCACTGCGCGGCGATCCACGCGTTGTTGGTCCACACCGTTCCGGCGAACACGGCGGCGGGGTTCTCGCTGTAGTAGTCGGTGAAGCTGTTCTCGGCGTACTCCTGCAGCTGCGCCCGGCTGCCGAGGCTCGCCACGAGCGCCGGGTCGCCCGACACCCACAGCGCGACCGTCGCCACGACGATCACGAAGCCGACGGCGATCGCGAGAGTCGTCCAGCGCACGCGATACAGCGCCGCCGGCAGCTGCAGCACGAAGAACCGCGGGATCTGCCGCATCACGTTCTCGGGGGCGCCGGTCAGGCGCAGCCGTGCGCGGGCGAGCATGGTCGAGATGTGGTCGCTCTGCACGCTGCGTCCCGCCGACGTCTTCGCCTCGGCGAGATCCGCGGATGCCGCACGGTAGCGGATCACGAGCTCGTCGACCTCGGCGCCCGACAGGTGGCGCGTGCGGCTCAGCTCGTCCAGACGCGCCCACTCCTCGCGGCGGGCGGCCGTGAGGGCGTCGAGGTCCATGCGCTTTACTGTAGCCATGCCCGAAGGCCGACCCGCGCTCGTCGACATCCATCAGGACGAGGTCCTCACCGGCGAGGCTGTCGCGCTGGATGTGCAGCCGGTCGGCTTCTTCCTGCGCGCGCTCGGCGTGATCATCGACATGCTGCTCGGGGTCGTCGTGCTGGCGCTGTTCGCGCTCGGGGCGGGCTGGCTGGTCAGCACCGGCGCGCTGGACGGCAACGTCGTGCCGATCCTCACGATCGTCATGCTCGTGGTGGTCATGGTCGTGATCCCGACCGTCGTCGAGACGGCCAGCCACGGTCGCAGCCTCGGCCGCCTCGCCGTGGGGGCGCGGATCGTCCGTACGGACGGCGGCGCGGCGGGGTTCCGCCACGCCTTCATCCGCGCACTGACCGGCGTCTTCGAGCTGTGGTTCACCCTCGGCGCCGTCGCGGCGCTCGTCGGCGCGTTCACGCCGCGGTCGCAGCGCCTGGGCGACCTGCTCGCCGGCACCTACTCCGAGCGCACGCGCACGCCGCGGCTGCCCGATCCCGGGCTCGGCATCCCGCCGGCCCTCGCAGAATGGGCCGCCGTCGCGGACGTTGCGCGACTGCCCGAGCCGCTCGCCCGGCGCCTCGCGCAGTTCGCCCGATCGGCGACGAGCATGGAGCCCGGCGCACGCGCCCGGGCCGCGGCATCCCTCGCCCGCGAAGCGGCCGAGGACGTGTCGCCGGTGCCCGCCGCCGACCCCGAGACGTTCCTCATCGGCGTCGTCGCGCTGCGGCGCGAGCGCGAACTGCGGGCGCTGCGCCTCGAGACCGCGCGCGTCGACGCGCTGGCGGCACCGTTGTCGGCGCCGCCCCGCGGCTTTCCGGAGCGCTGACGCGCCGCCGGCTCAGTATCGGTAGTGGTCCAGCTTGTAGGGGCCGTCGACCGGGACGCCGATGTAGGCGGCCTGCTCGTCCGACAGCGTCGTCAGCTGCACGCCGAGCGCGTCGAGATGCAGGCGGGCGACCTTCTCGTCGAGGTGCTTGGGCAGCACGTAGACGGCGGTCGGGTACTCGTCGCGCTTGGCGAAGAGCTCGATCTGGGCGAGCACCTGGTTGGTGAACGACGCGCTCATGACGAACGACGGGTGGCCGGTGGCGTTCCCGAGGTTCAGCAGGCGGCCTTCGCTGAGGACGAGCACGCTGCGCCCGGTCGGCAGACGCCACTCGTGCACCTGCGGCTTGATCTCGATCTTCTCGACGCCCTCGAGCGCCTCGAGGGCGGCCATGTCGATCTCGTTGTCGAAGTGGCCGACGTTGCCGACGATCGCGAGGTGCTTGAGCTTCAGGAGATCGTCGACGGTCACGACGTCCTTGTTGCCGGTGCCCGTGATGACGATGTCGACCTGGCCGGCGACATCCGCGAGACGGGCGACCTGGTAGCCGTCCATCGCCGCCTGCAGCGCGCAGATCGGGTCGACCTCGCTGACGATGACGCGGGCGCCCTGGCCGCGCAGGGCCTCCGCGGCACCCTTGCCCACGTCCCCGTAGCCGCACACGAACGCGACCTTGCCGCCCATCAGGACGTCGGTCGCGCGGTTGATGCCGTCGGGCAGCGAGTGGCGGATGCCGTACTTGTTGTCGAACTTGGACTTGGTGACCGAGTCGTTGACATTGATCGCCGGGAAGAGCAGCTCGCCGGCGGCGGCCAGCTCGTACAGGCGGTGCACGCCGGTCGTAGTCTCCTCGGTCACCCCGAGGAGGCCCGCCGCCATGCGGGTGAAGCGCTGCGGGTCGCGGGCGAGGCTCGCGCGCAGGATGTCGAGGATGATCCGGTACTCGGCGTTGTCGCCGGGAGCGGCGTCGGGGACCGCGCCGGTCTTCTCGAACTCCACGCCCTTGTGGACGAGCAGAGTCGCGTCACCACCGTCGTCGAGGATCATGTTCGGGCCGTCGAAGCCTTCGGCTGCCCAGTCGAAGATGCGGTCCGCCAGGCGCCAGTACTCCTCCAGCGTCTCGCCCTTCCACGCGAAGACCGGCACGCCGGCGGGGGCGTCGACGGTGCCCGTCGGGCCGACGACGACGGCGGCGGCCGCTTCGTCCTGCGTCGAGAAGATGTTGCAGCTGGCCCAGCGCACCTGCGCGCCGAGAGCGACGAGGGTCTCGATCAGCACGGCCGTCTGCACGGTCATGTGCAGCGAGCCGGCGATGCGGGCGCCCTTGAGCGGCTGCGAGGCGCCGAACTCGTCGCGCAGGGCCATGAGGCCGGGCATCTCGTTCTCGGCGAGCCGCAGCTGGTGGCGGCCGGCGTCGGCGAGCGACAGGTCGGCGACCTCGTACTCGAAGGCGGAGGCGGTGGCCTCGACGGGCGTGGCGACGGCGGTGTGTGTCGGCATCCGCCCATTGTTCCACGGCCGGGATCGCGGTGTCGTCCGGCCGCCGCGGCGTCAGGTCTGCAGCGTCTCGTGGCGCACGACCACCCAGCCGCGAGGCACCGACAGGCGCTCGGTGTGCATCGCGCAGAGATCGTGCGCATGCGGATCGCCCGCCGCGCCGAGCGGGCCGATCGCGGCCATCTGGTCGGCGTAGTCGTACGTCAGCGTCGACACGGCCTCACGGGCACAGCCGACCTTGGAGCAGACTCTCGCACGCATCACCGTGACGGTACCGCGAACCGGCGACATGCCGCCGTCGCCGCGCCGTCGACCAGCGCCCACGCCCTTCTCTCCCACTCCCCCGCTCGTTGGCGAGGACGCACCGTGGCCACGGCGAGGACGCACCGCGGCCACGGACCTAGGATGGAGGCATGGCGTGGCGTCGGACCCGGACCAGCGAACGCGCGGCGGTGCGACCCGCGCGACACGGCCGGCACGGTCGTGAAGGCCGCAGCTCGGTCGTCCGTCCGCCGCTCCCCCCGCTCGACACGCGGGTCGACCGCTTCGACCTTTCGGTCGGCACGGCGGCGGAGTTCCTGCGCTCGGCGTGGTCCGAGCTGCGCGACGTGCGGTTCGAGGTGGCCGATATGCCGGCCGCGACCGACGAGGACGGCATCCCGCGCTGGACGGTGCTCCGCGACGAGCGGCGCATCATCCTGTACCGGCTGCCGATCGAGCGGCTCAGCCACCTGCACCGCGACGACGAGCTGCACCACCGCATGCTCGTCGAGGGCTCCGTGTTCCGTGCCGCGGCGGAGTATCTCGACCGCGACCCGTGGGACCTCGGTCCGGAGCGCTTCCGGTACTTCTGACGCGATGCGACGAGTGTCGCGGGTCGAGGTGGAGCGAGCGAAGCGAGTCGAGACCACCGCGGTCGCACCCTCCCCTACGGGTAGACGACGATCTCGTGCGCGTCGACGTCGGCGGGCCAGATCGGGATGCCGGCCAGCGCGCCGTCGCCGGTGAGCGACAGCCCCGCCCGCACCGGATCCGTCGGATCGATCACATAGACGGTGCGCGGCGAGAGCCGTACCGTCGTCGACCCTCCGACGGGCACTTCGAGATCGACCTGGAAGTCGCCGTCGCGCGCCGCCACGCTCACCGCTGCGGGCTTGGTGCCGGTGTTGACGAGCGTGAGGGTCGGCACGGGTCCGCCGGGCGTGACGAACAGAGTGGATGCCTCCACCTCGGGCGACGGCGAGTACCAGGCGAAGTCGTCGCCCTCGCCGAAGCCGGTGGTCTGCCACACGGCGGCCAGCACCGGCGTCTGCGCGTCGACGGTCACGGTGTACGAGCCGGCGGCGAGGCCGTCCAGCTCCAGCTCCAGCGGCTGACCGGCCGCGAGCGTGACCTCCTGCGTGGCACGTGCGGGCTCGGTGCGCCCGGCGGCGGTCACGGTGACCTCGGCGGTCGTCGCGACCGAGGGCGACAGCATCCTGAGCATCGTGGCGCCGGCGGAGCCGTCCTGGGCCGGAGCGCGCGTGACGGCGACCCCGGCGATGACCTGCAGCGCCTCGGGCGCGGCCGCGGGGCCGACCTGATCGACGCCGCCGGGCGTGAGCGTACGGGTGATGCTGGCCTGCAGCGATGCGCGCACAGGGGCGCCGACCGCCGATACCCGCACGACCGGGGTCTCTTCGCCGAGCGCGATGCCGGCGAGGGGCACCACCTGCTGCGTGCCCGGGGCGACGACGAGGTCGGCGCCGCCCGGAGGCGTCTGCGGGCCGCCCACGCCGTACACCGTCAGCTGCACTGTCGCGGCGACGGTACCGGGGTTCGACAGCACCACCAGGTCGGCGGCGCCGGTGGCGCCCGATCCGCCCACGAGCCACGACTCCAGCAGCGGCGGACGGCACGCCGACGCGGCGAAGCCGGCGAGGTCGTCGGACCGCGCGGTGGACCAGCCCGTGGCCGCCAGGTCGACCGCCTGGCCGTCCTGCGGCGGCGAGGTGTAGCTCGCCGGGCCGGTGCCGACGTTCTGGTTGCGCAGCTCCTGCTCCTCGGGGGCCGGGGCCCCCTCGGGCACTCCGGTGACGACGGTCTGGCGGGCCGCGAGCGCGAGGGACGAGGCATCCTCGGAATTGCGCCCGATCGAGAGCAGTCCGCCGTCGCACGTGATGATCGACGCCGCGGGCGCCGGGGTGGCGGTGATCCGGACGGGCTCGTGAGTGATCGTGGGCCAAGGCACGCTCACGGCCGTGACGACCGCGATCACGGCGCCCACCGACACGGCTGTGCCGATCAGCAGACGGGCGCTCGTCGTCGCCCAGCGGAACACGCGGCGATCGCTCATCGGCCCTCCTGCCAGTGCGGCCCCACGATGCGGGGCGTACGTCGGGCCGCCCGCCGGGTGGCGGCGGTGGGCACCGCGAGCAGCAGGGCGACGCCGAACGTCGCGAGCTGCGCGAACCCGATCCAGCGGGCGGTCGCCGTCACTGACGCGCTCTCGGCGGGCCGGTCCGCCGCGTCGTCGACCACCCGCCACAGCTCGCCCTTCGCGGTGTCGCCGACGATGACGAGCGTGTCGCGCTGGCTGAGCGCCGTGGTCGCCGACAGTCGCGTCGTGCGGGCCGCGTCGGACTCCGGCGCCGTCGACGGCGCGAGCAGGATGAAGCTGACACCGTGGCGGGCGAGCTCGGCGACGATGTCGTCCGCCGACGGGGTGACCAGGTCGGCGGCCAGCGCGGCGGCCGCCTCGTCCTGCGGCGAGGTCTGCGTGCGGGTGGACAGCAGGGTCGTCTGACCGCCGATCGTCTCGCTGCCACCCCACACGATCTGGGCGGCGACGCCCTCGTCGGGCTGCGGCGTCAGCACGATCGTCCCGACGTCGAGGTCTTCACGGCCCTCGGCCGCGACGAATGCGGGCAGGGTGCTCGCCGGTCCGTTCGCGATCGTCGCGGTCCCTCGCGTGAACGCGGTCAGCGCGGGGATCGCGAGCGTCACGGCGCCCGCGAGGACCAGGGCGGCGGCGATCGTGCGCACGAACGCCACGCGCGGGGCGAGGCCCGCATCGAGCGACACCAGCGCGCCGCCGAGGGCGCCGAGCCAGGCGAGGCTGAGACCCGCGCCCGGCCACACCGCGACCGCGGTCGCCTGCGCGAACGAGACCGCGACGCCCACCGCGGCGAAGGCGGTGCCGAGCCCGAGCGCGGTCACCACGAGCAGCGCGGTGCCGGCGGCCCAGCGCTGCGTGAGCGGTGCGATGAGCGCGAGCAGGGCGAGCGGGACGCTCAGCAGGGGCACCCACCAGGTCGGCCCGTCGGGCAGCAGAGTCGTCCAGCCGGCAAGGTCGGACGTGGGGATGCCGGCGGCCAGCAGCGCGCGTCCCGCGGCGTCGGCGGCGACCTGCGGACCGGCCCACGGGACACCGGGATCGGCGAGGAGTCCCCACGCACGTGCATCCGAGATCGCGTTCCACGCCAGGGGGGCGGCGAAGACGATGGACGGCACGACGAGCCAGATGAGGCGGGTCACGCCGCGGCCCGCGCGGATCACGACCGCGAGCACGATCATCCCGATCCACACCACGACGAGTGCGGGCGCGAGCGACGGCGCGGTCGCGAGCACGCTCGCCAGCAGGATCGAGGCGGCGCCGGCGCCCGCCCAGGACCGGTGCGCGACCGAGCCGGCGAAGAACAGCCATGGCAGGAGCAGGTGCACGATGACGCCCGTCGGGCGGCCCTGCGTGAGGGCCACGAGCAGGGTCGGCGAGAGCGCCCACACAGCGCCGCCGAGCATCCTCAGGCTCGACCGCTCGGTGACGCGCGTCGCGGCGAACCAGCCGCCGAGCGCCGCGAGCGGCACGGCGGCGATCCACAGCAGCACGAGGGCCCGCGACGGCGCCCACGGCCACAGCGACCCGAGGATGGCCACGACGGCCGAGAACGGATCGGCGGGTCCGATCGTGTCGAGGCCGAGCACGCGCTGCCCGTAGGCGGCGTCGTTCCACAGCTGGCCGACGGTCGTGGCGAGCGGCTGCAGCGCACCGCCGCCGAGGACCGGCCAGGCGAGCAGCGCGGGGAAGGCCGCGACCGACACGACGATGGCGGCGAGCACGAGCCACGCGCCGCCGCCCGAGAAGAAGCGCAGCTCGCTGCGGCGCACTCCTCCCAGCGCCACCTCCGGATCGTCGTCGAGCCGCTCCCGCAGCTCGGTGCGCGTCGTGCGCAGCGGCGCGACCTGCGCCCACGACCCCCGATCGGCGCCCACCTCGGCGCGCGTGCGCGTCAGTCTGCGGCGCCCACGCCAGACGGGTGCGATGCCGACGAACGCGACGGCGGCCGCCGCCCACTCCGAGGGGATGCGCCCGGGCTGCTTGCGCACGAGATCCACGATCGTGCGCCACAGCGCGAGCGGCAGCACCGTCAGCCAGTGCAGCGCCACCGTGGGCGCCGGTGCGTAGACGAGCCGGCGATGCAGCTGCCCGACGCGCTCGGCGTAGACGGCACGACGGCGACGCTGCGGGGTGAGCGGCAGCGGCAGCCCGGCCACGCCGTCCCCCGCGACCGCGACGCGGGCGCCCGCGACGAGCGAGACCCGGGCGCCGGCGAGCCGGGCTCGCACGCCCAAGTCCAGGCCTTCGTCGGCGCCGGCGAGTCCGGCGTCGAGTCCTCCGAGCGCGCTCCACGCCGACGAGCGGATGAGGATGCCGCGCACATCGGCGCCGAGCACGTCCTCATGGGCGTCGTGCTGTCCTTGATCCAGTTCGCCGTCGGCCAGGCCGACGGCACGGCCGAAGCGCGTCATCGACACGCCGAGCGACACGATCTCGACCCTGTCGTCCCACCGCACCAGCTTCGGCGCGACGAACGCGACCGACGGCGAGAGCTCGAGCGCGCCGACCAGCTGTGCGAGCGCGTCGGGTTCGGGGGCGGTGTCCTGCGCGAGCAGCCACCAGGCGTCTGACTTCGAGCCGTCGGTCTCGCCGGACGAGGCCTGCTCGACCGCCAGCGCGGTCGCGGCCGCGTACGAGGTCGATGCCGGCGCCGTCACGACCGACGTCGCAGAAGACGCCTCGACGATCTCGTGAAGATGGGCGTCGCCGCCGCACAGGACCACAGTCAGCGCATCGACCGGACGGACTTGTTCGTCCAGCGCCGCGAGCGTGCGCCGCAGGTGGAACGCGGCCGGCGTGCGACCATCGGGACGCACGACGAGGAGGGCGTGAACTCGAGCGGGCATGTCCTGGTCAGCCTAGGCGTGCGTGTCCGCGACCTCTGTTGAACGCGCCGGAGGCGCCGAACGCGCCGGTGCGACCGGATGAGACCGGCCGACCGGCATCGTTCAGCTCGCGCGGCGCTTGAGCTTGCGGCGCTCGCGCTCGCTCAGGCCGCCCCAGATGCCGAAGCGCTCGTCGTTCTGCAACGCGTATTCGAGGCATTCGCCCCGTACGTCGCACGACCCGCAGATGCGCTTGGCATCTCGCGTGGAGCCGCCCTTCTCAGGGAAGAACGCCTCCGGGTCGGTCTGCGAACACAATGCGTCGGTCTGCCAGGCGAGTGGGTTGTCCTCTTCCGCATCGATGTTGCGGCGAACCCCCGGAACCCCCAGTTGAACCGGATCGACGAACCAGTCGTCGGGAACGCCGGAACGGAATTGCGAAACCGTCATGTCGTTCTCACCCCCGTGATCCTGCTCCACGCTGGTGCGTGTGTAGGTGTAATTACACCCGTGTAGTTCACCGAGGTCAAGTCGCAGATACTAAAGCCTCAAGGAAGTCTTGAACCTTCACGACGCGCCGACGGCGTGTCGCACTGTGATAACAGTCCTGACCGCCGGCCGCTGCGCAGCCGGTCAGCGACCCGGCTGCGCGAGGAACACCTCGCCGCTGCCGGCGACACGCACCGTCCCCTCGTCGGGGGTCACGAGGACGGCTCCCCCGGGTGCGAGCACGGCGTGGGCGAGGGATGCCGCCCCCGTCACCTCCGGGGCGCCCGAGGTGGCCAACGCGATCGCGGGACCGTCCAGCGCGACGGTCGCGGCCGCCTCGCCCGGCGTCACGGCAAACAGCGCGAAGTCCGCGATCGGCACGTCGTAGGCGCGGACGCCGTCGCCCAGGTCGCGCGGGCGGATGACCGGCGGCAGCCCGGGCTCGGGGTCCAGCACGCTGACGAGCTCGGCCGCGTCGACGTGCTTGGGGGTCAGGCCGCCGCGCAGCACGTTGTCGCTGGCCGCCATCAGCTCGACGCCCAGACCCTCCAGATACGCGTGCAGCACGCCGGCGGGCACGAACAGCCCCTCGCCGCGGCGGAGGGTCACGAGATTCATGAGGAGGGCCACCACGATGCCGGGGTCGCCGGGGAACGCGGCATCCAGCGTGCGGACGAGGTCGAGCTCAGCGGCGAACTCGTCCGATGCCCCCGCGACGGCGGCGGCGATCACGTCGCGTGCCGCGTCGGCCCCATCCGACAGCAGCCAGCCGATCACGGCCGAGAGGGAGGCATCCGGTTCGGCCAATCGCTGGGCGAGCGGCGCCGCACCCGTGCCCAGGCCCGCGACCAGGCGGCGGGTGGCGTCGAGCTCGCGGAGCCCTGCGACCGCGCGGAACTCGTCGCTCAGGGCGACGATCAGCTCGGGCTTGTGGTTGTCGTCGCGGTACGTGCGATCGGCCGCATCGCGCGGGATGCCGGCCGCCTCTTCGCGCGCGAAGCCCGCCTCGGCCTGCGACTTGGACGGGTGGGCCTGGATCGAGAGGGCGGATGCCGCGGCCAGCAGCTTCAGCAGATACGGCAGCGGCGCCTCGATGCCGGCGCCGGGCCCGTCGGCCGCGATCCAGCCGTCGAGGGTGCGTCCGTCGGGCGTCTCGGACGGGTCGCCGGGGTGGTCACCGAACCACACCTCGGCCTCGGGTCGGCCGGGCGCCTCACGCCCCTCCAGCGCCGCGAGCAGAGTGGTGGATCCCCATGCGTAGTCGCGCGGGTCGTTCGCCAGGGGGATGAGCATCCCGTCAGCCTAGCGACGACCCGCGTTTCCAAGGATCGCCACGGTACCCTGTGAGCGATGGCCGTCTACTCGAAGCACCCGGCGGCGGCACCGCCGAGCCCGCCGATCCGTGAGAAGACCGGCCACCTCATGCTGCGCGGGTGGTGCATCCTCGTGCTGTTCATGGCGCTGTCGGGCACCGCGTGGATCAACGCGATCGGCGAGCTCGCGACCGCCGTCGTGACGATCGCCGGCGGCGTGCTGTCGGTGATCCTCTGGATCACGCTGCGCCCGCCGGTGCAGTACCGCCGCCTCCCGTGGTTCGTCGTCGCGTACGTGGCGTGGGCGACGCTCTCGCTGCTGTGGTCGGCGTGGCCGCAGACCACGGCGATCACGCTGCTGCTGCTGTACATCACGACGGTCCAGGCGCTGTTCATCGGCAGCGTGCTGACATGGCGCGAGCTGGTGCGGGCGATCGCGTCGGCCCTCAAGTGGGTCATCGCCCTGTCGATCCTCTTCGAGCTGTGGGTCTCGATCTTCATCGGCAAGCCGATCCTCCCCGGGTTCGTCATCGGCTCCGCCGACGATCCCATCGAGTACTGGTCGCGCGACAACCTGTTCGACGGCGGCCGCCTGCAGGGCATCATGGGCAACGCCAACCTCCTCGGCCCGGTCGCGCTGCTGGCCATCGTGGTGTTCGCGATCCGCCTCGCCTCCGGCGCGCCCCGCCGCGTGCTGCTGTGGGGATGGATGCTGCTCTCGGCGTACCTGTTCGTGCGGGCCTCGTCCGCCACCGCGTACCTCGCCGCCGCCGCGGTCGTCGTCGTGCTGATCACCGTGCTGCTCATGCGACGCGCAGAGAAGCCCGGGGCGCGCACCAAGTTCTACATCGCCTATGCGGTGATCGGCGTCGGGGGCGCGCTCGCGCTGTGGCTGCTGCGCGACGCGGTCCTCACGGCGCTCGGGCGCAGCGCCGACCTGACCGGCCGCGAGCGCATCTGGGAAGCCGTGCTCGCCCACACCGCCGAGCGGCCATGGACGGGCTGGGGCTTCGCCACCCCGTGGATGACGAGCGATCCGGCCTTCGACGTGCACGTGGCCGACCACGGCCAGGCCGTGATGCAGGCCCACAACATGTGGATCGACGTGTCGATGCAGCTCGGCATCATCGGCGTCGTGCTGCTGGCCCTCGTGTACTTCGCATTCGTGTGGCGGTCGTGGTTCTTCGCCGTCGACCGGCCGCGCTGGGATCTGCGCGCCGACCGCCCGTACTCCCCCGTCACGCTCCTGCCGACCCTCGTCGGCGCGATCCTCCTCGTCCAGGGCCTCGCCGAATCCGGTCCGCTGCTGCTGTGGGGCTGGATGTTCGTGGTGATGTTCGCGGGCAAGATCAAGCAGTCGCCCCACGTGGGCGTCGGGCCCGCCGAGCAGACCGCGGCGATCGAGCGCGGCGACCGCGTCGAGCCCGACCCCGGCGGCGATGCGTCCTCGGCGTCCGGCGGTCCTGCCTCGCCGCGGCAGGCAGGACGCGGCGCGTGACCGACACGCCGCCCGAGGCGGCCGGCTGGTTCAGCACGCTGCTGGGCTCGGCATCCTTCGCCCGCGCGTACACGCTCACCGTCTTCGGAGCAGTCTTCTCGGCGTTCGCCGTCGAGCGCATCGCGGGGCACGTCACGTACGTCACGATCGTCGCATCACTGTGCCTCATCGGCATCGCCGTGATGATCGTGCGGCGCCGCGAGATCTCGCTGCTGCGGCTCGTGCCGACGAGCGTGATCGTGTTCGTCGGCTGGGCGTTCGCGAGCATCTTCTGGTCGAGCGACTCGGGCAAGTCCTTCTGGAGCTGGGTGTCCCTCCTGGGGATCGCCTTCCTCGCCGTCGTCATCGGGCACGTCCGCGACACGCTGCAGACCGTGCGGGCGCTCGGCGACGTGCTGCGGGTGCTCCTGGCGGTGTCGCTCGTCGTCGAGATCCTGTCGGGCATCCTGCTCGACATCCCGTTCACGTTCCTCGACGTGCAGGGCGACATCTCCGAGTTCGGGCCGATCCAGGGCATCTTCGGCACCCGCAACCTGCTCGGCTTCGTCGCGGTGATCGCACTCATCACGTTCCTGATCGAGTACCGCACGCAATCCGTCCGTCCCGGGCTGTCCGTCGCGTCGGTGGTGCTCGGCGGCGGGCTCGCCGTGCTCACCGACTCCCCCACCGTGGTCGTCCTCGCCCTCGCCGTCGGCCTCGCCGTCGGTGCGCTGGCCCTCGTCCGGCACGCGCCCCCGGAGCGGCGCGCGGCGCTGCAGCTGTCGCTCGGCGCGCTCGTGGTCATCGGCGTGTTCGTCGGCTATGCGGCCCGGCATCCGATCATCGCCCTGCTCGGCGCAGGGTCCGACTTCTCGATGCGGGTCGATCTGTGGAACAAGATGGTCGACATCGTCCGCTTCCGCCCCGTCCAGGGATGGGGCTGGTTCGGCCCGTGGGACCAGCACGAGTTCCCCTTCAACGCCATCAACGCGCTGCTCGGCGAGCAGCACCTGACCGGCCTGAACGCGTTCTTCGACGTCGCGCTGCAGCTGGGCTGGGTGGGGCTCGTGCTGTTCGTCGCGCTCGGGGCCCTCGCGCTCGCCCGCTCGTGGCTGGTCGCCGGCGAACGCCGCTCGGTCGTCTACGCCTGGACTCCGCTGGTCCTCGTGGCCCTGCTCGTCGACTCCATGTTCGAGAGCTTCACCCTCACCGGGCTCGGCTGGCTCATGCTCGTGCTGTGCGCGGTGCGGGCGGGTCAGTCGCGATCGTGGCGCGAACGCCTCGACAGCGGAGTGGATGCCGGCGGCCCCGCCGCTGCGGACGCCCAGGGCCTTCCCCACGCTCGCGAGGACCCCCGCACCCAGGGATAGCGGAGTCCCGCAGGGTAGGCTTCTCTGCGGCCCGACGTCTCGGCGCCTCGCCCCTTCTTTTCGGAGATCAGCTCGTGACCCACGTTCCGACCGCCGCGTCGTTCGACCCTCAGGCCGCGACGATCGCCATCGTCACATACAACCGGTCGAACCTGCTCACGCGGCTCCTGACGAGCATCGGCGAGATGGACCCCAAGCCGGGTCGCGTCGTCATCATCGACAACGCCTCGACGGATGACACCGGCGATGTCGTGGAGTCCTTCCGCGAGGTGGTCGCCCCTGCCGACGTCGTCTACCGGCGCATGGACACCAACACCGGCGGCTCCGGCGGCTTCAGCGAGGGCATGCGGGTCGCCTACGAGCTCGGCTCCGAGTGGATCTGGCTGATGGACGACGACGTCGAAGTCCTCCCCGACGGACTCGCCAAGATGGGCAAGTGGGCACCCCGGTTCAAGAGCATCCAGGGCCGCCGGTACGACTACGACGGCAGCGCGTTCTACTGGCAGTACCGGGTCGCCGAGCCGCTCGGCATCCCGATCCCGTTCGCGCCGGCCGAGTTCGACGCGTCAGGGTATAAGGCGATGAACTCCGGATGCTTCGAGGGCATGTTCATCCATCGCGACATCGTGCAGCAGATCGGCCTGCCCGACCCGCGGTTCTTCATCTACTGGGACGACCAGATGTACGGCTGGCTCGCCTCGCGCAAGACGGCGTCGGTCGTCGTCGACGAGTTCGTGCTGCGACGCACGCGCGAGATCAAGCAGTGGGACATGGGCATCCGCCACATGAACGCGTCCAGCAACGCGTACCGCTACTACATCATGCGCAACCGGGCGTACATCAAGAAGTACTACCGCTCGCTCGGCGTCTACAAGCCGGTGCCGTTCGCGCTGGGCACCACGCTCACGTTCGGCAAGGAGCTCATCCGCCTGGTGTTCGTCGAGCGGACCGTGCGCGGGACGTCGAACCTGTTCCGGGGCCTCCGCGACGGTCGCAAGATCGCCAAGGACGCGTCGTGGCAGCCGATGCCGCCGCTCGAGGCGGCGACGACCGGCGCCGCGCGTGACTGACGTCGGCCGGCGTGGTGCGGCGCACGACCATGGGACAATCGACGACATGCCCTCGGCCCCCCATACGTCGCTGATCGCCCGCGTGTGGTCCTCGAGTGCCGTGCGGTACCTCGTGGTCGGCGGCTTCAGCTTCCTCTTCGACGTCGGCGTCCTGTGGCTGCTGCACGACGTGCTGCACGTCGCCCTGGCGATCGCCACACCCGTCGCGTTCCTGCTCAGCTTCGCGGTCACCTACACGCTGCAGCGCACCGTCGCGTTCCGGGCGGCGGACGGGATCGCGCCGAGCGTGCTGCGGTACGCCATCCTCGTGGCGGTGAACACCGTCGCCACGACGGCGATCGTGTGGGCCGGCGACGCGATCGGCCTCCCGTGGATCGTGGGCAAGATCGCGGCCGTCGTGGCCACGACGGTCTGGAACTACTTCGCATATCGATACTGGGTGTTCGGCACCCGGAAGGTGAATGACTGATGTACAAGGGAGCGCGCATCGCTGCGGTCGTCCCCGCTTTCCGCGAGGAACGCATGATCGGGCGCGTCATCGAGACGATGCCGGACTTCGTCGACTTCATCGTGATCGTCGATGACTGCAGTCCCGACGACACGAGCGGCGCGGCGACGAAGATCGGCGATCCCCGGGTCACCGTCATCCGGCACGAGGTGAATCAGGGCGTCGGCGGTGCGATCATCACCGGGCACCGGGCCGCGCTCGATCTCGGCAGCGACGTCAACGTCATCATGGCCGGCGACGCGCAGATGGACCCCGATTACCTTCCGCCCCTGCTGGACAAGGTGACCGACGAGGGGTACGGGTTCGCCAAGGCGAACCGCTTCTACTCCCCCGAGTCGTTCGACGGCATGCCCCGCCACCGCGTGTTCGGGAACATCGTCCTGTCGTTCATGACGAAGCTCACCTCGGGCTACTGGAACCTCTTCGACCCCCAGAACGGCTACACCGCCGTCCGCGCCGAGGTCGTCCGCCGACTCCCCCTCGACCGCATCGCCAAGCGCTACAGCTTCGAGAACGACCTGCTGACGCACCTCAACATCCTGCAGGTGCCCGCGGTCGACGTCCCGATCCCCGCCGTCTACGGCGAAGAGGTGTCGAGCATCAAGCTGCGCAAGGTCATCCCCGAGCTCATCAACCGGCTGACCGTCGGCTTCTGGTCTCGCATCTGGTACCGCTACGTGCTCTGGTCGTTCTCGCCGATCGCCCTGCTGCTCTTCCTCGGCCTGTTCCTGTTCCTCTTCGGAATCGGCGTGAGCATCTGGATGGTCTTCCAGATCGCAGCCTCGGTCATCGCGACCGCCGCGACGGTGATGCTCGCCGCCCTCCCGCTGATGATCGGCTCGCAGATGCTCATCAGCGCGCTGCAGCTCGACATCCAAGCCACGCCGTCGACTCCGACGTACTCGCCCTTCGACGCAGCCTCCGCCCGCGAGGTCAGTCCCTCGCGCGACCGGTAGCGACCAGCTCGCCGCCGGCGGTCGCCGACTGCAGGGCCGACTCCACCACCTCGAGGGTGTGGGCGGCGGCAGCCATCGACGAGAGTTCGGTGGTCTCGCCCCGTACGGCGTCGCGGAAGGCCTCCAGCTCAGCGCGCAGCGGCTCCTTCTTCGCGAAGGCGAACCTCGTCACGTCGCCTTCCGAGACGCCCCGGAACGTCGACACCGACTCCCACTCCAGCGGGACGGTGCCGTTCGAGTAGAACGTCAGATCGCCGGTGGCGGTGTCGGCGATGAACGTGCCGCGTTCGCCGGTCACGACGGTGACGCGCTCCTTCATCGGGCTCAGCCAGTTGATGATGTGGTTGGCGATGATCCCGTTGCGCAGTCGACCCGTGATCGAGATCATGTCTTCGAAGTCACGGCCGCTCTTGTGCGCGGTCTGAGCCGACACCGAGGCATACGTCGCCTGAGCGACCCATGCCGTGAGATCGATGTCGTGCGTCGCGAGGTCCTTCGCGACCCCGACGTCGCCGATCCGGCCGGGGAAGCTGCTCTGACGGCGGGTGGCGATCTGGTAGACGTCCCCGGCGTCGCCGCCGGCCAGCCGCGACCGCAGCTGCTGCAGCGCGGGGTTGAACCGTTCCACATGCCCGACGGCACCGACCAGGCCACGGGACTCGAACGCCGCCGCAAGGCGGTGTCCGGTGTCGGCGTCATCGGCGATCGGCTTCTCGACGAGCGTGTGCACACCCGCGTCCGCGAGCGCGAACGCCGCATCGGCATGGAACCTGGTCGGGATCGCGACGACGGCGAGATCGATCCCGGCGTCGATCAGGGCGGCGACGTCGGGAAGGATCTCGAGGCTGGTGGCCACGCGATGCGGGTCCCCGCCCGGATCGGCCACCGCGACCAGATCGACGCCCTCGACGTCGCGCAGGATGCGCGCGTGGTGGCGCCCCATCATCCCCAGCCCGAGGAGGCCGGCGCGCAGCGCGGCCATCAGGCGCCCGCTCCGGCCAGAGCGTTCACGGCCGCGATGATGCGCTCGAGGTCGCCGTCCGAGAGCGACGGGTGGACCGGCAGCGACACGACCTCTCGTGCGGCGACCTCGGTCACCGGAAGCTCCAGGCCCGGCGCGAACCGCGACAGCGACGGCAGGCGGTGGTTCGGAATGGGGTAGTACACGCCGCTGCCGATGTCGTACTCGTCCTTCAAGGCGCGCACGAAGCCGTCGCGGTCCTCGCGGACGCGGATCGTGTACTGGTGGTACACGTGACGCGCACCGTCGTCGACCGACGGCGTGATGACACCCGAGAGGTGCGCGTCGAGGAATGCCGCGTTGCGGCGGCGGGCCTCGGTCCAGGCATCCACCTTCGTCAGCTGCACGCGCCCGATGGCGGCGTGGATGTCGGTCATGCGGGCGTTGAAGCCGATGACCTCGTTCTCGTACTGACGCTCCATGCCCTGGTTGCGCAGGAGGCGTGCGTTGCGGGCGATGACCTCGTCCGCGGCCGAGATCATGCCGCCCTCACCGCTCGTCATGTTCTTCGTCGGGTAGAGCGAGAACATGCCGAACGTCCCGAACGTGCCGACCGGGCGACCGTCGATGGCCGCGCCGTGGGCCTGTGCGGCGTCTTCGAAGAGCGACAGTCCCCGCTCGTCGGCGATCGCGGCGAGCTCGTGCATCCGAGCGGGGTGCCCATAGAGGTGCACCGGCATGATGCCCTTGGTGCGCTCGGTGACCGCGGCGGCCACCGCGGCCGGGTCGAGCGTGAACGTGACGGGGTCGATGTCGGCGAAGACCGGCGTCGCACCGGTGAGAGCGACCGAGTTCGCCGTCGCTGCGAAGGTGAACGACGGCACGATGACCTCGTCACCGGCGCCGATCCCCGCCGCGAGCAGACCGAGGTGGAGCCCGGACGTGCCGGAGTTGACGGCGACGACGGGCCGGCCGTCCACGAAATGGGCCGAGAACTCCTGCTCGAAAGCGGCGACCTCCGGGCCCTGGGCGACCATGCCGCTGCGGAGGACCCGATCGACGGCGTCGCGCTCCTCGTCACCGATGAGCGGTTTCGCCGCGGGGATGAACTCGGTCACTGCTGCTCCTCTGTAAGTAGCCCGTCGGCCTCGATGTACATGCGATCGGTCGCGGGGCACCGCCAGCGGTCATCACCGACCTCGACGAGCGGAACGCCCGCATGCCCCACCCAGCCGACGCGACGCGCCGGCACGCCCACGACGAGCGCATGGTCCGGCACGTCTTTGACGACCACGGCGCCGGCGGCGACAGTCGCCCACGCACCGATGGTGACGGGCGCGACGCAGGTCGCACGAGCGCCGATCGACGCCCCCTGCTTGATCGTCACCCCGACGGGCTCCCAGTCGTGTGCGCTCTTGAGCGAGCCGTCCGGATTCACCGCACGCGGGTACGTGTCGTTGGTCAGGACCACGGCCGGTCCGATGAACACCCCGTCCGCGAGCGAGGCCGGCTCGTAGACGAGGGCGTAGTTCTGGATCTTGCAGTTGTCGCCCACGGCGACACCCGGGCCGATGTAGGCGCCGCGTCCGACGACGCATCCGTGGCCCAGATGTGCGCCCTCGCGGATCTGCGCGAGGTGCCACACCGAGGTGCCGTCGCCGATCACTGCGTCTGATGCCACATCCGCCGTATCGGCGATTCGAGGCGGCGGTGGGGCGGAGGCTGACGATGAGAACACTGTTATGTAGTGTAATCGGAGCGACGCATCCCATCGGATCCGACGGGGAACCTGCAACTCGATGCAGTGTTCCTTCCGGATGGGGCCAGGGTCACCTGGCAGGCGTCGTGCTCGCCTGTACGCAAGACCGGGGCTTCATCGACGAGGATGGAGACAGGTGCCGTCGCAGGATCTGACACGCTGCATCCGTGCAACGACATCGCCGAGAGGAAGAAGCTTGGACACGCACCCTTCAACACCACGAGTGCGCATCGTCGTACGGACCCATGACCGCCCTCAGCTCCTCGCGCGCGCGCTGGACGACATCCTGGGGCAGTCGTACCGGGACTGGCAGATGATCATCCTCAACCATCGCGGCGACCGCGATGCGCTCGACGCCGTGGTCGACGCCCGAGCCGATCGCTTCCCGCACGAGTGCCTCATCCTCGACACCGACCACCCGATCGGGCGGGACGCGATCATCGGGCTGGGCATCGCCGACCCGCAGGGCGAGTACATCGCCATCCACGACGACGACGACACGTGGGCGCCCGACTTCCTCGCCAGGACCGTGGCGTGGCTGGACACCCACCCGGAGCACGTCGCGGTGGCCGTGACGACGGACATCATCCAGGAGCGCGTCGACGACGACGGCGTGACAGTCCTGTCGCAGACGCCCATCCGCCCGCCGTTCGCCCGCATCTCGCTGTTCGACCTGGTGCACGCCGCCCATGTCCCGCCGATCGGCTACCTGTTCCGGCGATCGGCGATCGAGGCGGTCGGCGGCTTCGACGGCTCGCTGTCGGTGCTGGGCGACTGGGACCTCATGCTGCGCCTGGCCGTGGCCGGCGAGATCGGCTACGTCGAGGGCGAGACCCTGGCGTACTGGCGACAGCGCCCGCAGAACGACGGGGCCCTCGCCAACAGCGTCATCGGCGACCTGGACCTCCACCGGCAGACGGACCGGGAGCTCCGTGACCGCGCGCTGCGCGACTACATCGAGCGCAACGGCATCGGAGGGCTCCTCTACACCGCGCGGTACACCGATGAGCTGTACGCGGAATCGCGCCACGAGGCATGGATGCGCGCCCGCGAGATCGAGGCGCACATGACCCAGCGGATCGAGGAGCAGACCAAGCACCTCGAGGCGCTGATCGCCCAGTACGCGCACCACTACTCGGTGTTCCCGAGTCTGCGCCGGGCACTGGGCAGGGTGTTCCACCCGCGCCGCGGCGCGTAGGGCTCAGTCCACCGGATAGTCGGCGTCGTAGCGGTCGAGCACCTCGTCGATCGGCGCGTCCATCGCGAGGCGATGCTTGTCGAGGTACAGGCCGCGCGTGCAGAAGCGACGGAGATCGCGCTCGTTGTGCGACACGAAGAACAGCGTGCGCCCCTCCGCCTGCAGTTCCTCGATGCGGTTGTAGCACTTCTCACGGAACGCCTTGTCGCCCACCGCGAGCACTTCGTCGACGAGCAGGATCGGTTCGTCGAGCTGCGACACGACCGAGAACGCCAGGCGCACCTTCATCCCGCTGCTGAGGTGCTTGTAGGGCGTCTCGATGGCGTCGGCGATCTCGGCGAACTCGATGATCCCGTCGAAGCGGCGGGCGACCTCGGCCTTGGCCATGCCATGCAGCCCGGCGATCAGGCGCACGTTCTCGCGCACCGTGAGATCTCCGACGAAGCCGCCCGTGATCTCGATGAGGGGGGCGACACCGCCGTTCACCGACACCTGCCCCTCGTCCGCCAGGAGGACCCCGGCAACGAGCTTGAGGAGCGTGGACTTGCCCTGCCCGTTACGGCCCACCACGCCGATGGACTCTCCGGGCATGACGTCGAAGCTGACGTCGCGGAGCGCCCAGAACTCACCGGGTTTGGATCGACGCGAAGAGTCCGCGAACAGATCCTTGATGCTGCGCCGCCCCCGCCGGTTCCGGCGGAAGCGCACCCCGAGTCCCTCGACCTCGATCGCCGGGTCTGCCGCCGCCATCACAGCTCCTTCAGCACGGGGCGCTCGAGGCGCCGGAAGACGAGGATGCCGGCGCCGAGGAAGAGGAACGACATGACGGCGCCCACCCCCACCACCCACGGATCCCACTCGCCGGGGAAGAAGCCGACGCGATACAGCGCGAAGATGCCGGCGAGCGGATTGAACGCCGCGACCGTCGCCAGGTTGCCGGGAAGGTCCTCGATGCCGTAGATGATCGGCGTCGCGTAGAACAGCGCACGCAGGATCAGCCGGGTGGTGCGCTCCAAGTCACCCCAGATCACGCACAGCGGCGCCACCAGCAGCCCGAGGCCCACGAGCAGCACGGTCTGAAGCAGGATGGCCACCGGGATCAGCAGCAGGCCCCAGTTCAGCTGGGCGGGCTGCTCGGTGAACTGCGAGATCACGACGAACAGCACCAGGACCGGGAACGAGCACAGGAACTCGACACCCTTGCTGAGCACGATGCGGTTGACCCAGATCGACCGCGGGATCGCCGTCGAGCGGACCAGGCGCGCGTCCTTGCGGAAGGCCTTCGTGAAGTCGGAGACCGATGTGTTGAACCACACCCACGGCAGCAGCGCCGTGATGAGGAACACGATGTATGGCGGGTAGCCGACCTGGCGCTGGAAGATCTGCGTGAACACGAACCAGTAGATCGCGCTCATGACGAGCGGGTCGAGCACCGACCACAGGTAGCCGAGCGCGCTGGTCGCATACCGGACCTTGAGGTCGCGGGCCGAAAGCAGCCACAGGGAGTGGAGATAGCGCCGGGCGGATCCGGGAGCGCCGACGGCGGCTGTGGTCACTTCTCGATCCTAGGCGGAGGCGTCATGCGAGCTGGTTGTTCCACATGGACAGCGCGGAGCCGATGGCCATGTGCATGTCGAGGTACTGATACGTGCCCAGCCGG
>NZ_BAABLG010000013.1:0-254713 GCF_039544225.1 Microbacterium jejuense
ACGCAGGAGGCCCTCTTCACACCCGAACGACTACAGCGAGTCGTCGCAGATCAACCAACGTCCCTGGGCAGTACAGCTAGCGCAGCAGCATCGCCCTCCCCGGTTCGCGCAGCACGTCGGCGACCTCGACCAGGAACCGCGACCCCTGCTCGCCGTCCACCAGTCGATGATCGAACGACAGCGCCAGCGTCATGACGTCGCGCAGCGCGATCTCGCCGCGGTGCTCCCACGGCTGGCGCCGCACGGCGCCGAGCGCGAGGATGCCCGCCTCCCCCGGGTTGATGATCGGCGTGCCGGCGTCCACGCCGAACACCCCGACGTTCGTGATCGAGAAGGTGCCGCCCATCATGTCGGCCGGCGGCGTCTTTCCTGCCCGTGCCGTCTCAGCGAGCGCGCGGATGGCATCTGCGAGGTCCACGAGGGTCAGCTCCTGCGCGTCGCGGATGTTGGGCACGACCAGGCCGCGACCGGTGGCGGCGGCGATCCCGAGGTTCACGTAGTGGTGCTCGACGATCTCGCCGGCCTCGTCGTCCCACTTCGAGTTGAGTCCCGGGTGCCGCGCGAGCGCGAGGCACACCGCCTTGGCGGCGACCGCCATGACCCCGATGCGGTGGTCCTGCAGCGCCTTGTCGGCCTTGAGCGACGCGATCAGCTCGCTCGTGGCGGTGACGTCGACGGTGAGGAAGGTCGTCACATGTGGCGCGGTGAAGGCGCTGCGCACCATCGCGTCGGCCGTCATGCGGCGCACACCTCGGATGGGTGTGCGGGTCGTGCGCGCCGCTTCGGTGCGCGGGGACTGCAGCGCCTCGGCCGTGTCGGGGATGCCGGCGTCCTCGACGGGCGCCTCGGGCCCGGTCACGGCGACGCCGACCCGCTCGGCGTACGCCTCGACGTCGCCGCGCGTGATGACGCCCGCGGCGCCCGTCGCCTCGACGAGTGCGAGATCGATGCCGAGCTGCTTCGCCAGCGCCCGCACCGGCGGAGTCGACCGCGGGCGCTCCAGCGGCGCTTCGACCGGCACGTCGAGCGTGATCGCGTCGTGCGGGGCCGCTTCGAGCACGGCCGTGTCGGAGTGGGTGGATGCCGCTCCCGCGACGCGTGCGCGCCGCTGCGGCCGTCCTGCCCCGCGCGGTGTGGCGCCGTAGCCGACGAGGTTCGGCTCGGCTCTCTCGGCCTCGGCCTCGGCAGCGGGTGCGGCTGCGGAGGCCTCGGCGACCGGCTGCGGTGCGGCATCCCCGCCCGTGTCGAAGGTGATGAGCACCGAGCCCACCTCGATGACGTCGCCGGCCTCCGCGTGCAGTGCGGTGATCACACCGGCGTACGGCGACGGCAGCTCGACGACCGCCTTCGCGGTCTCGACCTCGGCCATCGTCTGGTTGAGCGCCACCGTGTCGCCGACGGCGACGAGCCACTGCACGAGCTCGGCCTCGGGAAGCCCCTCACCGAGATCCGGCAGACGGAAGTCCTGCGTCATCGGTCTGCCACCCCCGAGAGGCTGTTCGGCCGGTCCATGACGCGGTCGACGGCGTCCAGGATCCGGTCGAGGTCGGGCAGGTGGTGCTTCTCGAGCTTCGCCGGCGGATACGGGATGTCGTGGCCGGTGACGCGCTGCGGTGCGGCCTCCAGGTAGTTGAAGCACCGTTCCGTGACGCTCGCGACGAGCTCGGCGCCGACGCCCGCCTCGCGTGCGGCCTCGTGCGTCACGACGACGCGACCGGTCTTGCGCACCGATGCCGTGACGGTCCGGTAGTCGACCGGAGAGATCGAGCGCAGGTCGATCACCTCGATCGACACGCCGTCGTCCTCGGCGGCGGTGGCGGCATCCATCGCCGTCGCCACCTGCGCCCCGTAGGTGAGCAGCGTCACATCGGTGCCCGGCCGCGCAACGCGCGCCAGTCCCATGGGCGGCGCGTCGGCCAGCTGCAGGTCAAGATCGACATCTCCCTTGGAGTGGTAGAGCCGCTTCGGCTCGAAGTAGACCACCGGGTCGTTCGAGGCGATCGCCTGACGCAGCATGACGTACGCGTCCTGGGGGTTCGACACCGCCACGACGCGCAGGCCCGACGTGTGCACGAAGTAGGCCTCGGGCGACTCGGAGTGGTGCTCGGCCGCGCCCACGCCGCCGGCCCACGGGATGCGGATCGTGATGGGCATCGTGACGTTGCCGCGCGTGCGGTAGTGCAGCTTCGCGACCTGGCACACGATCTGGTCGAAGGCCGGGTACACGAAGCCGTCGAATTGGATCTCGACCACCGGCCGGTAGCCGCGGAACGCAAGGCCGACAGCCGTGCCCATGATGCCGGCCTCGGCCAGCGGCGTGTCGATGACGCGCTGCGCGCCGAACTGCGCCTGCAGGCCGTCGGTGATCCGGAACACGCCGCCGAGCTTGCCGATGTCCTCGCCCATGACGAGCACCCTGTCGTCGTCGGCCATCGCACGGCGGAGTCCTTCGTTGATGGCCTTCGCCATCGTCAGCTGCACCATGTCACGCCTCCTGCGCCGGCGCGAAGCCGTCGAGGTACGCGCCGAACCACTCGCGCTGCTCGTCGAGACCCGTGTGCGGCTCGGCGTACACGTTGTCGAACACGGTGAGCGGCGACCGCGTCTGCGCCGTCATCGCGGCCTCGCGGACCGATGCGGCCAGTGCGTCGGCATCCGCCTCCACACTCGCGACGAACGCGTCGTCGAACTCCCCGCGCGAGCGCAGCAACGCCTCCACGCGGGCGATCGGGTCGCGGCGACGCCACTTCTCGACCTCGTCCTTGTCGCGGTAGCGCGTCGGGTCGTCCGACGTGGTGTGCGGACCCATGCGGTAGGTCACGGCCTCGATGAATGCGGGACCCTTGCCGCTGCGGGCGTGGTCGAGCGCCCACCGCATCGCGGCGAGGCACGCGAGGACGTCGTTGCCGTCGACGCGCATGCTCGGGATGCCGAAGCCCGGCGCGCGGCCGGCGATCGGCACCCTGGCCTGCAGCGCGACGGGCTCCGAGATCGCCCATTGGTTGTTCGTGCAGACGAACACGACGGGCGCGCCGAACGACGAGGCGAACACCATCGCCTCGTTGACGTCGCCCTGGCTGGACGCGCCGTCGCCGAAGTAGGCGACCGAGACCTGGTCGGTGCCGTCGCGCTGGACGCCCATCGCGTAGCCGACCGCATGGAGCGACTGCGCGCCGATGATGATCTGCTGCGTCGCGGTGTTGAGCTCGTACGGGTCGTAGGTGGAGTGCTCTTCGCCGCGCCATGCCAGCACGAAGTCGGAGGGCTTGCCGCCGCGGGCGTAGACCACGCCCGTCTCGCGGTAGCTCGGGAACGCGAAGTCGTCGGCGCGCAGCGCACGGGCGGTGCCGATCTGCGTCGCCTCCTGCCCCTGGCAGGGCGGCCACAGGCCGAGCTGCCCCTGCCGCTGCAGGGCGACGCCTTCGACATCGATGCGGCGCAGCAGCACCATGTCGCGATACAGCGAACGCACCGCGGCGGTGTCGACGTCGGCGATCCAGCGATCGAGCTCGGGATCGGCGATGCGCTCGCCGTCCGGGGTGAGCAGGCGGGCGACATCCTCGATATCGGTGCCGAGATCCGCCGTGGGGGTCAGGGTGTGCGTCATCGTCATCACTCCTCGTTGCGGGCCCCCTTGTGAGAAGCCGCCTCGTGTGCGCGCCGGCCTCTTCGCCGACACCTCGAGGCTACGTCCGGGTCGCACCTCGCTCAAGCATTCGGGATCCTCTTGAGCATGTTGACAAATTCTGACCCCGAAACCCGTGCTAACGTTTCGCACTATGAGTGCCCTCGATCACGTCGACCTGGAGCTGCTCGCGGCGCTCTCGGCCGACCCCCGCGCGACGGTCGTCGCGCTCGCCGAGCGGCTCGGACTGTCGCGCAACACCGTCCAGGCGCGCATGGCGCGACTGGAGCGGACCGGCGTGTTCCTCTCGTACGAGCGTGCGATCTCGTCGGCGGCTCTCGGGTTCCCGATCGAGGCCTTCATCAGCGTCATGGTGCGCCAGGCCGATCTGCCGCGCATCGCCGTGGAGCTCGCGCGCGTACCTGAGGTCGTGCAGGCCCACGGTCTGTCGGGTCAGGTCGATCTGCTGGTGCGCGTCGCGTGCCGCGACACGCAGCACCTCTTCGACACCGACGCCCGGATCCTCGCGATCGAAGGCGTCGAGCGCACCGAGACCTCGCTCGTGATGGGCGAGGTCATCGCCCACCGCGTGACCCCGCTCATGGAGCTGGCACGACGGGAGTGACCGCCGCTGCGGCCTTCGGGCTCGCGGTCGCCGATGCGTCGGCGCGCACCAGGACGACGCCCACGAGGATCAGCGCACCGCCGGCGAACTGGATCGGCGCCGGCACCTCGGCCAGGAAGATCCACGCGAACATGAGGGCGAACAGCACCTCGGACAGTCCGACGAACGACGCCACGCGCGACCCGATGCGCGGCACCGCCATGACGCCCAGGGCATAGCCGAGGGTCGTCGCGACAGCCGCGACCCAGAGGAGCGGCATCCACCACGGCACTTCCGTCCCGGCGAGCACGACCGTCACCGCGGGCGCGTGGAAGGGCAGGATGCCGGCGACGCACAGCACCCCCATCACCAGCGCGCCGGTCAGCAGGCCGCTCGCAGCCAGCGCCAGCGGCGGCAGGTCGTCGCCGGCGCGCTCGGAGATCACGAAGTACGCGCACACGCAGACCGCGGCGGCCAGTGCGAGAAGCGTGCCGATCAGATCGAACGAGGCGCCCGAGATGTCGACGACGAGCACGAGACCCACCATGGCGACCGCCGACCCCCACAGCACCAGCGCCGAGGGCGCCTTGCGCGTGCGGATCCACACGAACGCGACCAGAATCACCGGCGCGAGGTACTGGATCAGCAGGGCGACCGCCACCGGCATCCGCTGCATCGCCGAGAAGAAGAACAGCTGACAGCCGAGCACCGGCATGAGGCCGAATCCGACGATGAGCCTGTAGTGCCGGCGCAGGAAGCCGGGCTGTCGCCGCATCGCGCGGAAGAGCGCCGGCGACAGCACGAGACCGGCCACCCCCATGCGCACGAGCAGCGCGGCGCCCAGCGACCAGCCCGCTTCGAGGAGCGGCTTGACGAACGGGCCGCTCGACGAGAACGCCAGCGCCGACGCCACTCCCATGAGCAGCCCGGTGGTTCGCAGCCGCGCGGCATGACCGGGAGCCGCCCCCGGGGCGATCACGGGAAGGGACGCGGTCGAGGCGGTCATGGGCGGCATCCGACTGTCAGGGGTGAAAGCTGTTTACACTGGTGACAGTAGCGAGGCGGATGTCAGGAGTCAATGTGGTTTTCATTCATGACACACAGCAGAGCCTGCGCGCGGCTGCGTATCTCGTGAACACGATGCCCGGCTACGACGGCGAAGACGCGCTGACGACCCTCCAGCAGTTCGACGACTACCTGCAGGTGAACCCGTACACCGGCGTGATCCGGCGCGACCAGACCGAGCTCGACGCCATCCGTGCGATCCGCCCGCGGCTGCACGAACTGTGGGAGGTCGACCGCGAGGGCGCCGTGCCGCTGGTGAACGAGCTGCTGCGCGACGGGCGGGCACTCCCCCGGCTCGTCATCCACGACGGTTACGACTGGCACGTGCACGCCACGAGCGACGATGCCCCGCTGGCCACCCGCATCCTCGTGGAGGCGGCCATGGCTTTCGTCGACGTCATCCGAGCAGACGAGTACGACCGCGTGCGCGTCTGCGCGGCCGACGACTGCGAAGGCGTCTACGTCGACTACTCGAAGAACGGCTCGAAGCGCTACTGCGATTCGGGCAACTGCGGCAACCGCATGAACGTCAACGCGTACCGGCGTCGGAAGGCGCGAGAAAGCGCGTGATCGCGGCTGCCGCGGCCGCCGGCGTCTCGTAGTGGATGAGGTGGCCGACATCGGGGATCTCGACGAGCTCGGCATCGGCGAACATCGTCGCGAGCCGGCGCTCGGCCTCGATGGGAGTGATGTCGTCGCGCTGCGCCGCGACCAGCAGTGTCGGCTGCGCGATCCGGGGCGCGGCCTCGCGCACATCGTGCGACACCGACGCGAGGAACGCGTCGTGCAGCACGTCGCGGTCGGCGAACCGTGAGAAGTAGGTGTCGTGCTGGTCGTGGACGAATCGACGGATGCCGGGGTCCTTCGTCTTCGCCATCGACACGCTCATCACCCGCACGATGAGCCCGTTGCGCAGCAGCGCCTCGCCCAGCCCCTTCGGGAGCCTCGCCCCCGCCCAGTAGTAGAACACCGCGAGCCGCGTGAGGATCCCGCGCGGCCCCTCGAGCGCAGGCGCGCCGATGGGGTTCACGAGGATCATCTGCGGCGTGTCGAGACCGTCGGCGACGGCCGCCGACACCACGATCGAGCCGAAGGAGTGGCCGAGGATCACCGCGCCGGGCGCCACCGCGGCGACGAAGGCCTGCAGCCAGTCCACATACAGGTCGAGGTCGTGCGTGCGGCCGGGGATCGGGGCTGTCTCGCCGAACCCGGGCAGGTCGGGCGAGATCACGCGCACTCCAGGAAGATTCGCGACCACCGGCTCCAGTCCGTGGTGCTCGCCGCGGAAGCCGTGCACCGCGACGATCGTGCGCTCGGCGTCGGCGGGTCCGTACACCCAGTACGCCGTCACACCGCCGAGCACCGCGACCTCACGCCGCTCGACGCGGATCTCGTCGAGCAGGGCGGCGTACGGGTTGGGTGCGGTCACCCGTCGAGTCTACGTTCCGGCGCCCGCATGGCCGCGGTGCGCACTCTGGGCTGCGCCCGTGCGCGGAGCGCCTGCGCGGCGATGTCGGAGCCCGCGCATACCGTGAACGGCATGACCACCTCCCGCGCCGACCAGCTGTCGCTGTGGGACGTGCCGGACTGGGTGCGGCTGGTGGGCGTGTTCGACCTCGAGACCACCGGGGTCGACGTCACCGGCGACCGCATCGTGACGGCGCACGTGGGGCTGCTGGACGCATCGGGCCGGATCATCCGGGCGCGCGACTGGCTCGCCGACCCCGGCGTCGAGATCCCCGAGGGCGCGAGCGCGATCCACGGCATCTCGACCGAGTATGCACGGGCGCACGGGCGTCCGGCCCGCGACGTCGTGGCCGAGACCGTCGAGGCGCTGCGCGGACTTCTGGATGCCGGCATCCCCGTCGTCGCATACAACGCGCCGTTCGACTTCTCGCTGCTCAAGTACGAGTCGCTGCGCCATGGGATCGCGCCCATCGAGGATCCGTCGCCGGTGATCGACCCGCTCGTCGTCGACAAGGCCTACGACCGCTGGCGCAAGGGCAAGCGCACGCTCGAGGTCGTCGCGGCGCACTACGCCGTGCGTCTCGACGCCGCGCACGAGGCCTCCGCCGACGCGGTGGCGGCCGGGCGCGTCGCCCAGGCCCAGGCCGAGCGCTTCGCGCCGTGGCTGCCTGAGACGGCCGCCGAGCTCCACACCCGCCAGGTGTCGTGGGCGCGTGCGCAGGCGGCGAGCCTCACCGAGTACTTCATCCAGATCGGCCGGCTCGATCCTGACGACCGACTCGACGGCCGTTGGCCGATCCGCTAGTCCCGACACGCAGAAGACCCCGCACGAGGTGCGGGGTCTTCGTTGCGAACGGGGCTTACTTGGAAGCGCCGCCGAAGTTCTTGAAGCGCTGGTTGAACTTCTCGACACGACCGGCCGAGTCCATGATGCGCTGCTTGCCCGTGTAGAACGGGTGCGAGGCCGACGAGATCTCGACGTCGATGACGGGGTACTCGACGCCGTCGAGCTCGATCGTCTTGTCGCTGGTCACCGTCGAGCGGGTGAGGAAGGTCTCGCCCGAGCCGAGGTCACGGAACACGACGGCCTGGTAGTCCGGGTGGATGTCAGTCTTCATGATGGTCCTTTGAGGATGGTGCCCTGGATTTTGCCAGGGCGGTCAAAGTCTTGAGCGCGCGCACGCGTGTGAACGCACCAAGGATCAAGTCTACCAGGGTCAGTGCGCGGCTCGTGCCGCGTAGCGCCCGCCGTCCTCGGTGAGCCGGATCGGCACCCCGAAGGTCTCGCTCAGCGCGTCGCCGGTGAGGGTCTCGCGGATGGGACCGGATGCCACAGCCTGGCCCTCACGGAGCAGCAGGACATGAGTGAAGCCGACCGGGATCTCTTCGACGTGGTGGGTGACCATGATCATCGCGGGCGTCGTGGGCGCCGACGCGTAGCCGCCGAGCAGGACGAGCAGCTCTTCGCGCGCGCCGAGGTCGAGGCTCGCGGTGGGCTCGTCGAGCAGCAGCAGCTCGGGGTCGGTCATGACGGCGCGCGCGATCTGGACGCGCTTCTGCTCGCCGTCGCTCAGGGTGCCGAACGTGCGGTCGGCGAGGTGATCGAGCTTCCACTCGGCGAGGACGCGCAGCGCACGGCGCTCGTCGATGTCTTCGTAGTCCTCGCGCCAGCGGCCGAGCACCGAGTACGCCGCGGTGAGCACGACGTTGAGCACCGTCTCCTCGGGCGGCACGCGGCGCGCCATCGCCGACGAGGCGAAGCCGATGCGCGGGCGCAGCTCGAAGACGTCGGTGCGGCCCAGACGCTCGCCGAGGATCGTGACGACGCCCGAGGTCGGGTGCAGCAGCGTGTCGGCCATCTGCAGGACCGTGGTCTTGCCGGCGCCGTTGGGGCCGAGAACGACCCAGCGCTCGTCGTCGTTGATCGTCCAGTCCAGGTGGTCCACGATGTTGCGTGCGTTTCGGCGGACGACGACGTCGGAGAACTCGAGCACCTGGGGCATGCTCCCAGCCTACCGGCCGCCGGCGGCCACCTCCGCGTACAGCGCGGCGGTCTGCTCGGCGATCCGCTGCCAACTGAAGTCCTCGGTCGCCCGGCGCCGTCCGGCGGCGCCGTACTCGCGCGCCTGGGCGGGATCGCTGACCACTTCGGTGAGCACGCGCGCGAGATCCGACACGAACCGCTCGGGGTCGATCGGCGTTCCGGTGCCGTCCTGCACCTGCTCGATGGGGACGATGCGGCCCGTGACGCCGTCGACGACGACCTCCGGGATGCCGCCCGTCGCGGTGCCGACCACCGCCGCGCCGCAGGCCATGGCCTCGAGGTTCACGATGCCGAGCGGCTCGTACACCGACGGGCACACGAAGGTCGTCGCGGCGCTGAGGATCGTGCACAGCTCGTGGCGCGACAGCATGCGGTCCAGCCACACGACGCCCTCACGGGTGGACTGCAGTCCGCGCACGAGCTCCTCGACCTCGGCCATGATCTGGGGCGTGTCGGGCGCGCCGGCGGCGAGGATCACCTGCACGTCCGCGGGCAGCCGCTCGGCGGCGCGGAGGAAGTAGGGCAGCCCCTTCTGGCGCGTGATGCGCCCGACGAACACGACCGAGGGCTTGGCGGGATCGATGCCGAGCTCCGCGAGCAGCGCGGGGTCTTCGACCGGATGCCATGCGTCGACGTCGATGCCGTTGTAGATCACGCGCACGCGCTCAGGGTCCAGCGCCGGGTAGCTGCGCAGGATGTCCTCGCGCATGCCGTTGCTCACCGCGACGACCGCGTCGGCGCCCTCGTAGGCGGTCTTCTCGATCCAGCTCGACACCGCGTAGCCGCCGCCGAGCTGCTCGGCCTTCCACGGCCGCAACGGCTCCAGACTGTGGGCGGTGACGATGTGCGGGATGCCGTGCAGCAGCGAGGCGAGATGGCCGGCGAAGTTCGCGTACCAGGTGTGGCTGTGCACGACGTCGGCGCCGGCGACGTCCGACACGATCTCGAGATCGGTGCCGAGGGTCTGCACCGCCGCGTTCGCCGATGCGAGCTCGGCGGGCACGGCGTACGACGTCGTGCCCGCTTCGGACCGGTCCGCGCCGAAGGCCCGGACACGCACATCGAGCTCCGTCCGCAGCGCTTTCACCAGCTCTGTGACATGGACTCCGGCGCCGCCGTAGATCTCCGGCGGGTACTCCTTCGTGACGATGTCGACTCGCATGCTCGAACGCTAGTACATCGGTCGGAACGCGTCCTAGTGTGGGTCCCATGCCAGCAGCACCCAAGGTCTTCGGAATCATCCTCGCCGGTGGCGAGGGGAAGCGGTTGATGCCCCTGACTGCGGATCGAGCCAAGCCCGCCGTCCCCTTCGGGGGGCAGTACCGGCTCATCGACTTCGCGATCTCGAACCTGATCAACTCGGGGCTCAGGCAGGTGGTGGTGCTGACGCAGTACAAGTCCCACAGCCTCGACCGGCACATCTCGCAGACCTGGCGCATGTCGGCCCTGCTCGACTCGTACGTGGCATCCGTGCCCGCCCAGCAGCGGCTCGGCAAGCGATGGTTCTCGGGCTCGGCTGACGCGATCCTGCAGAGCCTCAACCTCATCACCGACGAGAAGCCCGACATCGTCGTCGTGATCGGCGCCGATCACGTGTACCGCATGGACTTCCGGCAGATGCTGGCCGCGCACATCGAGTCCGGCGCGCGGGCCACGGTCGCCGGCATCCGTCAGCCCATCTCGCTCGCGAATCAGTTCGGCGTGATCGACGTCGACCCCGCTGACCCCAGCCGCATCCGCGAGTTCCTCGAGAAGCCGCAGAGTCCGGTCGGCCTCGCCGACGCGCCCGACCAGGTGCTGGCGTCGATGGGCAACTACATCTTCGACACGCAGGCGCTCATCGAGGCCGTGGAGTCCGACGGCGAGCTGCCGACCTCGAACCACGACATGGGCGGCGACATCGTGCCGTACTTCGTGTCGCGCGGCGAGGCGGGCGTGTACGACATGAACCGCAACGACGTGCCGGGCTCGACCGACCGCGACAGGTACTACTGGCGGGACGTCGGCACGATCGACTCGTTCTTCGACGCGCACCGCGACCTCATCTCGACGCTGCCGATCTTCAACCTGTACAACACCGACTGGCCCATCCACTCGCAGGCCGTGAACTCGCCGCCCGCGAAGTTCGTGCGCGACTCGGTGGGGCGCATCGGCAACGCGATCGACTCGATCGTCTCGCTCGGCTCGGTGCTCTCGGGCACGCACCTCGAGCGCAGCGTCGTCGGTCCCTGGACGCTCGCCGGCGGCGGCTCCACGATCACCGACTCGGTGCTCTTCGATTATGTGCACGTCGGCGCGGGCGCGCGCGTGCACCGCGCGATCCTCGACAAGAACGTCGTGCTCGACGATGGCGCGACGGTCGGCGTCGATCGCGAGAAGGACCTCGCGCGCGGCTTCACCGTGACCGACAGCGGCATCACCGTCGTCGGCAAGGGCGTGCGCGTCGAGCGCTGACGCACACGTGCCCGACATGCGGTCGGGTGCGGCATCCCGCTCCCGCTACCGTGGGAGCATGCCCGCTGCACCCGCCCGCTTCCTCGTCGTGCTCGACGCCGATTCGACCCTGATCCGCAACGAGGTCATCGAGCTGATCGCCGACGAGGCGGGGCGCGGACCCGAGGTGGCGGCGGCCACCGAGGCGGCGATGCGCGGCGAGGTCGACTTCGCGACGAGCCTGCGCTCGCGCGTCGAGGCGCTCGCCGGCGTGCCGGTGGCGGCGTTCGCGCGTGTGCTGGCGCGCATCGAGCCGACCCCGGGCGTGCGCGAGCTGATCGATGCCGTCCACGCCCGCGGCGGAGCCGTCGGCGTGGTCTCGGGCGGGTTCCACGAGATCCTCGACACCGTCGCACCCGACCTCGGCGTCGACGTCTGGCGCGCGAACCGTCTCGCGGCCGGCGACGGCGTGCTCACCGGCGTGGTCGATGGTCAGATCGTGGATGCCGCCGGCAAGGCCGCAGCCCTGCGCGAATGGTCGTCCGAACGCGGCGTGGACCTGTCGCACACGATCGCGATCGGCGACGGTGCGAACGACCTCGCCATGATGGCGGAGGCGGGCCTCGGCGTCGCGTTCAACGCGAAGCCCGCCGTGCGCGCGCAGGCCGACATCGTGATCGGTCCCCTCGACCTGCGCGAGGTCATCCCGCTGCTGCCCTGACGCACGGCGACCCGGTGCGCGTGTCGGCCCCCAGGACTAGCCTCGGCCGCATGCACATCATCCTCGTCCCCGGCCTGTGGCTCGACGCGTCGTCGTGGGGCGACGTCTCCCCCGCACTGGAGGCAGCGGGCCACCGCACCCATCCGCTCACGATGCCGGGCGTGGGCGCCACGGGCGCCGAGTCCGCAGGGATCGGCATGGCCGACTGGGTCGACGCCACCGTCGCGCAGCTGGACGCGCTCGACGGCCAGGTCGTGCTCGTCGGCCACTCCGGCGGCGGCAACGTCGCCTACGGCGCGGTCGATGCCCGACCCGATCGCGTCGCGCACCTCGTGCTCCTCGACACGTGGCCGCCCGGCGACGGCGGCACGATCTCGGAATTCCCCGTCGTCGACGGCGTGGTGCCGTTCCCCGGGTGGGACTTCTTCGACGAGTCCGACGTCGCCGACCTCGACCCGCAGACACGTGCCGACACCGCTGCTCGCGCGCAGTCGGTGCCCGAGCGGGTGCCGACGGATCCGATCCGGCTTTCGGACGAGCGGCGGCGCCACGTGCCGACGACGATCATCACCGGCACGGTGCCTGCCGTGAAGATCCGGGAGATCATCATCGCCGCGCCGGACTGGGCCGCCGAGCTCGCAGCGATCGAGCGCGTCGACGTCATCGAGCTCGGCGCGCCGGGCGACGCGACCGGGCACTGGCCGCAGTTCTCGCGCCCGGGCGCCGTGGCCGAGGCGATCCTGCGCGCGATCGAGTAGCCGATCGCGCTGTCAGCGGCCGGGCGTCAGTGGCCCATCCCGAGGCCGCCGTCGACCGGGATGACGGCGCCGGAGATGTAGGCGGCGTCGTCGGACGCGATCCAGGTCACGACGCCGGCGACCTCATCCGCGGACCCGTAGCGGCCGACGGGGATGCTCTTCTTGTACTCGGCCTGCGTCTCGTCGGTGAGTTCGGCCGTCATGTCGGTCTCGATGAAGCCGGGTGCCACGACGTTGGCCGTGATGCCGCGTCCGCCGAGTTCGCGCGTGAGCGACCGGGCGAAGCCGACCAGCGCACTCTTGGACGCGGCATAGTTGATCTGGCCGGGCGAGCCGTACAGGCCCACCACGCTGGAGATGAGGATCACGCGGCCCCACTTGGCGCGCAGCATGCCCTTGGACGCACGCTTGACGACGCGGAACGCGCCGCCCAGGTTGGTGGCCACGACGCTGTCGAAGTCGTCCTCGGTCATCCGCAGCAGCAGGGTGTCCTTGGTGATGCCGGCGTTGGCCACCACGATCTCGACAGGCCCGAGCGTGTTCTCGACCTCGGTGAAGGCGGCATCGACGGCCGCGGCATCCGTCACGTCCGCGCGCACCGTGAGCGTGCCCTCGGGACCCTCGCCGGACCGTGCGGTCACGGCGACCCTGTAGCCGTCCGCGACGAAGCGCTCAGCGATGGCGCGGCCGATGCCGCGGTTGCCGCCGGTGACGAGGACGACGCGATCGGTGGACATGGAGCACTCCCGGGGGTTGACGACGGAACCGCACCAGCCTAGCGGCGGGCGACGCCACGCCCGGATGTGTTTGACACTCCTGCCGCGCCGCTGGGACGCTGGACCAAGACACCGACGAAAGGCATCGCCGTGAGCGACACCTCCCCCACCCCTGAGCCCGGCGCGTACCCGCCGGTGCCGCCCGCTCCGCCCGCCGCGCAGCCGGCTGCCCAGCCCGGGGCGTATCCGCCGCCCGCGGCCGAGCCTGCCGCCCCGGCGCAGCCGGGCGCCTACCCGCCGCCCGCGCAGGGCGCCTACCCGCCGCCCGCCTACGGCGCCCCCGCCGCACCCGCGCCGTACGGCACGGCGCCCGCGTACGGCGCTGCTCCCGGATACGCGGCCACGCCCGGCTATGCCGCCGCCCCCGGCTACGGCTACGGCGCGCCCGCGAAGACGAACACCCTCGCGATCGTGTCGCTCATCGCGTCGATCGCGAGCTTCGTGATCCTCCCCCTCGTCGGTTCGATCGTGGGCGTCATCACCGGTCACATGTCGCTCAAGCAGCTCAAGACGAGCGGCGAGCAGGGACGCGGCATGGCCCTGGCCGGCACCATCGTCGGGTGGGTCGGACTCGGCCTCACGATCCTCGGCGTCCTGCTGGCGGTCCTCTTCATCTCGCTCAGCCTCGCCGCGTACTCCACGAGCGGCAGCTACTCCTCCTGACACCGGATCCGATAGCCCCGGAGCCTCGCTCCGGGGCTATCGACCCGTGCAACCGGCGTACCCTGGAAGCACCGTGAAGAACTCCAGCCACGCCCCATCGGCCACGTCCCTGCCGCGCGCTCCGCGCGACGACGTCGGCGCGCGTTCGACGCGCTACCTCGTGATGATGGGCGTGCGCATCCTGTGCTTCATCCTGATGGTCGTCATCACGCCGTACGGCTGGTACACGTGGGTGTTCGGCGCCGCGGCGATCTTCCTGCCCTACATCGCCGTCGTCTCGGCGAACGTGGGCCAGGAGGCGCGGAGCAACCGCCGCGAGGACCCCGAGCCGTCGCTTCCGGCCGTCCCCGGCGCCGCGTCGACGGCCGCGAAGACCGACACGCAGGTGATCCGCGTCGAGGAGCAGCGCGACCCGCAGCCGCAGCCGCCGGCGCCGAAGGACGACCCCGAGAAGCCGGGTCCTGCCGCATGAGCGACGAACGGGTCGATGCGACCTGCTCGCGCGCAGGATGCCGCCTGCCCGCGCAGTGGCGCATCGACTGGCGCAATCCGCGCATCCACACCGGCGATCGCCGCAAGACGTGGGTGGCGTGCGACGAGCATGTGACCTACCTGCGCGAGTTCCTCGCCGCCCGCGACTTCCCGCTCGAGGTCTCACCGCTCGCCGACGCGGAGGTGTCGCGATGAGCCGTGGCGTCAGCATGCAGAACCTGCCGCGCGCCGGCCGGTGGGCGATCTACGTCGCCCTCGCCGTCGTGTTCGCGATCGCCTGCGCCTTCTTGTCGCACTGGCAGTTCTCGCGCAACGAGGAGCGGTCCCACCAGCTCGCACTGGTCGCGCAGAACTACGACGCCGACCCGGTGCCGCTGGCCGAGGCGATCCCGCCGGGCGATGAGCTCGACCCGCAGGACGAGTGGCGCCCGGTCACGGTGACCGGCGAGTACCTCACCGACGACCAGCTGCTGGCGCGCAACCGCCCGCACGGCGGGACGTCGGCCTTCGAGGTGCTGGTGCCGTTCCGGCTGGACGACGGGCGCGTGCTGCTCGTCGACCGCGGCTGGGTGCCGCCGGGAGAAGACCAGCCCGAGCCCGATGCCGTGCCGGCTCCCCCGTCGGGCGAGGCGACCGTCGTCGTGCGCCTGCGCCCGGGCGAGGCGCTGCCGTCGTCGGGACGCTCGGCACCCGACGGCCAAGTGCCGACGATCAACCTCGGCCTCGTGGCCGACACGATCTCGCCCGACGCCGGTGAGGCTCTGGAGCGCAGCGCCTACGGCGTGATGGTGTCGGAGGACCCCGCTCCGGCGACCGCGCCGAACGCTCTCGAGGCGCCCTCGGACGATCCCGGCCCCCACCTGTCGTACGCGATCCAGTGGATCATGTTCGCCATCATGGGCTTCGTCTTCATCGGCTACGTCATCCGCACCGAGCGCAAGCACCGTCGCGAGGACGCGGAGGACTCCGAAGACGAGACCGGTTCGGACGAGCCGAAGGATGCCGCACCCGCCGCGGCTGCGGCGTCCCGTCGCCGGCGCGACCGCGACGCCGAGGACGAGGACGCGCTGATCGACGCCGCGGGCCGCTGACGGCTACGCGAGCGTGATGAGGTCCGCGTAGTCGCGGCCCCAGATGTCTTCCACGCCGTCGGGCAGGATGAGCACGCGCTCGGGGTTGAGCGCCTCGACCGCGCCCTCGTCGTGCGAGACGAGCACGACCGCGCCCTCGTAGTGCGCGAGCGCGCCGAGGATCTCGTCGCGCGAGGCCGGGTCGAGGTTGTTGGTCGGCTCGTCGAGCAGCAGCATGTTGGCACTGGAGACCACGAGGGTCGCCAGCGACAGGCGCGTCTTCTCGCCGCCCGACAGCACGCCCGCGGGCTTGAGCACGTCGTCGCCGGTGAACAGGAACGAGCCGAGCACCTTGCGGGCCTCGGTGGCGTTGATGTCGGGCGCCGCCGACATCATGTTCTCGAGCACCGACCGGTTGACGTCGAGGTTCTCGTGCTCCTGTGCGTAGTAGCCGACCTTGAGACCATGGCCGGGCTCCAGCTGGCCGGTGTCGGGCTGGTCGACGCCGGCGAGGATGCGCAGCAGCGTCGTCTTGCCGGCACCGTTGAGCCCCAGCACCACGACCTTCGAGCCGCGGTCGATCGCCAGGTCCACGTCGGTGAAGATCTCCAGCGACCCGTACGACTTCGACAGGCCGGACGCCATGAGCGGCGTCTTGCCGCAGGGCGCGGGCTTGGGGAAGCGCAGCTTGGCGACGCGTTCCTCCTGGCGCACCTCGTCGAGGCCGGCGAGCATCTTCTCGGCGCGCGCGACCATCTGATGCGCCGCGGCGGCCTTCGAGGCCTTCGCGCCGAAGCGGGCGGCCTGCTGCTGCAGGACCGTGGCCTTCTTCTCGACGTTCGCGCGCTCCTTCTTGCGGCGCTCCTCGTCTGCCACACGCTGACGCAGGTAGTTCTTCCAGTTCATGTTGTAGATGTCGATGACCTGGCGGTTCGCGTCGAGGTAGAACACGCGGTTCACCGTCTCGCCGACGAGCTCGACGTCGTGCGAGATCACGATGAGCCCGCCCTTGTAGCCCTTGAGGAACTCGCGCAGCCACACGACACTGTCGGCGTCGAGGTGGTTGGTCGGCTCGTCCAGGATCATGGTCTGCGCGTCCGAGAACAGGATGCGCGCGAGTTCGATGCGGCGGCGCTGACCACCGGAGAGCGTCTTGAGCGGCTGGTCGAGGATGCGGTCCGGCAGCGACAGGTTGTGGGCGATCGACGCCGCCTCCGCCTCGGCCGCGTAGCCGCCGAGCGCCTCGAAGCGTTCGGTGAGGTTCGCGTACTTGCGCATCGCGCGCGCCGCGGCGGCCTCGTCGTCGCTGCCCATGGCGAGGGATGCCTCGTGCATGCCGATCGCGAGAGTGCCGAGGCCGCGCGCGTCGAGGATGCGCGTGCGTGCGAGCATCTCGGGGTCGCCCGAACGCGGGTCCTGCGGCAGGTAGCCGAGCTCGCCGGAGCGTTCGACCTTGCCGTCGGCGGGGATCAGGTCGCCCGCGAGCACCTTCGTCAGGGTGGTCTTGCCGGCGCCGTTGCGGCCGACGAGCCCGATCTTGTCGCCGTCCGACACGCGGAACGAGACGTCCGACATCAGTACGCGGGCGCCCACGCGGATCTCTAGGTCGTGCACGGCGAGCACAGCGGATGTCCGTTCCGTCGAGGTGTGAGAAGACCGGCCGAGTGGCCAGCCATCCAGTATACGGGGGCCGTGCCCCGCCCGGTCGCCGCGAGATGTACGACCACAGGGGGATGCAGGTAGGTACTTCGGAGTGATGTGCGCACGGTGCCCGGTCTCGTACCGTCTCGGGGTGGACTTCCTCAGCGACCTCATCCTCCAGGCGGCGGCCTCGCCGTGGCTGCTGCTGGTCATGTTCGGAGCGGCCGTCATCGACGGGTTCTTCCCGCCCATTCCCAGCGAGACCGTGCTCGTCGCGGCGGCGGCCGTGACGGCGTCGTCCGGCGCCGGCGACATCGTGCTGCTGTGCGCGGTGGCCGCCGTCGGAGCGGCGATCGGCGACAACGTCGCGTACGCCATCGGTCGTGCCGTGGGCGTCTCCCGGTGGCCGTGGATGCGACGACCCCGCGTCGCGGCCACCGTCCAGCGGGCGCAGCACGCGCTCGAGCACCGCGGCGCGCCGCTCATCCTCGCCGCACGCTACGTCCCCGTCGGGCGCGTGGCCGTCAACATGAGCGCGGGCGCCCTGCGTTACCCGTGGCGGCGGTTCCTGCCGCTGAGCGTCCTCGCCGGCGCGACGTGGGCCGCGTACAGCGCGGTCATCGGTGTGATGGCCGGCGCGTGGCTGAAGGATCAGCCCCTGCTGAGCGCCGTGATCGGCGTCGCGTTCGCTCTTCTCATCGGCGTCGTCGTCGAACGCGTCGCGGCGCTGCGCCGGCGTCGTGCGGCGAAGGAGGCGGCGACAGCGGCCGAACGCGCGGAGCGACGCCCCGCCGAGGTGGCAGGATGACACCCGTGGCAGTGAGAGCCGGGCGATCTGCGGCCGAGAGGCGCCTGCGCCCCACCTGGCCGAGCGACCGGCGCGGGTGGATGATCGCGGTGCTCTCGGCGATCGCGCTCGTGCTGTTCTCGGTGCTCGTGCCCGTGCAGGCGGCCGCCTACCTCGTCCCGGTCCCGTATGCGATCCTCCTCGGCGCGGCGGCGGTGACGGCCCCCGTCGTCGCGGTGCGGTTCCCGAAGAGCGGTGTCGCCCTCTTCACCGTCGCAGCCCTGCTGTTCCCGGCCACCGTCCCGGCCGACGTCGCCGCGACGGCTCCGTTCCCCTGGTCGGTGCCGATGCTGCTGGCGTTCGCCGTGATGGTCGCCGCGGTGACGCTGGAGCACGGCTGGCGCTTCGGACTCGCGCAGTTCGGGCTCGGCAGCGCCGCGGGGCTCGTCGCCGCCGCGGTCTTCCCGGCCGTGCCGAGCGCGAACACCCTCATCGTCACCACGGCCGTGGTCGGCGGGATCTATCTCGTGGCGGTGCTCGTCGCGAGCCGCCTGCGTGTGGGCGCCGAGCTCACGCGAGAGCGCGAGCTCACGGCCCTGGAGCAGTCACGACGCCTGGTCGTGGAGGAGCGCACGCGCATCGCCCGGGAACTGCATGACGTGGTGGCGCACGGCATGTCGCTCATCCAGGTGCAGGCCTCGACGGCACGGTATCGCGTGCCCGACCTGCCCGACGACGCCATGCGCGAGTTCGACGAGATCGCACAGACCGCGCGCACCGGACTTGCAGAGATGCGACGCCTGCTCGGAGTGCTGCGCACGGAGGACCACACCGCAGACCTCGCCCCGCAGCAGGGGCTGCGCGACATCCCCGCGCTCGTCGAGACCGTGCGCCGCGCCGGTGCCGCCGTCGACGCGACCCTGCCGGCATCCCTTCCTCCCGTGCCCGACGCTGTCGACATCACCGCCTTCCGCGTCGTGCAGGAGGCGCTCAGCAACGCCGTCCGCCACGCCGCGGGAGCTCCGATCACGCTGACGGTGGAGGCGGATGCCGTCGCCGTGCGCCTGGTCGTGCGCAACGGCCCCGCCGCCGCCTCCGGCATCGCGCCGACCCCGGGGGCGCCCGCCCCGAGTCGCGGCCACGGCCTCGTCGGCATGCAGGAGCGGGCAGCCCTGGTCGGCGGTAGCGTGGACGCGGCGGCGGACCCCGACGGTGGCTGGACCGTCGCCGTCGTCCTTCCGGTGCCGCCGATGCCGCCCGCACCGCACCCCTCGACCGACGGAGAGCCCCTGTGACGATCAGCGTCCTCATCGCCGATGATCAGGCGATGGTGCGCGCCGGATTCGCCGCGCTCCTGGATGCCCAGGACGACGTCCGGGTGGTCGGCCAGGCGGCCGACGGCGCGCAGGCTGTCGCGCTGTCCGCACGTCTCGACCCCGACGTCGTGCTGATGGACGTCCGGATGCCGGAGCTCGACGGCATCGCCGCGACGCGGCGCATCCTCGGCCCGTCGTATCCGGCCGCTCACGTTCCGCGCATCCTCATGCTCACCACGTTCGACATCGACGACTACGTGTACGACGCGCTCGAAGCCGGTGCCAGCGGATTCCTCCTGAAGGACGCCCTGCCCGAGGACCTGGTCCATGCGGTGCGGGTGGTGGCCGCGGGCGACGCCCTGCTCGCGCCGAGCGTCACCCGCCGCATGATCGAGCACTTCGCCGCACGCCGCCCCCGGGCGGGACAGGCCTCCGCGGCGCTGCACGAGCTCACCGAGCGCGAGCGCGAAGTGCTCACGCTCATCGGCCGTGGCCGGTCCAACTCCGAGATCGCGACCGACCTGTTCATCTCGGAGCAGACGGTCAAGACGCACGTCGGCAAGGTGCTCGCCAAGCTCGGCGTCCGCGACCGCGTGCAAGCCGTCATCTTCGCGTACGACGCCGGGCTGGTCGAGCCGGCCTCCTGACCGGCCCGCGTGCCGGGTCTCACCCCACGGGGTGAGACCACCACGGCACCGTGGGGCGATGCCTGAGCCGGCACCGCCCTTCTAGCCTTCCGGAACCGACGTTCCGAGGAGGAGCCATGACCACCGCACCGGCCGCGCTTGCGGCATCCACTTCCCGCTCCGGAGGCAGAGACCGCGCCGTCGACCTCGTCCGCGCCGCGTGCATCGCCGGCGTCGTGGTGCTGCACGCCATGATGGTCGGCGTCGCCGTCACCGCCGGCGGACCGTCGTTCGTCAACGCGAGCGACGGGACGTGGTGGGTCGTGCCGCTCAGCTGGGCGCTGCAGGTGATGCCGCTGTTCTTCGTGATCGGCGGGTTCTCGTCGGCGACGGCCTACCGCCGCGCGCGCGGTCGCGGCGGGGACGCGGTCGGCTTCGTCGCCGGACGCGTGCAGCGTCTGCTGCGCCCCGCGATCGTCACGGTCGGCGTCGTGGGCCTGCTCCTCGCCCTGCTGGCATCGGCCGGGGTTCCCGACGACCTGGTGACGCTCGCCGGGTTCCGCTTCGGGCAGCCGCTGTGGTTCCTCGGGGTGTTCCTCGTGTGCCAGGCCCTCGTCCCCGCCCTGCTGCGCCTGCACGAGCGCGCTCCGATCGCCACGATCGCGATCCTGGCGCTGGCGGCAGCGGGTGTCGACGCCGTGCGACTGCAGTCCGGGATCGAGGGGCTGGGGTTCCTCAACCTGGCGTTCGTGTGGCTCGCACTGCAGCAGCTCGGGTTCTTCCTCGCCGACGGGCGCATCGATGCGCTCGCACGGCGCACGCGCCTCATCGTCGCGATCGGCGGCGTCGCCGCGCTCGCAGTGTCGTTCGCGAGCGGCATCCACTCCCCCGACCTCGTCGCCAACATCAACCCGCCCACGACTGCGCTGCTGCTGGTCGGAGTCGTGCACACGGCGCTGTTCTCGCTGCTGCGCGCACCGATCGCACGATTCGCCGATCGCCCCCTTGCGCGCCGGTTCACGGACTTCGTGACGCCGCGCGCGATGTCGGTCTACCTGTGGCACATGCCGGTGCTGCTGGGACTCGCGGGCCTCACCGCCGCAGCGGCGATCTGGACCGGGATGCCGCTGCCCGCCGTCGACAGCGGCCTGTGGTGGCTCACCCGCCCGGCCTGGCTCGCCCTGGCGCTCGCGGTCACCGCGGGGGTGGTGGTCGTGGCCGCCCGCGTCGAGGCGATGAGCCCGCCGCGGACCACGGGCTCCGGCCGACGTGCCGCCCTCGGGGTGCTGGCCGGCACCGTCGCGGTGGCGGTCCTGCTCGTGGCCGGCACCACGGTGATGACCGCGGCCCTCGCCGTCGCCCTCTTCGCCGGCGCTCTGCGACTGGCCCGCGCGCAGACGCCGGCACGTGTAGAGGACGGACAGCGGATCGTCCGATCATTGGTGGACGGCGTCCAAGTACCTGCGCCTGCGGCCCCCTAGGCTGAGGCCATGTCATCCATCGCCGCCGCCCCGGCCGCGTCCGCCGGCACCCGTCGCGTGCTCGCCGACGTCATCGCCCGCCCGTCCTCGCGCAGCCGCGCGTTCGCCCTCGACGCCGCCCTGGTCGTCGCCGGCGCCGCGATCGTCGCACTCCTCGCACAGGTCGAGATCCCGCTGTGGCCCGTGCCCATCACCGGTCAGACGCTCGGCGTCATCGTCGTGGGCGCAGCCCTCGGCGCCTGGCGGGGCGCCGCGGCCCTGACGACGTACATGCTCGCGGGCCTCGCGGGACTGCCCGTGTTCGCGGGATTCACGGGCACGATCGCCGCGGTCGGCAAGCCGAGCTTCGGCTTCGTGATCGGCTTCATCGTCTCGGCGTTCGTCGCCGGCTGGTTCGCCGAGCGTGCGTGGGATCGCAAGCCGTGGCTCGCCTTCATCGGCTTCGCCATCGCCAGCGCCGTCCCCTTCGTCTTCGGTATCCCCTACATGGCGATGATCCTCAACGCAGTGATGGGGCTGGACTACTCGTTCGGCGCCCTGCTCGAGGTGGGCCTGCTTCCGTTCATCGTCGGCGGGCTCGTCAAGGCCGCTCTGGCGGCGGCCATCATCCCCGGCGCGTGGGCGCTCGTGCGCGCGGTGGACAAGACCAAGGACTGACCGGATGCCGCGGACCGCGGCATCCACTCCGAGAAAGCCCCGGCCTCGACGGCCGGGGCTTTCGCGTCGCCTCCGTTCGACGGGGATCCGGATTCGCGATCGGCGAGGACGCTGATAAGGTTGCCCTTACCAGCCCGCCTCTTAGGGCACCCTTACCTAACGCTCCCCCGGAGGATTCCGTGCGCTCGTTCCGCCCTGCCGAATCCTGGCCCGAGCCCCGCCCGGCCGCTGAGCCGATCCTGACTGGAGCCATCGATGGCTGAGACCGACGTGCCGTACCGCTTCTTCCGCGCCCGCGTCACCGCGGTGGCCGATGTGACGCCGAGCTTCCGCCGCTTCACCTTCGGCGGCGACGATCTGGCCGAGTACGGCGACCCCGGGCTCGACCAGCGGGTGAAGATCGTGTTCCCCGCGGCGACGGCGCCGCTGGAGGCCATGCCTCTCGGCGACGACTGGTACGCACAGTGGCGGGAGCTTCCCGACGAGCAGCGTCCGCCGTTCCGCACCTACACGACGCGGTACGTGCGCAATCACGTGAGCGAGGTCGACGTCGACATGGTGTCGCACGACGTGCTCGGTCCGGCGTCGGAGTGGATCGCGAACGCCGCCGTGGGCGACGAGGTGCTGATCCTCGCCCCGACCACCGGCCACCGCGGCGTCAGCTTCGGCATCGACTTCGTGCCGCCCGCGCAGGTGGACGCGATCCTGCTGGCCGGCGATGAGACGGCCGCGCCCGCGATCGCGGCGATCCTCGAGCAGCTGCCCCGCGATGCCCGGGGCGTCGTGGCGGTGGAGCTTCCGCATGCGGACGATGCGGCGTATCTGCCGCGGCATCCGGGATTCGAATACCGCATCGGTGCGCGCGGAGACAGCGGTCGGCACGCCCACCTGATGTCGGCGGTGACGGCTGCCGCGGCCGAGCTCGCCCCTGCCGGCGCCGGCGGAGACGTCGAAGAGATCGACATCGACACCGACATCCTGTGGGAGGTGCCGCGCACCGCGAAGGGCGGAGCGGCACTCAAGAGCGCGCGCCTGTACGCGTGGCTGGCGGGAGAGGCCGGCGTCATCAAGGCGCTGCGCCGCCACCTCGTCTCGGAGCACGGCGTCGACCGCCGCGCCGTGGCCTTCATGGGTTACTGGCGTCTGGGCCGCGCGGAGAACTGACCCGCACTCCCCCCGGCGTCAGCGCGCCACCTCGTGCGCATGCCCGAGGCGCAGACCCGGGACCAGCGCGCCGAGCGCCAGCGCCGCCGCGATCGCGAACACGGCCGGGAACCCGGCGCCCGCGCCCGCCAGGGCGGTGAACACGAGCCCCATCACGGCGATGGACGACGCCGATCCGACGGAGTCCGAGATCGACAGCGCCGACGAGTTGAAGCCCTGGTTCTGCGGCGTCGAGTACGCGAGGGTCAGCACCGTGAGCCGCGGGTACATCAGACCCATGCCGGCGCCCGCGAAGCCCCAGCCGGCGATCAGCACGGCGGGGTGCAGGTCGAGCAGTGCCGTCAGCAGCGCGAACCCCAGCGCCGCGACCAGCAGCGCCGTGCCGATGAGCGTGATGCGGGTGTTGCCGATGCGGTCGCCGAACCGGCCCTGCACGTCGGCCGCGACGGCCCACGCGAGTGCCGCGGCGGTCAGCCCGAGGCCGGCGAACGTCGGCGAGAAGTCGTAGCCGTCGATGAGCAGGTACGGCACGTAGATCTCGGCGCCGAACAGCGCTCCGGCGATGAGGCCGCGCATGAGCACGACGCTCGGCAGCCCTCTCGCGGCACGCAGCGTGCCGCGCGGCAGCAGCGGCCGTGCGGCCAGTCCGATGACGAGAATGGATGCCGCCACCCCCGCCCACGACCACGCTCCGAGCTCTCCCGCGAGGCTCAGTCCGAGCGCTCCGGCGGCGACCGCGACAGCGCATGCGACACGCGGCGCGATGCGCCCGGTCGCGGGCTGGTCGGTGTGCAGCGGCAGCCCGTACAGGCGCGACACCACCATCGCGAAGGCGACGACGGTGAGCCCGGCGACGCCGAGGAACACCCAGCGCCAGTGCAGGTACTCGGCGACCGCACCGGCGAGGAACGGGCCGATGAGCGAGGGCACCACCCACGCCGCCGAGAAGGCCGCGAACACGCGCCCGTGGAGGAGCCCCGGGTACACGCGCGCCACCACGACGTACAGCGCGACGGTCTGCCCTCCCGTCCCGAGACCCTGCACGAGCCGTCCGGCGACGAGCACGGGCATCGTGAGCGCGAGTCCGGCGATCACCAGGCCGACGACGAACAGCGCCACCGCGGTCGACAGCGGTGCGAGGACTCCCCCGCGGTCGCACCACGCGCCGACGACCACCATGCCGATGACGCTCGTGGCGAGGGTGCCGGCGAAAGCGACGGCGTACAGCCGGTCGCCGTCGAGGTCGGCGCTGACCACGGGCATCACCGTGGTCACCGCCAGCGACTGCATCGCGGCGAGGAAGATCAGCGCGATCGCGCCGACGGTCACCCAGACGTAGCGCGCGTGCCAGATGCCGGTGTCGGTGTCTGCGCTCACGATCGCGCGAGCGCGCCGAGACGCGTCACTGCCGCGCGCAGCACCTCGGGCGAGCAGCCGAAGTTCAGGCGCACGTGCCCCTTGCCCTCGTCGCCGAAGTGCGGTCCGAAGTGCAGGGCGACCTTCGCCTCACGCAGGATCTTCGCGGCCGGATTGTCGCCCCAGTCCAGCGCGGACAGGTCGATCCATGCCAGGAATCCGGCGTCCGGGATCCGGTAGCGCGCCCCCGGCACGTGCTCGGCGAGCAGCTCGGCCAGCAGCACGCGGTTCTCGTCGAGGGCGGCCAGCTGGGCGTCGAGCCACGCGTCGCTCTCGGGCGAGAACGCGGCGACGGCGGCGATGGCGCCGAAGAGCCCCGTTCGCCACTCCACCTCGGCCGGCAGCGCGCGCACGACGGCGGTCGTCGCATCGTCGGCGGTCACCATGAGCGCGCACTTGAGGCCCGCGGTGTTGAAGGCCTTGCTGGCGCTGCCGACCGCGTAGCCGACGCGTGCCGCGGCGGGCGAGGCCGCAAGGAAGGGCGTGAAGACGGCGCCGCGGTTCACGAGCGGGGCGTGGATCTCGTCACTGACCACGACGGCACCGTGCGCCTCGACGATGGCCGCGAGGGCGGCGAGACTCTCGCGGGAGTGGACGGTGCCGGTCGGATTGTGCGGGTTGCACAGCAGCACGGCACGGGCGCCGTCCGCAAGCGCGGCTTCGATGCCCGCGAGGTCGAGCTCCCAGGCGTCACCGGTGTCGATGAGCGGCACGCGCTCGACCACGGCGCCCGCCTCGGGGATGCAGTCGTAGAACGGCGGGTACACCGGCGGCGTCACGATCACCCGGTCGCCCGGGGCCGTCACCTGGCGCAGCAGTTCGACGACGCCCATCATGACGTCGCACGTCGTGCGGATCCGCGCGGGATCGACCGTCCACCCGAAGCGGCGCTCGGCGAATCCGACGAACGAGGTCGTGATGCCGGGGTCCGGCGGCGTGTAGCCCGTGTCGCCGAGCTCGACGGCGCGCAACAGCGCAGCAGTCACCTCGGGCGCGGGCGCGAAGTCCGTCTCGGCCACGAAGAGCGGAAGCACGTCCTCGGGGTACGTGCGCCACTTCGTGCTGCTGCGCTGACGAAGCTGATCGACCGGTAGGGCCTGCAGGGGGGTGACGCTCACCGTCCGAGCCTATCGAGCCGGCGGCCGAGGGGGCGCCGAGTGAGTCACCGTATGAAGGTGCCCAGGTCGTGCTGATCGAAGTACTCGAGCACGAGGGAGTCGCCGTCGAACGACGCCTTCGAGATCGATCCCGGCGGGGCGTTCTCGCTGAACGGCCGGAAGACGAACTCGTCGCCCGCCCAGTGCTCCAGCGGCCAGTGCCCGGCCGGGCCGAGCCAGAGCTCCAGCGCGCCGTCGACCACCGCGACTGTCGCCGGGCCGAAGTAGTCGTTCGCGTACGTCCCGGCGTACGTGTCGAGTGCCTGGGCCGGTTCGGCGCCGGAAGGGGGCGTCTCACCGACGAGCGAGCCGAACGGCTCGGACTCCCCCTCGAAGACGCCCATGAACAGCGGCAGCCAGTCGCGGCGCTCCGAGCCGAACTGCGCGATGTCGAGGAACCGCGCCGCGATGCTCTCGGGCACGCCGTTGGCCGAGGCGTTCGAGAGCACGACGATGCCGAGCCCCGCGGCCGGAAGCAGCTTGAACACCGTTCCGGTGCCCAGCAGGAACGCCCCCGAATGGTTGACGTCGACAAGACCGCCCGCCGTCGTGCCCACGTTGAAGCCATAGCCGTAGTAGCCGGCGCGCGACCCGAACGACGGCGGCGGTGACCCGACGATCTGCGGCGACATCGCCGGGACGAGCGAGTCGGCGTCGATGAACCGCTCCCCGTCGTGCTCGCCGCTTGCGAGCAGCATCGACAGCCAGGTCGTGAGGTCGGTGACGTTCGAGCTCACCCCGCCCGCCGGGGACTGCTCGTCGGGCTGGCGCTGATCGGGTGTCACGACCCACTCGTCGCCCCGCTTCATGTGGCCCATCGCGCGGTTCTCGCGCGACTGAAGGTCCGCGTACCGCGAGCTCGTCGAGGTCATCCCCAGCGGCTCGTAGAGCAGACGCTCCGAGAGGTCGGCCCAGTCCTCCCCGGCGGCGCGGGCGACGGACTCCCCCGCCGCGGTGATGTCGAAGTTGCCGTAGGCGTAGGACGAGCGCCACGGCGCCAGCGGGATCAGGCTCAGCCGCTGGAGGATCGTGGCGCGGTCGTACCCGATCTCTTCCAGCTCGTCGCCGGCGTGCTTGTAGAGGCCCGACCGGTGGGCGTACATGTCGGCGATCGTCACGTGCGCGCCGACGTACGGGTCCGACAGCGTGAAGCCGTCGAGATGGTCGGCGACCGGTGTCTCCCACGTCACGTAGCCCTCGTCGATGGCACGGGCGACGACGGTGGAGCCGATCGACTTCGAGACCGAGGCGAGGGCGAACACCGTGTCGGCGTCGACGGGCTCACCGCTGTCGACGTCCCTCACACCGAACCCGTCGGCGTACAGCACCTCGCCCTGGTAGACCACGCCGACCGCGATCCCCGGGGTGCCTGAGGCGTCCATCGCCGCCTCGACGGCGTCGGGGAGGTCGTCGACCGCGGCCTCCACCTGGGCGCGCGTCACCGTCGCGAGGGCGTCCCTGCCGGGATCCGGATCGACCGTCGTGGTCGGCGCCGGGGTGCTCTGGGTCGACGCGTCGGCGAACGTGCAGCCCGTCGCGGCGGACAGGATCAGGACGGCGATGCCGACCGCGGACACGACACGCCTCTTGTTCCCCGACATGTGCCGAGTGTGGCAGATGCCCGGGAGGGCGCGTCAACCGTCGCGAGAGGTCCGGGAGGTGTCAGATCGCGAAGCCGAGCGCGCGCATCATGTCGCGCCCGTCATCGGTGATCCGCTCAGGGCCCCACGGCGGCATCCACACCCAGTTGATGCGGAACCGCTCGACGATGTCGTCCAGCGCCTGCGCCGTCTGCTCTTCGAGCACGTCGGTGAGCGGGCAGCCCGCCGATGTCAGCGTCATGTGGATGACCAGCGCGTCGTTCTCGTCATCCCACGCGAGGTCGTAGATGAGGCCGAGGTCGACGACGTTGATCCCCAGTTCGGGGTCCATGACGTCTTTGAGGGCCTCGGTGACCTCGTCGTACTTCTCGGGCGTGAGGGTGGCCGTCATAGGAACGATCCTACGCTTCGCTGCCCACGGGGGCTTCGGCCGTCTCTTCCTCGCCCTCGGGCAGGAAACGGTCGTAGCCCTCGTCCTCGAGGCGCTCGGCGAGCTCGGGGCCGCCCTCTTCGACGATGCGGCCCTTCACCATGACGTGCACGAAGTCGGGGTGGATGTAGCGCAGGATGCGCGTGTAGTGCGTGATGAGCAGCACACCCAGGTCGGTCTCGGCCTTGGCGCGGTTGACGCCCTCCGACACGATCTTGAGCGCGTCGACGTCCAGGCCCGAGTCGGTCTCGTCGAGCACCGCGATCTGCGGCTTGAGGAGCTCCAGCTGGAGGATCTCGTGGCGCTTCTTCTCGCCGCCCGAGAAGCCCTCGTTGACGTTGCGCTGCGCGAACTTGGGGTCCATGCGCAGGTTCTTCATGGACGACTTGACGTCCTTCGTCCACGTGCGGATCGAGGGCGCCTCGCCGTCGATCGCGGTCTTCGCGGTGCGCAGGAAGTTGGTGACCGTGACGCCGGGGATCTCGACCGGGTACTGCATCGCGAGGAACAGGCCGGCGCGGGCGCGCTCGTCGACCGACATCGCCAGGACGTCCTCGCCGTCGAGCGTGATCTCACCGCTCGTGACGTTGTACTTGGGGTGGCCGGCGATCGTGTACGCGAGGGTCGACTTGCCCGAGCCGTTGGGGCCCATGATGGCGTGGGTCTCACCCGTGCGGATCGTCAGCGACAGGCCGTTGAGGATGGGCGTGGTGCCGGCATCCGTCTCGACCGTCACGTGGAGGTCGCGGATCTCGAGGACAGACATTCTTCGTTACCTTCTTCAGTTCACTTCGAGCTTGACGGACGGATCGATGAGCACGTCATCGCCGTCGACCGTGACCGCGAACACCGGAACCGGCTCGTACGCGGGGAGGTTGAGGGGCTTGCCGGTGCGCAGCGAGAATGCCGAGCCGTGCGCCCAGCACTCCAGCGAATCGCCGTCGACGAAGCCCTCCGACAGCGAGATGTCGCCGTGGGTGCAGGTGTCGCCGATCGCGTGGACCTCGCCGTTCGAGTCGAGCACGACAGCCATGGGGACGCCGTCGATCTCGACCCGGCGGGCCTCGTCCTGCACGAGGTCGCTGAGGGCGCAGGCACGCTGGGCGGTCATCGCAGGTCCTCCTTGGCGAGCTCTTCCTCGATGGCGGCGAACAGCTCGGACTCGAGGTCGGCCACGCCGATCTTCTGCACGATCTCGGCGAGGAAGCCGAGCACGACGAGGCGCCGCGCCTCGGGCTCGGGGATGCCGCGGGCCTGCAGGTAGAACAGCTGCTCGTCGTCGAAGCGTCCGGTGGCGCTGGCGTGGCCGGCGCCGCGGATGTCGCCCGTCTCGATCTCGAGGTTCGGGATCGACTCGGCGCGCGCACCCTCGGTGAGCACCAGGTTGCGGTTCGCCTCGTACGAGTCCGTCGCGACGGCATCCGGTCCGATCAGCACGTCGCCGATCCACACGGTGCGTGCGGCCTCGCCCTGCAGCGCGCTCTTGTAGAGCACGTCGCCGGTGGTCTCGGCGCCCTTGTGGTGCAGGTACACCTGGCTCTCGAGGTGCTGCCCCGAGTCGGAGTAGCTGAGGCCGTACAGCTCGGCACGCGAGCCGGCGCCGGCGAGCTCGACGCTCGGGTTGACCCGCACGACCCCGCCGCCGAAGCTGACGACGACGTGGCGGAGCGTCGCGTCGCGGTCGACGCGGGCCTGGTGGGATGCCGCGTGCACCGCGTCGTCCTCCCAGCGCTGCACCGTCACGAGCTCGAGGTGTGCGCCCTCGCGGACGATGACCTCGACGTTCTGGGCGAACTGGGCGCTGCCGGTGTGGCGCAGGACGACTGTCGCACGGCTGTGACGCGATGCCTCGACCACGATGTGAGCGTGGGCGACGAGGTCTGCTCCCCCGCCGACGACCTCGATCACGACGGGTTCGTCGAGCTCGGCCTCGGCCGGGATGGAGACGTAGAGCGCCTCGGCGGACCGCGACCACGCCACGGCGGCGGGCAGGTCCTCGGGCACGAACACCTCGCCGCGCGGCGCGGCGCCGATCGCGAGACCGGCTCCGGCGACCGGACCGGTCACGGCCAGCGAGACGGCGCCGGCGTCGCCGGCAGCGTCCGCGAACAGGCGCTGCAGGCGCTGGACGGGCGTGTGCTTCCAGTTGACCTCGCGACCCGTGGGCGCCTCGAAGGCGGCGGGGTCGGTGGAGCGGAAGCGCTCGGAGCGAGTCTGAACCGGCACGAATGCGCCGGCGCCATCGGTGTGGCCCTTCGCGCCGGGAATGGTGGGGGCCTCAGTGGTGGGGCTCATCTAGCCGACGGATCCTTCCATGCCCATCTCGATGAGCTTGTTGAGTTCGAGCGCGTACTCCATGGGCAGCTCGCGGGCGATCGGCTCGATGAAGCCGCGCACGATCATGGCCATGGCCTCGTCTTCGGGAAGACCGCGGCTCATCAGGTAGAACAGCTGCTCTTCGCTGACCTTCGAGACCGTCGCCTCGTGGCCCAGCTGCACGTCGTCGACGCGGATGTCGATCGCCGGGTACGTGTCGGAGCGCGAGATCGTGTCGACCAGCAGCGCGTCGCAGCGGACGGTGTTGGCCGAGTGGTGCGCGTTGGCGTCGACGCGGACCTCGCCGCGGTAGCCGGCGCGGCCGCCGCCGCGGGCGATCGACTTCGAGACGATCGAGGACTGCGTGTAGGGCGCCATGTGGATCATCTTGGCGCCGGCGTCCTGGTGCTGACCGGGGCCGGCGAAGGCGACCGACAGGGTCTCGCCCTTCGCGTGCTCACCCATCAGGAAGATCGACGGGTACTTCATCGTGACCTTCGAGCCGATGTTGCCGTCGATCCACTCCATGGTCGCGCCCTCGTGCGCCACGGCGCGCTTGGTGACCAGGTTGTAGACGTTGTTCGACCAGTTCTGGATCGTCGTGTAGCGCACGCGGGCGTTCTTCTTCACGATGATCTCGACGACGGCCGAGTGCAGCGAGTCCGACTTGTAGATCGGGGCGGTGCAGCCCTCGATGTAGTGGACGTACGAGCCCTCGTCGGCGATGATCAGCGTCCGCTCGAACTGCCCCATGTTCTCGGTGTTGATGCGGAAGTACGCCTGCAGCGGGATCTCGACGTGCACGCCCGGCGGCACGTAGACGAACGACCCGCCCGACCAGACCGCGGTGTTGAGCGCGGCGAACTTGTTGTCGCCGGCGGGGATCACGGTGCCGAAGTACTCCTCGAAGAACTCGGGGTGCTCGCGCAGCGCGGTGTCGGTGTCCATGAAGATGACGCCCTGGCGCTCGAGCTCCTCGTTGATCTGGTGATAGACCACTTCGGACTCGTACTGCGCGGCGACGCCGGCGACCAGGCGCGCACGCTCGGCCTCGGGGATGCCGAGCTTCTCGTACGTGTTGCGGATGTCTTCGGGAAGGTCTTCCCACGACTGCGCCTGCTTCTCGGTCGAGCGCACGAAGTACTTGATGTTGTCGAAGTCGATCTCGCTGAGGTCGGCGCCCCACGTCGGCATCGGCTTGCGGCCGAAGAGCTGGTGACCCTTCAGACGGGTCTTCAGCATCCACTCCGGCTCGGCCTTGAGGGCCGAGATGTCGCGAACGACAGCTTCGCTCAGGCCTCGCTTGGCGCTCGCACCGGCGGCATCGGGATCGTGCCAGCCGAACTCGTAGACACCGAGCCCGTCCAGTTCGGGGCGATCGATCAGCACATCAGTCATCGTCACGTTCTCCTCCGGGTCCTGCGGTGTCATCCGCCCCGGCATTCCGGTTCCCCCGGTGGAGTTACCAAGGGTGGATACCGCTCGTCGGACCCTCTCAAAGCGGCGCAGAGATCGCGCCTAGACTGTCGGTGGTGCGCTGCGCCTCACGTCTGTGATCCACAGATCCGAGTCGTTTGCGTCCGACCCCTCGATTCTACAGGTTCCACCCCGTCACGGACGCGCGCCGTCCGTCATACGCGGCGTTCGGAGCCTCTCTCTGGAGGCGATCACCAGGATGTCCGCGGACCACTCGACGACCACCGCGCCCGGTATGTGGCAGCGACTGCGCCAGTGGCTCCCCGACCGGGTCGACACGCGCGTGCGCGTCGCGGCCTGGATCTCGCTCGTGCTCGAGATCGCGATCGTCGGCACCGGCGGCGCCGTGCGGCTGACCGATTCGGGCCTCGGCTGCGAGTGGCCGCTGTGCACGCCGGATTCGCTCTTCCCCACGGCCGAGCAGAGCTACCACAGCCTGATCGAGTTCGGGAACCGCGGGCTGTCGTTCTTCGTCGGCCTCGCGGCGGTCGCCGTGATCGTGCTGATCTCGCAGATCCGGCGTGAGCGGCGCGACCTGTGGACCATGGCCTGGATCATCTTCGGCGGCGTGCTGTTGCAGGCCGCGGTGGGCGGCATCCTGGTCATCTTCGACCTGCACCCGAACCTGGTGTCGTTCCACTACATCGTCTCGCTCGTGCTGGTGGGCGTCTCGGCCGCTTTCGTCGCGCGGATGGGTCAGCCGGTCGGACCGCGCGAGCTCGCCGTGCCGCGCTGGCTGTCGATCGTGACGCACGTCACGTCGCTGTTCCTGGCGATCACCGTGTTCATCGGCGTGCTCACCACGGGCGCGGGCCCCCACTCCGGAGACCCCGAGGTGACGCTGCGCAACGGGTTCGACGCCACACTGCTCGAGCACGTGCACTCCTGGCCGGCGTACGCGCTGTTCGCGCTCACCCTCGTGCTGGTGATCGGCTCGTCGATCGCAGGACCCGCGGCGCGCGCGTTCCAGCGCTGGACGATCGCGCTCCTCGTGATCGAGCTGGTGCAGATCGGCGTCGGCCTGTATCAGGCGCGCAACGACCTTCCGCCGCTCGCCGTCGGCGTGCACATGGTGATCGCGGCGATCTCGGTCGCGATCATGACGGCCGTCGTCATGCATCTGAAGCGTCTGGCCGCGGCCGGCGAGTGACGCGCGCCGCTCGCCGTCGCACAGGGAACGCATAGGGTCCGCATGGGTGCCGCACGGACGGTGCTGTCATCGTGGATGCCGCGGCCACCCGGGTCGCGACCTTCGAGGAGTGATCGACACATGTCCACCCGTCCCCGTCTCGTCCGCAGCATCCCGTTCTGGGGCCTTCTCGTCGTGTCGCTGGGAACAGCGGCCGGCGGCGCATACCTGCTCACGTCCAAGCTGAGCTCGATGACCGCGGTCCTCACCGACAACACGGCGACGGCCGTCGACGTCTACGTCGGCCAGTCCGTCGCCACCGCCGGCACCGTGCTGCTGGGCGCCGGCATCGTGGGCGTCCTGCTGACTCTCGCGATCGCCGCCATCGCGACGCTGCGTCCGGTCGCCCCGGTCGAGGTCGTCGAGCCCATCGACTGGCAGTCCGAGACCGACGCGCTCGACGCGGAGCCCGCGGTGGACGCCGAGCCGGCCGTCGAGGCCGAGCCGGCCGCCGACGCGGAGCCCGTCGCCGCGCGCTGACGCTGAACTTCGAAGCCGCAGGCCTCCGGGCCTGCGGCTTCGTCGTTCCCGTGGTGGCGTCGGGCGGACTCAGCCGCAGCCGGCGGCGTGCGGGTCCTCGGCGCACGTGTGCTCGACGAGCGCGGTGCGCACCTCGACCACCTGCACCGGATAGTCCCCGGTGCGGGCCGTGACGACGCCGTCCACGGCCTGCCAGCCGGCGCCGAAGTCGACGGCTGCGGTGTATTCGGCCGCGACGCTCGAGGAGTACACACCCCGCTCCCGATAGACGTGGCTGGTCTCGGTCGGCGTGAACTGCGGGCTCCCCGACGTCGTCCAGGCGACCCCTCCCGTCGTCGCGCGCCGGGTCTGCCCGTCGCCGTAGGTGAAGACATACGCGACGGGGATGAACCGGACCGTCACGGGATACCCGAGCAGCACGCCGGCGATCTCTTGAGCGGATGCCGCGGCCACGAAGTTCGTCGGCATCCGCACGACCCCGAACCCGAGCGGCTCCCCCGTCAGCTGCGGTGTCGTCGGCCGGAACGACGCGAGGTCGGCCAGCGTGACAGCCGGGAAGCCCGCAGCCGCCACCGGATCGGCCGGGACGTCCTGCCGCAGGCACGTCGCATCAGGGGTGTCACAGATTCTGCCGGTGTCGGGAGCGTAGATGATCTCGGGAGTGTGGGTGGAGTCGCCTTCGTAAGCAGGTGCGCTCACATTCGCGTTCGCGTAGTCCGTAGACGCACTGATGTCGACCTTTGTGCCGTCGTTGGTTGCCGTACGACAGACGCCCGTGACGTAATCCGCATCCGAGCAGGCGTTTGACGCCAACATGACCGCTCCTCCGGGTGAGACGATCGCCAGCATGAATGGGAGGGTCGCGGCGGCGCTCAGGATGAGGCGACTCAACATGGATCGCCATCGACGGGTCTCATACTGGAGATCTTTCGCTCGCCGCCGGACGGCGTGATCTCGATCTCAACCATCACGGTTGGATCGCGATCGGCAGCTGTTACATCCGCCCCCGATTCGTTGAGCACGCGCGCCGCGGTGGAGTCGTAGCAGCCTTCGATCAGCACATCGCCGGTGACCAGATCCGCCGAGACTCCGTTGACCGTCGTCACAGTCGAGGGACCATCAAGATGAAGTCCCAGCTCCTCGAGCTCCCGACGAGAGTCAATGTCCCGTTCGAGTGCATCTCCAACGAGAAACGACTGAGGGTCGGGCTGCGACTGTGGATCATTGCGTCGCGCATTGCCTGCATCCACATAAGCCCGATACGTCTCCTCCGCCGCCGCGAACGCCTCGTCCTCGCTCGCGAACACCGCGGTCGGCGTCGGCGTCGGCTCCGGCGCGGGGGCGAGGCATCCGCTCAGCATCACGACGGCTGCCGCAAGCCCGAGGGTCGCCGTCGTCGCGCGCAGGATCATCCGTCCACCGTAACCGGAGCGCGCGCGGGGCCTCCCGAGTTATCCACAGCCGGCGCGCGACCGCGCGTCGGCGGTCTGCGCCTGCAGGCGTTCGCGCTCGGCGAGGGTGCCGGCGAGGGTCGCCGCCTCGGCGTAGGCGTCCGCGGCCTCGCTCCAGCGGCCGAGCCCGGCCAGGAACGCGGCGCGCGCAGCGGGCAGGTACGGGTAGCGCTGCAGCGCAGGTTCGGCGGCGACGGCATCGACCGCGGTGAGGCCGGCGTCGGGGCCGTCCCGCATCCCGACCGCCACCGCGCTGTTGAGCGCGACGACCGGGCTCGGCCACACCTGCGAGAGCAGGCCGTAGAGGTCGACGATGCGCGCCCAGTCCGTGTCGTCCCACGTGGGCGCCTGCGCGTGGACGGCGGCGATCGCGGCCGACAGCGCGAAGTGGTCGACGGGGCCCTCGGCCGCGTCGGCGAGCAACGCGAGTCCCTCGTCGATCAGCGCGCGATCCCATCGCGTGCGGTCCTGATCGGGCAGCAGCTCGTCGCGGGTGTCCCGGCGCGCATCGGTCAGCAGCATGAGGGCCAGCCGGCCGTCGACCTCGCGGTCCCTCGGCAGCAGCGCGTGGACCATGCGGGTCAGGGCGACGGCCTCATCCACGAGGTCCACGCGCACCGTCGCGTCGCCCGACGGCGGCGCATGCCCGACTGTGAACACGAGGTGCAGCACATCGCATACGACCGACACCCGGGCGGGGAGCTCTTCGGCGTCGGGGATGCGGAACGGGATGCGCGCCGCCGCGATCTTGCGCTTGGCGCGCGTGAGGCGCGCCGCCATCGTGGGCTCGCCCACGAGGAACGCCGCCGCGATGTCGGCGGTCGACACGCCGCAAACGAGGCGCAGCGTCAGGGCGACCTGCGCCTCGCGCGCGAGCGCGGGGTGGCAGCAGGTGAAGATGAGCCGCAGCCGGTCGTCCGCGTGCCACGCCGGATCGTCCTCGGTCTCGGCCTCGGGCACCAGCAGCGGGAGACGCCGTCGCAGCGCCGCCTCCCGCCGCATCACGTCGCGCGCACGGTTCGTGGCGACGGTCGTGAGCCACGCACCGGGACGATCCGGGATGCCGCGAGCCGGCCACACCTCGACCGCCCGGGCGAACGCCTCCTGGGTGCACTCCTCGGCGAGGTCGAGGTCTCCGGTCAGGCGCGCGGTCGCGGCGACCACCGCCGCCCACTCCTCGCGATGCGCGGCCGCGAGCACGGTCGGCACATCACCGACGAGGGGGCCCGGGCCGGCGGCATCCATTCTCGTCACCCGTGGTCGACGAGGGGGTGCACCTGCACGCCGCTGTGGTCCTCGGCCGCCTCGTGCAGCAGCGCGGCGAGGGCCAGCGCCGCATCGAGATCGGGCACGTCGACGACGTAGAAGCCGCCGAGCACCTCCTTGGTCTCCAGGAAGGGTCCGTCAGTCACAAGCGGACGCTCACCGCCCGCGCGGAGGGTGGTCGCCATGCGGCTCGGTTCCAGCTCGCCCGACGACAGGATCGCCCCGCCGGCCCGCTCGCGGAACGCGCGGTGCCCCTCGTCGATCTTTCGCATGCCCTCGGCGGTGAGCGCATCCCATCGCGCCTCGTCGCCATAGATCAGGATCAGGTACTGCGCCATCGTGTCCTCCTTCGTCGTCGAAAGGCATTGTGCCTCTCATCACACCGACGAACGAGCCCCTGCCGGAATCGACAGGGGCTCGACATCGAGTCCGTCATCGCACAGGCCAGAGGTCCCAGTCGTCGTCGGGCATGCGCGCCACCACGACCGCGACGACGACGAAGGCGAGGGCCGTGAACCCCCAGCCCGCCGTGGCATCGAGCCACCGCGACGGCAGGATGATGGCCGAGACGAGATGCATCGGCTGCGACACGATCAGCGCACCCGCGACCCACCAGTTGACGACGTGCGCCCGGCCCAGGGCGACGCCGAGCAGCACCATCCCCAGGATGTGCCCGACGACCCAGAACATGCCCGTGAAGCTGCCGATCGCCGACTCCGACATCGCGGTGCCGATGCGGGTGATGTCCGACACGTCGTATCCGGCATCGGCCATGGTCTGCGCGAGCAGATCGGAGTTGCCCGCCGCCGACCAGTTCGCGAAGGCCACGAACGTCAGCGCGGCGCCGGCTGTCGCGAGCAGCGGCGCCCCGCGGCGAGCGAGGTAGCCGAGTGTGAGTGCGCCCAGCAGCATCGCCGGCGCAGCCACCAGCCCGAGCCAGCCGATGGCTTCCATGAGCCCCCGGTTCTCGATGACGGCCGTCGCGATCCTCTCGGGCGGATCATCCGTCCAGTACGGCAGGATCGTGCGCCCCGCCAGGATCGACAGCGGCCCGATCGGCAGCGCGATCGCCGCCGTCCACCGCCAGAACGGACGCCAGCGGCGCCCACGCTCCTCGATCGTCCGGTCGCCGGCCGGCATGGTCTCGACACCCATGGTCCCCTCCTCGCTCACGCCGGCTGACACCCGCTGCGTCGTCCTCGGCGGCCGGTCCACGCCGGCAGCACGAGCATCCCGCTCCGAGCAGCGGCCCGCATCGCGGGCGACCACAGGTCGCTGTGCGGGGTTTCCACGATGTCGCGCGGAACCGGCGCGCCCTACCCTGGTGCCGTGGAGCGCACCTCCGGCCCCGCGCCGCGCAATGCCGTGACCGCGACGACCGTCGCGCTCCTCGCCCTGCCCATGATCGGGATCGGGGTGGTGGGCGTCGCGGCGTCCTCGTCCGGTGCGGCATGGCTCACCTTCGCCATCGCGATCGCGATCCCCGCGCTCGTCCTCGGGCCGGCGGTGGCCTGGCGCACGGGGCTGTCGGTCGGGACCGCGTTGGCGGCGGCGGGCCTCGGGATCGTCGTGGCTGCCGCCACGGACACGTATCTGCGAGGGGCGGCGGCTGTCGGGCTGCCGACTCCGGCCGTGCTGATCGCGACGTCGGCCGGATGGTGGATGGTGCTGTACGCGCCGTGGGTGTGGGTGCTGCTGCTCTTTCCCACCGGCCGCTTCGAGAACGTCTTCGACCGCGTCACGGCGTGGACCGTGGTCGGGGTCGGGGTCGTGTTCGACCTGCTGGTCGTGGTCGCGCCGGACGCCTATCCCGCGCCGTTCGCGGAAGCACCGCACCCGTGGGGCGTCCTGCCCGGGGCGGGTGTGGTCGCACTGGCACTGCTCCCCCTCTTCCTGGCATGCCTGGTGGCGAGCGCGGTCTCGACGCTGCTGCGGTACCGTCGCGCCACCGGGATCATGCGGCGCCGGCTCCGCTGGCTCGTGATCGCCGCGGCGGTCGTCCCGCTGGCGCTCCTGGCCTGCTGGGCGTCGTACCTGCTGTGGGGAGGGACGGATGCCGTCCTGGCGGCGATCGCCGCCTTCTGCTTCGCGATCCCGCTCTCGATCGGCGCCGCCCTGCTGACGGCGGACGCGGACGTCGACCTCTGGATCGTGCGCGTCGTGTCCTGGTGCGTGCTGCTGCTCGCCGTGCTCGGAGTCGTCGCGGCCGCCACGGCCCTCGCGGACCTCGTGCCCACCAGCGGCGCGGTCGCCATCGCCTCCGTCGCCTCCGCCGTCGCCGTCCTGACGGTGATGCTGCTGCGGCGGCCGCTGGAGCGTGCGACGGCCGCCGTCCTCTTCCCGCGCGCGGAGCGAACCGTCGACGCGCTGCGACGACTGCTCGCCGACGTGCACCGCGGCGCGGCTCCACCCGAGCGCGTCGTGGCCGTGCTCCGATCAGGGCTCGGCGACCCGGAGCTCACCGTCGAGTTCGCCCCCGTCGTCGATCCGGGTCCGGGCAGGTCTCCCGAGGGCTGCGACATGCCGACCGCCGTCAAGATCGGCGGGGCTCGCATCGCCACGATCGTCCGTGCCGACCAAGGCGTACCGCAGCGTATCGTCGACGCCGCGGCGCCGCTCATCGAGCTCGTCCGGCAGCGCGCCCAGCTCGCCCGCGCCCTGCGGGAGGCCGAGCAGAGCAGACGACGCCTGATGACGGCCGAGACCGACGAACGTCGCCGGCTCGAGCGCGACCTCCACGACGGCGCCCAGCAGCGCCTGGTGAGCCTCGGAATGTCGCTACGGCTGGCGCAGCGGCGCGAGACCCGTGGCGAGCTCGATATCGCGCACGCCCTCGACGAAGCGGTCGCGGCGGTCGCGGCATCCATCGCAGAGCTCCGCGCCGTCGCGCACGGTCTGCGCCCGAGCCGACTCGACGACGGGCTGGCCGCCGCACTCGCCGACCTCTCCAGCGCATCGGCCGTGCCGGTCGAAGTGGGCCTGGACCTGCAGGAGATCCCCGATGTCGTGGCGACGACCGCGTACTACGTGGCGAGCGAAGGCATCGCGAACGCGATCAAGCACGCCCACGCGGCCCAGGTGTCGGTGTCGGTCATCCGTGCCGGCGAGTTCCTGCGGGTGCGCGTGACCGACGACGGCACCGGCGGCGCCACCGCGCGCCCCGGAGGCGGACTGGCCGGGCTGGCCGATCGCGTCCGTGCCGTCGGCGGCGCGCTGCGCATCGACTCGCTCACCGGCGCCGGAACGGCTTTGGAGGCGGATCTTCCGTGCGCGTCATGATCGCCGAGGACTCCGCTCTGTTCCGCGAGGGGCTCGCACGGCTGCTGACCGACGCCGGTCAGGACGTGGTCGGGACCTGCGGCGACGCGCTCGGCGCGGTCGAACTGGCGCGGACGCTGCAGCCGGACGTCGTCGTGCTCGACATCCGCATGCCGCCGGGCGGCACCGACGATGGCGCCCGGGCAGCCGTCGCGATCCGCGACCACGACCCCGCTGTCGGGATCGTGCTCCTGTCGCAGCACATCGAGGCGCGGCAGGCGATGCAGCTGCTCCCCCGCGGCCGCTTCGGCTATCTGCTGAAGGATCGTGTGCTCGCGTTCGACGAGTTCCTCGACACGCTCGAGCGCGTTCGCCAGGGCGGCACGGCGCTGGACCCGGAGGTCGTCGCCCGGCTGGTGGGTGCGCGCGCCGCCGAGGGACGGCTCGACCCGCTGAGCGCGCGGGAACGCGAGGTGCTCGCGCTCATGGCCGAGGGCCTGACGAACGCGGGGATCGCCGCACGGCTGTGGCTGACCGAGCGCACGGTCGAGAGCCACGTCACGAGCATCTTCACGAAGCTCGCGATCTCGCCCTCCGACACCGAGAACCGGCGTGTGCGGGCCGTGCTGACGTTCCTCGACGCCACCGGGGCGGGCTGACCGCCGCGGGCTCAGGATCAGAACGGCAGCAGCGGGTCGATCGCGATCGCGACGAACAGCAGCGTGAGGTACGTGATCGACGCGTGGAACACGCGCATCGGCCGCGGCTCGGTGCCGCGCACCGCGCGGTTGTAGAGCACGTGCGACTCGTAGATGAACCAGCCGCCGAACACCACGGCGGACACCGTGTAGACCAGGCCCATGTCGGCGACCGGGATCAGCAGCAGCGAGCAGACGACCGTCGCCCACGCGTAGAGGATGACCTGCAGGCCCACCTGCGAGCCGGCGCGGGTCGCGCCGAGCATCGGGACGTCCACGTTCTCGTACTGGTCCTTGTACTTCATCGACAGCGGCCAGTAGTGCGGCGGCGTCCACAGGAAGACCAGCGCGAACAGGATGACCGGCGGCCACGCGAGCGAGCCGGTCACGGCCGTCCAGCCGATCAGCACCGGGAAGCAGCCGGCGATGCCGCCCCACACGATGTTCTGCTCGGTGCGGCGCTTGAGGATCATCGTGTAGATGACGACGTAGAAGAAGATGGCGACCGCCGACAGGGTCGCGGCCAGCCAGTTCGTGGTGAGCCACAGCCACACCGTCGAGAACACGGCGAGCGACCACGCGAAGATCAGGGCGCCGCGGGGAGAGACCTCGCCGGTGACGAGCGGACGGTTGACCGTCCGCTGCATGTGCGCGTCGATGTCGCGGTCGAGGTACATGTTGAATGCCGCCGCGGAGCCGGCGCTCGCGGTGCCGCCGATGACTGTCGCGATGATGAGCCACAGGCTCGGGAAGCCGCCCTGCGCGAGGATCATCACCGGCACGGTGGTCACCAGCAGCAGTTCGAGGACGCGCGGCTTCATCAGGGCGACATACGCCTTGACGGTGCGACCGAATCCCTGGCGAGTCCGGCGGGGTGCGTCGAGCGTGGATGCCTCGTCCCCGGCCGTCTTCGTGATGTCCATGGCCCCCGCAATCGCCGCCTGCAGATTCCCCCCAAGTCTAGGGCATAGGGTCACGCCCGCCCCGCCCGGCCCGAGCCGGACGCCCTCGACCCTGTTACCGATCACATCGGAGCGGACGACGGAGTGAGCGGATCGTGACGAACGCGTCACCCGCCGGTGACCGCGCGCGCAATCGGGTTCGCAAGACTCTGTCACATTGACGGCTCGCATGGCCTGGGCGGCATACCGCTTCGCTATGCTGAACACACGCGCGCCCGCCGCCGATCTCCCCTTCTCCATCCGGACAAGGGCCGCGAATCGGCCATCTGCCGGGCGCACCTCCTCGAGAAAGGCGCCTGGGTGTCGGAACTGCGTTGGGAAGAGATCGATCGGCGCGCGGTGGACACCGCCCGCGTCCTCGCGGCGGACGCCGTGGAGAAGGTCGGCAACGGCCACCCGGGGACGGCGATGAGCCTCGCCCCCGCGGCATACCTCCTCTACCAGCGCGTCCTGCGCCACGACCCCGCTGACACGCACTGGGTGGGCCGCGACCGGTTCATCCTGTCGGCCGGCCACTCCTCGCTGACCCAGTACGTGCAGCTGTACCTCGGCGGTTTCGGGCTCGAGCTCGACGACCTGAAGGCGCTGCGCACGTGGGGCTCGCTCACGCCGGGCCACCCCGAGTACGGCCACACCAAGGGCGTCGAGATCACGACCGGCCCGCTGGGCCAGGGCCTCGCCTCTTCCGTCGGCTTCGCGTACGCCGCCCGCTACGAGCGCGGCCTGTTCGATCCGGACGCCGCCGCCGGCACCTCGCCGTTCGACCACTTCGTGTACGTCATCGCCGGCGACGGCGACCTGCAGGAGGGCGTCACCTCCGAGGCGTCCTCGCTCGCCGGGCACCAGGCGCTCGGCAACCTCATCGCGATCTACGACTCGAACCAGATCTCGATCGAGGACGACACCAACGTCGCCTTCACCGAGGATGTCGCCAGGCGCTACGAGTCCTACGGCTGGCACGTGCAGGTCGTGGACTGGAAGAAGACCGGCCAGTACGTCGAGGACGTCGCCGAGCTGCACTCCGCCATCGAGGCCGCGAAGGGCGAGACGGCCAAGCCGTCGCTCATCATCCTGCGCACCATCATCGGCTGGCCGTCGCCCGGCAAGCAGAACACCGGCAAGATCCACGGCTCCGCCCTCGGCGCCGACGAGCTCGCAGCGACCAAGAAGGTGCTCGGCTTCGACCCCGAGCAGTCCTTCGTCGTCCCAGGCGACGTCATCGCGCACACGCGTGCGCTGAAGGACCGCGCCGCCGAGGAGCGCGCCGTCTGGCAGGAGTCGTTCGACGCGTGGGCCGCGGCCAACCCCGAGCGCAAGGCGCTGTTCGACCGTCTGGAGGCGGGCGAGCTGCCGGCGGACGTGGCATCCGCCCTCCCCTCGTTCGAGGCCGGCAAGGACGTGTCCACGCGCGCCGCATCGGGCACCGTCATCAACGCGCTGGCCGCGGTGCTGCCGGAGCTGTGGGGCGGCTCGGCCGACCTCGCCGAATCGAACCTCACCACCATCAAGGACGCGAAGTCGTTCATCCCGTCCGAGTGGTCCACCCACGAGTGGTCGGGCGACCCGTACGGCCGCGTGCTGCACTTCGGCATCCGCGAGCACGCCATGGGCGCGATCGTGAACGGCATCAAGCTGCACGGTCCGACGCGTCCGTTCGGCGGCACGTTCCTGATCTTCAGCGACTACATGCGCCCGTCGGTGCGTCTGGCCGCACTGATGGACATCCCGTCGATCTTCGTGTGGACGCACGACTCCGTCGCCCTCGGCGAGGACGGCCCCACGCACCAGCCGATCGAGCAGCTCGCGACGCTGCGCGCCATCCCCAACTTCACCGTGGTGCGGCCGGCCGACGCGAACGAGACCTCGGCCGCGTGGCTGGAGATCGTCCGCCGCCAGGGCGGCCCTTCGGGCATCGCGCTCACCCGCCAGAACATCCCGGTGTTCGCGCGCGGCGACGGCGAGGCCTCGGGCGACGTGTTCGCGTCGACCGACGGCGTCGCCAAGGGCGCGTACATCCTCGCCGAGGCGCCCGGCGGCACGCCCGACGTGATCCTCATCGCCACCGGCTCCGAGGTGCAGCTCGCCGTCTCGGCGCGCGAGACGCTCGCCGCCGAGGGCGTGAACGCCCGCGTCGTGTCGGCACCGTCGCTGGAGTGGTTCGCCGAGCAGGACGAGGCGTACCGCGAGACGGTGCTGCCCGCCGCCGTCAAGGCGCGCGTGTCGGTCGAGGCCGGCTCCGCGCTCACATGGCGCGGCATCGTCGGCGACGCCGGCCGCTCCGTCGCGATCGACCACTTCGGCGCATCCGCCGACTACAAGACCCTGTTCCAGAAGTTCGGCATCACCGCCGACCACGTCGTCGACGCCGCCCGCGAGAGCATCGCGGCCGCCGCGGCGCTGTAAGCACGAGGAGAGAACGCAGCATGAGCACCCCCACCGAGAAGCTGGTCGCCGCGGGCGTGAGCATCTGGCTCGACGACCTGTCGCGCGAGCGGATCACGTCGGGCAACCTGACCGAGCTCATCTCGACGCGCAACGTCTCGGGCGTCACGACGAACCCGACGATCTTCCAGGGCGCGATCGTGGGCGGCGGCGACTCGTACGCCGCCCAGATCGCCGAGCTCGCCGCAGCCGGAGCATCGGTCGACGAGACGATCTTCGCCGCCACGACCGATGACGTGCGGGATGCCGCCGACATCTTCCGCCCCGTCTACGAGGCGTCGAACGGCGTCGACGGCCGCGTGTCGATCGAGGTCTCGCCCGACCTCGCCCACGACACCGCCGGGACCGTCGCCCAGGCCAAGGAGCTGTGGGCCCGGGTCGACCGCCCGAACGTGCACATCAAGATCCCCGCCACCAAGGCCGGCCTGCCCGCGATCACCGCGACGCTCGCCGAGGGGATCTCGGTCAACGTGACGCTGATCTTCAGCCTCGAGCGCTACGCCGAGGTCATCGAGGCGTTCCTCGCCGGTCTCGAGCAGGCGCAGGCGAACGGCCACGACATCTCGAAGATCCACTCGGTCGCCTCGTTCTTCGTGTCGCGCGTCGACACCGAGGTCGACAAGCGTCTCGCGACCCTCGGCACCGACGAGGCCGACGCGCTGAAGTCTCTCGCGGGCGTCGCGAACGCGCGTCTCGCGTACGAGCTGTTCGAGCAGCAGTTCGCCACGGACCGCGCGAAGGCGCTGACGGATGCCGGCGCCCACGTTCAGCGTCCGCTCTGGGCCTCGACCGGCGTCAAGGACCCGAACCTGCCCGACACGCTGTACGTCACCGAGCTCGTCGCGCCGGGCACCGTCAACACGATGCCCGAGAAGACGCTCGAGGCCACGTTCGACCACGGACCGGTCGCGGGCGATGCGATCGCCGGCACGTACGCCGCCGCGCACGAGGTCTTCGATCGTCTCGCCGCCGCCGGCGTCGACTTCGCCGACGTCACCCAGGTGCTGGAGGACGAAGGCGTGTCGAAGTTCATCACCTCGTGGCACGACGTGCAGGCCACCGTCAAGACGGCGCTCGAAGACGCCGCCCAGGCTGCGCGATGAGCTTCGACATCCACCTGTCGGGGCACGTCAAGTCCGTCGTCGAGGCGACGCTCCCCGGACTTGTCGCCAGCCTCGTCGCCTCGGGCATCACGGCGGGCGACGCCTCGCTGTGGGGTCCCGAGGCAGAGGGTGAGGCATCCCAGCGTCTCGGATGGGTCGAGGCGGTCAGCGTCTCTCGTCCGCTCGTGCCCGAGATCCTGGCGCTGCGCGAACGGCTGCGCGGGCAGAACGTCACGCGCGTCGTGCTCGCGGGCATGGGCGGCTCGTCACTCGCACCCGAGGTGATCGCGCGGACCGCCGGCCTGCCGCTGGTGATCCTCGACTCAACGGCGCCGGGCCAGGTGCTCGCGGCCGTCGACGGCGACGCCGAGGGCGGAGACCTCACCCGCACGGTGCTCGTGGTGTCGTCGAAGTCCGGCTCCACGGTCGAGACCGACTCTGCCAAGCGGGCGTTCGAGGCGGCGTTCCGCGACCTGGGAATCGACCCGGCCGAGCGCATCGTCGTGGTGACCGACCCCGGCTCGCCGCTGGACCAGTCGGCGCGCGCGGACGGCTACACGGTGTTCAACGCCGACCCCACTGTCGGTGGGCGTTACTCGGCGCTCACCGCGTTCGGCCTCGTGCCGGCGGGCCTGGCCGGCGCCGACATCGCGGAGCTGCTCGACGAGGCCGAGGCGTCATTGCTCGAGGTCGCGATCGACAGCCCCGACAACCCCGCCCTCGTGCTGGCGGCGGCGATCGCCGGCGGCGAGCCCCGCAAGGACAAGCTGGGACTCATCACCGACGGCACCCACATCGTCGGCCTTCCGGACTGGATCGAGCAGCTCGTCGCCGAGTCGACGGGCAAGGAGGGCACCGGCATCCTTCCGGTCGTCCTGCTCCCGGTCTCGCCGGAGGTCGACGCGAAGCCGGCCGACCTGCAGCTCGTGCGGTTCGTCGACGAGGCCAAGCAGTTCCACCTGTTCGAGCACCACGAGGGCGAGATCCTCGTCAGCGGCTCGCTGGGTGCGCAGTTCGTGGTGTGGGAGTACGCGACGGCGATCGCGGGACGGATGCTGGGCATCAACCCCTTCGACCAGCCCGACGTCGAATCGGCGAAGGTGGCCGCGCGCGGCCTGCTCGATGCCCGCCCCGAGGCCACTGCCCCGGCGTTCGCCGTGGACGGCGTCGAGGTGCGCGTCTCGGATCCCGCGCTGGCGGCATCCGGAACCGTCGCCGGCGTGCTCGACGCGCTGTGGGCACGGCTTCCCGAGGACGGTTACGTCGCCATCCAGGCGTACGTGAACCGGCTGGCGCTGCCGCAGCTCGAAGGGCTGCGCGAACTGGTTGCCGCCGACTCCGGCCGGCCGACCACGTTCGGGTGGGGCCCGCGGTTCCTGCACTCCACCGGGCAGTACCACAAGGGCGGCCCGGCGAACGGCGTGTTCCTGCAGATCCTCGAGCTGACCGACGTCGACCTCGAGATCCCGGACCGGCCGTTCACGTTCGGCCAGCTGATCCAGGCACAGGCCGCGGGCGACGCGGCAGTGCTCGCCGACGGCCACGGCCGTCCCGTCGTGACCCTCACCCTGACCGACCCGCAGATCGAAGTGCTGTCGCTCTTCGAAGCGGCACAGTAGGAGTTCAAGCCCCCTCATGACCGTCGAGATCACGCGCGGGCACAACCCGCTGCGCGACCCCGAAGACCGTCGCCTCAACCGCATCGCCGGCCCGAGCGCGCTCGTCATCTTCGGCGTCACGGGAGACCTCTCCCGCAAGAAGCTCATGCCCGCCGTCTACGACCTGGCCAACCGCGGCCTGCTGCCTCCGGGGTTCGCCCTCGTCGGCTTCGCGCGCCGCGACTGGGAGGACCAGGACTTCGCCAAGGTCGTCTACGACGCGGTGCGTCAGCACGCGCGGACCGAGTTCCGCGACGAGACCTGGCAGCAGCTGCTGCAGGGCATCCGGTTCGTCTCCGGCGAGTTCGGCGACGCTGACGCGTTCCGCCGGCTGCGCGAGACCGTCGACCGCCTCGACACCGAGCGCGGCACCATGGGCAACCACGCGTTCTACCTGTCGATCCCGCCGAAGGACTTCGCGGTGGTCGCCGAGCAGCTCAAGTCCTCAGGCCTCGTCGACGACACCGCCGACCAGCCCGACCGCTGGCGCCGCGTCGTCATCGAGAAGCCGTTCGGCCACGACCTGGAGTCGGCGCGTGCCCTGAACGACGTGCTGCGCTCGACGTTCCCGACGGACTCGATCTTCCGCATCGACCACTACCTCGGCAAGGAGACGGTCCAGAACATCCTGGCGCTGCGCTTCGCGAACGAGCTGTACGAGCCGATCTGGAACCGCAACTACGTCGACCACGTGCAGATCACGATGGCCGAGGACATCGGCGTGGGCGGCCGCGCCGGCTACTACGACGGTGTCGGCGCCGCGCGCGACGTCATCCAGAACCACCTGCTGCAGCTGCTCGCGCTCACCGCGATGGAAGAGCCGATCTCGTTCGACGCGAAGGACCTCCGCGCCGAGAAGGAGAAGGTGCTCGCCGCCGTCACGCTCCCGGACGACCTGGAGCGCTCGACCGCGCGCGGGCAGTACGCGGGCGGCTGGCAGGGCGGCGAGAAGGTGCTCGGCTTCCTCGAAGAGGACGGGATGAACCCGAAGTCGACGACCGAGACCTACGCGGCCGTCACGCTCGAGATCAACACCCGCCGCTGGGCGGGCGTGCCGTTCTACCTGCGCACCGGCAAGCGCCTCGGGCGCCGTGTGACCGAGATCGCCGTCGTCTTCAAGCGGGCGCCCGAGATGCTGTTCCGTCAGGGCCAGACCTCGGGTCAGGGCCAGAACGCCCTGGTGATCCGCGTGCAGCCCGACGAGGGCGTCACGATCCGCTTCGGCTCGAAGGTGCCGGGTGCCGGCGCACAGGTCCGCGACGTCACGATGGACTTCGGCTACGGCCATGCGTTCACCGAGGCGAGCCCTGAGGCCTACGAGCGCCTCATCCTCGACGTGCTGCTCGGCGACCCGCCGCTGTTCCCGCGGCACGAAGAGGTCGAGCTGTCGTGGCGCATCCTCGACCCGATCGAGAAGTTCTGGGACGCCCAGGGCGGCCCGCTGGAGCAGTATTCGCCCGGGTCGTGGGGCCCGGCATCCGCGGACGAGATGCTCGCCCGCGACGGACGGAGCTGGAGGCGCCCGTGATCGTCGATCTTCCCGACACCACCGTCAGCAAGATCTCGCGCGCGCTCGTCAACGTGCGCGAGGAGGGCGGAGCGGTCGCGCTCGGCCGTGTGCTGACGCTCATCATCCTCACGCGCGAAGCCGCGGTCGAAGAGGTCATCGAGGCCGCCAACGACGCGTCGCGCGAGCACCCGATGCGCGTCATCGTGCTGATGCTCCCCGACGGCTACGACGAGGATTCGCGCCTGGACGCGCAGATCCGCGTCGGCGGCGACGCGGGCGCCAGCGAGGTCGTGACGCTCCGCGCGTTCGGCGACGCCGGGCGCTCGAACCTCGAGAGCCTCGTCACCGGACTGCTGCTGCCCGATGCGCCCGTCGTGGTGTGGTGGCCCAACCGCACGCCCGAGCACATCTCGAAGACGTCGATCGGCCGCATCGCGCAGCGTCGGATCACGGATGCCGCAGCCCAGTCCGACCCGTCGGCCTGGGTGGCCGGCCTCGGCGGCCAGTACGCGCCGGGCGACACGGATCTCGCGTGGACCCGGCTCACGCGCTGGCGCGAGCAGCTGGCCGCGATCCTCGACCAACCGCCGTACGAGCCCATCCTGAGCGTGCGGGTGCGCGGCGCGGGCGACTCCCCGTCGACGGCGCTGCTCGCGGCGTGGCTGCGACTCACCCTCGACGTGCCGGTGGACTGGGCCTACCTGGACGCCGAGGAGTGGCCCCACGGCATCAAGTCGGTCGCACTCGTGCGCGCGAGCGGAGAGGTGCTGCTCGAGCGCCCGACCCCGGGCGCGGCGATCCTCACGCAGCCCGGTCAGCCCAGCCACGAGCTCGCTTTCCCCCGCCGCACGCTGCGCGAATGCCTGGCCGAGGAGCTCCGGCGCCTCGATCCTGACGTCCTGTATGGTCGAGTCATCACCGAGGGCTGGCAGCTCCTCGACCCGCCGTCGACGAAGGAGACGCAGGACCGATGAGTTCACAGGGTCAGCGGGGTCGGACGGCTCGACATGGTTGAGGGCTGGGCCGAGAAGCGTGTCGTCATCGCTCCGGACCCCGCGACCCTGGCAGATTCGGTCGCTGCACGGTTTCTGAGCCGCGTCGCCAAGCGCATCGACGAGGGCAAGCTCGCCCACGTCTCGCTCACCGGCGGATCGATGGGATCGCGCGTGCTGGCATCGGCCGCACGCAGCCCGCGCGCCGAGCGCATCGATTGGTCGCGCGTGCACTTCTGGTGGAGCGACGAGCGCTGGCTGCCCCGTGGCGACGCCGAGCGCAACGACCGGCAGGCACGCGACGCGCTGCTGGACGGCATCGACATCCCCGCCGGCAACATCCACGCGACGCTCGCGAGCGACGAGGGCGCCGATCTGGATGCCGCCGCCGCCGCGTATGCCGCAGAGCTCGCCGGCTTCCCCGGCCCCGAGGGTCCGTGGCCGGCGTTCGACGTCTGCTTCCTGGGTGTCGGCCCCGACGGGCACATCGCCTCGCTGTTCCCCGACCGTGACGAGATCCAGATCACGGATCGCTCGGTGGTCGCGGTGCGGGACTCCCCCAAGCCGCCGCCGGAGCGCGTCACGATGACCCGACCGGTGATCAACGGCTCCAAGCGTGTCTGGATGGTGCTCGCCGGCCCCGACAAGGCCTCCGCGCTCGGCCTCGCCCTCGCCGGGGCGAGCTACGCCAGTGTGCCCGCCGCGGGCGCCAAGGGCCGCAAGCGCACGATCTTCTTCGTCGACGAGGCGGCCGCCGCACAGGTGCCGCCAGAGCTCATCGACCGGGAGTACTGACTCCGGGCGGACGACCCCGAAACGACGAAGAGTGGATGCCTCGCGGCATCCACTCTTCGTCGTTGTGCTCGGTCAGTCCTGACCGCGACGCTCGCGCAGCTGCTGCAGCGCGTCGTCGAGAAGCTGCTCAGCCTCTTCTTCGGTGCGACGCTCCTTCACGTAGGCGAGGTGCGTCTTGTACGGCTCAGTCTTGGCCAGAGCCGGCGGGTTCTCTTTGTCGCGACCGGCCGGCAGGCCCGAGTGGGGCGAGTCGATCGTGTCGGGGATCTCTTCTTCGGGGATGCCCGCCGCGAAGTACCGGACTGTCTCGTTGCCGAGGGCGTCCCAGTACGAGACGGCGACACGCTCGGCGTGGAAGCCGTGGTCCTGCTCGCCCATGGGTCCGGCACCGACGCGGGTGCCGCGGATCGCGTTGCCTCCGGTCGCCATCAGATCGCCTGGAACTTCGTGATGAGGCCGAGGGCCACGATCGCCGCGAACCACACGAGCGCGAGGATCACGGTGAAGCGGTTGAGGTTGCGCTCCGCGAGACCCGACGAGCCGAGGGCAGACGTCATGCCGCCGCCGAACATGTCGGACAGGCCGCCGCCGCGCCCCTTGTGGAGCAGGATGAGGAGGGTCAGCAGGAGGCTCGTGATGCCGAGAAGCACCTGCAGGACGAACGCGATGATCTGCACAGTCGTTGAAGCCTTTCGGTGCGATCATTCGCCGATCGCACAAGGGTCAAGTATACGTGTACGGCGGCGGGCGGCGAGGAACCCCTCGCCGCCCGCCGGAATCGGCGTCAGACGCCGACGTGCTTCTGGTACCGGATGATGGCCGCGAACTCGTCCACGACCAGGCTCGCGCCGCCCACCAGGGCGCCGTCGACATCGGGTTCGCGCATGAAGCTGGCGATGTTCGCCGACTTGACAGAGCCGCCGTAGAGCACGCGCGTGCGGGCCGCCGCGTCGGCGCTGAGCTTGGAGGCGATCACCTCGCGCAGCGCGGCGCAGACCTCCTGCGCCTGCTCGGGCGACGCGACCTGGCCGGTGCCGATCGCCCAGACCGGCTCGTAGGCCACGACGACGTCGGCAGCGGCGGGCACGCCCTCCAGGGCGACCTCCAGCTGACCGACCGACACCGCGGTGGGCCCGGACTCCTCACGCTGCTCCAGCGTCTCGCCGACACAGATCACGGGGACGAGTCCGTGCTTGAGCGCCGCCTTGACCTTCGACGCCACGACCTCGTCGGTCTCGGCGTGGTACTGCCGGCGCTCGGAGTGGCCGATGATGACGTACCGCGCGTCGAGCTTCGCCAGGAACGCGCCCGAGACCTCGCCGGTGTAGGCGCCCGAGTCGTGCGCCGACACGTCCTGCGCGCCCAGGGCGAACGGGATCTTGTCGGCGTCGAGGAGCGTCTGCACCGTGCGCAGATCGGTGAAGGGCGGGAACACCGCGACCTCGACCGAGCCGTCCTCGTGCTTGGCGTCCTTGAGCGTCCAGTGCAGCTTCTGCACGAACGCGACAGCCTGCAAGTGGTCGAGGTTCATCTTCCAGTTGCCCGCGATCAGCGGGATGCGGCTGCTCACTGCCATCCGAGGACCTCCAGTCCGGGGAGCTTCTTGCCCTCGAGGAACTCGAGGCTCGCGCCGCCGCCCGTCGAGATGTGGCCGAACTGGTCGTCGGCGAACCCGAGCTGGCGGACCGCGGCAGCGGAGTCTCCGCCGCCGACGACCGACAGGCCCTCGACCGCGGTGAGCGCCTTCGCGACGGCCTTCGTGCCGGCTGCGAACGCCGGCATCTCGAACACGCCCATCGGACCGTTCCAGAACACCGTGGTCGACGAGCGGATCGCCGCGGCGAACAGCTCCGCGGTCTGGGGTCCGATGTCGAGGCCGAGGCCGTCGGCGCCGAACGGGGTGTCTTCGAGCGCGTCAGCCGGGGCGACGACATGGTCGGCGTCGGCGGCGAACGCCGAGGCCATGACCGCGTCGACGGGCAGGATCAGCTCGACACCGCGCTCGGCGGCCGTCGCGATGTAGCCCTTGACGGTCTCGATCTGGTCGACCTCGAGCAGGCTCTTGCCGACCTTGTAGCCCTGCGCCGCGAGGAAGGTGAACAGCATGCCGCCGCCCACCAGGATCTTGTCGGCGCGCGGCAGCAGATGCGCGATGACGCCCAGCTTGTCGCTGACCTTCGACCCGCCCAGCACGACCGCATAGGGACGCTCGGGGTTCTCGGTGAGGCGGTCGAGGACGTCGACCTCCTTCTCGATGAGGAACCCTGCCGCGGACGGCAGGATCTCGGCGAGGTCGTAGACCGACGCCTGCTTGCGGTGCACGACGCCGAAGCCGTCCGACACGAGCACGTCGCCGAGAGCGGCGAGCTCCTCGGCGAACGCCCGGCGCGTCGCGTCGTCCTTGGCGGTCTCGCCTGCGTTGAAGCGCAGGTTCTCGATCACCGCGACGTCGCCGTCTTCGAGGGCGGCGACGGCCTCGGCCGCCGACTCCCCCACGGTGTCGCGCGCGAAGGCGACAGGCTTGCCGAGCAGCTCGGACAGTCGCTGCGCGACAGGCTCGAGGCTGTACTTCGGGTCGGGTGCGCCGTCGGGGCGCCCGAGGTGGGAGCAGACGATGACGCGGGCGCCCTGGTTGATCAGAGCGTTGAGCGTGGGGAGCGTGGCCCGCACACGGCCATCGTCCGTGATGACCCCGTCCTGGAGAGGAACGTTGAGGTCAGCACGGACGATGACGCGCTTGCCGGCCAGCGGACCCAGAGTGCTGAGGGTGCGCAGAGCCATGGCGGTGGTTACAGGCGCTCGGCGACGTACTCGGTGAGGTCGACGAGTCGGTTCGAGTAGCCCCACTCGTTGTCGTACCAGCTCGAGACCTTCACCAGGTTGCCGCTGACGTTGGTCAGGCCGGCGTCGAAGATCGACGAGTGCGGGTCGAGCTGGATGTCGCTGGACACGATCGGGTCGGCGTTGTACTTCAGGTAGCCGGCGAGACGACCGTCGGCGGCCGCAGCCTCGTAGGCGGCGTTGACGGCCTCCTTGGTGAGGCCCTCGGTGTTCGTGACGATCGTGAGGTCGACGATCGAGCCCGTGGGGACCGGCACGCGGTACGACGAGCCGCTGAGCTTGCCGTTGAGCTCCGGCAGCACGAGGCCGATGGCCTTGGCGGCACCGGTCGAGGCCGGGACGATGTTGATCGCCGCGGCGCGGGCGCGGTGCAGGTCGCTGTGCGGGCCGTCCTGCAGGTTCTGGTCGGCGGTGTACGCGTGGGCGGTCATCATGAAGCCGCGCTCGATGCCGAACGCGTCGTTGAAGACCTTGGCCAGCGGCGCGAGGCAGTTCGTGGTGCACGACGCGTTCGAGATGATGTTCATCGACGCCGAGTCGTAGGTGTCTTCGTTCACGCCCATGACGAACGTGCCGTCGACGTCGGTGCCGGGAGCCGAGATGATGACCTTCTTGGCGCCGCCCTGGATGTGCTTTCCGGCGTCCGCGGCGTTCGTGAAGCGGCCGGTCGACTCGATGACGATGTCGACGCCGAGCTCGCCCCAAGGCAGGTTCGCCGGGTCGCGCTCTTCGAAGACCTTGATGGCCTTGCCGTTGACGGTGATCGAGTCCTCGTCGTACGAGACGTCGGCGTCGAGGCGGCCGCCCACCGAGTCGTACTTGAGCAGGTGCGCGAGCGCCTTGTTGTCGGTGAGGTCGTTCACCGCCACGATTTCGAGGTCCGCACCCTGCGCGAGAGCCGCGCGAAGGAAGTTGCGTCCGATCCGGCCGAAGCCGTTGATGCCGATCTTGACAGTCACGGAGTTTCTCCTGAGATGTGTCGTGCGCGAATGCGCGGTTGTTGCGATGCAGACAGAGACAACGGCGTCCCAGCGGGGCGACCCGCTGGGACGCCGCGCTTGCTATGACAGTACCAGCAGGCCCGAGGTCTTCTCACGGGCTGCGTCGAGACGCTGCGCGACGTTCTGCCAGTTGGCGATGTTCCAGACGGCCTTGACGTAGTCTGCCTTGACGTTGAGGTAGTCCAGGTAGAACGCGTGCTCCCACATGTCGAGCTGGAAGAGCGGGATCGTGCCCTGCGCGGTGTTGCCCTGCTGGTCGAACAGCTGCTGGATGATCAGCTGCTCGCCGATCGGGTCCCAGCTGAGGACGGCCCAGCCTGAGCCCTGGATGCCGTTGGCCGCAGCGGCGAAGTGCGCCTGGAACTTCGCGAAGTCGCCGAAGAACTCGTCGATGGCCGCCTTCAGCTCGCCCTCGGGCTCGCCACCGCCCTCGGGCGACAGGTTGGTCCAGAAGATCGAGTGGTTGACGTGACCGCCGAGGTGGAACGCGAGGTCCTTCTCGAGCTTGTTGACGTTCGCGAGGTTGCCCGTCTCGCGGGCCTCGGCGAGCTGCTCGAGCGCGGTGTTGGCCCCGGTGACGTACGCCTGGTGGTGCTTGTCGTGATGCAGCTGCATGATCTTGCCGCTGATGTGCGGCTCGAGCGCGGCGTAGTCGTAGGGGAGGTCGGGCAAGGTGTACTTCGCCATGTTCTCTTCTTCCTGTCGGCGCGCGCCGTGGAGACCTCGGCGCAGCGAGGGTGACACTTCATCCTACTGAGCGGCAACGCGCCGGCGCGGGGGTTGCTTCCCACTGTGACGAGCGTTGTGACGTATGAGAAAGGGGATGCCGCGGCCCGCGGCATCCCCTTCTCACATGGTCTCGGTGTCAGTCCTCGATGCCCGCGGGCACGGCGGACTCGGTGCCCGGCAGACCCTCGGTCTCGGCCTTCTTGTCGGCCATGGCGAGCAGGCGGCGGATGCGGCCGGCGACGGCGTCCTTCGTGAGCGGCGGGTCGGCGTGGTGGCCGAGCTCATCGAGGCTCGCGTCGCGGTGCGCGAGGCGCAGCTCGCCGGCCTGGCGCAGGTGGTCGGGCACGTCGTCGGCGAGGATCTCGAGCGCGCGCTCGACGCGTGCGCACGCCGCGACGGCGGCCTGCGCGGAGCGGCGCAGGTTGGCGTCGTCGAAGTTCACGAGGCGGTTCACGCCGGCGCGGACCTCGCGGCGCTGACGCATCTGGTCCCACTCGGCGGCGGCCTTGACGGCGCCCATGGCAGCCAGCGCGGCGCGGATCGCCTCGCCCTCGCGCACGACGACGCGCGGGATGCCGCGCACCTCGCGCGCCTTGCCCGCGATGTCGAGGCGGTGCGCGGCCCCCACGAGCGCCATGGCGGCCTCGGACGAAGGGCATGTGATCTCCAGCGCCGCCGAGCGACCCGGGTCGCTCAGCGTGCCGGCGGCGAGGAACGCGCCGCGCCAGATGGCGGCGAGGTCGCCGCGCGAGCCGGTGGTGAGCTTGTTGGGCAGCCCGCGCACGGGCCGGCGGCGCTGGTCGAGCAGGCCGGTCTGGCGGGCGAGCGTCTCGCCGCCTTCGATCACGCGAACGGCGTAGTGGCCGCCGGCGCGGGCGCCGGAGCCCTGCACGTGCACGAGCTCGGGCCGGACGCCGTACAGCTCGACGAGGTCGCGGGCGGTGCGGCGGGCCAGCACGCTGGAGTCCAGCTCGGCCTCGACCGCGACGCGGTTGGCGATGGAGTGCAGCCCACCCGAGAACCGCAGCAGCGACGTGAGCTCGGCCACCCGCGCCGTCGGGCGCGGGTCGCGCACGGTGATCAGCTCGGCCTTCACGTCAGCGGTCAGCGACACGGGTCTCCATTCGTTCGGTTCGGGGACGTTCGGTTCGGGAACGACGGTCCAGCCTACTCGGCCGGATCGGTCCGCGCCCCGCGGCGGTCACTCGCGGCCGAGGTCGCGGTCGCTGATGCGCACCGCGACGCCTGGCACCGAGGCCAGCCGTTCGGCCAGTTCGCGCACCATGACGACCGAGCGGTGCTTGCCGCCGGTGCACCCGACGGCGACCACCGAGTGGCTCTTGTTCTCGCGCTGGTAGCCCTCCAGCACAGGCCGCAGCGCCTGCGTGTACGCGTCGAGGAACTCCCGTGCGCCCTCCTGCGCCAGGACGTACTCGCGCACCTCGGCATCCTCGCCGGTGAACGGCCGCAGCCGTTCGTCCCAGAACGGGTTCGGCAGGAACCGCATGTCGGCGACGAGGTCGGCGTCCGGCGGCAGACCGTACTTGAACCCGAAGCTCAGCAGTGTGAGCGTGTGGCGCGCGGAGCCCGCTGCGGTGAACAGATCGGTGACCTGGGTCGCGAGCTGGTGGATGTTGTACGACGACGTGTCGACGAGGACGTCGGCGCTCTCGCGCGCCGCGGCGAGCCGCGCGCGCTCGAGCCGGATGCCGTCCAGGATCGTGCCGGCGCCCTGCAGCGGATGCGGCCGCCGCACGGCCTCGAACCGCCGCACCAGCACATCGTCGGATGCGTCGAGGAACATCAGCCGGATCTGCCGCCGTTCGCGCAGCGCCCGCATCGCCTCGGGGAGGTCCGAGAACAGGTCGCGACCGCGCACGTCCACGACGACGGCGACCCGGGGCAGCACTCCCCCGGCCATCTCGGTCAGATCGAGGAGCGGCTTGAGCATCTGCGGCGGCAGGTTGTCGACGACGTACCAGCCGAGGTCCTCCAGGGCGTTCGCCGCCGTCGAACGCCCGGCACCCGACATCCCGGTCACGATCAGCACTTCTCCGGCCGCCTCGTGACGCGTCGCCTCGGTCATGACCACCCCCGTCGTCGAGCCCAGCCTACCCATCCGCCGGTGCCGCGAGATGCGCGTGCACCGCCGTGGCGAGCTTGGGTCCGACCCCCGGAAGCTCGGCGATCTCGTCGGGCGTCGCCTTCTTCAGCGCGGCGACCGAGCCGAAGTGACGCAGCAGCGCCTTGATGCGCGCATCGCCGAGCCCCGGCACCTCGGCCAGCACGCTCTGGATGTCGCGCCGACGACGACGGCGCTGGTGCGTGATGGCGAACCGGTGCGCCTCGTCGCGCAGCCGCTGCAGCAGGTAGAGCGCCTCGGAGGTGCGCGGCAGGATCACCGGATATTCCTCGTCGGGCAGCCACACCTCCTCCAGTCGCTTGGCGATGCCGCACAACGCGACCTCTTCATGCCCCGCGTCGCGCAGCGCGCGGGCCGCCGCGGCGACCTGCGGCTGGCCGCCGTCGACGACGAGCAGCTGCGGGCGGTACGCGAACCGCGGCTTGCGCCGTTCGGTCACGACCTCGCCGTCCGCCGTGACGTCGGGTGCGGCATCCACCTCGTTCTCTTCCGGACGATCGAGGTAGGCGAGCCGGCGCGTCAGCACCTGGTACAGCGAGTCGGTGTCGTCGGTGGTCTCGGCGACGCCGAACGAGCGGTACTGATCCTTGCGGGGCAGCCCGTCCTCGAACACGACCATCGAGGCGACGACGTTCGTGCCGCTCAGGTGCGACACGTCGTAGCACTCGATGCGCAGCGGCGCCTCGGCCAGTCCCAATGCCTCCTGCAGGTCGGTGAGGGCCTGCGTGCGCGCCACGTAGTCGCTCGTGCGCCGCGTCTTGTGCAGCATGAGCGCCTGCTGGGCGTTCAGGCTCGCGGTGCGCATCAGATCGGCTTTCGCGCCGCGCTGCGCGACCTGGATCGTGACGTTCTTGCCGCGCCGCTCGCGCAGCCATTCCTCCAGGTCTGCGGCATCCTCGGGCATCGCCGGGACGAGCACCTGCTTGGGGATGTCGGCGGCCGCGGCGTTGCCGTAGGTGCGCTGCAGCACCTGGTCGACGAGATCGCCGCCGGTGATGTCGATCTCTTTCTCGATCGTCGTCGCCCGCACGCCGCGCACGCGCCCGCCGCGGATCACGAAGTGCTGCACGGTCGCGGCCAGTTCGTCCTCGGCGATGCCGAACAGGTCGGCGTCGGTGTCGGCCGCGAGCACCAGAGCGCTCTTGTTGAGCACGGCGTCGATCGACTGCAGCTTGTCGCGGTAGCCGGCGGCCGCCTCGTAGTCCATGGCGGCGGATGCCTCCCGCATGCGCGCGGTGAGGGCCCGGGTAAAGCGCTGGTCGCCGCCGGACATGAACGCGATGAAGTCCTCGACGATCGCGCGGTGCTCCTCGATCGTCACCTTCATCGAGCACGGGCCGCCGCAGCGGCCGATCTGCCCCGGGAAGCAGGGCCGACCGGTCGCCATCGCCTTCTTGTACGACGAGTCGCTGCAGGTGCGGATCGGGAACACCTTGATCATCAGGTCGATCGTGTCGTGCACCGCCCACACCTTGGGGTACGGCCCGAAGTACTTCGCCCCCGGGATGCGGCGGTTGCGCGTCACGATCACGCGGGGCGCCTCGTCGGCGAGGGTGATCGCCATGAACGGGTACGACTTGTCGTCCTTGTAGCGCACGTTGAAGGGTGGATCGAACTCCTTGATCCACTGGTACTCCAGCTGCAGCGAATCGACGTCGGTGGCGACGACAGTCCACTCCACCGACGCCGCGGTCGTCACCATGCGGCGCGTGCGCTCGTGCAGCGTGTGCAGCGGAGCGAAGTAGTTCGACAGCCGCGCACGAAGGTTCTTCGCCTTGCCGACGTACAGCACGCGGCCGTCCACGTCACGGAACCGGTAGACCCCCGGGTTGGTGGGGATCTCGCCCGGCTTCGGCTTGTAGGGGACGGTGGGTGCGGAGCGTGCCATGCCGCTCAGCCGGCCTTGCGGGCCCCGACGAGCTCGGGGACCACGTGCGTCGGAGCGTGCAGCCCGAGGACCTCGGCGAGGAACGCGCCGGTGTGGCTGCCCTCGGCGCGGGCCACCTGCTCGGGCGTGCCTGTCGCGATGACCTGCCCGCCGCCCGAGCCGCCCTCGGGGCCGAGGTCGATGACCCAATCCGACGACTTGATCACGTCGAGGTTGTGCTCGATCACGATCACGGTGTTGCCTTTGTCGACGAGGCCGTTCAGCACTTCGAGGAGCTTGCGGACGTCCTCGAAGTGCAGGCCCGTCGTCGGCTCGTCCAGCACGTAGATGGAGCGGCCGTTCGTGCGCCGCTGCAGCTCCGTCGCCAGCTTGACGCGCTGCGCCTCGCCGCCGGAGAGGGTCGTCGCCGACTGACCGAGCCGCACGTAGCCGAGGCCGACGTCCACCAGCGTCCGCAGGTAGCGGTGGATCGCCTGGATCGGCTCGAAGAACTCCGCGGCCTCGGCGATCGGCATCTCGAGCACCTCGGCGATGTTCTTGCCCTTGTAGTGCACCGCCAGCGTGTCGCGGTTGTACCGCTTGCCGTGGCACACCTCGCAGTCGACGTACACGTCGGGGAGGAAGTTCATCTCGATCTTGATCGTGCCGTCGCCCGAGCACGCCTCGCAGCGGCCGCCCTTGACATTGAAGCTGAAGCGCCCCGGCTGGTAGCCGCGGACCTTGGCCTCGGGGGTCTCGCTGAACAGCGTCCGGATGCGGTCGAACACGCCGGTGTAGGTCGCCGGGTTCGACCGCGGCGTGCGGCCGATGGGCGCCTGGTCGACGTGCACGACCTTGTCGAGGTTCTCCAGGCCGGTCACGCGGGTGTGCTTGCCGGCGACGCGGCGGGCGCCGTTGAGGCGCGTCGCGAGGACCTGGTACAGGATGCCGTTGACGAGCGACGACTTGCCCGATCCACTCACTCCCGTGACCGCGGTCAGCACCCCGAGCGGGAAGTCGACGGTGACGTTCTTGAGGTTGTTCTCGCGCGCGCCGACGACCGTCACCTGCCGCTTCTTGTCGATCTTGCGGCGCTTCTTGGGCGTCGGGATCGCCCGGCGGCCCGACAGGTAGTCGCCCGTGATCGACGCGGTGTCGGCGAGCAGCTCGCCGATCGGGCCCGAGTGCACGACCTCGCCGCCGTTGACACCGGCGCCGGGGCCGATGTCGACGACCCAGTCCGCGGCGTGGATGGTCTCTTCGTCGTGCTCGACCACGATCAGGGTGTTGCCGAGGTCGCGCAGCGCCACGAGCGTCTCGATGAGACGCCGGTTGTCGCGCTGGTGCAGGCCGATCGAGGGCTCGTCGAGCACGTAGAGCACGCCGGTGAGGCCCGAGCCGATCTGCGTCGCGAGACGGATGCGCTGCGCCTCGCCGCCCGAGAGGGTGGCCGCGGCACGACTGAGGCTGAGGTAGTCCAGCCCGACGCGGATCAGGAAGTCCAGGCGCAGGCGGATCTCGCGCAGCACCGCCGCCGCGATCGTCGCCTCACGGTCGGTCAGCGTGAGCTTCGCGAAGTACTCCCGGGCCTCGCCGAGGCTCAGGCGGGAGGCATCCGCGATCGAATGACCGTGGACGAGCACCGCGAGCACCTCGGGCTTCAGGCGGTCGCCGTCGCAGACCGGGCACGGCACTTCGCGCAGGTACTCCGACCAGCGCTGGCGCTGCGTGTCGGACTCGGCCTGCGTGTACTGGCGCTCGATATAGGGCACCACGCCCTCGAAGCCCGACGAGTAGCGCATCTCACGGCCGTAGCGGTTCTTCCACCGCACCGTGACCTTGTAGTTCTCGCCGCGCAGGACCGCTTCGCGGACCGTCGAGTGCAGGTCTTTCCAGGGCGTGTCGAGCGAGAAGTCGAGATCGGTCGCGAGGCCTTCGAGCAGGCGCTCGTAGTACTGGAAGAGGCCCTTGCCCTGCGTCGTCCAGGGGATGATGACGCCCTCGCGGATCGAGAGGTCCTCGTCGCCGAGCATCAGGTCGACGTCCACCGACATGCGCGTGCCGAGGCCTGAGCAGGCCGGACAGGCGCCGAACGGGGCGTTGAACGAGAACGTGCGCGGCTCGATCTCGGTCAGCTGCAGCGGGTGACCGTTCGGGCACGCCAGCTTCTCGGAGAACGACTGCCACGCGGCATCCCCCTCCTCGTCGACGAAGTTGACCTGCACGACGCCGCCGGCCAGCGACAGCGCGGTCTCGACCGAGTCGGTGACGCGGTCGAGGATGCCGGGTGCGGCGACCAGACGGTCGACGACGACAGCGATGTCGTGCTTGTAGCTCTTCTTGAGCGCCGGCGGCTCGGCGAGCTGGATCAGCTCGCCGTCGACGATCGCACGCGCGTAGCCCTTGGCGCCGAGCTCTTTGAAGAGGTCGACGAACTCGCCCTTCTTCTGCGTGACGACCGGCGCGACGACCTGGTAGCGGGTGCGCTCGGGCAGGTCGATGAGCTGGTCGGCGATCTGCTGCACCGTCTGACGCTGGATCGTCTCACCGCACTCCGGGCAGTGGGGCACGCCGATGCGGGCCCACAGCAGACGCATGTAGTCGTGGATCTCGGTGATCGTGCCGACCGTCGAGCGCGGGTTGCGGTTGGTCGACTTCTGGTCGATCGACACTGCAGGCGAGAGCCCCTCGATGAAGTCGACGTCCGGACGGTCGACCTGGCCGAGGAACTGGCGGGCGTACGCGCTCAGCGACTCGACGTAGCGGCGCTGGCCCTCTGCGAAGATCGTGTCGAACGCGAGGCTCGACTTGCCCGAGCCGGACAGACCGGTGAACACGACGAGAGAGTCGCGCGGGATGTCGAGGTCGACGTCCTTCAGGTTGTGCACGCGGGCACCGCGGACGCTGAGCTTTCCGCTGGTGCCGAGGGCGGTTCCGGGGGTGCTTCCGGACAGATTTCCGGGCAGGGCGACAGGGACGATGGGCACCCGACAAGTCTAGGCGGGGCCTCCGACATCGGCTCCGGATCGTCCTGACCGAGCGCTGTGAGCGTTCGGCGCCTCGGCGTCGGCGCCGGCATCCGCGCGATGCAGCGCGTACAGCCCGATGCTCACCGCGACGATGAGCAACCCCGCCCCGGCCAGTGCCGCCCACGCCAGCCCCGCACCTTCCTCGGGCGCAGCGAGCCTCGCGACCCCGAATGCGACGGCCTGCGCGACCAGCTGGATCGCGACGAACCGGCCGAGGGTCGGCGCCAGCGCACGCAGCGCGATCCAGGACCGCGCCGGCACGGTCAGCGCGAGCGACGCGAGAACATGAACGGCGTGCACGACGAGCACCGCGATCGCGGTCTGCGCCGGCAGCGGGTCGGCGAGCAGCATCCCGAGTCCGATGCAGGCTCCGCCGATCCAGCCCCCGAGCGAGCGCGGCACGATCGCGCCGATGACCGCCACCGTGATCGCGACGCCGCGCCACAGCGGGACCGGCACGAGAGCCATCGCGCCGGCTGCCGTCACGGCGACCAGCAGCACGCGCACCAGCAGGGCCGGCACGCCGCCGCGCACGCGGAAGGTGTGGGTGCGCTCGCTCATCGCCGCGCCCCCGTGCGCCGCCGCTGCCCGCGCGCCGCGACGCGCAGTGCCGTGTCGGGCGACCCGCTCCCCCACGCCACGACGTCGATCCCGGTCGCCCTCAGCTCGGCGAACACGTCCTCGCGCTCGGCGAGCAGGGTGCGCATCGCGAGCAGCTGCTCGCGGCTGAGCCGCTCGGCGCGCGGTGCGGGCAGCACGTCGACGGCGACCACCGCATGACCCGCGGCACGCCAGTGCGTCGCGAGCTCGGCGGCGGCGCCGTCGAAGAACGTCGACAGCACGAAGACGATGGATCCGTGCGCGATCACCGGCGCCCGCCGGTACCGCACCTCGACGTCGCCCGTGCCGGTCGCGGCGATGACGTCGCGCAGCCGCGCGAGCTGGCGCGCCCCCGCACCGGCGCGCACCGTGCGGCCGTCGGGCGCGAGCACGTGGTACGCGACGCGGTCGCCCGCCTGCACGGCCGACGTCGCGATCGACAGCGCCGCCTGACGGGCGTGGTCCAGCGACGTCACGCCACTGTGCTCGGGATCGTCGGTGCCCCACGTCACGACGGCCTCGCCGAGGTCGTCGGCGGTGTCGATCGCGATGACGACGGTGCTGTCGCTCAGCGCCTGGGTGCGCCGCACCAGCAGATCGCCGGGGCGTCGTGCCAGGCGGGCGGTGGCGCGCCAGTCGACGCGACGCAGCTCGTCTCCCGGCGCGAACGGGTGGATGTCGCGGAAGTCGCCGCCCTGCCCGGGCCGCGAGCCCTCGTGCCCGCCGTGCAGGCCGGTGAGCCGCAGCGCCACCGGCAGCTGCTGCAGCGGGACGGTCTCGGGCACGGCGTTCCAGGTGAGCGCCGTCCGGGGTCCGGGGTCGCTGACCCAGGCCCCGTCCTGGGCGACTCCGCGGGCCGTGACGGCGAAGAGCTCTGTCGGCCCCGTGTGCCGCAGCCGGCTGCGCGTGCGCATCGCGCCGTCGCCCGGCGCCGCATCGGCCAGGCCGGTGCGCCTCCCGCCCTGGTCGACGGCCAGCTGCACCCAGTCGGCGGGGGCGGCGGCATCCACCTCTCCGACGACGGCACCCGATTGCGGCGTGCCCGACGCGCGAGCGCCGAGGACGAGCCGAAGGATGCCGGCGGCCGGGCGCCGCGCGAGCGCCCACGCCGTCGCGAGCCCGAGCGGCAGGCCGACGGCCACCAGATCGGGGCGCGAGAACGCCATGCCCGCCGCGGCCAGCAGCACGGCTCCGCCGAGGCCCAGCGTGACGACCGGCGTCCGCCGCCAGCGCAGCGGCGCCTCGGTGGTCGTCCGGACGCCCTCGGTCATCGCGGTTGCGCGACGGTCGGCGGGACGGGGACCTGCGAGACGGCACCCGACACCACCGCTGCGGGGTCGACGCCCTGCGCCCAGGCCTGCGGGGTCAGCGTCAGGCGGTGCGCGAGCACCGGGACGGCCAGGTGCTTGATGTCGTCGGGGCGGACGTACGCGCGCCCGTCGAGCGCCGCATAGGCGCGCCCCAGCAGCACCAGGGCCTGCGAGCCGCGCGGCGACGCGCCGACGGCGACGTGCTGCGCCGTGCGGGTGGCCCGGGCAAGGTCCGTGCAGTAGCGCGCGATGTCGGGATCGACGTGGATCGTCTCGACAGTCCGCTGCAGCGCCAGCAGCCCGTCGGCGTCGAGCACCTGCGCGACGACCGCATCCGGACTCTGGCGCCGCACGCGGTCCAGGATGATCTGCGTCTCGCCCTCGGCCGTCGGGTAGCCGACGGACAGGCGCACCATGAAGCGGTCGAGCTGCGCCTCGGGCAGCGCGTAAGTGCCCTCGTACTCGATCGGGTTGGACGTCGCGATGACGTGGAACGGCACCGGCAGCGGGAAGCGCACGCCCTCGACGGTCACCTGCCGCTCGGCCATCGCCTCGAGCATCGCCGACTGCGTCTTGGGCGTCGTGCGGTTGATCTCGTCGGCCAGCAGCAGCCCCGTGAAGATGGGCCCGGGGCGGAAGCGGAACTCGCCGGTGTCGGGCGCATAGACGTACGAGCCGGTGACGTCGCCCGGGAGCATGTCGGGCGTGCACTGCAGACGGCGGAACTCGAGCCCGAGCGCGGTCGCGAGGCTGCGCGCGGCGAGCGTCTTGCCCAGCCCTGGGACGTCCTCGAACAGGACGTGCCCGCCGGCCAGCACGGCCGCCAGCGCGACGGTGAGCGGGTCGTCCATGCCGACGATGGCCGTGCGCACGCTGTCGAGGACGCGCCGCCCGAGGTCGGCGATCTCGTCGGCGGACGGGAGGGGTCGGGTGGGTTCCGGGTGCATCAGCGCTCCTGGTTCGTGGGGGACGGAAGTCGGTCGATCGCGCTCATGACGAGTTCGAGGTCGGCGCGGGTCACCTCGGCGTGTGAGAAGGTCTCGCGGATGCCGGCGCCGAGGAGCGCGTCCACCGCGGCGTTCTGGCCGGGATCGTCGAGATCGAGCCCGAGCCGGGCGAGCCGGTGGCGCAGCACCCGCTGCACGCGGCGCACCATCAGGAATCCCGCCTCGCCGGTGCGCGCGTTGATGTTCCAGGCGAGCCGCGAGACCTCGGAGCCCCGCGGTCGTCGCTCGGGACGCGGCGGCGGCCACGCTCCGTCCTCGATCAGCCCGGCACGGCTCAGCAGACCCACCGCGGCCAGCAGCAGCAGCCACGCCGTGGCGAACTCGACAGGCACACCCAACCGGTCGAGCACGAAGACGATGCCGACGCCGACCGCGGCGGCCAGCACGACGAGCAGCACCCGCTTCACGATCACCGCCACTCCCCCTCGATCCGCTCCAGCAGCCGCCGCGCCTCCGCGCGATCGGCCTCGGTCGCGGCGTACCCGCCGAACCGCACGCGTTCGTACAGCGAGAGCAGCCGCCGAGCGTCCTCGTCGATGGCGGACCGCCGTGCGATGATCCGCACCGCGAACTCCCCCGGCGTCTCGCTGACGCCCCGGACGACGCCCGAGTCCGCAGCGGCCTCTTCGACACCCACCCACGCGGCGACGATGGCATCGCCCGGCACCGCCCGTTCGCCGATGTGCCGCAGCGCCGCGGCGATCCCGCGCTGGATCACTGCCGCGTCCGGCTGCGCCTCGGTCGCGGCGGCACCGCTCGACGCCGCCGCGAGCACGGCTCCCTCCCGCACGTCCAGCTCCCGGTTCTCCCACGCCCGGCGGATCGCGCGGATCACGGCCACGACGACCAGCGCGAGCAGCGCCGCCGCGACGAGCCCGAGGAGGATCAGGATCACGGTGCGGACAGCACCGGGATCGCCCTCGCCTTGCGGCACCGGAAGCGGCTCGCCGCTCGTGGTCGGCTCGGGTGCGGGCTCGGGGACGGTCGTCACCTGCGGCTGCGGGACGGACCGGAACTGCGGGGCGCCCTGCACGCTCGCCAGCAGCATGAGCAGGGCGCACACCACGGCGACGACGCCCGCGGCGACGAGACCCCGCACGAGTCCGCCGGTCCGCTCCGGGCGGGAGCGGACGGCAGGTGTCATGTCCCCACCCTAGAGCCCCTCCCGACACGCGAACGGGGCTTGCCGCATCGATGGATGCCGCAAGCCCCGCTGCGCGGTGGAACGGTGTTACTTCACTTCGACCGTGACCGTCGCGCTCGTCGACGGCTTCACCGTGTCGCTGCCGCCGTAGACGACGGACAGCGGGTGCGAGCCCTTGTCGAGCTTGGGCAGCTTGATCTGCACGACACCGCCGTTGCGGGCGGTCAGGGTGACCGTCGCGATCGCCTCGTCGCCGTCATAGATCGTCGCCTCGCCGAGGGCCGGCGTGCCGTCCTCGGTGGTGACCGTCGTCTTGTACTGGATGACGCCGTTGCCCTTCGAGTTCGCGAAGGTCTTGTTCGGCATGCCCACAGTCGTGCTGTCGGCCTTGTCGATCGCGACGGGGACGACGACCGACGTGCCGGTCTGCGCACCGGTCAGCGTCAGCTCGACGGTGGTGCCGCGGGCGACCGAGGCCGGGAGCGTCACCGACACCGACGCGGTGCCGTTGTCGTCGTACACCGCGGTGCCGATCGTGTTGTCGACCGGGAACGAGCCGAGCGCCAGACCGTCGAGCGAGACCGCGATCTCGCTGTCCTTGAGGTCGGCCGCCGTCGACATCGCCCACGACTTGACGCCGAAGGCGACCGCCGCACCCGGGTCGTACGCGCTCGGCGCACCGGCCGGGAACGCGACCTCGACAGCGTGCTGCGCATAGTCGACTGTGAGCGGCGCGGACGCGGCGAACGCGGCCATGTAATCGACCATCGCCGCCAGGTCCACCTTGCCGGTGTCGCGCTTGCTCGCACCGTTCGCCAACTCGAAGAAGTTGTCGCCGCCGGTCGAGAGGAACGAGTTCACGGTGACCGAGTAGGTCGTCGCGAGATCGATCGGCTCCCCGTTCAGCCACATCCCGGTGACAGTGCCGTATGCCGCCGTGTACGGGACCTTCGACTCGTCCTCGGGGGTCGTGGGGTTGTCGAGCGGGTATTCGCTGGCGTAACGCTGCGTGTAGGTGTACTCGAAGCCCTCCGAGACGCCGAGCCGCAGGAACGGGCGCGTCATCAGCCGGTTGAGGTTGTCGCGCGGCTGCCACTGCTGCTCGAGCACTGTCTTGATCTGCGCGCCGGTGAGCTGCATGTTGACGAGCGTGTTCGCGAACGGCTGCACAAGCGCGGCCTGCTGATAGGTCAGCGTCGCCGGATAGCCTGCGGAGTTGCTGCCGACCATGTCCTGGCGCAAGCCGCCCGGGTTCATGAACGCGATCTGCGCGGCGCCCGACTCCGGCTGCTCCGTCGCCCAGCGCTGCACCTCGGCGACCAGGTTGCCGAGCGTCGACTCGCCACCGCGGTTCTCGGTGCTGCCGTTGGCGAGCTTCGCACGGTTGAACGGCCCCGAGATCTTGCCGAGCTCGACGGCTCCGAGAGCCTCGGCGTCCTTCTTGGCCTTCTGCGCGATCGCGTCCACCGCAGCGTCGACCGGGTAGTTCGCGACCCACTTCGTCGTGGGCGTCGTCGCCGGCGGAACCGGCGGCACGATCTCGGCGTGCTCGAGCGCGAGGACGTTCTGCTGCTTCGCCGTCACGTCGCCCTGGTCGTCGACCGAGAACACCAGCTGATTGAGGTTCGTGCCGTACTGACCGGCCGAGACGACGGGGCGCGTCGTGACAGCGCGGCCCTCGTCGATCCATGACTGCATCGGATACTCGCAGTTGTAGGCGAGGTGGGTGTGACCCGACACGATGGCATCGACGGCAGGCGAGATCCCGCGTACGATGCCGCCCCAGGTCGTCCCGGCAGCAACGCCCTGCGTGCAGTCGGTGGTGGCCGCGCCCTCGTGGACGAGCATGATGACGAGGTCCGCGCCGGAGGCGACCAGATCGGCCGCCTCGGTGTTGACGGAGGTCACGATGTCCTCGACGGAGATGTCGGCGATGCCGCCGGGGCTCACGAGCGTCGGCAGGTCTTCGGTGACCGCTCCGACGAAGCCGACCTGCACACCGCCGACGTCCTTGATCCACGTCGCCGGGACGGCCGGATCACCCGTCGCCTTCATCTTGAGGTTCGCCGCGATGTACTGCCACTGCGCCCCGCCGAACGGGTTCGTGGTGGGGTCGTACGGCGCCATGACGCGATTCACGAGATCGCTGTAACCCTGGTCGAGCTCGTGGTTGCCCACCGCCGACACGTCGAGTCCGGCGGCGTTGAGCGCGTCGATCGTCGGCTTGTCGTGCTGGATGAACGACTCGAACGTCGACGCGCCGATGAGGTCGCCCGCGGCGGCGAACACCGTGTTCGGGTTCGCGGCGCGCAGCTGCTCGACTGCGCCGGCCAGCACGGCCGCACCGGCCTCGCCGTTGGACGTGTTGTCGAGGATGCGGCCGTGGAAGTCGTTGGTCGCCAGGATCTGGACGTCGGTCGTGGCGGCGTAGGCCGCGGGGACGACGAGACCGCCGGTGGCCAGCGCGGCGACCGTGACGGCCGAGGCGCCGAGTACGAGACGGCGGCGGGAGGACGGGGGCGCGGAACGCGGATCAGAGCGCATGGGTGCGTGCTTCTTTCTCGTATGCGATGCAGGGCGGCACGTCGGGACCGGGCCGGGTTCGGGTGGACACCATCGCGCCGTTTCCGAGACTAGGAGAATCCTGGACATTCGCCTAGAGGTGCGATGAACAGTCCTGCAACGGTTGGAGAACGAGCCGCCGACGCGGCGCTCAGCGCGCGCCTGAGAACGGGCGCAGCGCGTCGCGCAGGGCGAGCAGCGCCGTGGCGTCCGTCCCCGCCGCGGCCATCACCTGGCCGGGCACCCCGAGCGCGCGCTCACGCAGCCGCACGCCGGCCTCGGTGAGCCCGACATCGAGCACGCGCTCGTCGCCGTCACGGCGGGCGCGCGTGACGAGGCCCTGCGCCTCGAGCCGCTTGACCAGCGGCGACAGTGTCGCCGGCTCCAGCGCGAGCTCGCCGGCGATCTCGCGCAGCGATCGCGGCGACCGCTCCCACAGCGCGAGCATCACGAGGTACTGCGGATGCGTCAGCCCCATCGGCTCGAGGATCGGCCGGTACAGCCCCACGACGTTGCGCGCCGCGGTGACCAGGGCGAAGCACACCTGGTTGTCGAGCGCGAGCAGGTCGTCGGGGCTGGGTGCGGCATCCACAACGCGATCCTATCGTGCGCTAATCGTTAGTACACTAAGGAACATGTCTGACCCGGATGCCTCCCCCGCCGATTCCCGTCCCCTCCGGCAGCGCGTGCGTGAGGCCGGCGGCTGGTACGCGTGGTTCAACAGCAGGCTGATCCGGCTCGCGGGCCCGGCGGCGGTCGGTCCCTACGAGACGACTCCGCCGCCGACCGCGGCGGAACGCGCCGAGCGGGCGTGCCCGCTGTGCGGCGCACCGATCTCGCAGCACACCTTCGACCGGTCCGGGCCGAAGCCCCTGATGCACTGCCCCTGAGCTCCGGCGGGCGCGCACGAGGCGCCCGATCCCGCCGCCAATACGGGATCGGACGCCCTGTGTCGCTACTTGGCCTGCAGCTTGAAGGTCACCACCGTCGAGGACGGGGCGTACTTGCCCCCGAGCCCGCCGTAGCTCGCCGTCAGCGTGTAGGTGCCGTTCTTCTGCGCCAGCTTGAGCGTCGTGGCCGCGATGCCGTTGCCGTTCGCCGTCGCCGACGCCGTCTGCGACCCGAGCGTGAACGTCACCGGAGCGCCCGCGACAGCCTTGCCGGCGGCATCCTTCACGACCGCCGACAGCGTGATGACCTTGTTCGGTCCTCCGGTCACCGCACCCGTGTAGGTCACCGACGTCGCCTTGACCCCCACCGCGAACGGCGAGCTCGCCGCGCCCGCGTTGTACTTCGCGGATCCGGCGTAGGACGCCGACGCGGTGTACGACCCGGCCGGCAGCTGCGTCGTCGGCGTGACGCCGGCGATCCCGGACGAGTTCGTGCCGATCGTGCCCTCGTTCTCGCTGCCGATCGCGAACGCGACCGGCGCCGAGTTGACCGCGTTGCCGAACTGGTCGACGACGCTCGCCGACATCGGCACGGGGGTGTCGAACGTTCCGCTCGTCGCTCCCAGGTACGAGACGGTCACGTTGCGCTTGCCCACCGTGATCGTGCGCGCGGACGCGGGACTGCATGCGCCGTTCTTGTCGCACGCGACCAGGGTGGCCACGTACGAGCCCGGCTCGGCGTACGCGTGCGTGGCCGACGCGCCGCCCGAGGTCGCCGAGGGCGTGCCGTCGCCGAAGTCCCACGTGTAGGCGAGCGTGGCCTGATCGACCGAACCGGGATCCACCGCGCTGCCGTTGAAGGCCACGTTGCGCCCCCAGACGGCCGACGTGTCGGGACCTGCATTCGAGACCGGTGCGACGTTCGAGACCGAGACCGTGAACGACTGCTTCGACGAGTTGCCGGTGGTGTCGGTGACCGTCAACATGCCCGTGTACGAGCCGTTGTCGGCGAACTTGTGCTTGGGGGTCGCGCCGAACTCGGTGCCGCCGTCGGAGAAGTTCCACACGTAGGCGAGCGCGTCACCGCACACCGAGGTCGTGCCCGACGCGTCGAACTCGATCTCCTGTCCTTCGGCTCCGGAGAAGGATGCCGCCAGCTCGATGTCCGGTGGCACGTTGTTGGGCAGCACGGCACCGAAATCGACCGGCGCACTGGGCGCCGTGAGCACCATCTGACCACTCTCGGGCCCGATCGTCGCGATCGTCTCGTCGACCACATTGACCGTGAAGACCACCGTCACGTCGACCTTGATGTTGACCGTGGTCGTGGCATCGAACGACGGCGAGGTCTCGCTGCCGGTCAGGTCGTAGATGAGGTCGTTGCCCGACGGCACCGTGCACGGCACCTGGACAGGATCGGCGACCGACGACGGCGATGGTCCGTCGAACTGCAGGTTGCCGGTGAGCGGGGAGCCCGCCCCGAACGTGATCGACCGCACGGTCGTCACGCCGTCCGGCGTGATCTGCAGCGTCGTCGTCAACGGCACCGAGACGACCACGCCCTGCCCCAGGAAGGTCGCGTCGAGCACCGTGAACGTGTGCGTCGCCTGGCAGCTGTAGTTGCCGTCGCCGGAGAGCTTCAGCGGACACGTCGTCGTCTCGCTCACCGAGGCGTGGAACGGCGCGACATCCTCCTCGGACCCCGCGTCGGGGAAGGACGGCTGGCCGGCCTCGGTGAAGTTGTAGAGGCCGACGTCGCCGTCCAGCCCCCATGTCAGCGTGAGCGGCCCGGAGCCTGGCGTGAGCTTGTCGACCAGATCGAGCGTCTGCCCCTGGCGGAGCAGCGACTGCGAATACTGGTACGACATCGTCGCGGTCGGCGACCAGTGGGCCTTGACGGATGCCGTCAGCCGGACGCCGACGCCGTCGTCGCCCGGGATGCAGGTGTCGCAGCCGGCGGCGAAGCCGTAGTCCTGCAGCGTCGCCGACCCGTCGAACGACAGCGTCGTCGATGGATTCGCGGCCGACGCAGGAGCCGCGACGCCGACGAGTGTCAGCGCCGCGGCGACGAGGGCCGTGGTCAGAGCGGCGATGCCGCCCCTGACTCTGCGCCCCGAATAGGCAGAGTGGAACATTGCGAAGTCTCCTCATCGCGTGAACACGAGAAATGGAGACACGTCGCGGGTTGGCGCCCCCCGGCATGCCAGATCAGGCCTTCTCCCCCAGCCGGACCCGATGCACAAAGTACCCCCGTCAGCCCCGGAGCACCATACCCCTGGCCAAGAACGATTTCGGGATCACGCGTGACCGGCCCGCTCCATCGCCCGCAGCTCTTTCTTGAGGTCTTGCACCTCGTCGCGCAGCCGGGCGGCGAGCTCGAACTTCAGCTCACCGGCGGCGGCCAGCATCTGATCGCTGAGGTCGGCGATCGTCGCCTCGAGCTGCTCGGCCCCCTCGGCGCCGATGCCCTCACGACGCAGCTGCGGCGTCGGGCTCTTGCCCATGCCCGACTTCGTCTTGGCCGACGCCTTGCCGCGCAGCATGCGATCCGTGTCGGACGCCTCGCGCGCCAGCACCTCGGTGATGTCGGCGATCTTCTTTCGGAGCGGCTGCGGGTCGATGCCGTTCGCCTTGTTGTACTCGATCTGCTTCTCGCGGCGACGATCGGTCTCTTCGATCGCCTTGGCCATCGAGTCCGTCATCGTGTCGGCGTACATGTGGACCTCGCCTGACACGTTGCGCGCCGCGCGGCCGATCGTCTGGATGAGCGATGTGCCGCTGCGGAGGAACCCCTCCTTGTCGGCGTCGAGGATCGACACGAGCGACACCTCGGGCAGGTCGAGACCCTCTCTGAGCAGATTGATGCCGACGAGCACGTCGTACACGCCCGCGCGCAGCTCGCTGAGCAACTCGACGCGGCGCAGCGTGTCGACGTCGGAGTGCAGATAGCGCACGCGCACGCCATGCTCGCCGAGGAAGTCGGTGAGCTCTTCGGCCATCTTCTTGGTGAGTGTCGTGACGAGCACCCGCTCGTCGCGCGCCGCGCGGATGCGGATCTCTTCGAGCAGGTCGTCGATCTGACCCTTGGAGGGCTTCACGATGATCTGGGGGTCGACGAGGCCGGTCGGGCGGATGATCTGCTCGACCACGCCGTCGGCGATGCCCATCTCGTAGCGTCCCGGCGTGGCGGACAGGTACACCGTCTGCCCGATGCGGTTCTTGAACTCGTCCCAGCGGAGCGGTCGGTTGTCCATCGCGCTGGGCAGCCGGAAGCCGTGCTCGACGAGCGTGCGCTTGCGCGAGGCATCCCCCTCGTACATCGCACCGATCTGCGGGACCGTCACATGCGATTCGTCGATGACCATGAGGAAGTCGTCGGGGAAGAAGTCCAGCAGCGTGTGCGGCGGCTCACCGGCGGAGCGGCCGTCGAGGTGGCGCGAGTAGTTCTCGATGCCCGAGCAGAACCCGAGCTGCTGCAGCATCTCGAGGTCGAACGTCGTGCGCATGCGCAGGCGCTGCGCCTCGAGGAGCTTGTTCTGCGACTCGAGCTCCTTCAGCCGCTCGCCGAGTTCGTCCTCGATCGTGCCGATGGCGCGCTGCACCGTCTCGGTGCCCGCCGCGTAGTGCGTGGCGGGGAAGATCGGCACGCTCTCGAGCCGCTGCACCACATCGCCCGTGAGCGGGTGCAGCATGTACAGCGCCTCGATCTCATCGCCGAACATCTCGATGCGGATCGCGTACTCCTCGTACACCGGGATGATCTCGATCGTGTCGCCGCGCACGCGGAAGTTGCCGCGCGAGAAGTCGACGTCGTTGCGGTTGTACTGCATGCCGATGAACTTGCGGATGAGCGCATCGCGGTCGTACACCTCGCCCACCTGCAGGGCGACCATGGCGCGCAGGTACTCCTCGGGCGAGCCGAGGCCGTAGATGCACGACACGGTGCTGACCACGATGACGTCACGGCGACTGAGCAGCGAATTGGTCGTCGAGTGCCGCAGCCGCTCGACCTCGGCGTTGATCGACGAGTCCTTCTCGATGAAGGTGTCGGTCTGCGGGACGTACGCCTCGGGCTGGTAGTAGTCGTAATAGCTGACGAAGTACTCGACCGCGTTGTGCGGCATGAGCTCGCGGAACTCGTTGGCCAGCTGCGCGGCGAGGGTCTTGTTGTGCGCGAGCACCAGCGTCGGCCGCTGCACGGCCTCCACGAGCCACGCCGTGGTGGCCGATTTGCCGGTGCCGGTCGCGCCGAGGAGCACGATGTCGGTCTCACCGGCGTTGACGCGGGCGGCCAGTTCGGCGATCGCCTGCGGCTGGTCGCCCGATGGCGCGAATTCGCTCACGACCTCGAACGGCCGCACGGATCGAGTGGTCTGCACCGATCCAGCGTATGACGGCCCTCCGACATCGGGGCCGGGTTCGCGATGAGCGGATGCCGCACCCGCCGCGTGCGTCAGCCGCCGAACCCGCCGCCGCCGTCGAATCCCCCGCCGAAGCCGCCCGAGTCGACCCCGCCGCCGTCGTACGAGCCGCCGTCGAATCCTCCGAGCCCGCCTCCGTCGAATCCCCCGCCGAAGCCGCCGGCGCCCGGGTCGTATGTCTCGCCGACCCACGCGGGTGCCGCGTCGAGCTGCAGCGACCCCGCACCGACCGTGTAGTACGCGGCGATCGAGCTCGACACCAGGAACTGGTCGGCCACGAGCACCAGGACGCCAGCACTCAGCAGCAGGGACCGCACGTCGACCGCGTCGCGCGGATCGTCTACCCCGCCGAGCGTCGTGACGGCGGTGCCGGTGACGGGGCGGGCAGCCGCGTCCGCTCCCCCCGCGCTCGCGCGCCGCGCGCGATGCTCCTCGGCGCGCCGGACCAGACGGGCGATGACGGTGGGGTCCGCGGCGGCAGTGTCGCGCTCGGACTCGGCGAGGAAGGGGCGCAGCTGCTCGAACAGCTCGCGGCGGCGCTCGGGCGGCAGATCTGCGAACGCGGATGCGTGGGCGCTCTCGATCACCGACGCCGGCAGGGCGCCCAGCAGGTAGACATAGCGCGCGATGCGCTCCTCATCGGTCGTCGCACGGTACGGGGTGCGACGGCGCCGGAACCTTGCGAACACGCCCATGCGGCACCTCCTCGTCCCGACTCCAGCGTAGGCCCGCCCGCGCCGTCAGCGGGTGCCCGCCTGTCGGTCGTCAGGCGCGCGCCCGTCGCTCCAGGTGGTCGGCCAGCCGCACCCACAGGTCGTCGACCTGCCGCAGTGTGTCGTCGATCGTGCCGGCGGTGTCGATGACGACGTCGGCGATCCGCAGCCGCGCCTCGTCCGGCACCTGGGAGGCGAGGCGGGCCGCGGCCTCCGCCGGCGTCAGGCCGCGCAGTTCGACGAGCCGGCGCTCGCGCACCTCGGCGGGCGCGTGGGCGACGACGATCAGCTCCCAGGGGTCGTCGACCCGCGCCTCGACCAGCAGCGGCACGTCGTACACGACGACCGCACCGGGGTCGGCCGCGAACGCCTCCGCGAACCGGCGGGCGGACTCCGCACGGACCGCGGGGTGCACGATGGCATTCAGGCGGGCGATCGCGGCGTCGTCGCCGAACACCGCCGCGCCCAGCGCGGCGCGGTCGAGCGAGCCGTCGGGCTGCAGCATCCGTGCGCCGAAGGCGTCGGCGATCGCCGCGAGCACAGCCGATCCGGGCGACTGCACGTCGCGCACGATCCGGTCGGCGTCGACGACGACGGCGCCGTGCTCGGCCAGCCGGCCGGCGATGGTGGACTTTCCCGAGGCGATGCCTCCGGTGAGGGCGACGAGCGGCATGTTCCGAGGATGCCACGTCCCGCTGAACTGTGCGGTTCCTGAGGCGCCCTTGAGGCCGCCTTGAGGGCGCCGCGGTAGCCTCGGTGCACCGAAGAGACGAGGAAGCGCCTGTGATGGTGGTACCCGTCTCCGGCTCGACGGAGCAGCAGCCGTGGGGGCGTGAGCTGCTCGAGTCGGTGCACCGAGGACGCGCGAGGGGCGGGATCTGGGGAGATCTCCCGCCCTCCGCGCGGCCTGCGGCCTCGCGTCCGGGTCTCGTGGCCCCGACCGGCTCTGGGATATCATGACCGACGTCCAGGAGGAGCCGGTCGTGACGTCGCCGGCGCCGGAAGGGTCATCGGTGGAGGAACCTCGCGTCGCCGTCGTCATCGAGGACGAGGACGACATCCGCTCGCTGCTGTCGGTCGTGCTGGCCCAGGCGGGTTTCGAAGTGCACGGCGCGGCCGACGGAGCCGAGGGCGTCGAGCTCGTGCGCGAGCACGCCCCGCTGGTCACCACCCTCGATGTCAACATGCCCGGCATGGACGGCTTCGAGACCGCCAAGCGCATCCGCGCCATCAGTTCGACGTACATCGTCATGCTCAGCGCCCGCACCGAAGAGATCGACGCGCTCCAGGGGCTCGAGGCGGGGGCGGACGACTACGTCGCGAAGCCGTTCCGGCCCCGCGAGCTGCGGGCGCGCATCGACGCCATGCTGCGACGCCCGCGTCATCATGTCGCGACGGAGGCATCGGCCTCCGCGGCGGGGAACGAAGGCGACGCGTGGCTCGAGCACCGCGGGCTGCGCTTGAACGTCGACACCCGCATCGTCGAAGTGGACGAGGCCGGTGTGGAGCTCACCCGCAGCGAGTTCGACCTGCTGGCCGACCTGCTCGCCGCCGGCCGCCGGGTGCGCGCGAAGTCCGACCTCGCGCTCATGCTCCGCGGCGATCCGTTCGCCGCCAACTCGTACGTGTGCGACAGCGACGCCCGCGCCATCGAGGTGCACATGGCGAACCTGCGCCGCAAGCTCGGCGAGTCGCCCGCGCAGCCCCGCTGGATCGAGACAGTGCGAGGCGTCGGCTACCGCCTCACGGCGTGACGCGTCCCCAGCCGCGTGCGTCGGGCCGGCGGACGAGTGGATGCCGCTACTCGGGGTCGCCGACCAGCACCGAGGTCTCGACGTTCGCCGCCGCCCGGCTGGCCGCTTCGCGCGCGACGCGCAGCAGCCCGTCGGGATCGTGCCCGACGGAGTCGCTGAGGGCGACGCCGACGCCCACGACGGGGATCACACCCCCGCCCACGCGACCGAGGTCGTCGAACAGGCCGCGGTAGATCGCGCCGGCCTGGCGCCGCGCCTCCTGCGCCGACGCGACCGCGAGCGCCACGGCGATGCCGGTCGGCCCGTCTTCGGCCACGACGGCGTTGGTGGGAGCGTGGCGTCGGACGCCCGCGCGCCAGGTCTCGGCCACGTTGCCGGCGACCTCGCTGCCGAAGGCGGTGGAGATCTGGTCGAGGTCGTCCACGCGCACGACCGTCACCGCGACGGTCTCGCCGCGTCGCGCCCCGCGGCGCGACAGCCCTTCCAGCACGCGCGCGAACGCCTCGGCTGTGAGCAGCCCTTCGCCGTCGACAGTCTCGTCGATCCGCCGCACGTAGCCGCGCATCGGCGCCCGGGACGCACGCAGCACCGAGGTGACCACCACCGCGACGATCGTGAGCGTCACGGTGAGGAAGCTCGTCGTGAGCGTGCCGAACGCGGACTGGAACAGCGCACTGTCGGGCCCCGAGGTGACGAATGCCGTCGTCCGCGACACGTAGTACAGCGACTGGAACCCGAGCACCGCACCCAGCACCCACGCGGTGCGGGACTCGCGCAGCGCGCCACGCAGGCACTCCACCGCGCCGGCGCCCGCGAAGGCCAGGAGGGGCACGAACATCCACAGCGCGCCCGCCCAGTCGCCGCCCGCATCGCCCTGGATCGCGACCGCGGTGAAGGCGGCGATCACCGCGGCGCCGACCAGGCTCGACGACCACGACATGCGGCGGCCGTTGAACCGGCGGCAGCCCAGCCACATGCATCCGGTCCCCGCGACGAAGGCGGCGTTGCCGACGGCGACAGCCCACCACGCGCCGTCGGTCTGCGCCCACACCGTGTAGGCGAGCGTGGTGAGCATCGCGGCGAGGAACCCGATCGACCAGATGCGCCCGGCGCCCTCGTCGCGGCGCAGCAGGGTCTCCAGGATGAACAGCACACCGCTCACATTGACCACCAGCGCGGTCATCACCAGCACGCTGTCGAGGTCGAGGATCATGCCGGGTCTCCTTCGGGAGCGATCGCAGGGAGCTTCACGATGAATGTGGAACCGACGCCGACCGCGCTGCGCAGGCCGAGCTCGCCGCCGTGGGCGCGCACGATGTCGCGGGTGATCGCGAGGCCCAGCCCGGTGCCGGCGCGACGCTCGGACCCCGCCTTGTAGAAGCGCTGGAACAGGCGTGAGCGATCGGCCTCTGAGATGCCGACGCCGGTGTCGCGCACCAGGATCCAGCTCGACGTGCCGTCGCTCGTGGTGCCGACGTACACGGTGCCGCCGTCCTTGTTGTAGGCGATCGCATTCGACACGAGGTTGTCGACGACCTGCCGCAGGCGCAGGGCGTCTGCCCACGCTGTCGCCGGTTCGAGCCCCGTTACGTCGATCGTGATGGCGCGGCCGGCCGCACGCGTCACGGCGTCGGCGGCGGCCGCGCGCACGAGGTCCTGCACGTCGAGCAGCTGCGGCACGAGCGACGCCTCGACCGACGACGGCGACGAGCTGGACGCCGCGAGGATGTCGGCGACGATGCGCAGCAGGCGCTCGGCGTTGCGCTCGGCGACGTCGAGGCCGTCGCGGACGTTCGAGGGCGTTCCGGGATCCTCGATCGCGAGGTCGAGGTACCCGAGGATCGACGTGAGCGGGGTGCGCAACTCGTGCGACACCGACGCGACCAGCTCGTCGCGGGCCTTCAGCGCCATGAGCTCGGCGGTCACGTCGCGCGAGACGACGATGGCGCCGGCATCCTGGCCGTCGGGGTCGGTGAGTCGCCGCGCCGCCGTGGTGAGCGCGCGCCGCGGCCCCGGTTCGACGCCGAACCACACCACCTGGTCGTCGAACGACTCGCCGCGCCGTGCCCGTTCCAGCGGCAGCTCGGCGGCGGGCAGCGGCGTCGTCCCGTCGTCGCGGAACGCGGCGGCCTCGGCATTGTCGTCGGGCTCGATCCCCTGCTGCAGACGGCCGTGCGCCTCGTTCGTGACCGCCACCCGGCCGTCGGGTGCGATCCGCACGACGCCGAAGTCGACGGCGTCGAGCACCTCGGTGACGATCTGCTCCTGCCGCCGGGCGCGGTCGAGGATGCTGCGCAGCAGCTGCGACTGCTTGGCCAGCAGCGTCCGCTGCGCATCTGAGCGGCGCGCGTTCAGGTGACTCGTCGTGGCGACCGCGATCAGCACGAGCGGCAGCAGGAACGTGCGGTACGTGACCTCGGTCGCGTTCTGCACGGTGAGCACGCTGATGACCCCGGCGATGGCGACGATGACGCCGAAGAGCCCCAGCAGCCCGAAGCCGCCCGCGAGCCAGGTCGTCGGGAAGATCCACAGCAGGCCGAGCACCGAGTCCGGCGCCGCGATCTGCATGATCGTGATGGCGAGGATGTCGATCGCCGGGACCACCGCGACCCACCCGTAGGGCATCCGGTTCCACGGCACGACGAGGGTGGCAGCCGTCACGACGACGACCACGACGAGCCCGACGAAGAACATCACCGCATCGCCCCGGAACGGCCCGAGGGCGACGAGCACGCCGAGCACGAACACGACGGCGGCCAGCAGCAGCTGGTTCAGTGTGGCGGTGCGACCGCGCGTGCGGTCGGCGGCGTCCGGGGCCGGCGCATGCGTGCGCGGGCGCACTCCGGGCTTACCCGTTCCCCCCGGCGTGTCGGCGCTCACACCCTGAAGGTAATGGATGCCGCCACCCGGCGGCATCCGCAATGCCACTGTGCTGCTGTCACAGCCTGGCCGCGAGGGCTTCGCTCACCCATCTCGCGTGCAGCCGCCACGGGTCCTCGACACCGGCCGCGAGCACCGCGACATGCGCCTGCAGCGCCGGCGAGATCCGGAACCACTCGGTGCCGGGATGCCGGTCCTCGGCGAACTGCGCGTGCCTCGCCTGCTCGACCGGGCGTCCGCCACGCTCGAACGCCAGCAGCTCGTCGTGCCAGATCGCCGCGAACCGCTGCCGCGGATTGCCGGTCGTGCCGATCTTGATGCGGTCGGCGTAACGCAGGTAGTACACGACCTCGACGCGCGGCGGCGCGATGTCGGCGTCGGGGACCTCGCCGTGCCGCCACTCGCACACCGCGCACAGCCAGCCGGACGGATAGCGCACGCCCAGCCGCGATCCGCACAGCCGGCACGGCGACGGCAGCACGTCGGCGACGCCGTACGCACTCTCGCCCCACTCGACGACTGCAGCGAGGTGACGCTCACACAACGGCACCGGCGCGTCGGACGGCACCGGGCCCCGGCATCCCTCGCCCATCAGGCAGCGCGACGGCGCCGGATCGACATCCGAAACCGGTTCGGCACGCACGGCAGGTCTCACAGGCACGCAGCGACCATACGCCGGGCCCCCGACATCGCCCGGGCAGGCGAAAGGGGCCGCCGCCTTTCGGCGACGGCCCCTTTCGGACCAGACGGTTCAGCGAACCGCGAGCGTCAGCTCTTCGATCAGCGACCCGAGAGCTTCTCGCGCAGAGCGGCGAGGGCCTCGTCGTCCGCGAGCGTGCCCACCGGGCCGCTGTCGGACGAGTACGAGGACGAGCCGGTCTCGACCGGAGCGGCGGCCTCGGCCTCGAGGGCCTTGATGACGGCAGCCTTGTGCGCCTCCCAGCGAGCGTGGGCGGCGGCGTACTCCTGCTCCCACTTCTCGCGCTGCTCGTCGAAGCCTTCCTTCCACTGGTTGGTCTCGGAGTCGAAGCCCTCGGGGTACTTGTACTCCCCGTTCTCGTCGTACTCGGTGACCATGCCGTAGAGGGCCGGGTCGAACTCGGTGCCGTAGGGGTCGACCGACTCGTTCGCCTGCTTGAGCGACAGCGAGATGCGGCGACGCTCGAGGTCGATGTCGATGATCTTGACGAAGACCTCTTCGCCGACCGACACGACCTGCTCGGCGAGCTCGACGTGCTTGCCCGACAGCTCCGAGATGTGCACGAGGCCCTCGATGCCGTCCGCGACGCGCACGAACGCGCCGAACGGAACGAGCTTGGTGACCTTGCCCGGCGCGACCTGACCGATCGCGTGCGTACGGGCGAAGACCTGCCACGGGTCCTCCTGCGTCGCCTTCAGCGACAGCGAGACGCGCTCGCGGTCCAGGTCCACCTCGAGGATCTCGACGGTGACCTCCTGGCCGACCTCGACGACCTCGGACGCGTGCTCGATGTGCTTCCACGAGAGCTCCGAGACGTGGACGAGACCGTCGACGCCACCGAGGTCGACGAACGCACCGAAGTTGACGATCGACGAGACCGTGCCCTTGCGGACCTGGCCCTTGTGGAGGTTGTTGAGGAACGTGGTGCGCGACTCGGACTGCGTCTGCTCGAGCAGGGCGCGGCGCGAGAGCACGACGTTGTTGCGGTTCTTGTCGAGCTCGAGGATCTTCGCCTCGATCTCCTGGCCGAGGTACGGCGTGAGGTCGCGGACGCGACGCAGCTCGATGAGCGAAGCGGGGAGGAAGCCACGCAGGCCGATGTCGACGATGAGGCCGCCCTTGACGACCTCGATCACGGAGCCGGTGACGACACCGTCGTTCTCCTTGATCTTCTCGACGTCGCCCCACGCACGCTCGTACTGCGCGCGCTTCTTCGACAGGATGAGGCGGCCTTCCTTGTCCTCCTTCTGGAGAACGAGGGCTTCGACCTCGTCGCCGACCTTGACGACCTCGTTGGGGTCGACGTCGTGCTTGATGGAGAGCTCACGCGAGGGGATGACGCCCTCGGTCTTGAAGCCGACGTCGAGGAGGACCTCGTCGCGGTCGACCTTCACCACGGTGCCTTCGATGAGGTCGCCGTCGTTGAAGGACTTGATCGTCAGTTCGACCGCGGCCAGGAAGTCCTCAGCAGATCCGATGTCGTTGATCGCGACCTGCTTGGTGGCCGTGGCGGTCGTTGCGCTAGTCATGTAGTGGGTTGTCCTTGTTGGGTTGGGATATCAGGCTCCGGGCCTCAGCGGCCTCCGACCGCGCGGACGCGAACGGATGCCTCAGACCGAAGCGAAGCGGATTTCATTGCGATGCCGCTCATGCCCCCTGCGGGGTGCGTCCGAGCCGCGATCGGCTCCGGGCGTGGCGAAACAGCCACACGAGTGACACTCCAGGGTATCAGAACGCGAGGGTCGCCCGCGATGTTCCCGAACGGGGCTGGAAGCTCAGCGCGGCAGGTCGATCGGAGCCGTGTTCGTGCGGTCCGGATCGAACGACGCGGCGCCCTTCGGGGGCTCACCGCGCAGCTGCGCGAGGCGCTCGTCCTCGCGGCGCTGGGCGTCGGCGAGCCAGTCCCAGCCGGCTTGCGAGCTCCCCCGCTCGATCCCCGAGACCGGCGCCGTCGCGCGGCCCTCGTCGTACGGCACGACCGTGACTGTCGCCGCCGGCTGCGGCTGGGGCTGCGGCTGCGGCACCGCCCGCGGCGGGGGCTGCACCGGCGACGGCAGCCCGTTCGCCGGGTCGCCACGGCCGGCGGCGCCGCGCAGCCCGGCCTGGGCGATGACGCGCTGGATCGTGAGGCCACGCGTATCGGGGTCGCCGACGTAGCGGATCTCGCGCAGCCCCTGCTCCTGCGCGGCCGACTCGAAGACGAAGTGGCCGTAGCCGAAGATGCGCCCGATGAACGGCTTGTAGACCGAGATGTCGAGGATGCGCGCGAGCGGCATGGTCGCGATGCGCTGCGACAGGATGCCGTGCACGCGGAAGACCCGCATGTTGGTGATGACGAAGCGGTCCATGCGCTGCTCGAAGATGCGCCAGAAGGCGTGCGCGCCGATGCCGGCGCCGACGAGGGCCGGCAGCCACCAGACCTGCGGGGGGACGACGAACGCCAACACGAACACGACGAGACCGCCGACCAGTTCGAGCACGGCCGAGACCGTCGCCGCCCAGTGCTTGCGGACCTCGTCGACGACGTACTCCCCCTGATCCGCGATCAGGTGCTTGTCGATCCGCGGATCGAACACGCTCAGCCCGCAGCGAGGGCCACGAAGAAGTCGACCACGGCCATCACGGCGCCCACGACGGCGTTGATCGCACCCTGCACGGCGTTGGCCGCATCCTGCGGGCGGGTGATGAGGTAGAACGCCGCGAACGCGATGACGAGCACCAGAACGATGCGCTTGACGATCTTCACGGGGTTCCCTTCGACTCCTGCTGTTCTACCGTACTCAAGCGCGGGCGCGCGCAGGCGCGCGGGCGCGTCGCCGAAGCGGGTCAGGGCCGCAGCAGCACCTTGGTCGCGCGGCGTTCGTCCATCGCAGCATAGGCCTCGGCGGCCTCGCGGAGCGGCAGCTCGAGGTCGAACACGCGGCCGGGGCGGATGGCGCCCGATCGCACGTCGGGCAGCAGCTCGTCGATGTAGCCGCGGACCGGGGCGACCCCGCCGTTCACGCCGACGTTCCGGTCGAACATCGGGCGCACCGGCAGCTCGGGTCCGCCGTTGGGCACGCCGACGTAGCCGACCATTCCGCCGGGGCGCGTCGAGCGCAGCGCCTGGTCCATCGACTCCTTCGTGCCGACGCACTCCAGCACGCGATCGGCGCCGATCCCGCCGGTGAGGGCCTGAACGGCCTCGACACCGGCATCCCCGCGCTCTTCGACGACGTGCGTGGCGCCGAACTCGCGCGCCAGCGCCTGGCGCTGCGGATGCCGCGACATCGCGATGATCGTGGTCGCGCCCAGGCGCTTCGCGGCGATGATCGCGCACAGTCCGACCGCGCCGTCGCCGACGACCGCGACGGCGTCGCCCGGGCCGACGCCCGCCGACACCGCGGCGTGGTGCCCCGTGCCCATGACGTCGCTGAGCGTGAGCAGGCCGGGGACCTCGTCGTCCGCCACCGGACCCGGCACGACCGCGAGAGTGCCGTCCGCCAGCGGCACGCGCACGCGCTCGCCCTGGCCGCCGTCGGCGAAGCCGCCGAAGCGGTCGTCGCTCCCCCACCAGCCGCCGTGCAGGCACGACGTGCTCACGCCGTTGCGGCAGTTGGCGCAGGTCCCGTCGCACACGTAGAACGGTGCGATCACGAAGTCGCCGGGGCGCACGGCGCGCACCTCCGGGCCGACCTCTTCGACGATGCCGACGAACTCGTGGCCGATGCGGTGGGGCCGCTTGGTCGGCGTCACGCCGCGGTATGGCCACAGATCGGAGCCGCACACGCACGCGGCCACCACCCGCACCATCGCGTCGGCGCCGGTGGAGAGCACCGGTTCGGGCACCTCCTCGACACGGATGTCGCGGGCGGCGTGGATGATGGTGGCGAGCATGCTCCGAGCCTAGGCGCGGACGGGCCGTCAGGCGATCGCGTGGCCGATGATCTCGTCCCCTCCGCCGAAGCGGATCGTGCGAGCGATCGTGGCGTCGTCGGCGATCGCGGCCGCGATGACGTCGGCGACATCCGCGCGCGGCACGGCGCCCCGGCCCGCCGGATCGAGTTCGATGCGTCCGGTGGGCGGATCGAGCGTCAGTGTGCCCGGCGCGAGGATCGTCCAGTCGAGGTCGCTCGCGGCGAGGTGCGCGTCGGCCGCCCACTTGGCGTCGGCATAGGCGAAGAACGAGTCGTCGCGGCCGATGCCGTGATCGGCACGCGAGCCGATCCACGACACCATGACGTACCGCAGCACGCCGGCGGCGGACGCCGCATCCATCGAGCGGATGGCGGCGTCGCGGTCGACGGCGTAGGTGCGGACGGGATCCCCGCCACCGGCGCCCGCGGACCAGACGACCACGTCGTTGCCGCCGACGATGTTCTCCAGCTGGGCGGCGTCGAGCGTCTCGACGTCCGCGACGAGCGGCTGCGCGCCGGTCGCGGCGACCTCGGCCTCGTGCGCGGCGTTGCGGATCACCGCGGTCACCGTGTGTCCCCGGGCCACGAGGAGCGGCGCGAGGAGCAGGGCGACCCTGCCGTGTCCGCCGAAGATCAGGATTCGGGCCATGGACGTCCCTCCGTCTTTCGTCTCACGCTACGCGAGTCGGCCGCGTTCGTCAGGCGACGAGCGCGTCCTCCGGCACGGCGTCCGCGACGATCGCGCGCACGGCGGCCCGTCCGGCGCGATTGGCGCCCACCGTGGACTGGGACGGCCCATACCCGATGAGGAACAGGCGCGGCTCATCGAGCGAGCGGCCGTTCTCGACACGGAAGCCACCCTCCGGCGTGCGCAGCCGCAGCGGCGACAGATGGTCCAGCGCCGGGCGGAAGCCCGTGGCCCACACGATCACGTCGGCGCGTTCGAACGACCCGTCCGGCATGCGGACACCGTCCTCCTCGATCGCGGAGAACATGGGATGCCGCACCAGCACGCCCCGCTCCTGCGCGGCGCGCGCCCACGGCGTCCAGTGCATGCCGGTGACCGAGATTACGCTGCCGGGCGGAAGTCCGCGGCGCACACGGTCCTCGACGCCGGCGATCGCCGCGACCCGCGCCGGGATGTCGAACGCCTCGTCGCTCCAGTCCGGCTCGCTGCGGGTGACCCAGAAGGTGTCGGCCACACGCGAGATCTCGTCGAGCAGCTGCACCGCCGAGATCCCCGCCCCGACGATCACGACCCGGCGGCCGCGGAACTCCTCGGCCGACACGTAGTCGGCCACGTGCAGCTGACGGCCGCGGAAGCGCTCCTGACCCGGGTAGCGCGGCCAGAACGGACGCGTCCACGTGCCGGTGGCGTTGATGACGAACCGCGCGGCCCACGTGCCGCTGTCCGTCTCGACGACGAGCCGACCGCGGGGATGGTCGTCGGCGCGGCGCACCGCCCTCACGCGCACCGGCCGTCGGACGTCGAGCGCGTACCGCGCCTCGTACTCGGCGAAGTACGCCGGCAGCACCTCGCGGCTGGCGGCCGACGGGTCCGCGGGCGGCACCGCGAACCCGGGCAGTTCGTGGATGCCGTTGACCGTGGCCATCCGCAGTGACGACCACCGGTGCTGCCATGCGCCGCCCGGTGCGGGGTTCGCGTCGAGCACGACGTAGGTGCGATCGAGGTCGCCCGCCTGCAGCGGCGCGTACCCGCGCCGCTGCAGGTGATAGGCGGCCGACAGTCCCGCCTGCCCGGCGCCGATCACGACGACATCGACGGGTACGGGCTCCATGCCTGCGACAACAGCGGCCGGCCGGCGAGGATTCCCGCGGGCCGGCCGAAGAGGCCTCCGCGTCAGTTGAGCGCGCGCGTGCCGGCGGGCACGACTCCCCCCGCGTACAGCTCGGCGGCGACGTCCTGCAGCGCCGTCAGCGCGACGCGCTGCGTCATCGGCCCGTACGAGATGCGCGCGACGCCGAGCGCCTCGTACTCGGTGGACGAGAGAGCGCCCGGCAGGCCGATCACGCTGATCTTGCGCTCGCCGATCCCCTCGACCAGTCGGCGCGTGACGTCGGCATCCAGGATCCCGGGGACGAACACGAGGTCCGCACCGGCGGCGAGATAGGCGCGTCCGCGCTCGATCGCGTCGGCGAGCGACTCGTCGAGGGGCCGTCCACCGCCTCGGACGAACGCGTCGGTGCGCGCGTTCAGCACGAACGGGACGCCCTCTGCCGCGCCTGCGGCCACGATCGCCTCCACGGCCGCCACCGCCTCGTCGAGCGGTCGCAGTCTGTCCTCGACGTTGGCGCCGACGACGCCCTTGCCGATCGCGCGGCGGACCGTCTCGCCCGCATCGGCGTAGCCGCCGTCGAGATCTGCGCTCACCGGCAGGTCGCCGGCCGCCTCCACGATTCGCCCCAGCATGTCCAGCGTCACCTCCAGCGGGATGCCCCCGTCGGGGTAACCGAACGTCGCCGCGATCGAATGGCCGGCGGTCGCGATCGCGCGCGTCTCGGGGAGCGCGGCGACGGCGCGCGCCGACACGGCATCCCACACGTTCACGACGCGGAGGATCTCGGGGGCGGCGTGGAGGCGCGCGAGGGTCTGTGCTTTCTCAGCCTGAGTGGTCATGGCTCTCACGCTAGCCGCGGCCGGCGCGACCGGAGCCGGTCAGTCCGGATCGATCCGCCCGTCGAGGTACCACCAGCGCTCGGCCTGACGCACGAAGCGGCTGCGCTCGTGCAGCACGCCGCGATCGGCGCCGCACCGCCAGGCGGCGCGGAACTCCACGACGCCGCGCGTGTCGCTCTCGCCGCCGCCCTCGGCATCGATGATCTCCAGGCCCGTCCACTTCTGCGCGGGATCGAGGGTCAGCTCCTCGGGGCGCGTGCCCGGGTGCCAGGTGCCCGAGAGGTAGGGCGCGTCGCCGACGACGAACGCCGTGTACCGCGATCGCATGAGCCGTTCCGCGGTCGGCGCGGGGGTGCCGTGCAGGGCCGGGCGGCAGCATCCCTCGAAACGCTCACCGCTGCCGCACGGGCACGGATCCCCCGCGGCCGGCCGCGCGAAGCCGTCTCGCGGCGTGCGGGACGCCGCGACTCCGAACGACATCAGGCACCGGCCTTCTCGGCGCAGGCGACGCAGCGGGTGGCGAACGGACGCACGCGCAGGCGGGCGATCGGGATGCCGCGGCCGCAGTCGACGCATACACCGTAGGTCCCTGCCTCCCAGCGGGCGACCGCATCGTCGATCTCGGCGAGCTCGCGGCGCTCGGCGTCGGCGAAGGCCACTGCGCGCGACCACTCGCCCGACAGCGTCACGCCCTCGGGATCGTGCTCGTCGTCGGCGACGTCGGCGCCACGATCGGCACGAAGCTCGGCCAGCGTCTGCTCGTTGACGGCGAGGCGCACCGTCGCGGAGTCGCGCAGTTCATCGAGCAGTGCGCGCAGCTCGGTCCGGCCGGCGGCGGAGGTCATCGCACGAGACTACGCCTGCCCTCCCGCGCACGCGCGGAGCCGCGCGCGATCACCGGCGTGGGAGCGCGCCCACAGGCGCCCAGCAGGTGCACGGCGGGCGTCGAGCCTTCATGTGGCGCCGGCATAGCCTTCTCACAGGCGCGGTTGGGAGGGTGAACAAGACATCGCGGAGGGGCAAACCCCCGGTCCCCCCGCGATTCCCCGCAGGGCGAGGTGTCGCCCGGGACCCCACCTCGTGCCCGACCCCCGGAGGGCACGAGGGGCGGTCTCAACGACCCGCCCGGAGCCGGCGATCCGCTTCCCCCCGGACGAGATCGCCGGCTTCTTCCGGCAGCCCGGCCGTCGCGCTCGCGACCGCGCCCGTTCCAGCATCGGCGCCCTTGCGCAGGGCCCGCCGCGCGCGGTTCGCGAGGCGCACGGCCGTGCGCGCCGGCATCCCGACGGCGTATGCGATCGCGCCGGAAGCCGACGTGTCGCTGCGCCCGAGCGCGATCCGGCGCTCCCACGCGTCGCGCAGGGCGCCGCCGCGCCGGGCGAACGGCGCCCGTTGCGGCAGGGCACCCGCCGCGCGCAGCGCGATCAGGCTGTCCAGCGCGTCGGTCCAGTCATCGGCAGCCGGGGCGTGGAAGTAGTTCTCGTCGAGCCACTCCGGATCGGGATGCCGGAACCGCCGCGCGACCACGTCCTCCTCGCCCGCGAGCAGGTCGGCGTCGGCGAGCGTCTCGTTGATGAGGCTCGCCGACACCCCGAACATGTCCAGGGCGATCACCGGGACACCGCTCGCGATCGCCTCGATCGCCGCCGTCGAGCTGACCGTGACCAGACCCTCGGCGCTCGCCAGTGCCCGCGCCATCGGCGCCGTGGACGTCACGAGGTTGGGCGGCAGCGGCCCGAGGGACGCCAGCAGCTCGGGATAACCGTCCTGCTCGACGTGCGTCTGGTGCTCTCCCGCCGCCGCACGCAGCTTCACGACGACCCGGCGCGACGGGTCCGCTTCGGCCGCTGCACGCAGCAGACGGGCGATGCGCAACCGGTCCTCGCGCTCCGCGGGCACCTTGGCCTGCGTGGCGAACACCAGGTCGGTGCCGCCCGGCCGGCTGCCGGCGGCCGCGGCCCCGGCCACCCCGGAGGCGCCGCGTGCGAACGGCAGAGTCGCGAGGGCGTAGCGGTGCGCGTACCCGGTGCGCGCCGACAGTGCGCCGAACTCGCGCACCTCGCGCTGCGAGTGCACGACGAACAGGTCGCACTGCAGGCGGTAGACGACAGCCTTGCGTGTCGCGGGGATCGAGATGCCGGGCAGCCCGGTCACCAGCACCGGCCGCGGCTGCAGGTCGGCGATCTCGCGGGCGAGCACCCGCACGAGCGGGCCTCGCGCGCCGAGCAGCACGGCGTCGGGGCGCAGCTGCGCCAGCCGGGCCGCGAGGGCGGCGTGGGCGATCCTCTCGACGCGGTCGCGCGCCAGTGCGCTTCCCACGAGCGCCGACGCGAGCTGCGAGTCGCTCACGACCAGGGGCGTCTCCAGGACCAGAAGTGCGGCATCCACTCTCCCGCCCTCGGCCCCCAGGAGGGCGGCCGCCCACTTCACGTACGAGTCGGTGTCGGCGATCGCGACGATGCGCGGCGGACGGCCGGCCACGCGCGTCACGCGGGGACGCGGCGCAGCTTCGCCATGGGCGCGAGTTCGCCGGGGTACACGCGCTTGACGCCGTCGCCGAGGGCCGCCTCGATCACGCGGATGTCGCGCACCAGGTTCTTCAGGCCCGCGGGCTCCAGCGACGCCGCGTGGTCCGATCCCCACATCGTGCGGTCGAGCGTGATGTGGCGCTCCACCGCCACGGCGCCCAGCGCCACCGCGGCGATCGAGATCTGCAGGCCGCGCTCGTGACCCGAGTAGCCCACCGGCACACCGGGGTACCGGTCGCGCAGCGACGGGATCATGCGCAGGTTCGCTTCTTCGGGCTCCATCGGGTAGGTCGAGGTCGCGTGCATCAGCACGAGCCGGTCGGTGCCCAGCACCTCGATCGCGGCGTCGATCTGCTCGGTCGTCGACATGCCGGTCGACAGGATGATCGGCTTGCCCGTGTCGCGCAGCGCCTCCAGCAGTTCGCGGTCGGTGAGCGAGGCCGAGGCGACTTTGTGGGCGACGACGCCGAGATCCTCGAGGAACGCCACGGACGGGACGTCCCACGGCGACGCGAACCACTCGAGTCCGCGCAGCAGCGCGTGGTCCGAGATCTCGATGTACTGGTCGCGGTCGAACTCGACGCGGCGGCGGTAGTCGAGGTAGCTCATGGTTCCCCACGGCGTCTCGCGCGGGATGTCGCGCATGTGCTCGGGGGTCGCGATCTCGGGCGTGCGCTTCTGGAACTTCACCGCGTCCGCGCCGGCGTCGGCGGCCACGTCGATGAGCTGCTTGGCGATCTCGACGTCGCCGTTGTGGTTGAGGCCGATCTCGGCGATCACGTACGCGGGGCGTCCGCCCCCGACGACGCGGGATCCGATCGTGACGGTCATGATGCCTCCTGGGGGCTCGTGGGGTGTGGTGCGAGGAGAAGAGCGGATGCCGCATCCCGGCCGGCCAGCACGCGATCGGCGAGATCACGCACCGCGCCGGCGCCGCCGGGACGGTCGAGCACGGCGCGCGCGGCGGACAGGACGAGAGGATGCGCGTCGGGCACGGCGACCGGCCAGCCGACGAGGTGCAGGCACGGCAGGTCGTTGACGTCATTGCCGAGGTACGCGATGCGAGCCGGCGGGATGCCGTGGGCGTCCGCCCACTCCTGCAGCGCCGCCGCCTTGTCGTGCGCGGCCTGGATCACCTCGACGCCGAGCTTGCGCGCGCGGGCGGTGACGACCGGGTTCGCCTCGGTCGACAGGATGAGCAGCGGGATGCCGGCGGCACGCAGCAGCGACACGCCCATGCCGTCGGAGCGGCTCACGACCACCGACTCGATGCCGTGCTCGTCGACGCGGACGGTGTCGTCGGTGTGGACTCCGTCGAAGTCGGTGACGACGGCATCCACCTGCATCGGCTCGGCACGGTCGATCAGCGGCGCGATCGCCCGGGCGAGCTCCAGCTCGTCGGACGTGTCGATCTCGATCGCAGTGCGCGGCGACACCTCGGCGATGCCGACGCTGCCGAAGAACCGGTGGCGTGCGGCACGGAACCCCGCGGCGCGCATCACATAGAAGGCACCGGTCTCGAGGAAGTGGGGCTCGCGGTCCTGACGGCGCGGGCGGAACTCGAGGTCGTGGTTCACGGCGGCCGCCGCGCCCCCGACGCCCTTCTCCCAGAGGAATCCGTACGTCTCGACGGCCGAGAACACGCTGTCGCGGCGACGCGAGCGCACCAGGTGGACGGCGTCGGTCAGGGCCGCGACGTCGATGAACGGCGATGTCGCCTGCAGGAAGGCGAGCACGCCCACGTCGATCCTGCGGCGCTCCAGCTCGTCCAGCGCGTGCAGGAGCGCCCCCTCGGAGGTCGACTCGTCCGCAGCGAGGTCGGCGGGACGCTCGACGATCTCGGCGCCCCACTCGGCCGCGACGGCGGCGATGTCGGCGTCGTCGGTGGTCACGACCACGCGCCGGATCGCGGGGCTCTGCTGCGCGGCTGCCACGGCGCGCGCGACCAGCGGCACGCCGCCCACGCGCTGCAGATTCTTGCGCGGGACCCCCTTCGACCCGCCGCGTGCGGGGATGATCGCCACGGCCTCGCTCATGCGACGGCCCGATTCCCTCGGGGGGCGCGGCTCGAGGTCGCGAGGACCGTGCGCACGGTGGCACCGGTGCCTGCCAGCACCAGCGGCAGCGTCGTGGTCGTGCTCGAGGGGAGCGTCAGCACCTCCAGCGGCTCTCGGGCGCCGGCCAGCACCAGCTCGACGGGCAGGCCGGTCTGCTGCACCCGGATGCCGGGCACCGACGCGACGGCGTTCAGCTGCTCGGCGGTCTCGCGGCGGTGCGGCAGGTAGACGGCGCCGTCCGCGCCGGCCGTGCGCACCCAGCGCACGTAGTCGAGCAGCATCATGCGCCCATCGACCGGCAGGGCGCTGCCCAGCACGATGCGACGGCCGAGCTCGGGCGCCGCCGGCGCGGTCGCGCGCGTCCACGAGAAGTCGTGACGGCCGATGTCGAACCCCTGGTCCGCGAGCGCGTCGACGCGGTCGGCGCCGAGGTCGAACGCAGTGAAAATACCGGCACGGCGGGCGCCCGCCCGTCGGTGCACGAGTTCGGCGGCGAACGGTGCGGCGAGCGTCGTGAGTCCCCGCTCGTGGATGTCGGGCCGTGCGTACGGGCGGCGGCCGAGCAGCGTGTCGGCATATGCGATCGCCTGGGCGCCGTCGTCGAGGAACGTCAGGCGGCGCGGGCGCAGGACGGCCGCGGCGAGGCGGAACTGCCCCGAGAAGCCGTCGCCGACGAGCCAGTGCCCGTGCGCCGCCAGAAGATTCCACGGGATGCCGAGGTACGGCTCCAGCGCGCCGAAGCGCGCACCGCGGGCGAGCAGCGCGTCGGCCGTCGCCGAGATCTGCGGCGTCAGGCGGCCCGCGACCGGCACGGTCGTGGAGTGGGCGGCGGCCCACTCTGCGGCACCCACGAGCTGCAGCGGCGATTCCACCCACGCAAGCACATCTTCACGGCCCATGAACGCCCCCTTCCGCGGCTGTCTCCCCACGGTGGGCGGGCGACGTGAACGAGACGGGTGCCGCCCGGGGACCGGCATCCATCGCGCAGGTGAACGACCGGTGTCTCCCCCGCCGCCCGCGCGACGGCACCCGCCGCCACGGCGTCGGAGGCGCATGCCAGGATGAACGCGTGACCGACCGCCTGATGCTCCTCGACTCCGCGTCCCTCTACTTCCGCGCGTTCTACGGGGTGCCCGACACGGTGCGCGCGCCGGACGGCACGCCGGTGAACGCCGTGCGCGGCTTCCTCGACATCATCACCAGGCTCGTGACGACCTACCGCCCGACGCACCTCGTCGCCTGCTGGGACGACGACTGGCGACCGCAGTGGCGCGTCGACCTGATCCCCACGTACAAGACCCACCGCGTCGCCGAGGTGGTCGCGGGCGGGCCGGACGTCGAAGAGGTGCCCGACCCGCTCGAAGTGCAGGTGCCCGTCATCCGCGACGTGCTCGGCGCCCTGGGCATCCGCATCGTCGGTGCGCCCGAGCACGAGGCCGACGACGTCATCGGCACCCTCGCCACGACGGCGAGCATGCCGGTCGACATCGTCACCGGCGACCGCGACCTGTTCCAGCTCGTCGACGACTCCCGCGACGTGCGGGTCGTCTACACCGCGCGCGGCATGAGCAACCTCGAGGTGCTCACCGACGCCGCCGTCGTCGGCAAGTACGGCGTGCTGCCCTCGCAGTACGCCGACTTCGCGACGCTGCGGGGCGACTCGTCAGACGGCCTGCCGGGCGTCGCGGGCATCGGCGAGAAGACGGCTGCGGGCCTGCTTGCGACGCACGGCGATCTCGCCGGGATCATCGCAGCCGCCGAGGCCGGCGAAGGCATGTCGGCGGGCGTGCGATCCAAGGTGCTCGCGGGCCTGCCCTACCTCGCCGTTGCGCCGACTGTCGTCGCGGTCGTCCGCGACCTCCCCCTCGACGTGCCCGACCACCGGCTGCGCCCGCTCGACGAGGCCGCCAGGTCCGAGGCGTCCGCCCTCGCCGAGAAGTGGGCGCTGGGCACCGCCGTCACCCGCATCGTCGACGCGCTCGACGCGGTCTGATGCCGGCCGGTGTACTCCCGCAGGAGTACACCGGCCGCTCCCGCGGTCAGACTCCTCACAGTGGGCCGCGGCGTAGCATCGAGCGCATGCTCGGCCCTGCGCGCTTCGGTTCCCCGACGACCGGATCCGAGGTGCCTTCGGCCAGCGGCGATGCCGGACTCCGCTTCCGGCCGTCGCCCGCCGTGATCCTGCTGGTCCCGGTGTTCGTCTCGCTCATCGTGCAGGTCCCCGGCACGATCGGGCTGTCGTGGTGGCAGCACGTGCCCCCGGCGGCGGCGGCGGCCAGCATCGCACTGGCCGCGGCATCCGCTCTGTGCCTGCTCGCGGCGCGATGGCTGCCGGGCCCCACCGTCGCCGTGGTGGCCGCGCTCACCGCGGTCGACCTGTTCGTGCCGCCGGTCGGCGGGCCGCCGCCGATCGCCCTCGTGTTCGCGATCATCGGGGCGGTGGTGCGCGGCGCACGCGTCTGGGCGCTCGTCTCGGTCGGCGTGGCCTGGCTGATCGCCGTGGTCGGTCCCGAGCTCGCGCCCGGCGTCTTCGGGGCGACGGACTGGCATCCGGCCCGGATCGCGTTCGCGACGGTCGGCCTGGCGCTGTGCTTCGTAATCGGCGAGGGCATGCGCGCCCGGATCCGCGGTGCGCAGCAGCGGCGCCAGCAGCTGGCCGCGCGCCGTCGTGCGGCCGAGCAGGAGGAGCGCACCCGCATCGCCCGCGAACTGCACGACGTGCTCGCGCACTCGCTCAGCCAGATCGCGGTGCAGTCCGGCGTCGGCCTGCACCTGTTCGACCGCGAGCCGGAGCGCGCCCGCGAGGCGCTCGCCAACATCCGGGCCCTCAGCGCCACGGGCCTCGACGAGGTGCGCGGCGTCCTGGCGTTCCTGCGCGGCGACGAGCTCGCGTCGCCTGACACCGCACCGCTCACGCCGCAGCCCCAGCTCGCGCAGCTGCCGAGTCTCGTCGCCGGCCGCTCGGGACTCGGGCTCACGGTGGCACTCGACGACCGGCTGGCCGGTGACGCCCCGCCGAGCTCGGTGCAGACCACGGCGTACCGCATCGTCCAAGAGGCACTGACCAACGTCGTGCGCCACTCCGCGGCGTCCCACGCCACGGTGACGGTCGGCCGCGATGCGACCGACCTCGTCGTGACGATCTCCGACGACGGCGCCGGCATCCCCTCCTCGGCGTCTGAACGCGGCGGGCTGCGGGGCATGCGCGAACGCGCGCAGCTCGCCGGCGGCGTGCTGACGGTCGACAGCGGCCCCCGCGGCACCTCGGTCGTCGCCCGTCTCCCGTGGGCGGGTGCGGCATGATCCGCGTCGCGCTGGCCGATGACCACCAGCTGGTGCGCGCGGGCTTCCGAGCGCTGCTGGATTCCGAGCCCGACCTCGAGGTCGTGGCCGAGGCGTCCGGCGGCCAGGAGCTGCTGCGCCGGCTGCGCGAGACTCCCGCCGACGTCGCCCTCGTCGACATCCGCATGCCCGACGGCGACGGGTTGTGGGCGGCCGAGCAGATCGCCGCCGACGCGCGGCTCGCCGGCGTGCGCGTCGTGATCGTCACGACCTTCGAGCTGGACGAGTACGTCGTCCGCGCGGTCCTCGCCGGCGCGAGCGGGTTCCTCGTGAAGGACACCGAGCCCGCCGACCTCATCCGCGCCGTCCGCGCGGTGGCCGACGGCGACGCGCTGCTGTCGCCCGGCGTCACCCGCACGCTGCTCGACCGCGCCGCCGCGGGGCTGCGCCAGTCACCCGATCCCGGTCTGCTGCAGACTCTCACCGAGCGCGAGGTGGACGTCCTGCGCCTCGTGGCCGAAGGCCTGACCAACGACGAGATCGGCGCGCGCCTGTACCTCTCACCGCTCACCGCCAAGACCCACGTGTCGCGCATCATGCAGAAGCTCGCCGCGCGCGACCGCGTGCGCCTCGTGATCATCGCGTACGAATCGGGTCTCACCGGCATCTGATGCGGCCCGCGTCGTAGGCGCGTACGCCGGCGTACTGCCGAGGGAGCAGCCGGGATCACTCCCCCAGCCAGATTCGCGGATGCCGCGGCCCGCCTTGACTGGAGGCATCCGGTCGCCCGTCCCGGCGCGACCCGCTCAGGAAGGTTCGCCATGTCCATTGCACTCGCCACCGGAATCGTGGCCACCCACGTCGTCGGCCCTTGGGGCTTCGGCTGGTGGTTCCTGCTGATCCCGCTGTTCTGGATCGCCCTGATCGTCCTGCTGTTCGCGATCTTCGGGCGCCGCTGGCGTCGCGCCGCCGCAGCCGGCGGCTACGGCCCGTACGGGCGCACGCCCACTCGCCAGGCCGAGACCACGCTCGCCGAGCGCTTCGCGAAGGGCGACATCGACGAGACCGAGTACCGCGCGCGCCTCGAGGTGCTGCGCGCCAACGCCCCGCAGTGAGCGTCGACGGGCGCGACGGCGGCTACACGCCGCGGTCGCGCCCGGTCCACTCGCGCAGCCGCTCCAGCGGCCATGTCGTGACGATGCGCTCCGGCGGCACACCGAGGCGCTCGGCGCGCTCGGCTCCGTAGTCCAGCAGCGACAGCTGCCCGGGCGCATGCGCGTCGGAGTCGATCGAGAACACGCATCCGATCTCGAGCGCCAGCGCGATCAGGTCGTCCGGCGGATCCTGACGCTCGGGCCGCGAGTTGATCTCGACCGCGACGCCGTGCGCCTGGCAGGCCTCGAACACCGGTCGCGCCTCGAACGTCGACGGCGGCCGCGTACCGCGCGACCCCTCCACGAGCCGGCCGGTGACGTGCCCGAGCACATCGACGCGAGGATCGGATGCCGCGGCCACCAGCCGCCGGGTCATCGGTCCGCGATCCATCCGCAGCTTCGAGTGCGCCGAGGCCACGACGACGTCCAGCTCGTCGAGCAGCTCGTCCTCCTGGTCGAGCGCGCCGTCGTCGAGGATGTCGACCTCGATGCCCGAAAGCAGCGTGAACCCGCCGCCGCTCATCCCGGCCACGACCTCCAGCTGCGAACGCAGCCGCTCGGGTGACAGCCCGTTCGCGACGCGCAGGCGCGGCGAATGGTCGGTGAGCGCCAGGTACTCGTGACCGAGCGCGCGTGCGGCATCCACCATGAGCTCGATCGACGTGAGCCCGTCCGACCAATCGCTGTGCGAGTGCAGGTCGCCGCGCAGCTCCGTGCGCAGCGTCGAGACCCGCTGCACCCCGGCACGCTCCCGCAGATCGGCCAGGTAGCCGGGCACGTCCCCCGCCAGCGCCTGCTGGATCACGGCGAAGGTCGAATCGCCGACGCCCGTGCGCCGGCGCAGGGATGCCGCATCCCGCAGTTCCTCGTCACTCAGCCCCTCGATCGCGTCGGCAGCCGCGCGGAACGCCTTCGACTTGTACCGCGACGACCGCTCACGCTCCAGGAGCGTCGCGATCTCGGTGAGGGCGTCGTGCGGGTCCACCGGGCGCCGGGGTCAGGATGTCGGTGCGGCGCGGCGCACCACCACGGGCGCACCGGCGAGGCGATGCAGTCCCCAGCCGAACAGGATCGACAGGATGCCCATCCCGATCGCGAAGGCCGCAACACCGAAGGCCACGACGGACGTGAACAGCGAGGCGCGCAGGAACGACGCGTCCATGACCGTCGCACGCACCGGGTCGTCCATCGGCAGCTCGGCGTAGGTCTGGCCGTCCGCCATGTCCAGCGCGTGCTTCTGGATGACCTCGGCCTGCACGTACGCGGTGAACGGCCCCGCGACCTGCGCGCCCTGGAACGCCATCGCGTCTTCGGCCACGGTGATGTTCTCTTCGCGCAGCTGCGTCGACACCGCGATCCACGCCACGATCCCGACGACGATCAGCAGGATGCCGGCGATGATGCCGAGCACCCCCACGACCTTGACGCCGCCGAGCTTGCGGGCAGGTGGTTCGACGGAGCCGTCGACGGGGCCGGACGGGGTGGCGGTGTCATCGGTCATGGCGTCCTCCAGAAGGGTCGTGGGCCTGTCGCACACGGTAGCGGGGACCGACGACGCTCCGGAAGAGCTTGGGCCGTGAAAACCCGTCAGGACGCGAGAGACTGCGTGACGTCGATCCAGTGATCGAGCGTCGAGGCCGCCGCGCCGCTGTCGATCGCCGCGGCCGCGGCGTCGCGCGCCTCGGCCAGGCGCTCCAGGATCGGACGCTGCACCTCGGCCGCGTCGCGGAAGAGCCGGTACGCCACGATGCCCGCGGCCGCGTTCAGCAGCACGATGTCGCGGACCGGTCCCTGGTCGCCGCCGAGCACGCGGCGGACCACCTGGGCGTTGTGCGCCGGGTCGCCGCCGAGCAGGTCGTCGATGTCGGCGAGCGGGATCCCGAGGTCGCGCGGGTCCAGGTCGTGCTCGTGGATGTCGCCCCGGCTGACCTCCCACAGGCGGCTGTGGCCGGTGGTGGTGAGCTCGTCCAGTCCGTCGTCGCCGCGGAACACCAGCGCCGTCGCGCCGCGCGTGCGGAACACGCCGGTGATCAGGGGGACGCGGTCGAGGTGAGCCACGCCGACCGCGTTCGCCTCGGCGCGCGCCGGATTGCACAGCGGTCCGAGGAAGTTGAAGACGGTGGGCACGCCGAGTTCGGCGCGGGTGGGTCCCGCGTGACGGAACCCCGGGTGGAACGCCGACGCGAAGGCGAACGTGATCCCGGCCTTCGAGAGCGTCTCGGCGACGGCCTCGGGCGAGAGGGTGAGGTCGACGCCCAGCGCCGCCAGGACGTCCGACGAACCCGAAGACGAGCTCGCCGCCTTGTTGCCGTGCTTGACGACGGGGACGCCGGATGCCGCGGCCACGAGCGCCGACATCGTCGAGACGTTCACGGTGCCGAACCGGTCGCCGCCGGTGCCGACGATGTCGAGCACCGCCGCGTCCACCGGGAGAGGCAGGGCGGCCTCGAGGATCGCGTCACGGAAGCCGACGATCTCGTCGACGGTCTCGCCCTTGCCGCGCAGTGCGACCAGGAACGCGCCCAGTTGCGACGGCGTCGCCGCCCCCGACATGATCTGCCGCATCGCCCACGTCGACTCCGAGACGCTGAGGTCGCGCCGCTCCAGCAGCGTGGTGAGGATTCCCGGCCAGGTGTACAGCTCCGCCATAACGCAGAAGCCTAGCGGCGCGTGGGAATCGGAACCGATTCGTGACAAGCCGCCCCTGCCGTGCGATTCTGCGTCTTCACCACGGGTTCACGGCAGAGTCGCAGTGTTCTTTTAGGTCCCCCTAAGTAAGCGTCCGGGCAAATCGATGCCCTCCGATGCGAAAATCGGCGGCCCGAATCGGCCATAATGGGGAGCGTGACGACCTCCACAGCGACCTACTCCCAGGCCATGCGGTCCGTCAAGCGGCCGGATCCGGTCGCTGTCGGAACCATCGTGTGGCTCGGCAGCGAGGTGATGTTCTTCGCGGGCCTCTTCGCGATCTACTTCACCTTGCGCAGCACCTCTCCCGACCTGTGGGCCGAGAGCACCGCGAACCTCAACGTCCCGTACGCGACCGTCAACACGATCATCCTCGTGCTGTCGTCGGTCACGTGTCAGATGGGCGTCTTCGCCGCCGAGCGGTTCCAGCCGTACTCGACGAAGAAGCGCGGCTGGCTCGGCTGGGGCATGGTCGAGTGGTTCTGGCTGACGTTCGCGCTCGGCGCGCTGTTCGTCTCGGGTCAGGTGTGGGAGTACGCCCAGCTCGTCACCGAGGGCCTCCCGATCTACGCCAACGCGTACGCCTCGGCCTTCTACCTCACCACCGGCTTCCACGCCCTGCACGTCACCGGCGGCCTCATCGCCTTCCTCCTGGTGATCGGCCGCGCCTACGCCGTCAAGAACTTCGGGCGCAAAGAGATGACGTCGTCCATCGTCGTGTCGTACTACTGGCACTTCGTCGACGTCGTCTGGATCGCCCTGTTCCTCGTCATCTACTTCCTCAAGTGAGAGCGGAGCTGAACCCCGACATGGCACGAGAGACCACGCGCCGCTCCAAGGGCCGCCGCAGCCCCTGGGCCGCCGCCGCACTGATCGGCATCGGCCTGCTCATCACCGGCGGCGTGTACGCCGGTGCGTCAGCCGCGATGGCGGCGACCACGCCCGAGACCAGCACGTCGTCGGCGCTCACCGCCGACGACGGCAAGAAGCTGTTCCAGGCGAACTGCGCCACCTGCCACGGCCTGGACGTGCAGGGCACCGCCGACGGCCCGTCGCTGTACGGCGTCGGCGAGCTCGCGGTGCACTTCCAGATGAGCACCGGCCGCATGCCGCTGCAGATGCAGGGCCCGCAGGCTCCGCAGAAGCCCGTGCAGTTCACGGAAGACCAGATCACCGCCGTCGGCGAGTACATCCAGTCGATCGCGCCCGGCCCGACATTCCCCGACGACGAGGTGCTCGACGGTGAGGGAAACGCGGCAGAGGGCGGCGAGCTGTTCCGCATCAACTGCGCCATGTGCCACAACGTCGCCGGCGCCGGCGGTGCGCTCACCGAGGGCAAGTACGCGCCCAACCTGCACACCACCACCCCGCTGAACATGTACGCGGCGATGGTGACCGGTCCGCAGAACATGCCCGTGTTCAACGACATGACGCTGACGACCGAAGAGAAGCGCGACATCATCACCTACCTGCTCTATCTGCAGGACAACGAGTCGGCGGGCGGCTTCTCGCTCGGCTCGCTCGGCCCCGTCTCCGAGGGCCTGTTCATCTGGATCTTCGGGATCGGCTCGCTGATCGCCATCACCGTGTGGATCACGGCGAAGTCCAACTGATCGACGTTTCATCTAGACGCATTACCGACTGAGGAGCAGCATGGCCCACGAGGACGACCCGCTAGAGCACGAGAGGGCTTCCTGGAAGCCCTCCCCCGGGCTCGCCGTAGCGGTCAGCGACCCGGTGACCAATCCCGGTCTCCCGCCGCACCGTGAGCGGGTCACCGACAAGGACCCGGCCGCCATGCAGCGCGCCGTCCGCACGGTCTACACGCTCTTCTACCTGTCGATCGCGGGCAGCATCTGGGCGGTCGCCGCCTACATGCTCTTCCCGATCGAGAGCGGGCGGATCATCGACATCCGCGACAACAACCTCTTCATCGGACTCGGCATCGCCCTCGCGCTGCTGGCCATCGGCATCGGCGCCATCCACTGGTCCAAGGCCGTCATGTCCGACAAGGAGTTCGTGGAGCCCCGTCACGCGACGCGTGGTCGCGACACGACCCGTGAGGCCGCGATCCAGGCGTTCGCCGACGCGAACGAGGAGTCCGGCTTCGGGCGCCGCGTGATGATCCGCAACTCGCTGATCGCGGCCGTCGTGGCCTCGGTCGTGCCGGGCGTCGTGCTGTTCCGCGGTCTCGCGCCGTTCAACTCCCCCGAGCACCCGCACGCGGGCGACCCGGTGTACCTCCTCGAGCACACCATGTGGAAGAAGGGCATGCGCCTGGCGCACGACCCGTCGGGCGAGCCCATCCTCGCTTCGGACCTCACGCTCGGCTCGGCGGTGCACGTCATCCCCGAGGAGCTGGCCAAGGTCTCGCACAGCGACGGCTACCTCGAAGAGAAGGCCAAGGCCCTCGTGCTCCTGGTCCGCCTGCTCCCCGAGCAGCTCACCGAGAGCGAAGAGCGCAAGGACTGGTCGTACAACGGCATCGTCGCCTACTCCAAGGTGTGCACGCACGTCGGCTGCCCGGTCGCCCTGTACGAGCAGCAGACGCACCACCTGCTGTGCCCGTGCCACCAGTCGCAGTTCGACGTCACCGACCACGCCAAGGTCATCTTCGGCCCGGCGGCCCGCCCGCTGCCGCAGCTGCCGATCACCGTCGACGACGAGGGCTACCTCGTCGCGCAGAGCGACTTCACCGAACCCGTCGGCCCGAGCTTCTGGGAGCGTCATTGAGTACCGCAACCGTCACCGAGCAGCCTGAGGCTCCCGTGGCACCCGCGTCGACGACCGGGCGCGACAAGCCTCTCGGCGGTCGCTTCATCGGCGCGACCGCGAATTACATCGACGAGCGCACGAGTCTGTCGGGCTTCGTCAAGGAGCTCGGTCGCAAGATCTTCCCCGACCACTGGTCCTTCATGCTCGGCGAGATCGCCCTGTGGGCCTTCGTCGTCGTCCTTCTGTCGGGCACCTTCCTGACCTTCTTCTTCCAGGCGTCGATGGTCGAGACGCACTACAACGGCGCCTTCCTCCCGATGCGCGGCATCGAGATGTCGGCGGCCATGTCGTCGACGCTCAACATCTCGTTCGACATCCGCGGCGGCCTGCTCGTCCGGCAGATGCACCACTGGGCCGCGCTCGTGTTCGTCGCCGGCATCGGCGTGCACATGCTGCGCGTCTTCTTCACCGGTGCGTTCCGCAAGCCGCGTGAGCTCAACTGGGTGATCGGCTTCATCCTGTTCATCCTGGCCATGGCCGAGGGCTTCACCGGCTACTCGCTCCCCGACGATGTGCTCTCGGGCAACGGCCTGCGCATCATCGACGGCATGGTCAAGGGCATCCCGCTCATCGGCACCTGGACCTCGTTCCTGCTGTTCGGCGGCGAGTTCCCGGGCACCGCGATCGTCGGACGCCTCTACACGCTGCACATCCTGCTGCTGCCGGCGATCCTCGTGGGGCTCCTGGTCGTCCACCTCATGCTGATGGTGATCAACAAGCACACGCAGTTCGCGGGCGCCGGCCGCACCAACAGCGTCGTCGTCGGCTACCCGATGATGCCGGTGTACATGTCGAAGATGGGCGGCTTCCTGTTCATCACGTTCGGCGTGATCGTGCTCATCGCGTCGCTGTTCACGATCAACCCGATCTGGAACTACGGCCCGTATGACCCGTCCCCCGTGTCTGCCGGAACCCAGCCCGACTGGTACATCGGCTTCGCGGACGGCATGCTGCGCCTCATCCCGCCCGGGTGGGAGGTCGTGTTCCTGGACCGCACCTGGTCGTTCAACATCCTCGTGCCTCTCGGCGTGATCGGCATCTTCATCATCCTGGTGCTGATCTACCCCTTCATCGAGGCGTGGGTGACCGGAGACAAGCGCGAGCACCACATCGCCCAGCGTCCGCGCAACGCGGCCACGCGCACGGCGATCGGCGCCGCCGGTGTCACGATGTACGCCGTCATGTGGGCTGCCGCGTCGTCCGACATCATCGCGACCCACTTCTGGCTCACGATGGAAGGCGTCATCCACACCCTCCAGGCCCTGTTGATCCTCGGCCCGATCGTCGCCTACTTCGTCACGAAGCGCATCTGCATCGCGCTGCAGAAGAAGGACCGCGAGATCGCGCTGCACGGCTATGAGTCGGGCCGCATCGTCCGCCTCCCCGGCGGCGAGTTCATCGAGGTCCACCAGCCGGTCGACGAGTACGAGCGCTTCAAGCTCGCCGACTTCGACACCTACGAGCCGCTCGTGGTCCGTCCGAACGCCAAGGGCCGCATCCCGTGGCACCAGAACTTCCGCGCCTCCATCTCGCGGTGGTTCTTCGAGGACCGGCTCACCCCGGTCACGCAGGGCGAGCTGGACGCGGCGCTGGCGCACCAGCACCACGACCTCGACCACATGGCGGCCGAAGAGGACGTCGAGATCCAGGGCGCTCACGAGCGCGCCGGTGTCCCCGATGCCCCGCACAAGCCGATCGACGACGGTCACAACAGCGAGGTGCCGGTTCGCCCCTCCAATGTGATCATCCCCGAGCCCGAGCCGGGCACGAAGTCGCCGAAGAACCGCGAGAAGGAGTCCGACCAGTAAGGTCGCACCCCTTCGCCGACGGATGCCTCGGCACGATCCTTCATGATCGTGCCGAGGCATCCGTCGTTCTCTGCCGGCACGCCGGTACTGCCCGCCGCTCCCCCAGTTCGGCAGGATTCGGGCGGTGTCTGTCGCCGCACACGACGCGTGCGGCGCGGCACCGGCCGTAGCGTGGAACCATGACCGACGCACTCACGTACTTCTCCACCAAGCTCGCCCTCGAGACCGACGCGTCCGACGTGTACGCCGCTCAGAAGGCCGGTGAGAGCTTCGTCCTCGTCGACGTGCGCGGCGACGAGGCGTGGGCGCAGGGGCGGGTGGCAGGGGCCGTGCACATGCCCTATCGGGACATCGCCGAGCGTGCGCCGCGCGAGATCCCTGCCGGCGTCCCGGTCGTCGTGTACTGCTGGAGCCCGGGCTGCAACGCCGGCGCGAAGGGCGCCGTCGAGTTCGCCAAGCTGGGATACGCCGTGCGCGAGATGATCGGCGGCTACGAGTACTGGGTGCGCGAAGGGCAGCCGACCGAGAACGACGAGGGTGCGCTCCCCCGCGTCTTCGACGCGCAGGTCATGGTCGTCCGCACACCCGTCGCCGGCTGACGCCACGTCGGATCGACGTCAGGCGGAGTCCAGCTCCTCCGTGAACCGATCGGCGGCAGCGCCCCAGAACGCCGCCTGCGGGCGTCTGACGCCGGTCCACGACTCGTCCACCACGTCGCACACGACGGCCGTCACGTTGTCGCGTGTGCCCGCTTCGAGGGCGATCTCGACGCACGCCGCGGCCGCCGCAGCCGGATCCCGGTGAGCGAGCAGACGGCGGAGGATCTCCTCGCCCGGCACGTAGTCACTGAGCCCGTCGCTGCACAGCAGCCAGCGGTCGCCCACGACGGCTTCTTGCATCGTCACCGTGGCGGCATCCTCGTCGGCGCCGCTCAGCGATGCGGTGATGACGTTGCGCCGCGGATGCGACACCGCCTCCTCGAGCGACACGATGCCCTGATCGACCAGCGCCTGAACGAGCGAGTCGTCCCTGCTCCGCTGCTGCAGGCGTCCGTCACGCAGCCGATAGGCCCGTGAGTCGCCGGTGTGGGCCAGCAGCAGTCCGCTGCGGTCCGAGGTGAAGAGGCCGGTGAACGTCGTGGCCATGCCGCTCAGGGAAGGATCCCGTTCGACGTGCGCTCTCAGATCCCAGTTCGCAAGGCGGACGATCGTCTGCAGCTGCTCCGCCTCCAGCCCATCGGGGCGGCCGGCGGCGATCCGATGCACCAGCGCCGCAGAGGCCAGGTCTCCGGCCGGGCCTCCCCCGACACCGTCCGCGACCGCGGCGCCCCAGGGCGCCGTGAAGGCGGCATCCTGGTTCGTCGTGCGGTGCGGACCGATGTCCGAGCACGCTGCCGCATGCAGACGAACGCGGGGCCCCGTCACAGACGGACCCCCGCGTTCGTGCGGTGCAATGCCATGCAGGTCGGCGGTCGGCCGATCAGCGGGCGAAGTAGCCGCGGTAGTACTCGTACACCCAGCCGACGATGGCGATCACGAAGACGCCGATGCCGATGGGCATGAGCCAGGCGCCGACCGCGAGGCCGATCATGCCCAGCGCGGCCGAGAAGGCCAGCACCAGCGGCCACCACGACCACGGGCTGAACTCGCCGAGCTCGGGGTCGCCGTCGTCGATGTCGGAGGTCAGGACGTCCTCAGGCAGTTCGCCGCCCTGCGCCTTGTGCACGCGGCCGATGTAGAACGCGATCAGCGCACCCATGAAGGCGGTGAACAGCAGGGCCACGCTGCCGACCCACTCGATGGCGTGGTACCACGGCACAGTCGCCGAGGCATGGGCGATGATGTTCCAGCCCGTGTAGACGGCGGCGACGAGCAGGAAGAAGCCCGACAGGAGCCACCAGAGTCCGGTGTTGGTGCGCACTTACTTGACCTCTCCCTCGGCACCGACCAGAACCGGCGACTCGGCCGCTTCCGGGTGGTTCAGATCGAACGCGGGCCGCTCGCTGCGGATGCGCGGGATCGACGTGAAGTTGTGGCGCGGCGGCGGGCAGGACGTCGCCCACTCGAGCGATGCGCCGTAGCCCCACGGGTCGTTGACGGTGACCTTCGGCGCCTTGCGCGCCGTGATCCACACGTTGAACAGGAACGGGATCATCGAGGCGCCGAGGATGAAGGCGCCGATGGTCGAGACCTGGTTCTGCCACGTCCAGCCGTCGGCGGCCGAGTAGTCGGCGTAGCGGCGGACCATGCCGTCCACGCCCAGCCAGTGCTGGATGAGGAAGGTCATGTGGAAGCCGATGAACAGCATCCAGAAGTGCACGTAGCCGAGGCGCTCGTTGAGCATGCGACCGGTCCACTTGGGCCACCAGAAGTAGAAGCCCGCGAACATCGCGAAGACGACGGTTCCGAACACCACGTAGTGGAAGTGCGCGACGACGAAGTACGAGTCCGACAGCGCGAAGTCCAGCGGCGGCGACGCGAGGATGACACCGGTGAGACCACCGAAGACGAACGACACGAGGAAGCCGAGCGCGAACACCATGGGTGTCTCGAACGTCACCGAGCCTCGCCAGAGCGTGCCGATCCAGTTGAAGATCTTCACACCGGTGGGCACCGCGATGAGCATCGTCATGAGCGCGAAGAACGGCAGCAGCACAGCGCCGGTGACGTACATGTGGTGCGCCCACACGGCGACCGACAGGGCCGCGATCGCGATCGTCGCGTAGACGAGGGTCTTGTACCCGAAGATCGGCTTGCGGCTGAACACCGGGAAGATCTCGGACACGATGCCGAAGAACGGCAGCGCGATGATGTAGACCTCGGGGTGGCCGAAGAACCAGAACAGGTGCTGCCACAGCAGCACACCGCCGTTGGCCGGGTCGTAGATGTGGGCGCCGAGCACGCGGTCCGCAGCAGCGGCCAGGATCGCCGCGGCGAGCACCGGGAACGCCATCAGGATCAGGATGCTGGTGATCAGCGTGTTCCACGAGAAGATCGGCATGCGCCACATGGTCATGCCCGGGGCGCGCATCGTGATGATCGTCGTGATGAAGTTCACCGCGCCGAGGATCGTGCCGAAACCGCTCATGCCGAGGCCGAGCATCCACAGGTTGCCGCCGGCGCCGGGCGAGAACGAGGCGTTCGCGAGGGGCTGATAGGCGAACCAGCCGAAGGCCGCAGCACCCTGCGGGGTGAGGAAGCCGGCGACCGCGATGGTCGAGCCGAACAGGAACAGCCAGAACGCGAACGCGTTCAGACGCGGGAACGCGACGTCAGGGGCACCGATCTGCAGCGGCAGGATCGCGTTCGCGAAGCCGGCGAACAGCGGGGTCGCGAACATGAGCAGCATGATCGTGCCGTGCATCGTGAAGAGCTGGTTGTACTGCTCTTTCGTGGGCACGATCTGCATGCCGGGCTCGAAGAGCTCGGCACGGATGATGAGCGCCATGACTCCTCCGAGGAGGAAGAAGATCACGGACGCGATCAGGTACATGTAGCCGATCGTCTTGTGGTCGGTGGAGGTGATCCACTTGACGATGATGTTGCCCTTCTGCTCGACGCGCGTTGCGCTGAGCAGAGCCGCCTGTCGCGGCGGCAGGGTCGTCGGACGCCCCTGGGACGTCTCCTGGAGAGGGAGCGTCGTCGCCATCAGTGGTCCACCTCTTCCACGTTCTCATTCACAGTCGCGCCCGTGCCCGGGAGGTTCTGCAGTCGGTCGTATGCGTCGTTGATGTCGCCCGTCTGGCCGGCGTCGCGCAGCGAGTCGAGGTAGTCCTCGTACTCGGCGTCGCTGACGACCTTGACGTTGAACAGCATCATCGAGTGGTAGTCGCCGCACAGCTCGGCGCACTTGCCGGCGTACGTGCCCTCGCGGGTCGGGGTGAAGGACCAGAAGTTGTCCTTCCCGATGTACATGTCCTTCTTGTAGAGGAAGTCGATGATCCAGAAGGAGTGGATGACGTCGCGCGAGGTGAGCTTGATCTTCACCGACTTGTCGACCGGCAGGTACAGGGTCGGCAGCTCGTTGGTGATGTTGCCCTGGGCGTCGGTCTGCGCCTGGACGCCCATCGACCAGACCGTCTCGTCGTCGGTGGCGCCGTCGTACTGGAAGTCCCAGGCCCACTGCTTGCCGATCGCCGTGATCTCGACGTCGGGGTCGTCGTACTGCGTCTCGAGGATCGTCTGGTCGCGCGCCGTGAAGGCGAAGAAGCCGATCACCAGGATCAGCGGCACGATCGTGTAGAAGATCTCGATCGGCATGTTGTACCGCAGCTGCACGGGAAGGCCGGTCTGGCCCTTGCGACGGCGGTACGCGATCGCGGCCCATCCCATCAGGCCCCACGTGATGACGCCGACGATGAGGAGGACGATCCACGAGTTGACCCACAGACCGGCGACCATGTCGGTGTGATTGGTCGCGGCCTTGCCGTCTTCGGTGAACCCGGGGAGGAAGCCGTGCAGCTCGGTCGGGGTGCATCCGGCGAGGACTGCAGCCGTTGCAACCCCGATGGGGAGAACGGCCCAGCGGATACGGCGTTTCGAAGGCACGGTGCACCTTTCCGATCACGAACAGGACTCTCGCCAGTCTAGGGCAAGCGTCCAGGGGATTCAGGCCATCCGTCCAGGTTGAATCGTGTCGGAGAGACCGAAAACGGCGGGCCCGGGCGCTATTCGAAGCGCTCGGACCCGCCGCAAAAGTTTCGGTGCGTCAGCCGTTCAGTGGAAGCTGTCGCCGCACGCGCACGAGCCGGCGGCATTGGGGTTGTCGATCGTGAAACCCTGCTCCGAGATCGTGTCCTTGAAGTCGATCGTCGCGCCGTCGAGGTACGGGACGCTCATGTCGTCGACGATCACCTCGACGCCGTCGAAGTCCACCGTCTTGTCTCCGTCGAGGTAGCGCTCGTCGAAGTACAGCTGGTAGATCAGGCCGCTGCAGCCGCCGGGCTGGACGGCGACGCGCAGACGAAGGTCGTCGCGTCCCTCCTGCTCCAGCAGGTTCTTGACCTTGCCCGCGGCGGCGTCGGTCAGCAGAACCCCGTGGTCGCGAGCGGTCTGCTCGGTCGTCAGTGCGGTGTCGGTCATGGCACTCCTCCGGACGGGCCGCCTGGATCGTTCATCCACTGCCGGCGGCGGGATGCCTCGATTCTACGCGCGCCCGCCGCCGGAAGGTCTGAATGCCGCCTTTCAGGCGTCCGCGGTGCGCGCGTCGAGCTTCTCCAGCAGGAGCGCCTCCGACAGCACGGCGTTGCGGAACGTGTCCAGATGCAGCGACTCGTTCGGGCTGTGGGCCCGCGCGTGCGGGTCCTCGACACCCGTGACGAGGATCTGCGCCCCCGGGAATTCGCGCACCAGGTCCGCGATGAACGGGATGGATCCCCCGACGCCGATGTCGACCGATTCGACGCCGTAGCCCTCGTGCAGCGCCGCGCGCGCCGCCTCGACGGCCCACCCCGACGTGTCGACGAGGAACGGGTTGCCGTAGTCCTGGTCGGTGAACTCCAGCTGCGCGCCGAACGGCGCGTGCGCGCGCAGGTGCGCCTCGATCGCGGCGTACGCGTCGCGGGCCGTCTGGCCCGGGGCGACGCGCGCGCTGATGACCACGGTGATCTCGGGGCTGAGCGTGTTCGAGGCGTTGACGACGCTCGGCGCGTCGATGCCCGTCACGGTGATGGAGGGCTTGTTCCAGATGCGGCTGAGGATCGTGCCGGTCCCGGCGGGCGAGACGCCGGCGGGAAGGCCGGACTCGTCGCGCAGGGTCTCCTCGCTGTACTCGGGCGTGACGGCATCCCGTTCGGTCATGCCGGCCACCGCGACGGCGCCGTCCTCGTCCCACAGCGTCGAGAGCAGCTTGACGGTGGCCATCATCGCGTCGGGCACCGCGCCGCCGAACATCCCGGAGTGCGACGCGTGCTCGAGCGTGCGCACGCGCAGCGTGAAGCGGGTGTTGCCGCGCAGCGACACCGTGAGGGCGGGCGTCCTGTCGTCCCAGTTGCCGGAGTCGGCGACCACGATGACGTCGGCGCGCAGCGCGTCGGCGTTGTCCGAGAGGAACTGGGCGAACGAGCGCGAGCCCGCCTCCTCCTCCCCCTCGAAGAACAGCGCCACGCCGAGGTCGAAGTCCGCGCCGAGCGCCTCCTTCAGCGCACGCAGCGACGCGATGTGCGCCATGATCCCGGCCTTGTCGTCGGCGGCCCCTCGGCCGTACAGCCGGCCGTCGCGGACTGTCGGCTCGAAGGGCGGCGACTCCCACAGCGCCTCGTCGCCGACCGGCTGCACGTCGTGGTGCGCGTACAGCAGGATCGTCGGGCGCCCGTTGCGTGCCGCGCGCGTGGCCAGCACGGCGGGGTTGCCCTGCTCCCCCGTCTCGGGGATCACGGCGGTGCGGATCTCGACGGTCTCGAACAGTCCGGTCTCGCGCACGAGCCCTGCGACCGCTTCGGCGCTGCGCTGCACCTGCGACGGGTCGAAGCCCGGGAAGGCGATCGACGGGATCCGCACGAGGGCGCCGAGATCGGCGAGGGCGGAAGGGATGCCGGAGGCCGCGGCGTCACGCACAGCCTCCTGTCGGGAGAGCTCAGAGGTCATGCGGGTAATCTTAAGGGGCACCCCTTCTTTCTAAGGGGCACCCCTTCTTTCGCATCCCGAGGATCAGCCGTGGCCAAGAATTCCGCACCCGCGCCGAACGACGCACCTTCCGAGGGCACCGTCCTCAACGGCGAGCCCGCCGGGAAGGGACGCGCGACCCCGACCCGAGCCGAGCAGGAGGCCGCCCGCAAGCGCCCGCTCGTGCCCGACACCAAAGAGGCGAAGGCGCGTGCCAAGGCCGACCTCGCCGCCCAGCGCGACAAGGCCCGCATCGGCATGGCCAACGGCGACCCGCGCTACCTCCCCGCCCGCGACCAGGGCGCGCAGCGCAAGTTCGTTCGCGACTGGGTCGACGCCGGCTGGCACCTCGGCGAGATCGTCATGCCCGCCATGGTGCTCGTGATCCTCGCGACCTTCGTGAACATCCCCGCGCTGCAGTTCTACGCGTTCGTGGGCCTGTGGATCTTCATCATCTTCGTCATCGGCGACATGGTGCTCACGTCGATCCTGGTCAAGCGCGCGGTGAAGAAGAAGTTCGGCGCCGACAAGCTCGAGAAGGGCCTCGGCTGGTACGCGGCGATGCGCACCGTGCAGATGCGCTTCCTGCGTCTGCCCAAGCCCCAGGTCAAGCGCGGGCAGAAGCCGGCCTGAGCCGGCTCCCCCGCCGTCGCGGGCTCAGCGCGCGATGCGGAGCCCGCGATTGATCTGCCGCGCCCACAGCGGACCGCGGTAGAGGAACGCCGTGTAGCCCTGCACCAGGTCGGCACCGGCATCCACTCGCTCCTGCACATCCGCGGCGGTCTCGACGCCGCCGACCGAGATCACGCAGAACTCTGCGGGGACGCTCGCGCGCAGCAGCCGCAGCACCTCGAGCGCGCGCGCCTTCAGCGGAGCGCCGGACAGCCCGCCGTCGCCCGCGGCGGCGACAGTCGCCGCGTCGGTCGCGAGACCCTCGCGCGAGATCGTGGTGTTCGTGGCGATGATGCCGGCGAGCCCCGCGTCGACGGCGAGCTGGGCGATCGCGGTGATCTCGTCGTCGGGCAGGTCGGGGGCGATCTTGACGAGCAGGGGCGTCGCCCCGGCGGCCTCGTGCACGGCCTCCAGGAGGGGACGCAGCGTCTCGACGGCCTGCAGGCCGCGCAGCCCCGGCGTGTTCGGCGACGACACGTTGACCACGAGGTAGTCGGCCAGCGGCGCCAGCAGCGTCGCGCTGCGGACGTAGTCGGCCGTCGCGTCGGCGACGTCGACCACCCGGCTCTTGCCGATGTTGACGCCGAGGACCGCACGGCGCGCGCGCTTGCGGAGCGTGCGCAGCCGCGCCGCCGCCGCCTCGGCTCCGTGGTTGTTGAAGCCCATGCGGTTGACGACGGCCCGGTCGGGGATCAGGCGGAACAGGCGCGGACGCGGGTTGCCGTCCTGCGGGATCGCGGTCACGGTGCCGACCTCGACGTGGCCGAAGCCGAGCGCATAGAGTCCCGCGGCACCCTTCACGTCCTTGTCGAAGCCCGCCGCGACGCCGAACGACGAGTCGAAGCGCAGCCCGAGTGCTGTCGTCGCCAGCTCGGGAGCCGGCCGGGTCACGGCGCGCGCGGCCCAGGAGAAGGGCGGGACGCCGAGGATGCGGATGACGCGCATCGCAGCGTGGTGGGCGGACTCGGGGTCCATACGCGACAGCACGGTGCGGAAGAGAAGGGGATACATCCCTTCTAGGTTACTGGGGACGCGCCTCAGTCTTCGGCGGCCGTCGCCTCGTCGACGCGGTCGGCCGCCGCACGCCGGTGGTCCACACGCAGCTGCTCGATCGCGGACTCGAAGTCCTCGAGCGAGTCGAACGCCTGGTACACGCTCGCGAAGCGCAGGTACGCCACCTCGTCGAGCTCGCGCAGCGGCCCCAGGATCGCCAGGCCGATCTCGTTCGCATCGAGCTGCGACGCGCCGGTCTGCCGGATGCTCTCTTCGACGGTCTGGGCGAGCACCGCGAGGTCGGCGTCGGTGACGGGGCGCCCCTGGCACGCCTTGCGCACGCCCGACATGACCTTCTCGCGGCTGAACGGCTCGATGACGCCCGACCGTTTGATCACGTTGAGGCTCGCCGTCTCGATGGTCGTGAACCGGCCGCCGCACTCGGGGCACTGTCGACGTCGGCGGATGCTGAGGCCGTCGTCGCTCGTGCGCGAGTCGATTACGCGCGAGTCGGCGTGGCGGCAGAACGGGCAGTGCATGACGGATTCAGCCTACGCCGGGACCTCGGGTGCGGATGCGGCACCCGCCGGAGGAGTGGATGCCGCCTCGAAACGCGCCGTGACGGCCTCACCGTGCGCGGGCAGGGCCTCGGCCTCTGCGAGGGTCACGATCGCGTCCCGCACCTCGGCGAGGGCGGCGCGGTCGTACTCGATGATCTGCTGCGGCCGCAGGAAGGTCGCCGCCGACAGACCGGACGAGTATCGCGCCTGGCCGCCGGTCGGCAGGACGTGGTTGCTGCCGGCGAGGTAGTCGCCGAGGCTCACGGGGGAATCGGGGCCGACGAACACGGCGCCGGCGTGGACGAACTCGTCGACGCGGGGGTCGGCGAGGTGCAGCTCGAGGTGCTCGGGGGCGTAGGCGTTGCTGAACGCCGTCGCCGTGGCGAGGTCGTCGACGAGCACGACGGCGGACTGCGGGCCGGCGAGGGCGGCGGCGACGCGCTCGGAGTGACGGGTCGCGGCGGCGCGCGGAGCGATCGCGACGATCACGTCGTCGGCCAGGCGTGCCGAGTCGGTGACGAGCACCGCCGAGGCCTGCTCGTCGTGCTCGGCCTGGCTGATGAGGTCGGCGGCGACCAGCCGTGCGTCGGCACTGTCGTCGGCGACGATGAGGATCTCGGTGGCGCCGGCCTCGGCGTCCGTGCCGACGAGCCCCGCAACGGCGCGCTTGGCGGCCGCGACGAAGTTGTTGCCGGGGCCGGTCACGACATCGACCGGTGCGAGATCGAGCGAGGGCACGCCGTGGGCGAGTGCGCCGATCGCCCCGGCGCCTCCCATCGCATAGACCTCGGTGACGCCGAGGAGCTTGGCCGCGCCCAGGATCACCGGGTGCACGCGTCCGCCGAACTCGCGTTGCGGCGGCGAAGCGAGGGCGATCTCGGCGACCCCCGCGACCTGTGCGGGCACCACGTTCATGACGACGCTCGACGGGTAGACCGCTTTGCCGCCGGGCACGTACAGGCCGACGCGGCGCACCGGCTGCCAGCGCTGCAGCACCCGGGCACCCGGACCGAGCTCGGTGACCACCGGGGCGGGCACCTGTGCGGCGGACGCCTCGCGCACGCGCACGATCGCCTGCTCGAGCGCGGCGCGCACGGCGGGATCGAGCGCCTCCAGCGCCTCGTCGAGGTGCGATGCGGGGACGCGGATGTCGTGGCCGATCGCTCCGTCGAAGCGTTGGGCCTGCTCGCGCAGTGCCGTCTCGCCGCGGGTCGCGACGTCGTCGACGATGTGCGCGGCGGTCGCGAACGCCTCCTCCCGCGCCGCAGTGGCACGGGGAACTGTCGCGAGCAGTTCGGCAGGCGTCAAGGCTCGCCCGCGCAGGTCGATCGTCCGGAGCATCCGTCTACGGTACCGCGCGGGCGGCGCCCCTCAGCCGCGCGTGACGCCCGAGACGTCGTGCAGGTAGCCGATGCGGCCGTCCTCGTGGCGCACCACGAAGACCTCGCCACGATCTTCGATGACCAGCGCCCACGCGGTCGGGCCGATGCGGAACACCGGGATGCCGATCTCGTCGACGATGTCGCGCTCTTCGGGCACAAGGGCCCAGAACGCCTGGTGCTGCGGCGCAGCGGCGGGCTCGGGCTCCGGCTCGGGAGCGGGCTCAGGCGCGGGAGCGGGCTGCGCGGCAGGCTCGGGCCCGACGGCAGCAGCCGCGGGCTCGGCGGGAGCCGCGACGGCCTCCGGCTCCGCCGGCACTGCTTCGGCGGCCTCGACTGTCGACATCACGGCGGTCGGGGCATCCGCACCGGCGCCGGCCGCGACCACATCCCCGTCGGCGTCCCAGTAGGGCGCGACGTCGGCGTTCCCGGCCGCGGCGGATTCGGCCGCAGATTCCGCCGAAGCGGTGTAGTCGGCATAGACGAGCGGGGCTTCGGCCTCGACTGGCGCGGCCGGGGCGGGCGCGACCGGGCGCGGCGACACCGCGCGCGGAGCGCGGGCCACACGGTGGGCAGGCACCTCGGCACGGCCGACGAAGTCCTCGGCGAACGGCGGGATGAACGGGGCGAGGACCGTCAGGAACACCCCTGCGAGCATCATGACGAACGCGACCCACACGACCCAGGTGCCGGCGAAGATCCGGCCGCCCAGGAACGTGACGAAAGAGTTCCAGATGATCGCGAGCCACAGGATGGTCGCCACCGAGAACGCGACCGAGGCGAACTGGTCGATGCCCAGCGAGCCGACCCGGCGGATGCCCTGCGGCGAGAGGCGGCGCAGCACGATGAGGAAGACGGCGACGGTGGGCACGCCGATGGTCAGCAGCCAGTCGATGCCGCTCCCCCACACCGTGATGCCGCTGCCGATCTCGCCGTAGACCGGGAAGAAGGAGGCGATGAACGCGATCAGCCAGACGCCGGCGAGCGAGACTTCGCGGATCGAGAAGGGACCGACGCCGTACTGCGGCGCCTGTTCGGGGGTGGTGGTGTCGTCGGAGGCGGTGGCCTCCTCGGTGATCGTGTCGACCGGAGCCGGTGCGTCGGCGGCGTCCTCACGCCTGTTCTCATAGGTGTACTCGTCCGTCACGATCATCCCTTCCGGCGGCCTCCCGAGGCCCGCTTCGCCCTGATATTACCCACGACGCATGAGACGTCGATGAGATCCGGTGTGCCGCGTGACGCCCTTCGTCACGCGGGCTCGACGAGCTCAGCCGAGGCACTGCGGGCCGAGAAGACCCTTGAGCTCGCCGTACAGATCCGGTGTGATGCGCACGGGGTGCGGCACCTCGAAAACCTTCGCGACAGCCCCGCTGTGGAGCTTGAGCGACACCTCGGTGTCGCCCGCGTGCCGCTGCAGCGTCTGCAGCAGCTCGCCGATCACGGCCTCGCTCGCACGGCGCTCGGGCATGAGCAGGACGAGGCCGCTGGACTCGTCCAGCGCGCCCAGATCCGGGCTGAAGGCGGACTGCGCGTGCAGGTTCATGCCGTCGTCGCGGCGCGACACCCGGCCGCGGACCACGAGGATCGAGTCGGCCACCAGCATGTGCTGGAACTCGGTGTAGGTCTTGCCCATGTACATGACCGTGATCTCACCGTCGAAGTCCTCGACGGTGATCATCCCGTACGGGTTGCCGCTCTGCTTGGCGACGCGATGCTGCACGCTCGTCACCAGCCCCGCGATCGTCACCATCTCGCCGTCCGCGATGTCTTCGGACGCCAGCAGGTCGTGGATGTTCGTCGACGCGTGCTTCGCGAGCGGGATCTCGAGCCCGGCGAGCGGATGGTCCGACACGTAGAGACCGAGCATCTCGCGCTCGAAGGCGAGCTTGTCTTTCTTCGTCCACTCCGGCCGCTCGGGCACCTTGGCCGACTGCTGCGGCTCGTCGTCGCCCCACAGCGCGTCGAAGTCGAACCCGACCTCGCCGTTGGCCTCGCGGCGCTTGTCGAGCACGGCCGCCTCGGTGGCGTCCTCGTGGATCTCCATGAGGGCACGGCGGGTCGATCCGAGCGAGTCGAACGCGCCGGCCTTGATGAGCGACTCAACGGTCCGCTTGTTGGCGACGTGGACCGGCACCTTCGAGAGGAAGTCGTGGAAGCTCGTGAAGGTCGTGTCTGCGCGGGAGGCGACGATGCCGTCGACGACGTTCGCGCCGACGTTGCGCACCGCGCCCAGGCCGAAGCGGATGTCTTCGCCGACGGCCGCGAAGTACCGGATCGACTGTCCGACGTCGGGCGGCAGCACCTTGATGCCCATGCGGCGGCACTCGTTGAGGTACACCGCCATCTTGTCCTTCGAGTCGCCCACGCTGGTCAGCAGCGCGGCCATGTACTCGGCGGGATAGTGCGCCTTGAGGTAGGCGGTCCAGTACGAGACGAGGCCGTAGGCGGCGGAGTGCGCCTTGTTGAAGGCATAGTCCGAGAAGGGCAGCAGGATGTCCCACAGGGCCTGGATCGCCGCCTCGCCGAAGCCGCGCTCCTTCATGCCGCCCGCGAAGCCCTCGTACTGCTTGTCGAGCTCGGACTTCTTCTTCTTGCCCATCGCGCGGCGCAGGATGTCTGCTTGGCCGAGCGAGAAGCCGGCGACCTTCTGCGCGATCGCCATGACCTGCTCCTGATAGATGATCAGGCCGTAGCTGATGTCGAGGATGTCCTTCAACGGCTCCTCGAGCTCCGGATGGATCGGCGTCACAGGCTGCAGGCCGTTCTTGCGCAGCGCGTAGTTCGTGTGCGAGTTCGCGCCCATGGGGCCGGGGCGATACAGGGCGATGACGGCCGACACGTCTTCGAAGTTGTCGGGCTTCATGAGACGCAGGAGCGATCGCATCGGTCCGCCATCGAGCTGGAACACGCCGAGCGTGTCGCCGCGGGTCAGCAGGTCGTACGCAGGGCGGTCGTCGAGCGCGAGATGCTCGAGGTCGAGCTCCTCGCCGCGGTTCAGGCGGATGTTGTCGAGCGCGTCCGAGATGATCGTGAGATTGCGCAGCCCCAGGAAGTCCATCTTGATGAGGCCGAGCGTCTCGCATGACGGGTAGTCGAACTGCGTGACGATCTGGCCGTCCTGCTCGCGACGCATGATGGGGATGATGTCGAGCAGCGGCTCGGACGACATGATCACGCCGGCCGCGTGCACGCCCCACTGGCGCTTGAGCCCTTCGAGCCCGAGCGCGCGGTCGAAGACCGTCTTCGCCTCGGGGTCGGTGTCGATGAGCGTGCGGAACTCGACGGCTTCTTTGTAACGGGGATGCTGCGGGTCGAACATGCCGTCCAGCGGCATGTCCTTGCCCATCACGGCCGGCGGCATCGCCTTGGTCAGCCGCTCCCCCATGCTGAACGGGAAGCCGAGCACGCGGCCCGCGTCCTTCAGCGCCTGCTTCGACTTGATCGTGCCGTACGTCACGATCTGGGCGACGCGCTCGGAGCCGTACTTCGCGGTGACGTAGTCGATCACCTCGCCGCGACGACGATCGTCGAAGTCGACGTCGAAGTCAGGCATCGAGACGCGGTCGGGGTTGAGGAAGCGCTCGAAGATGAGGCCGTGCTCGAGCGGGTCGAGGTCGGTGATCTTCATCGCGTAGGCGACCATCGAGCCGGCACCCGAACCACGACCCGGACCGACGCGGATCCCGTGGTCCTTGGCCCAGTTGATGAAGTCGGCGACCACCAGGAAGTAGCCGGGGAACCCCATCTGCAGGATGATGCCGGTCTCGTACTCGGCCTGCTTGCGGACCTTGTCGGGGATGCCCTCGGGGTAGCGGTAGTGCAGGCCGCGCTCGACCTCTTTGATCAGCCAGCTGTCTTCGGTCTCGCCGTCGGGCACCGGGAAGCGCGGCATGTAGTTGGCCGACGTGTTGAACTCGACCTTGCAGCGCTCGGCGATCAGCAGCGTGTTGTCGCACGCCTCGGGGTGATCGCGGAAGAGCTGCCGCATCTCTTGAGCGGTCTTGATGTAGTACCCGTCGCCGTCGAACTTGAACCGGTTGGGGTCGTCGAGCGTCGAGCCTGACTGCACGCACAGCAGCGCCGCATGGGCATCGGCCTCGTGCTGGTGCGTGTAGTGCGAGTCGTTCGTCGCGACCAGCGGGATGTCGAGGTCCTTCGCGAGGCGCAGCAGATCGGTCATGATCCGGCGCTCGATCGAGAGGCCGTGGTCCATGATCTCGGCGAAGTAGTTCTCTTTGCCGAAGATGTCCTGGAACTCGGCCGCGGCCGCGCGGGCGGCGTCGTACTGGCCGAGCCGCAGCCGGGTCTGCACCTCGCCGGACGGGCAGCCCGTCGTCGCGATGAGCCCCTTGCCGTAGGTCTGCAGCAGCTCGCGGTCCATGCGGGGCTTGAAGTAGTAGCCCTCCATGCTCGACAGCGAGCTCAGGCGGAACAGGTTGTGCATGCCCGCGGTGTTCTCGCTCCACAGCGTCATGTGCGTGTAGGCGCCGGAGCCCGACACGTCGTCGCTCTTCTGCTCGGGCGAACCCCACGCCACCCGCGACTTGTCGCTGCGGTGCGTGCCCGGCGTGACGTACGCCTCGAGGCCGATGATCGGGTTGACGCCGGCCGCCTGCGCGGCCCGGTAGAACTCGAACGCGGCGAACGTGTTGCCGTGGTCGGTGACCGCGATCGCCGGCATCCCGTACTCGGCGGCCGCCTGCGTCATCGCCCCGATCTTCGCGGCTCCGTCGAGCATCGAGTACTCGCTGTGCACGTGCAGATGGACGAAGGAATCGGATGCCACGCCACGAGTCTACGGATGCCCACGGACACCGCGACCGGCCCCGCCGGGTGTCGGCAGGACCGGTCGCGGAGGTCGATTCACCCTCGAGTTCAGGGTGAAGGTCAGGGCGCGGAGTCGACCACTGCGATCTCGGCCGTCGTGCGGCTGGTCCACCCGCCGGAGCCTGCGCCGGCATCCGCACCGTAGGGCCACGATGTCACCTCGAGGACGTAACCCCGCGCCGTGTCGAGCGTGAACTCGATCGGTGCAGCATCGCCGTCCTGCCTCACCCGCGCGTACCGGAGCGTCGTGCGATCGCCGGAGGTGGCGACGACATCGACATGGTCGAGCGTGGCGAACGCGCGGAGCATCGAGGCGCGCGCCGCGGCCGGTGCAAGGTTGAACACCGCGACATCGCTGATCGTCTCGGCGAAGTAGTGCGCCAGTCCCTCGGCGTCGCCTTCGCCGTCATAGCGCCGGGAGAACCAGTCGATGGCGCCCGGGACATCGGAAGGCAGATCGGCGTACAGATCGCGGTCATCGAGGTAGTACTCGAAGGTGCCGCCGTCTCCCCCGGCGGAGGCCTCGAACGACCGCCACTGTCGGGCCTCGGCGGCGTGGTGCTTCTTGATGACGCGGGAGGCGATCCCGAGCAGCCACGGTCGCGCGGACTCCCCTGTCGTGTCGAAGTCGCCGCGCCGCCGGAACGCGACCAGCATGGTCTCGCTCAGCACGTCCTCGGCGGCGTCGACGCCCACCCGGCGCGCCGCGAACCCGCCGATCACGCGCGCGTGCCGCTCGAACAGCTCCGCGAACGCGGCAGGGTCGTCGGCGGAGCGCCGGATGATGTCGCTGTCTGTACTCACATCAAGGATTGCCGGATGCCGCGCCTCCGGTTCACGGAAAGGTCAGAAGTCCTCGTCGAGCGCGTACTGCTGCTGCCACGTGTGCGGGCGATCGATTCCGAGGCCGTACAGGTAGCGGATGAGCTGGCCCTGGTGCATGGTCTCGTGCTCGAGCAGCGCGATGACATACCGCAGCGAGTCCTCGTCGGACGGGTCGATGCCGACCACCCACTCGTCGACGTCGGCGGCGGTCTGGACGAACGCGGCGCGCACCGTCGCGGCATCCGCCGATCCGTCCCGGTCGATCGGGCTCGAGAACCCCTGCCAGCTTCCTGCCCGCGCGGCCTTCTGGAAGCTCTCGCGGGCGCCGAGCACGCACCACAGCTGGTGGCCCACGGTGTCGGAGGGGAGGCCTGGCAGACGCGAGCCGAGGTGCTCGGCAGGGATCGTGTCGAGGAAGTCGAGGTACAGCGTGTTCGCGCGCTCGTGGCGGCGACGGAGGAGCTGGTTCACGCGTCCACGCTAGAGCGCGCGGCGCATGAGCACACGGGGGAAGCCCGCGAGAACGGACTCGGTGTCGGCGGCCTTGGCGAACCCGGCCTGCTCGAACAGCCGCCGCGTGCCCACATACGCCATCGTCAGGTCGACCTTCGCGCCGTCGTTGTCGACCGGGTAGCCCTCGATCGCCGGCGCACCCTGTGCGCGCGCGAATTCAACGGCGCCGTCGATGAGCGCGTGCATGACGCCCTTCTTGCGGTGCCCGGGCCGCACCCGGAAGCACCACAGCGACCACACGTCCTGGTCGTCGACGTGCGGGATCTTGCGGTTTCTCGCGAACGAAGTGTCGCGCCGCGGGTGCACCGCCGCCCACCCGACGACCTCGTCACCGTCGTACGCGAGCACACCCGGCGGCGGGTCTTCGCCGCACAGTTCGCGCACACGCTCCGCGCGGTCCGTCCCGAGAAGCGAGCGGCTCTCCTTCGACCCGACGCGGTAGCTCAAGCAGAAGCACACGGTGGAGTCGGGGTTCTTCGGTCCGACGACCGCCGCCACGTCGTCGAACACCACGGCAGGTCTCACCTCTATCACCATCGCACCACTATGGCCGAGGCATCCGACATCGGGCAGGGCCCGCGCTTAGGCTGACCCCATGCCGACCCCTGACTTCGTCCTCGAACTGCGCCGTCACATCGGCACGACAGCACTGCCGCTCGTCGGCGCGACAGCGGTCGTGCTGCGCGGGGGTCAGGTGCTGCTCGGCCGTCGCAGCGACAACGGCGCACTCACCCCCATCACCGGCATCGTCGAGCCCGGAGAGGAGCCTGCCGACGCCGCCGTGCGCGAGACGCTCGAAGAGGCGGGCGTCGTGTGCCGCGTCGAGCGTCTGGCGTGGGTGCACCAGCTGCCGCGCGTCGTCTACCCCCACGGCGACGAGGTCGACTACCTCGACCTCGTGTTCCGCTGCCAGTGGGTCTCGGGCGAGCCGCAGCCCGTCGACGGCGAGATGACGGAGGTCGGCTGGTACGACCTCGACGACCTGCCGCCGCTGGAGCTGCAGGACATGTACCGCCGCATCGAGCTTGCGCGCGCCGACGGGCCCGCGAGGTTCGAGGGCGGCCGCTGACCCGGCCGCCGGAGCGCGCTCAGGTCAGTCGCCGCGCAGCACCTCGAGCGCGTGGGCGAGGTCGGCCGGGTAGTCCGACGTGAAGGTCACCCAGTCCCCCGACGTCGGGTGCGCGAACGAGAGCTCGTGCGCGTGCAGCCACTGCCGCGTGAGTCCGAGGCGGGCCGACAGGGTGGGGTCGCCGCCGTAGAGCGGATCGCCCACGCAGGGGTGGCGGTGGGCGGCCATATGCACACGGATCTGATGCGTGCGCCCCGTCTCGAGGTGGATCTCGAGCAGCGACGCTCTCGGGAACGCCTCGAGCGTCTCGTAGTGGGTCACCGAGTCCTTGCCGTCAGGGGTGACGGCGAACTTCCATGAATGCGAGGGGTGGCGGCCGATGGGTGCGTCGATCGTGCCGGCGAGCGGGTCAGGATGCCCCTGCACGACGGCATGGTAGATCTTCTCGACCTCGCGCTCCTTGAAGGCCCGCTTGAGCGCGACATACGCGCGCTCGGTCTTGGCGACCACCATGAGACCGCTCGTGCCGACATCCAGGCGATGCACGACGCCCTGACGCTCCGCCGCGCCGGTCGTCGCGATGCGGTAGCCGCCGGCCGCGAGGGCGCCGAGCACCGTCGGCCCCTCCCAGCCCAAGGACGGGTGGGCGGCGACCCCGGACGGCTTGTCGACCACGACGATGTCGTCGTCGTCGTACGCGATGCCGAGCTCAGGCACCTCGACCGGCACGATGCGAGGCTCCTCCTTCGGCGCCCACGACACGTCGAGCCAGGCGCCGCCGCGCAGCTTGTCGGACTTCGCGAGGGTGCGCCCGTCCATCGCCACGCCGCCGGCCTCGGCGACCTCGGCCGCGAACGTGCGCGAGAACCCGAGCATCTTTGCGAGGGCGGCGTCCACCCTGGTGCCGTCGAGCCCGTCGGGCACGGGAAGACTGCGCGACTCCATGTCAGTCCTCAGTCGTCGCGGACCCGGATGCCGCGGCATCCGCCTCTTCGACCGTCGCGCGCTTCTCACGCGAGCCGTCGAAGTGGAGTCCGACGAGCACCAGGATCGCCACGCCGATCATCATCGACACGATGAACATGTCGGCGATGTTGTAGATCCCGCCGGGCATGCCCGGGATGAACCACATCCACGGGGTGTCGATGAAGTCGACCACGTGGCCGACCCCGAACCCGGGGTCGCGGAACAGACGGTCGCCGAGGTTGCCCAGCACGCCGCCGAGCAGCAGGCCCAGCGCGACGGCCCACAGCCTCGAGCGCACCCGGGTCGCGGCGAGCCACACGATCACGATCGCGACGGCCGACAGCGCGATCGTGAAGATCCACGTGGCGTCCGCACCGAGCGAGAACGCGGCGCCCGAGTTGCGGGTGAGATAGAAGATCAGGAAGTCGCCGATGACATGCACCGGCTCCTGGTAGGGAAGATTCTCCAGAGCGAAGTGCTTCGCCAACTGGTCGGCGGCCAGCACCGTCAGCGCGAGGATCGCGATGAGGGTGCCGGCCGCCGCCGGACGAAGGGGTGCTCGGCCCGACAAGGGTTAGAGGCCCAGCGACGAGACCGGCTGAGCGCCGGACGTCGTCGCCGTGGTCTCGAGGTCGCGCAGCTTGCCCTCGATGTAGCTGCGCAGCTGAGCGCGGTAGTCGCGCTCGAAGTTGCGGAGCTCGGTGATCTTGCTCTCGAGGCCGGCACGCTCTCGGTCGAGCTTGGCGAGCTCTTCGCGACCGCGGGTCTCGGCGTCCGAGACGATGCTGGCGGCCTGCGACTTGGCCTCCGAGATGAGCTGGTCGCGCTGCGCGATGCCCTCGGCGACGTGCTCGTCGTGCAGACGCTGGGCCAGCTCGATGATGCCCGCGCTCGCGGCGGGGGCGGCGCCGGTGGCCGGCGCGGCCTCGACGACGGGTGCGGGGGCGGGAGCGGGCTCCGGCGCCTTCGCGGGGGCAGCGGCACCCGACTCGTACGCGGCCAGCTTGGCCTTCAGTTCCTCGTTCTCGGCGAGGGCCTTGCGCCACTCGACGACGATCTCGTCCAGGAAGTCGTCCACCTCGTCCGGGTCGAAGCCCTCCTTGAAGCGGACGTGCTGGAACTGCTTGGTGACGACGTCATCGGGGGACAAAGCCATGGTGATTCCTCTTTCGAGCGTCTGGGCCGATGTCGGTGCGACCGCCGGTCGGCGGCCGTTCGTATCAGCAAAGCATAGCCGCGGGTTCTGAGAGTGTCGAAGAACGACGACTCCCGGGTGACTCCCGGCGAGGCGATCCGATCAGCCGGCGAGGGCCCGCGTGATGCTCAGCAGCACGAAGCACAGGAGCATCGTCAGGGCGAACCCGAAATCGATGGCGATCGCCCCGATCCGCAGCGGCGGGATGAACCGGCGGAACAGCTTGATGGGCGGGTCGGTGACCGTGTAGACGATCTCGGCGGCCACGAGACCGGCGCCGTGCGGGCGCCATTCACGGTTGAAGAACGGGATCCAGTCGAGGATCAGCCGCGCAAGCAGAACGAAGACGTACAGGAGCAGCGCGAGGTTGAGGATCGCTGCGATGAGTGAGACGACTGCCACGTAGCCAGATTACGGCTGCGAGAACGGAACCGAGTCCGGATCCGCCTGTGCCACCGCACCGTCACCGGACACCGCGACGTTCTCGGGCGACAGCAGGAACACCTTGCTGGTCACCCGTTCGATGCGCCCGTAGAGTCCGAGCGACAGTCCGCTCGCGAAGTCGATCAGGCGTCGCGCGTCGGCATCGCTCATCTGCGACAGGTTGATGATGACGGGGATGCCGTCACGGAAGTTCTCGGCGATGACCTGGGCGTCTCGGTACTGCTTGGGGTGGACGGTCAGGATCTCGTTGATGGCCGCCGGAGCGGGCTGGCGGACGACGGTGGGGCGATGGATCGGGGTCACGGGGGCTGCCGCCTTCTCTACGACCTTCTCGGAGGTGCGGGCACGCGGCTGCGGTGCCGGCTCTTCGTAGACCTCTTCCTCGTCGGCGAGGCCCAGGTACACCATGGTCTTCTTGAGCGGGTTCGACATCGCATCCTCCGTAGTGCTCATCTGTTCCGAGGTTAACCGCGTAGTGGCCGGGGGCCGGTGATTGCCGACCCGATGCGAAGGTGTGTCGCGCCGGCCGCGATGGCCTCGGCGAAGTCGGCGGTCATGCCCGCCGAGATCCATTCCGCATCGGGTACGACGGTGAGAACGGCGTCCGAGAGCGCCCGCAGCCGGGCGAACGCGGGGGCCGGCGGCTCGTCGAGCGGCGCGACCGCCATGACGCCGCGAACCCGCAGCGACGACAGTCTCGCGGTGTGCTCGGCGAGGGAGACGAGATCGTCGGGCGCGACGCCGCCGCGGCCCGGGTCGTCGGTGAGGTTCACCTGCAGCAGCACGTCGAGCACGGGCTCGCCGGGCTCGGCGGCGGCATGCAGGGCGTCGGCGAGGCGGGCACGGTCGAGCGAGTGCACCGCCGAGGAGGCCGCGCGGATCGCACGCGCTTTGTTGGTCTGCGCCTGTCCGATGAAGTGCCAGCGCAGACCTTCGCGGTCGCCGACCTCGGCGACCTTGCGGCTGAGCTCCTGCTGGCGGTTCTCCCCCACGTCGCGCACGCCGAGACCGTACAGCTCTTCGACGAGCGACGCCGGGTGGAACTTCGTCACCACGATGCGGGTGAGAGCGGACGGATCGCGGCCTGCCGCGCGTGCGGCATCCGCGATCCGCCCGTCCACCTCCGCGAGGCGGGCTGCGAGCGACACTTACTTCAGGAAGTCGGGGATGTCGAGGTCGTCGTCACTGAACGCCGAGTCGTAGGACGACTCGGTGACGGCGCCGACGCTCACGGCCACCGGCACCGCCGGCTGCTCGACGACGTCGCGGTCCTTGGCGGCCTCTTCGGCGGGCGTCACCGGCAGCGCGGGCGTCGAGACGACGCGCGCCGCGGTGATGGGCTCGAGGCGCGCCTGCGGCTCGCCGCCGTCGAAGCCGGCCGCGATGACTGTGACGCGCACCTCGTCGCCGAGGGTGTCGTCGATGACCGTGCCGAAGATGATGTTCGCCTCGGGGTGCGCCGCCTCTTTGACGAGCTGCGCGGCATCGTTGATCTCGAAGATGCCGAGGTTCGATCCGCCCTGGATCGACAGCAGCACACCGTGTGCGCCCTCGATCGAGGCTTCGAGCAGCGGCGATTCGACGGCGAGCTCGGCGGCCTTGATGGCGCGGTCGGCTCCCCGGGCCGAGCCGATGCCCATGAGCGCCGATCCCGCACCCTGCATGACCGACTTGACGTCGGCGAAGTCGAGGTTGATGAGACCGGGCGTCGTGATGAGGTCGGTGATGCCCTGCACACCGGCGAGGAGCACCTGGTCGGCCGTGGCGAACGCCTCGATCATCGAGATGCCGCGGTCGCTGATCTCGAGCAGTCGGTCGTTGGGCACGACGATGAGGGTGTCGACCTCTTCTTTGAGGCGCGCGACGCCGGACTCGGCCTGCTGCTGGCGGCGACGGCCCTCGAACGAGAACGGCTTCGTCACGACGCCGATCGTGAGTGCTCCTATCGACTTCGCGATCTTCGCGACCACCGGAGCGCCGCCGGTTCCGGTACCGCCGCCCTCGCCGGCCGTGACGAAGACCATGTCGGCGCCGCGCAGCGCCTCTTCGATCTCCTCGGCGTGGTCCTCTGCGGCGCGGCGGCCCACCTCCGGGTCGGCGCCGGCGCCGAGACCGCGGGTGAGCTCGCGCCCGACGTCGAGCTTGACGTCGGCATCGCTCATGAGCAGCGCCTGGGCGTCCGTGTTGATCGCGATGAACTCGACGCCGCGCAGTCCGAGCTCGATCATGCGGTTGACCGCGTTGACGCCGCCGCCGCCGACGCCGACGACCTTGATCACGGCGAGGTAGTTCTGGTTCTGGCTCATGCCGGCCCCCTGGCTTGTAAACCTTCAACCTCTAGTAGAGGTATAAAGAATTGCCCGGTATGCAATTCCGCTGAGTCGAAAGTAAGCGGCCGCCGCGCCTCAGGCCGGAAGGAGTCGGCGTGTCGCGCCAACCGGTGAGGCAAATGCGGTGCGTCGTGCGTCAGCGGACGACGACGGCGTCCGGCGAGGACACGTCGTAGGTGTAGACGTCCTGCGGCGGTCGGGCCGCCATGATCGTCTGCAGGCGCAGCGCCTTGTCGGCCGAGCGCTCGGCATTGCCCCAGACCACCTCGGTATCGGTGTCGCCCAGCGTGAGCGTGACGTCGTCGGGAGTGGATGCCGTGACCGCCGTGACCTGCGCACGGATGTCGTCGGGCAGCGACCGCATCACCTGACCGGCGGCGGCGAACGCGTCGGAGTCCACGCCTCCGGTGATCGTGAGCACGGGCGTGCCGGCGGCCGGCGTCGCGGTCGTCGACAGCGCGACGCCTGCCGCGTCGACGAGGGTGTAGCCGGCACGGGTCTCGATCAGTCCGACCGGGGTGCGCTCGACGATGCGGACCACGAGCTCGTGCGGCGGACGCGCCTCCAGCGCATAGGTCTCGACGAGGGGGAAGGCGACGAGCGCCTTCTTGACCGCGCTCTCGTCGACCAGCGGCAGCGGGGTGCCGAGCTGGCCCGACAGGGCATGCGCCACGTCTGCCGCGTTCAGCTGCTGGGCTCCGACGATCGAGATCTTCTCGACCCCGAACAGCGGGCTGTACGCCGCGCCGATGGTGCCGAGGGCGAGGAGGATGAGGGATGCCGCCGCCCCGAGCCAGATCGCGCGCCGGCGCCGCTGACGCACCGTGAATCGGCGCACTTCGGCGCGCAGCGCCTTGCGGCGCGCCCGTGCGGCCTTCCAGACCTCTCGGAAGCCGACCTCAGGGTCATCGGTGTCCCCGGCGTCGGGCGCGGGACCGGGGGCGGCGCTCTCCGCCGTGAGGGCCAGCGGGATGACCGGCGCAGTAGTGTTCGCGTCGACCTGGATCGGCGCGTCGTCGACCTTCCGCCCACGCGGGGCGCGGGCATCCACGTCTTCGACGTCGTCGACCACCACGGCCCGTGTCGCGGGCGCGTCCGCCGCACCCGCACCGCGCGTGGCGGCGGGCGGCTGCGGCAGCGGTGACGGTCGACGCATGCGGGCCTACTCCCCCGATGCCGACGGGACCGAGGGCGAACCCGCGAGAGCCTCGAGCACCTGCGGGATGATGAGATAGACGTTGCCGCAGCCGAGGGTGATGACGTAGTCGCCCTCGCGGGCAACCGATGCGGTGTAGTCGGCCGCCTCCTGCCAGTCCGGCACGAAGTGCACGTGCGACGGGTCGGCGAACGCGCCGCTGACGAGTTCGCCCGTGACGCCGGGCACCGGGTCTTCGCGCGCGCCGTAGACGTCGAGCATCACGGTGTGGTCGGCGTAGCGCTCGAGCACCTCGGCGAACTCGCGGTACATCTCCTGTGTCCGCGAGTACGTGTGCGGCTGCTGGATGGCGATGATGCGTCCGTCGCCCACGACCGTGCGGGCCGCGGCGAGAGCGGCGGCGACCTCGGTCGGGTGGTGCGCGTAGTCGTCGAAGACGCTGACGCCCCGCTCGACACCGTGCAGCTCGAAGCGGCGGATCGTGCCGGCGAATCCCTCGACGGCCCGCACGGCCGGCTCGAGGTCGTGGCCGAGGGTGAGCAGCACCGCGACCGCGCCCGCCGCGTTGATCGCGTTGTGGGCGCCGGGGATCGGCAGCTGCGCGTCGACGGCGGCGCCGTCGTGCGTGATCCGGAACGAGACCGGGCCGTCGGTGACGATGTCGCTCACGCGCACGTCGGCGTCGGGGGCCTCGCCGAAGGTCACGACGTTCGGGTGGGTCAGCTGCGCGGTCACGAGCTGCGCGCCGGCGTCGTCTGACGAGATCACGACGGCCTCGCGGGCCTCGTTCGCGAACCGGGCGAACGCGGCGTAGAACGCGTCGCGCGTGCCCCAGTGGTCGAGATGGTCGGGGTCGACGTTCGTGATGAGCGCGATCGACGTGTCGTAGAGCAGGAACGTGCCGTCGGACTCGTCTGCCTCGATCACGAAGACGTCGTCGGATCCGGTGCCGCTCGACACGCCCAGCTGCGCGATGACGCCGCCGTTGACGAAGGTCGGGTCGACGGCGAGATCCCGGAGCGCCGTGACGAGCATGCCGGTCGACGTGGTCTTGCCGTGGGCCCCGGCGACCGACACCAGGCGGCGTCCGCCGATCAGCCAGTACAGTGCCTGCGAGCGGTGGATGACGTGCAGCCCGCGCTCCTTGGCGAGCACGAACTCGGGGTTCTCGGGCCAGATCGCGCCGGTGTGCACCACCGTGTCGACGTCGTCGGCGAGGTTCGCGGCGTCGTGGCCGACGTGCACTGTCGCGCCGAGCTCGGCGAGCTCGCGCAGCGCCGTGCTGTCGGCGCGGTCGGACCCCGACACGCGGATGCCGCGCTCCAGGAACATGCGGGCGAGCCCCGACATGCCGGATCCGCCGATTCCGATGAAGTGGGCGGCGGTGATGTCGTCGGGAATGGGAAGACTGAGATCGGGTCTGATCATGACCCGTCAATCCTAAGTTGGCCCACGGATGCCGTGGCCCCGGCGCGCCCGAGGGCACCGGGTGGCGGCATCCATTCTGTATTGACACATTGATACAGAACGCGACACAATGAACTCATGGAGCGAACCACGCTGTTGTTCAACATCCTCGCCATGGGCATCCTCGCCGTCGTCCTGATCGTCATGCTCTTCGTGATGACCGGCAACGCGGCGGCGTACCGACGAGCGGATGCGCTGTCGCGAGGATTGCGGCTCCCCTACGGCACCGCCGCGACGCGCGATGTGATCGCGGCGCGCGGTCGACGAAGCATGGTGTGGACGCTCGCGGGCGCCGTCGTCGGGCTGTGCTTCACCGTTCCGTTCCTCGCGACGCCGCTCGGCGATGAGATGTACTTCCTCATCGCGGCAGGCATCCCGCTCATCGTCGTTCCGGCAGTCACGGTCCAGGTCGTCATCAACCTGCGTGAGCGCCTGTTCCGCCCCGCACCCGACGTACCCCGCGTGGCACGGCTCACGCGCATGCATGTGCGCGACTATCTCGGCCGTGCGCGACTGCGCGCACCGTGGATGTTCGCCGCGATCCTGGCGGCCGTCGCCGTCGCGGTGGTGGCCTCGAGATGGATCGCTCCCGCGAGCGTGGACGACACGGCCCTCGTCGCTTTCGCCGTCGTGACGGTCATCGCGGGGGCGCTTCAGGCCGCGCGCCCGATGCTCGCCCGCCTGGTGCTGGATCAGCCGCAGCCCGCGGCGGACACGCTTGAGCTCGCGTGGGACGATGCCCTTCGCACCGGCACCCTGAGCAGTCTGTCGCTCGCGAGCTGTCAGCTCTCGGGTGTGGCCATCGGGCTGGGCACGATCGCCCTGGTGGGTCCCGGCAGCCTGTGGGCAGCGATGGCCATGCAGCTTCCGACCTGGGGCATCCTCGTTCCCCAGTTCATCTACCAGGGATGGAACGGCCAGCTCCCTCTGCAGCCCGCGCTCTACCCGGACTGGCTGCGCAGGCCGGCTGCCGTCGGCGCCGAGGGGAGCCCCGCATGATCGTCATCGACCCGTCCTCCGCGGTCCCGCCGTTCGAGCAGTTGCGTACGGGGCTCGTCGACGCCGTCGCGTCCGGCGAGCTCGCGGCCGGCGAGAGGCTGCCGACGGTACGCCGCCTGGCCGAGGACCTCGGCATCGCGCCGGGTACCGTGGCGCGCGCCTACCGCGAGCTGGAGGCGGCCGGGATCATCGAGACCCGCGGTCGCAACGGCACGTTCGTGGCGTTCGACGCCGATCCTGCGCGGCAGCAGCTGCAGCGCGCGGCCGTGGCGTTCGCGGCGCAGGTGCGCGAACTGCGCCTCGACACCGACGAGGCGCTCGCGATCGTGGCGGCGGCGCTGCGCTCGGCAGGGCCCGCCACCGCGTAGCCGGGTCAGCCCCGCAGCGCGTCGTCGATCAGTGCGACGACGTTGGCGGTGCCGTCCTTGATGCCGATGGATGCCGCGGCCTCCGCCATCGCGGTGCGCCGGGCCTCGTCGGCCAGCAGCGGCACGACCTCGGTGCGCACGCTGTCGCGGGTGAAGCCGCCATCCGGGATCAGCGCCGCGGCACCGGCGCGCACCGCCGAAGACGCGTTCAGCGCCTGTTCGCCGTTGCCCACCGCGTACGGCACGTAGAGCGTCGGGATGCCGAGTGCGCTGATCTCGCTGACCGTCGCGGCTCCCGCGCGCGAGACGACGACGTCGGCCAGCGCGAACGCGAGGTCCATGCGGTCGAGATAGCGCACCATGGCGTAGCCGGGCACTCCCGGGTCGGCCAGCTCCGACCGCTCCCCCGTCGCGTGCAGCAGCTGCCAGCCGGCGTCCAGCACGTCGCGCCAGGCGCCGCCGTGCCCTTCGCCGAACGCCTCGTTGAGGCGCTGCGCGCCCAGCGACCCGCCGAACACCAACAGCACCGGCTTCGCGGCATCCAGCCCGAAGTACGCCGCAGCCTCGGCACGGAGGCCGGCGCGGTCGAGGGTCACGATCTCGTCGCGCAGCGGCATCCCCACCACGCGCGAACGCTTGAGCGGAGTGCCCTCGAACGCCACGCCGACCTGGGCCGCGCGGCGGGCGCCGAGCACGTTGGCCAGCCCCGGGCGCGCGTTGGCCTCGTGCACGACGAACGGCACGCGCTCCCGACGGGCGGCGACGTAGGCAGGCGCCGACGCGTATCCGCCGAAGCCGACCACGACGTCGACGCCCCGCTCGGCGATGTGGCGGCGCACCTGTCCGATGGCACGCTGGAACCGTGCCGGGAAGGCCGCGGCCGCACCGTTCGGGCGCCGCGGGAACGGCACCTTGTCGACGATCAGCAGCTCGTAGCCGCGCTCGGGCACGAGTCGCGCCTCGAGGCCCTCGCGCGTGCCGAGGACGAGCACCTCGGCCTCGGGGTCGCGGGCGCGCAGCGCGTCGGCCACGGCCAGGAGCGGGTTGACGTGTCCGGCGGTGCCGCCGCCGGCGAGGAGATACGTCGTCACTCCCCGAGCCTACCCGGGGTGGACGGACCCCTGCCTCGGGCTGCTCCCCTGCGCGCTCAGCGGACGGCGCGCAGCTTGGCGCGCTCGCGGGCCGCGCGTGCTTCGGCGATGGCGGCCTCGCGCCGTGCGACGGATGCCGGCAGCGACCGCGCGAACGCCAGCAGGACGCCGCACGCGACGAGCACCGACAGCAGCGAGGTGCCGCCCTGCGACATGAACGGGAGCGGCACGCCCATCACCGGGAACACACGCAGCACGACGCCGATGTTGATGAGCGCCTGGCCCACGATCCACACGGTGATGCCGCCGGCGGCGATCCGCACGAAGGGGTCATCGGTCTTGCGGATGACGTGGAACGCGCCGACCGCGAAGAGCGCGAACAGGGCGAGCACGACGGCGCAGCCGATCAGGCCCAGCTCCTCGCCGACGATCGCGAAGATGTAGTCGTTGGCCGCCGCGGGCAGCCAGTCGTACTTCTCGCGGGAGTTGCCGAGGCCGAGCCCGAAGACGCCGCCGCTCGCGAGCCCCCAGATGCCGTGCAGCGGCTGATAGCAGTCGTTGTAGTAGTCGTCGAGGCAGTTCGGATTGAGGAAGCTGAAGAACCGGCGCATGCGGTCGGCGCTGGTGAGGAAGTAGAACGCGATGAACGCGACGGCCCCGATCGTCGGCAGCAGGAACACCCGCAGCTTCACGCCGGAGAAGAACAGCGCGCCGAGCACGATGATCGCGAGGATCATCGCCGTGCCGAGGTCGTGGCCGGCGATGACGGTGCCGATCGCGAGGATCGTCACCGGCACGAGCGGGATGTACACGTGCCGCCAGTCGGCCAGCAGTGTGCGCTTGCGGAACAGCACGAACGCGACCCAGATCGCGAGGCCGAGCTTCAGGAACTCCGACGGCTGCGCCTGCACGCCGCCGACGTTGATCCAGTTGCGGTTTCCGTCGGCCTCGATGCCGAGCCCCGGCACGAACACCAGCATCTGCGCCGCGACGCCGAAGATCAGCGCGGGCCACGCCATGCGCTTGTAGAACGCGACGGGCAGCCGGCTCGCGATGAACATCAGCGGGATGCTGACCGCGGCGAACATCACCTGCTTGAGCACCATCTCCCACGGCGCCTCGCCCTTGGCGGTGGCCGTGGCCGACGTCGCCGACAGCACCATGACCAGCCCGAAGGCAGTCAGCAGCAACGCGGTCGACGCGATGAGCAGGAACTCGCTCGGCACCGGCGCGAACACCCGGCCCAGCGACACGCGCGCGGCCAGCCCGCGCCGGGCGGGCTTGTCGGCGGCGCGCGGAGCAGCGGCGGCCGGCTGAGCGGCCGCCGCGGGTTCAGGCGCCGGCGTCGTCCGGTGCGGCGGGGTCGGCCGGGTCGCCCGGGTCCGTGGCGGCTCTGTCGTCGTCACCCGGGACCTCCGTTCCGATGCGTGCCCTCACCGCCGCCGCGAATCGACGGCCGCGGTCTGCGTACGATGCGAACTGGTCGAAGGATGCCGCAGCGGGAGCGAGCAGAACCACGTCCCCGTCACGCGCCACCCCTGCCGCCAGTTCGACGACCCGCGCCATGACATCTTCAGTCTCGACGGCCTCGACCTCGAACACGGGCACCGCCGGCGCGTGTCGCTCGAACGCGGCGACGACCGCCGCGCGGTCCGCGCCGATCACGATGACGGCCTTGGCCGCCGCGCCGCGGCCGGCCACGAGCTCCGAGATGTCGACGCCCTTGAGCAGTCCGCCGACCACCCAGACGGCTCCCGGGTAGGCGGCGAGCGAAGAGGCGGCGGCGTGCGGATTGGTCGCCTTCGAATCGTCCACCCAGGTCACGCCGGCGTGACGTGCCACGACCTCGATGCGGTGCGGGTCGAGCCGGAAGCCGCGCAGCGCGTCGCGGATCGCCGCGGGGGGCACCTCGAGCGAGCGAGCGAGGGCGGCCGCGGCCAGGATGTTGGCGACGATGTGCGGGGCGGCGAGTCCGAGCGATGCGAGCTCGTCGACGGTGGAGAGCTCGAGCGCGCTCCTGTGCCGGTCGTCGAGGAATGCGCGGTCGACCAGGATCCCCTCGACGACGCCGAGGTCGCTGGGCCCCGGGATGCCGAGATCGAAGCCGATGGCACGGGCGCCCTCGATCACCTCGGCGTCCTCGACCATGGTCTGGGTGGCGGCATCCGCCTTGTTATACACGCACGCGACGCGCGTGTTGTCGTAGACGTGGGCCTTCGCGGCGCGGTACTCCTCGAACGAGCCGTGCCACTCGAGGTGGTCGTCGGCGAGGTTGAGGCACACCGCAGCATGCGGCGACAGCGGCTCGGGCGAGTCCTGCAGCCCGAGGTACCAGAGCTGGTGGCTCGACAGCTCGACCACGAGCGCGTCGAAGCCCGAGGGATCGCGGACCGCGTCGAGGACGGGCGTGCCGATGTTGCCGACGGGCGCCGCGCGCAGTCCTCCGGCGACGAGCATCGTCGCGGTCAGACGCGTGGTGGTGGTCTTGCCGTTGGTGCCGGTGATGAGGATCCAGTCGGCCGGTGCGCCGTCGGCGCGCACGACCTTGTCGCGCACACGCCACGCGAGCTCGACGTCGCCCCACAGCGCGACGTCGTTGCCGCGCGCCCACGAGACGAGTGGATGCCGCGGCGCGAAGCCGGGCGAGGCCACGACGACCTCGGGGTCGAAGTCGACGAGCTCGGCCGGCACGTCCTCCAGCGGGCCGGTCCACAGTCGCGCGCCGATCACGGGAAGCAGGCGGGCATACTCCTCGTCGGCCTGCTCGGTGACCACGAGCACGTCGGCGCCGAGTTCGGCGAGGGTGTCGGCGACAGAGAACCCGGTGACCGACAGGCCCAGCACCGCGACGCGCAGGCCCTTCCAGTCCGCGTGCCAGCTGGTGAGGGTGCGCAGGCGTTCCGAGGTCATGTGCGAGAGAGCCATTCGACGTAGAAGAATCCGATGCCCGAGACGGCCAGCAGGCCCGCGATGATCCACATCCGAACGACGATCGTGACCTCGGACCAGCCGCGCATCTCGAGGTGATGATGGAAGGGGCTCATCAGGAACAGTCGCTTGCCGCGCGTGATCTTGAAGTAGAGCCGCTGCAGGATCACCGATCCCGGGCCGATGATGAACACGCCTGCGACGAGCACGGCCAGCAGCTCGGTGCGGGTGAGGATGGCCATCGCGGCGATGACACCGCCGATCGCCATCGAACCCACATCGCCCATGAACACCTTCGCCTTGGGCGCGTTCCACCACAGGAAACCGACCAGCGCGCCGACGAACGACGCCGAGATGATCGCGAGGTCGAACGGGTCGCGCGTCGGGTAGCAGGCCATCTGTGCACCGGAGGACAGCTCGCCACCGCCCCAGCACGCCTGGTTGAACTGCCAGAACGCGATGAGGCTGTACGCGCCGGTGACGAAGATGCCCGAACCCGCCGCGAGGCCGTCCAGGCCGTCGGTCACGTTCGTGCTGTTCGAGAACGCGACGCCGATGAACGACACCCACGCGAGGTAGAGCAGCCAGCCCACGACGAGCCCGACCGCCATGAACGACAGCGCCTGCACGTCGCGGAACACCGAGATGTAGGGCGACGCCGGCGTCTGGCCGTAGGCGTTGGGGAAGTTGAGGGCCACGATGCCGAACGGCACGGTGACGATGATCTGCCCGACGACCTTGCGCCAGCCGCTGAGGCCCATGAAGCGCTGCTGGCGCACCTTCATGAAGTCGTCGATGAAGCCGACGACGCCGAGGCCCACCATCATCCAGATCACCAGCAGGCCCGAGATGGTGGGCGGGTTGTTGCCGGTGTACGCGCCGACCAGATAGCCGACGATCGTGCCGACGATGAAGATCGTGCCGCCCATGGTGGGCGTGCCGCGCTTGGTCTGGTGATTGGGGTTGCGGATGTCTTCGGGCGTGCGGATGACCTGCGCCCACCCCCACTTGCGGAACAGCCGCAGGAAGACGGGAGTGAGGAACAGCGCGAAGGCCAGCGAGATCGCTGCCGCAGTCAGGAGGGATCTCACGAGAACGATTCTCCCAGACGATCGCCCAGGAACCGGAGTCCGGCCGAGTTGGACGACTTCACGAGCACCCGGTCGCCGTCGCGCAGCTCACCCTGCAGGTACGCGAACGCCTCGTCGGCGGTCGAGAAGAAGACCGCCTCGTTGTCCCAGGACCCCTGCGCGACGGCCTCGAGGTACATGCGGCGGGCGGCTTCGCCGACGATGACGATGCGCTGGATGCCGAGCCGCACCGCCAGCAGCCCGACGCGGTCGTGTTCCTCCTCGGCATACTCGCCCAGCTCGCTCATGGCGCCGAGCACCGCGACGGTGCGTTCGGCCTGGCCGGTGATCTGCGCGAGCGTGCGCAGTGCGGCAGCCATCGAGTCGGGGCTCGCGTTGTAGGCGTCGTTGATGATGCGCACGCGGTCCGAGCCGAGCGGCTGCATGCGCCAGCGCTCGGCGATCTCGACGGTCTCCAGGCGCGCGACGGCGTCAGCCAGGCTCACACCGAGCGTGGTGGCCGCGGCGATCGCGGCAAGGGCGTTCATGACGTGGTGCTCGCCGAGCACCCGCAGGCGCAGCGACAGCGACTCGCCGTCGGCGGTGACGGTGAAGGACGTTCCGGATGCCGTCACGACGACGTCGTCGGCCCGCACCTGGGCGTCGGGTCCGCGGCCGAACCAGCGCACCGCGGCGCCCATCTCGGCGGCGATGGGCGCCATCGCGGCGACCCGGGCGTCGTCGGCGTTGAGCACCGCGACTCCCCCGGCGTGCAGGGCCTTCACGAGCTCGGACTTGGCGTGGAAGGTCGCTTCGATGCCGCCGAAGCCGCCCGCGTGCGCCATGCCGACCATCAGCACCACGCCGACGTCGGGGTCGACCAGCCCCGCGAGCCGTGCGATCTCGCCGGGCGCGCTGGCGCCGAACTCGCTCACCAGGAACCGCGTGGACTCCGTGACGCGCAGCATCGTGAGCGGAGCTCCGACCTCGTTGTTGAACGACGCCTTGGGAGCGACGGTCTCGCCCTCGCCCTCGAGGATGCGCGCCAGCAGGTTCTTCGTCGTCGTCTTGCCGTTCGAGCCCGTGATGCCCACCACGCGCAGGTCGCCGGCATCCCGGACATTCTTCACGACCACGCGCGCGAGGTCGGCGAGAGCGGCGACCGCGTCGGCGACCACGATCTGCGTGACGGCAGCCTCGACCGGGTGCTCGACGATGGCGACGGCGGCGCCGTTCGCGACGGCGGCACCCACGAACAGGTGCCCGTCGGTCTCTTCTCCGGGCTTCGCGACGAAGACGCCGCCGGGAGCGATGAGGCGCGAGTCGGTGTCGACGGCGCCGCTCACGACGGTGTCGAGCGTGTCGGCGCCGGAAAGCACCGCCTCGCCCGAGACGGCATGCGCAAGCTGTGCGATGGTGAACGCGATCATGTGGGAGGTACTCCGACCCTAAGCAGCGATCCGGTACTGGGGAGGTGCTACCCGAACTTGGGCAGCAGCACCGGCGACGTCGTCGAAGGCATGACGCGATACGTCTTGAGGACCTGGGTCATGGCCTTCTGGAACGCGGTCGCGTTGGCCGCTGACGATGTTACCTTCGTCGGCTCGTCCAGAGTGACGACGACCACGTACTCGGGGTCGTCGGCGGGCGCGAAGCCCACCATGGTCGTGTAGTACACGCCGGCCTTGTAGCCGCCGTTGACGAGGTCGGGCTTCTCACCGGTCCCGGTCTTGCCGCCGATGCGGTAGCCCGGGATCGCGACGGCCTTCGCGTAGTTGGCCTGCAGGAACACGTTCTCGAGCATCTCGCGCATCTGCGCCGACGTGCTCTCGCTGATGACGCGCTTCGGCTCGGCGAGCTCGGGCTTCACGACGGTGCCGTCCGGCTTCGTGCAGGACTCGATGATCTGCAGCGGCATCTCGACGCCGCCGCCGACGATCGCGCCGTACGCGCGGGCGAGCTCGGGCATGGTCGTCTGGATGCCCTGCCCGAACGACGTGTTCAGCGTCGTCTGCGCGCCCCACTCGTCGGCCGGGTAGACCAGGCCGTTGCCCTCTTCCGGGTACCCGGAGTCGGTGCCGTCGCCGATGCCGAACTTCTTGAAGTAGTCGTAGCGCGTCGTCTTGTCGAGCTTCTCGCTGAACTTCGAGATGCCGGCGTTCGACGAGTCGATGAGGACGCCCGCGAGCGTGTACGTGTACGCCGGGTGCTTGAACGCGTCGCGCACGCGGGCGCCGTCGGCGAAGAACTCCTCGCTCGAGGCGACCACCGTCGAAGTGGGCGTCTGCCCGCCGGCGTCGATGAGCGTCGCGGCCGTCAGCGCCTTGAACGTGGAGCCCGGCTCGAACGCGTAGCGGAAGATCTGGCTCGCCCGGTTGTCGGGGTCCGGCGTGCCGTCGACGTTGTTGGGGTCCACCGTCGGGTACTCGGCCGCGGCCCGCACCTTTCCGGTCTTCACCTCGTAGACGAGGATCGACCCGTGCTGGGCGACCATGTTCTGCGTCTGCTCGGCGATGAGCTGCTGCAGGTACCACTGCAGGTCGCGGTCGATGGTGAGCTGCAGGGTGCCGCCGTCGGTCGGCGGATCGTCCTTCTCGGTGCCGGGGATGACGACGCCGTCATTGCCCTTGTCGTATGTCCGCTCGCCGTTCGTGGCCGCAAGGCACGAGTTCTGCGACTTCTCGAGCCCTTCCAGCGCCTCACCGTCGGTGCCCATGAAGCCGAGCAGGTTGCCGGCGACGGCACCGTCGGGGTACGCGCGCGCCGGGTGCGCCTGGCAGAAGATGTAAGGCGTCTTCAGGTCGGCCAGGGCACGATACTGCTCCGTCGAGACGCCGTTCTTGAGCTTGGCGTACTGCGTCGCGGCGTTGCCGGCCAGCGCGGCGCCGACGATCGCGCGCACGTCCTCGGGGGTCTCGCCGAGGATCTCGGCGACGTCGTCGGAGACCTCGGCCCAGAGGCGGGACTTCGACTTCTTCTCGAGCACTTCGGCGTCGACCTGCGTGATCAGGAGCGGATTCACCTGGCAGTCGTACCGCAGGATGCTGCCCGCCAGCGTCTGACCGCTCTCGTCGACGATCGAGCCGCGCGTGCCGTACAGCTTCTGCGAGCCCGCGAAGGCGAACTTCGAGTCCTGGATGTGCTCGTCGGCGTTCACGACCTGGATGTCGACGAGCCGCACGACGAAGCCGGCGAGGACCGCGAGGACGATGGCGAGGGCCACGACGGTGCGGCGGCGGGGACTTCTCGTGCTTCGGGTAGTCATCTTGGCTCAGTGTGTGCTCGGTATGGGCAGTCCGTCGGTGATCGGCGGCGGAGTGTTGCCGACTCCACCGTCGAGGGGATCGGCCACCTGCACCGGCAGGCCGCCGATCGTGGCGTCCGGGACGGTGACCAGCGGAGTGTCGGTGATCAGGGCGTTCGCGACCGATCCGCGGCCGATCGCGTCCACCGACGAGGATCCCATCGCGACCTCCGACGGGCCGAGGATCGCACCGTCGCTCAGCCGCAGATAGCTCGGCGCCTCGTTGATCACCATGCCCAGCGCTGCGGCGTTGGCCGCGAGGTACTGCGGCGAGCTGAGCCCGGCGACGTCGTCGTACAGGATCTGCTTCTGGTAGGTGAGGTCGCGCTGTTCCTTGGCCAGGCTCGACAGCTCGTACGTGCCCTGCGTCGTCATGAGCGACAGCGACATCTGGGCTGCCGCGATGAGGAAGGCGCCTGCGACGGCGACGATGCCGTAGAGGAGCTTCGGGCGGCGGCGCCGGGCCGGAGCGTCGACGATCCGCAGTCGGCGGCGCGGGGCGTCCGACCGGTCGGGCGCGGCGGTGCGCCGGGGCAGTCCCGGCGCGCTCAGCGCGGTGGTGCTCATGCGGCACCTCCTCCTTCGTGCTCAGGCCTCAGCCGTTCTGCGGCACGCAGCCTCACGGGCGTCGCGCGCGGGTTGACCGCACGCTCCTCTTCGGTGGCGAGCTCGGCTCCCTTGACGAGCAGTCGGAATCGGGGCGCGTGCTCGGGCAGCTCGACCGGGAGGCCGGCCGGTGCCGTCGAGGCCGAGGCCTCGGCGAACGCACGCTTGACGAGGCGGTCTTCGAGCGACTGGTACGACAGCACGACGATCCGGCCCCCGACCGGCAGGATGCCGAGCGCCGACGGCACCGCGCGGTCGAGGACCGACAGCTCGCGGTTGACCTCGATGCGCAGCGCCTGGAACACGCGCTTGGCAGGGTGTCCGGTGCGCTGGACCGCCGCGGGGGTCGCCGCCTGCAGGATCTCGACTAGCCGGCCCGAGCGCTCGATGGGCGCCTCGGCCCGCGCGGCGATGATGGCCCGTGCATAGCGACCGGCGAGCTTCTCCTCGCCGTAGCGCTCGAAGATGCGGCGCAGGTCGCCCTCGCCGTACGTCGCGAGGATGTCGGCGGCGGTCGTGCCGGCCGACTGGTCCATCCGCATGTCCAGCGGTGCGTCCTGCGCGTAGGCGAAGCCGCGGTCTGCCAGGTCGAGCTGCAGCGACGAGACGCCCAGGTCGAAGAGGATCCCGTCGGCGTGCGCGAAACCGGCCGACGTGACGGCATCCGCTATCCCGTCGTAGACGGTGTGGACGAGGGTGACGCGATCCGCGAAGGGCGCGAGCCGCTCGCCCGCGATGCGCAGCGCGTCGGTGTCGCGGTCGAGGCCGACCAGGCGAAGGCCGGGGAAGCGCTCGAGGAACGCCTCGGAGTGGCCGCCCATGCCGAGGGTCGCGTCGACGAACACGGCGCCGTCGCGCTCGAGCGCGGGTGCGAGCAGCTCGATGCAGCGCTCGAGCATGACCGGGGTGTGGATGTCACGAAGGTTCATGATGATGTGCCGGGGCCTCGGCTGCTCCTCCTCCCCCGGTCCTGATCCCCATCCGCTCTGACCTGGCACCGGGGAAGTGTGTCAGGGCGGGAGCGGCTGGGAGTCAGGGCCGGGGGCATCAGAACAGGCCCGGGATCACCTCCTGCTCCAGCTCGGCGTAGCTCTCTTCGTTGGCCTCGGCGTAGGTGTTCCACGCGTCGGCGTTCCAGATCTCGGCGTGGGCGCCCACGCCGGTGACGACGAGTTCGCGTTCCAGGCCGGCATAGGCGCGCAGCGGAGGGGGGATGGTGATGCGGTTCTGACTGTCGGGCTTCTCGGCGCTCGCGCCCGAGAGGAACATGCGCAGGAAGTCCCGCGCCTGCTTATTGGCGAGCGGTGCCTCGCGGATGCGTTCGTGCACCCGTTCGAACTCCGCCTCGCTGAACACGTACAGGCAGCGATCCTGCCCGCGCGTCACGACGACACCCCCACCGAGATCGTCGCGGAACTTCGCCGGGAGGATGACGCGACCTTTGTCATCGAGCTTGGGTGTGTGCGTGCCCAACAGCATCGGTACATCACACCCCCTTCGTCCGCGGCCCCCCGGGATGTTCGCCACTTTACTCCACTCTCCTCCACTTCACCATCGATTCGATGCTGAGTGCTCCCTGTGAGGTGCCTGGACCGCCCTTTCGACCGTCGCGCGGGCAACAAAAAAGCACCGACCCGAAGGTCGGTGCTTCTGTGCCGCGAGAGGCGGCGGTGCGGGTATCAGGCGGCGGGGACGCTCAGCGCTCCTCCTGCCGCTTGTCCCAGCGATCGTTCATGCGATCCATGAACGAAGAGCTGTTGTTGGTCTGCGGCTTCGAGGGCCGCTCGGGCTCGACGCGGGCCTTGCCGGCTCCGCGACCGGGGGTGATGGCGAGGATGACCCCGCCCAGCATCACGACGAAGCCGATGACGCCGACGGCGATGATCTGCAGCGAGACGCCCATGATCAGACCGCCGATGCCCAGCAGCACGAGGATGGTGCCGTAGACGATGTTGCGATAGCTCAGGGTGCGCCCGCCTTGCGGCGCAGTGACGACGTCCGCGTCGTTGCGCATGAGATGGCGTTCCATCTCGTCCAGCAGGCGCTGCTCCTGTTCGGAGAGTGGCATGCATCCCCCTCTGTACTTCCGGTGGCTCGATTGTACGCGTGCCGTTCGTCACTAGGCTAGGCCCGTGTTCGCCGCCGCAGATCCGATCGAAGCCATTTCTCAGCGAGTCGACACATTCGTCACAGCGCAGCGGGCCGGGACGACGGACGCCGGCGCCGACGCCGCGCTGTTCCTCGACGCGGCTGCCGACGCCGCGACCGGCGGGAAGCGCCTGCGCGGGCGCTTCTGCATCGCCGGGTGGAGGGCTGTGGAGGAGGTCTCCTCCCCCGCCGCCGGCATCCCGGCGCCCGTGATCGCCGCCGCCGCCGCGCTCGAGGTCTTCCACGCGGCCGCGCTCGTGCACGACGACCTCATCGACAACTCCGACACACGCCGCGGGCGCCCCGCGACCCATCGGGCGCTCGAGGCGCGGCACCGCAGCGCCGGGTGGCACGGGGACGCCGACGCGTTCGGCCGGTCCAGTGCGATCCTCGTGGGCGACCTGCTCGTGGCATGGAGCGACGACCTGCTCGAAGAGGGGCTGCTTGCGGCATCCCCCGACCGCGCGGCGGCGGCCCGACGGCAGTACGGGCACATGCGCCGCGAGGTGACTCTGGGACAGTTCCTCGACGTGGCCGAGGAGTCGGCGTTCGTCACCGAGCCCGACGACCGCCACGCCGACCGGGCGCTGCGCGTCGCGTCGTACAAGTCGGCGCGGTACAGCGTGCAGCAGCCGCTCGCGATCGGCGCGGCGCTGGCGGGCGCCGACGAGGCGCAGGCCGCGGCGCTGGCCGGGTTCGGGCATCCGCTGGGCATGGCGTTCCAGCTGCGCGACGACGTGCTGGGCGTGTTCGGCGACGAGCGTGCGACCGGCAAGCCGTCGGGCGACGACCTGCGCGAGGGCAAGCGGACGGTGCTGATCGCCTACACGCGCGAGGCACTGGCCCCCGCCGCCCGCCGAGCGCTCGACGAACAGGTCGGCGACCCCGGCCTGGACGCCGCGCAGATCGCCGCGCTGCAGCAGACGATCATCGGCAGCGGCGCGCTGGAGCGCATCGAGCGGCTCATCGCGGACTACGCGGCCGAGGCGGATCGGGCACTGTCGGGCGCGCGCCTCGGCGGGACCGCGGTCGGAGAGCTGCGAGAGCTCGCCCACGCCGCAACGGTGCGCACCACGTAGGACGGCGGCCCGGAGGCCGGCCGAAGAGGCCCGGCAGATCAGGCCAGCGCGCGTGCGACCCGGCGGACCTCGCTCTTGCGGCCGGCGAGCAGCGCCTCGATGGGCGCGACGCCGATGGTGTCGTCGGGGGCGAGCAGCCAGTCGATGGCCTCGTCGTCCGAGAAGCCGGCGTCGTGCAGCACGAAGACCGTGCCCCGCAGCGACGAGAGGGGCTCACCGTCGACGATGAACACCGACGGCACCTTGAGCGCACCGTCGCGGCGCGAGCCGACGAGGTGGAACTCGTCGAGCAGCCGGCGCACGCGACCGAGCGGTTCGCCGAGCACCTCCACGAGTTCGGGAAGGGTGAGCCAGTCGGTCTCGTAGGGCGAAACAGCGTCAGAGGTCACGAAAGCAACTATCTCAGACGATCCCGGCCAGGTTCTCATTCCTCTTCTGTCACAGCAGTCACAGAAACCCCTCAATATGACAGGCGTTGACACCTTTCATCATCCGTGACACCGTTTTCGGAGTCGACTGAGGGGGGAAACTCGTGCGACAGACCAGCAGCACCCGCATTCCGAGCGGGTCCCGTGCGATCTTCGCCGGCGTGCCCGTGGCCGTCGCCGGATCGATCGCTCTCACGCTCACCGCGCCCGCGCATGCCGGGACAGTGGATGCCGCGGCCTCGGCCGCGCCGGCGGCACTGCCGCGCAGCATCCATCCGGTCGCGGTGCCGGCCGTGGCCGCGCCGGCCGCGCCATCAGTGACCGCGGTGCCCACGGTGGCGGTGCCCGCCGCGGCGGCACCCCCGACCTACACGGTGGTGCGCGGCGACACCGTCAGCCGCATCGCCTCGAGCTTCGGGCTGCGCACCGGCGACGTGCTGGCGCTCAACGGTCTGGGCTGGTCGTCGATCATCTACCCCGGACAGACGCTGAAGCTGTCGGCGGGCACCGTGGCGGCCGCACCGGCGCCCGTTGCCCCTGCCGCCCCCGCGGCCCCGTCGACCACCGCCGGCACATACACGATCGTCGCCGGCGACACCATCAGCGCGATCGCTCGGCGCCACGGCGTCACCACGAACGCGGTGCTGGCGGCCAACGGACTGGGGTGGTCGTCGATCATCTACCCCGGCCAGCGGATCTCGATCCCCGGGAATGCGGCGCCGGCGGCATCCACACCCGCCCCCACGCCCGCCCCTGCGCCGTCGGCTCCCCCGGCGACCACGACCGGCGGAACGGCCTACACGATCGTCGCCGGCGACACCATCAGCGCGATCGCCACACGCCACGGCGTCACCACGAACGCGGTGCTGGCGGCCAACAACCTCGGCTGGTCGTCGATCATCTACCCCGGCCAGACCATCACCGTCCCGACGACCCTGCCCTCGATCCCCGGGCTCACCGCCGAGCAGGTCGGCAACGCGAAGCTGATCGTCACGATCGGGCGCGAGCTCGGCGTCCCCGACCGCGGCATCGCGATCGCCCTGGGCACCGCCATGCAGGAGTCCTCGCTGCGCAACGTCACGTGGGGCGACCGCGACTCGCTGGGCCTGTTCCAGCAGCGGCCGAGCTACGGCTGGGGCACCGAGGCGGAGGTGCAGGATGCCGCACGCGCGACCCGCGCGTTCTTCGGGGGGTCGAGCGACCCGAACGGCACTCGCACGCGCGGTCTGCTCGAGATCGCGGGATGGGAGAGCCTGACGTACACGCAGGCCGCCCAGGCCGTGCAGATCTCGGCCTACCCCGACGCGTACGCGCAGTGGGAGTCTTCGGCGAACGCGTGGCTCGCCGCGCTCGGCTGACCGGCGGAGTCTCCGGCGCGCCGCCGAGCGTCACATTACGGTCTCACGGGGTGAGGCGTTCCGCAGGCTCACGGCTGCGGATCCGTAGACTCTCAGCGTGAGCACGAGTCAGCAGACGGACCCGCTGATCGGCCGTCTGGTCGACGGCCGGTACCGGGTGCGTGCTCGCATCGCCCGCGGCGGCATGGCGACCGTCTACGTCGCGACCGATCTGCGCCTGGAGCGCCGCGTCGCGCTGAAGGTCATGCACTCGCACCTGAGTGACGACAGCGTGTTCCAGAGCCGGTTCATCCAAGAGGCCCGCGCGGCCGCAAGACTGGCCGATCCCAACGTGGTCAACGTGTTCGACCAGGGCCAGGACGGCGACATGGCGTATCTCGTCATGGAGTACCTGCCGGGCATCACGCTGCGCGAGCTGCTGCGCGAGCAGCGCCGGCTCACGGTGCCGCAGGCGATCTCGATCCTCGACGCGGTGCTGTCGGGTCTCGCGGCCGCGCACAAGGCGGGCATCGTCCACCGCGACGTCAAGCCCGAGAACGTGCTGCTCGCCGAGGACGGCCGCATCAAGATCGGCGACTTCGGCCTGGCGCGCGCCACGACCGCGAACACGGCGTCTGGCGCCCAGCTGCTGGGCACGATCGCCTATCTCGCGCCCGAGCTCGTCACTCGCGGAACAGCCGACGCCCGCAGCGACATCTACGCGATCGGCATCATGCTGTACGAGATGCTCACCGGCGAGCAGCCCTACAAGGGCGAGCAGCCGATGCAGATCGCGTTCCAGCACGCGACCGACTCGGTCCCCCGCCCGAGCGTGAAGAACCCGGGCGTGCCCGAGCCGCTGGACGAGCTGGTGCTGTGGGCCACCGAGAAGTCCCCCGACGAGCGTCCGGTCGACGCCCGCGAGATGCTGGACCGCCTGCATGACATCGAGCGCGACCTCGGCGTCACGCCGGTCGTCACCCGCACCGGGCCCATCGGCGTGATCGGCGACCCCGGGACGGCCACCGGCGAGCTCACCGCCGTGCTGCCGAGCACCGCGACCGGTCCGATCGCCACGCTCGAAGAGGCCGACAACGCGACGCGGCTGCGCACCGCGACCAAGCGTCGCCGTACGCGCGGCGTGTGGCTGCTCGTCATCGTGCTGCTGCTCGCAGCCGCCGCAGGCGGCGTGGGCTGGTGGTTCGGGTCCGGCCCCGGGTCCATGGTCGTGGTCGCCGACGTGACCGGCAAGACGTATGACGAGGCCGCGGCGCGACTGCAGGAAGACACCTTGAAGGCCGTCAAGGTCGAGGCGAGCAGTCTCGACGTGCCGGTCGGCCAGGTGATCGGCACGGACCCCGAGCAGGGTGCGCACGTCGATCGCGACTCCGAGGTGAAGGTCACGGTCTCGCTCGGCCCCGCCGAGGCGACGTTCACGACGCTCAACGGTCAGCCCGAGGCCGACGTCCGCGCTCTGCTGGACGCCCAGCAGATCGCCGCGGGCGACTCCGCGTACTACTACACCGACGCCCCCAAGGACGCCGTGGTGTACGTCGCGGTCGTGCCGGCGGCCGGCGGTGACAAGGTCGAGTGCGGCGAGGGCTGCACGGTGCACCAGGGCGACACCGCCACCCTCGGCGTCTCGCTCGGCCCGCTGCCGAGCGTGGTCGGGATGCCGGTCGACGAGGCCACGAAGACCCTCGCTGATGCCGGCATCACCGTCAGCAGCACGTCCGAGGACTACAGCGACAGCATCGCCGAAGGAGACGTCATCAGCATGGCCGACCGGGCCCAGCCCGGGTACTGGCGCTCCGGCGACTCGACGACGCTGGTGGTCTCGAAGGGCCCGGAGCCGGTCGCGGTCCCCAAGGTCGTCGGTCAGTCGGTCCGCTCGGCGGTGAACGCGCTCCAGGGCGCGGGCTTCAAGGTCGCAGGCCTCGACGCGATCATCCCGGCGTTCTGGGACCTCTACGTCGTCCGCGGGATCAACCCGTCCCAGGGCACGCTGCTCCCGCCCGGTTCCACGGTGACGATCACCGACCTCAGCCTCGGCTGAGCTCAGACAGAGAAAGATCCTGGATGCCTCGGGCCGAGGCATCCAGGATCTTCGTCGTTCAGACGCTCTGACCTACCTCTTCTCGAGCTCCTCGGCCACGAGGAAGGCGAGCTCGAGCGACTGCATGTGGTTCAGGCGCGGGTCGCACAGCGACTCGTAGCGGGTCGCGAGGGTGGCCTCGTCGATCTGCTCGGAGCCGCCGAGGCACTCGGTGACGTCGTCGCCGGTGAGCTCGACGTGGATGCCGCCGGGGAACGTGCCGACGGCGCGGTGCGCCTCGAAGAAGCCGCGCACCTCGTCCACGACGTCGTCGAAGCGGCGCGTCTTGTAGCCGGTGGGCGTCGTGATGCCGTTGCCGTGCATCGGGTCGGTGACCCACAGCGGTGTGGCGCCCGAGTCCTTGACGGCTTCGAGCAGCGGCGGCAGCGCGTCGCGGATCTTGCCGGCGCCCATGCGGGTGATGAAGGTCAGACGGCCGGGCTCGCGCTCGGGGTCGAGCCTGTCGATGAGGGCGAGGGCGGTCTCGGCCGTCGTGGTGGGGCCGAGCTTGACGCCGATGGGGTTGCGGATCTTCGAGAAGTAGTCGACGTGCGCGCCGTCGAGGTCGCGCGTGCGCTCACCGATCCACAGGAAATGGGCCGAGGTGTTGTACGGCGTGCCGGTGCGCGAGTCGATGCGGGTGAGGGGACGCTCGTAGTCCATCAGCAGGCCCTCGTGCCCGGTGTAGAACTCGACGCGCTTGAGCTCGTCGAAGTCGGCGCCCGCGGCCTCCATGAACTTGATGGCGCGGTCGATCTCGGTCGCCAGGCGCTCGTACTGCTGGTTCGCGGGGTTCTGCGCGAAGCCCTTGTTCCACGAGTGCACCTCGCGCAGATCGGCGAAACCGCCCTGCGTGAACGCGCGGATCAGGTTGATGGTCGACGCGGCGGTGTGGTACCCCTTCAGCAGCCGCTGGGGGTCGGCCTGGCGCGAGCCCTCGGTGAAGTCGTAGCCGTTGACGATGTCGCCGCGGTAGGCGGGCAGCGTCACGTCGCCGCGCGTCTCGGTGTCGCTGGAGCGGGGCTTGGCGAACTGCCCCGCCATGCGACCCATCTTCACGATGGGCATCGACGCGCCGTAGGTGAGCACGACGGCCATCTGCAGCACCGTCTTGATGCGGTTGCGGATCTGCTCGGCGGTCGCGCCAGCGAAGGTCTCGGCGCAGTCGCCGCCCTGCAGCAGGAAGGCGCGGCCCGAGGCGGCGCGCGCGAGGCGGTCGCGCAGGTTGTCGACCTCGCCGGCGAACACCAGCGGAGGCTGCGTCGCGAGCTCTGCGGATGCCGCGGCCACGGCCTCGGCGTCATACCACTGCGGCTGCTGCTTGATCGGCAGGGTCCGCCAGTGGTCGAGTGCGTCGAGGGTAAGAGGCATCCCACGATTCTAATGTGGGGCGACGCCGCCCCGGCGCCGCGTGACGGCTCTCAGGCCGCCGGCTTCTTGACGGGCAGCCGGTCCTTCACGGTCGACGCGTAGACGTCCTCGTACTCCTGCTCCCCCAGTCGCTGCAGGGCGACCATGATCTCGTCGGTGACCGAGCGCAGGATGTACCGGTCGCCCTCCATGCCCTCGAAGCGCGAGAAGTCCAGCGGCTCGCCGATCACGATGCCGACCCGCACGATGCGAGGGATCGTCGTGCCGATCGGGAGCATGGTGTCGGTGTCGACCATCACGACGGGCACGACCGGAACATGCGCCTCCAGCGCCATGCGGGCAAGGCCCGTGCGGCCGCGGTACAGCTTGCCGTCGGGGCTGCGCGTGCCCTCGGGGTAGATGCCCAGCAGGTCTCCCCTGCCGAGCACCTGCAGCCCGGTGTTGAGCGAGGCCTCGGAGGCCTTGCCCCCGGAGCGGTCGATCGGGATCTGGCCCGTCGCCTTCATGAACATGCGGGTCGCCCAGCCCTTGAACCCCTTGCCGGTGAAGTAGTCGCTCTTGGCGAGGAACGACACCGGCCGGTCGATCATGAGCGGCAGGAAGATGGAGTCCATCACCGACAGGTGGTTGCTCGCGAGGATCGCGGCGCCCTCCGAGGGGACGTTGCGCCGGCCGACGATCCACGGGCGCCAGATCGCCTTGACGATCGGTCCGATCACCACGTACTTCATCAGCCAGTAGAACATCGGCGCGGCTACCCCTCCGCCGTGGCCAGGTCGGCGGCGCCGATGAGTCCGGCGTCGTTGACGAGCTGGGCGATCGCGAACTGCGCGACCGGACGGTCGCCGTACCCGGGCAGCGAGGTCTCGTACGCGAGGCGCACCGGCGCCAGCAGGTCTTCGCCGAGCTGCGCCACGCCGCCGCCGATGACGAACAGCTCGGGGTCGAGCACGGCCTGGAAGCCGCCGCACGCCTCGCCGAGCGCGGTCGCGACGCGCCGCAGCGCCTCGGTCGCGCCGGGGTCCCCGGCGAGCACGAGCCGCGACACCGCGGGACCCGAGATGGTGCCGGTCTCGGCGCGGAGCGCAGCGAGGGCCTCGCCGATGCCGCCCGCGTCGGCGATGTCGTGGGCCTCGCGCTGCAGCGCGCGTCCGGACGCGTACTGCTCGAGGCATCCGCTCTGTCCGCAGCCGCACAGCAGTCCGCCGCGGATGAAGCGCAGGTGGCCGAGCTCGGCGGCGATGCCGTGGCCGCCGCGGAACAGCTCGCCGTCGAGGATGATCGCGCCGCCCACGCCCGTGCCCATCGTGAGCATGACCATGTGCTCGACGCCGCGCCCGGCGCCGAACCGGTACTCGGCCCAGCCCGCGGCGTTCGCATCGTTCTCGATCGCGACGGGGAGCTGGATGCCGTCCTCCAGGCGCGCCTTGAGCGGCTCGTTGCGCCACGCGATGTTGGGCGCGTGGATCACGATCGCCCGGTCGCGGTCGATGAAGCCGGCAGCGGCCACGCCCACGGCGGCGACCTCGTGACCGGAGCGGAAGTGGCGGGCCATGTCGATGACGGCCTGGGCGAGCGCCCCGGTGTCGGTCGGCGTGTCGACGCGGACCTTCTCGACGATGCGCCCCTCGGCATCCACGACGCCTCCTGCGATCTTCGTCCCGCCGATGTCGATGCCGACCTTGAGCACTGCACTTCCTTCCCGGCCGTCGCGCGCGCGACAGCGTCTTGAAGTCTAGTCAGCGCACACTCGTCCACACCCCCGACGGCGCTGATGTGACGGCCGATTAGACTCGGATGATCCACCCGAGATAATCCGTCGTCCGGTACCGAAGGAGCTGCCGTGGTCCAGTTCGAAGTCCCCGCGATCGTCCCAGCCGATCCGCATGCCAATATCGCCGACCTCCTGGTCGAGCGCGTCAAGAAGACACCCAACGGCGCGCTGTTCGCCGTTCCCGACGGCGACGGGTGGCGCGACGTCAGCGCCGCCGAGTTCGAGAAGCAGGTGATCGCCCTGGCCAAGGGCTTCGCCGCCGCCGGCATCGAGCCCGGCGACAAGGTCGGCTTCGTCGCCCGCACCACCTACGAGTGGACTCTCGTCGACTTCGCCCTCTTCTACGCGGGCGCCGTCATGGTCCCGATCTACGAGACCAGCTCGGCCGCGCAGATCGCGTGGAACCTCTCGGACTCGGGCGCGATCGCCATCATCACCGAGCTCGCCGACCACTCGGCGCGCTTCGAGGAGGCGCGCGCCGAGCTCCCCCTCGTCCGCTCCGCGTGGAAGATGCACGAGGGCGACCTCGACACCCTCGTCGCCGGCGGCACCGGGGTGACCGACGAAGAGATCGAGCGCCGCCGCAGCATCGCCAACGGCTCCGACATCGCGACCCTCATCTACACGTCGGGGTCGACCGGCCGCCCGAAGGGCTGCGTGCTCACGCACAGCAACTTCGTCGAGCTCAGCCGCAACGCCGCCAAGTCGCTGCACGAGGTGGTCGAGACGCCCGGCGCCTCGACGCTGCTGTTCATCACCACCGCGCACGTGTTCGCGCGCTTCATCTCGATCCTCGCCGTGCACTCGGGCGTCAAGGTCGGCCACCAGCCCGACACGAAGCACCTGCTGCCCGCGCTCGGCTCGTTCAAGCCCACCTTCCTGCTCGCGGTCCCCCGCGTGTTCGAGAAGGTCTACAACTCGGCCGAGCAGAAGGCCGAGTCCGGCGGCAAGGGCAAGATCTTCCGCGCGGCCGCGAAGACGGCGGTCGAGCACTCCACGCTGCTGCAGGACGGCAAGAAGATCCCGCTCGGCACGAAGATCAAGTTCGCGCTGTTCGACAAGCTCGTCTACGCCAAGCTGCGCGAGGCGATGGGTGGCCGCGTCACGTACGCCGTATCGGGCTCCGCCCCGCTCGGCCCGCGTCTCGGGCACTTCTTCCACAGCCTGGGCGTCACGATCCTCGAGGGCTACGGCCTGACCGAGACCACGGCGCCGGCGACGGTCAACATCCCGTCGAAGTCGAAGATCGGCACCGTCGGCCCCGTGCTGCCGGGCGTGGGCATCCGCCTCGCCGACGACGGCGAGATCCAGGTGCGCGGCATCAACGTGTTCAAGGAGTACTGGCACAACGACGAGGCCACCGCGGCCGCGTTCGACGGCGACTGGTTCAAGACCGGCGACATCGGCTCGTTCGACGACGAAGGCTTCCTCACGATCACGGGTCGCAAGAAAGAGATCATCGTCACGGCCGGTGGCAAGAACGTGTCGCCCGCCGCGCTCGAAGACCCGATCCGCGCCAACCCGATCGTCGGCCAGGTGGTCGTCGTCGGCGACCAGAAGCCGTTCATCTCGGCGCTGATCACGCTCGACCCCGAGATGCTGCCGACGTGGCTCGCGAACAACGACCTGCCGGGCGACCTGTCGCTCGCGGACGCCGCGAAGAACCCGGCCGTGCGCGCCGAGGTGCAGCGCGCGATCGACGAGGCGAACAAGTACGTCTCGCGCGCCGAGTCGATCCGCAAGTTCACGATCCTGCCGACCGAGTGGACCGAAGACAGCGGTCACCTCACGCCGAAGATGAGCATCAAGCGCAACGTGATCCTCGCCGACTTCGCCGGCGACATCGAAGAGATCTACGCGGTGCCGGTGAGCACCACGAACGTCTCCCTCTCCTGAGAGATGCAGAAAGGGATGCCGGCGGCCTCGGCCGCCGGCATCCCTTTCGCCTTCGTGCCCCCGTGCGTCAGAACCAATCCGATTCGCGGATCTCGCGCATCGCGATGCGACGCTCTTCGGGCGTGAGGCGCTCGAGGTAGAGCATGCCGTCGAGGTGGTCGGTCTCGTGCTGCAGCGCCTGGGCCATGAGCCCCTCGCCCTCCAGGACGAGCTCGTTGCCGTCGAGGTCGATGCCGACGACCTTCGCGTACGGATAGCGGACGGCGTCATGCCAGAGCCCGGGCACCGAGAGGCAGCCCTCGCCGATCGCCTCGGGCTCGCCCGACACCTCCACGACGACGGGGTTGAGCACGTAGCCGATGTCGCCGTCGATGTTGTAGCTGAAGGCGCGCACGCCCACGCCGATCTGATTGGCCGCGACGCCCGCGCGCCCGGGCAGCTCGACGGTCTCGACGAGGTCGCGCACGAGGGCGCGCACGCCGTCGTCGATGGTCTCGACGGGGGCGCAGACGGACTTCAGGATGGGGTCGCCGAAGACCCGGATCGGCCGGACCGCCACGTCAGGCTGCCACAGCCGGCATGCGCAGACCCTCGACGACCATCGCGGCGAGCTCGCGCGCGGCCTCCCGGGTCGCGGGCTGCAGCTCGCGGAACGTGATCGCACTTCCGGCGGCGATGTGCGGGTCGTACGGCACGCGTGCGACGGCGCGCACGCGGGTGCGGAAGTGGGCTTCGAGCTCGTCGAGCTGGACGAGCGGATGCCCCGGCTTGGCGTTGTTGAGCACCACGATCGCGCTGCGCACCTTGTCGGCGTAGCCGTTCGTCTCGAGCCAGGTGAGCGTCTCGGATGCGAGGCGCGCCTCGTCCACGCTCAGGCCGGCGACGATCACGACCTGGTCGGCGAGGTCGAGCGTCGCCCCCATGACCGAGTGCACGATGCCGGTGCCGGTGTCGGTGAGCACGACCGAATAGTAGTGGGCGGCGAGGGCGGCCACGTCGCGGTAGTCGGCGTCGTTGAACGCCTCCGACACACGAGGGTCGGTGTCGGACGCGATGACGTCCAGGCGCGTCTCGTCACGGGCGACGATGCCCGACAGGTCGTTGAAGCCGACCACCTCGGGGCTGATGCGCACGAGGTCGCGGACCGTCTTGCCGCTGTCGCGCGAGATGCGCTCGGCGAGCGTGCCGCGGTCGGGGTTGGCGTCCACGGCGATCACGCGGTCGTCGCGTGCGGCCGCAAGGGCCATGCCGAGGAGCGTGGTGACGGTGGTCTTGCCGACGCCGCCCTTGCGCGAGAGCACCGGCACGAACCGCGCGCCGCCCGAGAGCGGTGCCGCGATGCGGCGGTCCAGCTCTTTGCGCGCGCGGGCGCGCTTGCCGTCGCCGAGGTTGATGCGCTTGCCCGACACCGAGTAGACGAAGTGCTGCCACGCGCCCTCGGGCTCGGGCTTGATGATCTGGTGCGGGTCGAGCAGCCGGTCGGCCGTGAGCAGATCGGACGTCTCGCGGCCTGCCTCGAACTCGCCGAGGCGCTTGGAGGTCAGTGCGACGCCGGGTCGTGGCGCGACGCGGTCGACGGCGCGCTCCGGCGACCGTTCCACGACGGGCATCGCGCCGGTGTGCTGCGCCTCGCGGCGCGTGGCCGGGGCGGCCGCCGCAGCGGCGGCTGCGGCAGAGGCCGGCGTGGTGGGCGCCGGCGCCCTGTCGGGGGCGGATGCCGCGGCATCCTGCTCGTCTGGTTCCGGGGTGTGCACAGCCATGTGGTCCTCCGCGGTCTCATCAGTCAGCTCGAGGTCGAACTCGGTGCCGTCGAACTCGAAGTCGGACGCATCGAAGTCTGCCGTCTCGAAGTCGGCGACGGCGAACTCGTCGATGACGACGGCATTTGTGTCGGGCGCCGGCTCGGGGGCGGGCTCGGGCTCCGGCTCCTCGGCGACCGGCTCGGGCTCGACAGCGGCTTCGGGCTCCTCGACGACGCGCTCGGGCTCCGGCTCCGGCTCCTCGGCGACCGGCTCGGGCTCGACCGCGGCTTCCTCGGCGACGGGCTCCGCCTCGGCCCCGACGACCTCCTCGACCGGTGCCTCTTCGGCCACAGCCTCCTCGGCGACGGGCTCGGCGTCGACGATCACGTCCTCGACGATCTCGGCGTCCTCGATCACCTCGACGTCGTACACGTCGGCCTCGATCGCCTCCTCGGCATCGATCGCCTCGTCGGAGTCCTCGACCGCGTCGAAGTCGGCCGCCGGCACGTAGGCCTCGGCGACGGGCAGGTCGGCGTCGGCGGGGATCTCGATGACGAACGGCACCTCGTCGTCGATCACACCGTCGTCGTCACGGTCGTCGCCCCGGTCCGTGGGCAGCTCGACGTTCACCTGCGCGGTCGCACCTCCGAGGATGCCGATGCCTGCGGTGTCGAGGCTTCCGGTGTCGGAGAGCACGCCGTTCACGGGCTCGTCGGGCGTGTGGTCGGTGCGATCGGGCGTCACTGCGGAGTTCTCCTGGGCAGACGTATTCGGGCGGATGCCACCCTCCAGGCTACTGGGCCGGACGGATCACAACCAAAAGGTCTCCGGCATCCACTTGCGCGGTCTCGGCGATGGCGAGCCGTTCGACCACACCGTCGACGGGTGCGGTGATGGCCGCCTCCATCTTCATGGCCTCGATCGAGGCGACCGGCTGACCCGCGGTCACCACATCGCCGACGAGCGTCTTGAGCGTCACGACGCCCGAGAACGGCGCCGCGACCTGCCCCGGCCGGGTGGTGTCGGCCTTCTCGGCCTGGCGTGCTTCGACGGTGATGCTGCGGTCGCGCACGAACACCGGACGCAGCTGACCGTTCAGCGTGGTCATGACGGTGCGGATGCCCTTGTCGTCGGCCTCGCCGATCGCCTCGAGCCCGACGTACAGCTGCACGCCGCGCTCGATCTCGACGACGTGCTCGACGCCGGCGGTCAGGCCATACAGGTAGTCGACGGTGTCGAGCACGCTCAGGTCGCCGAACACCTCGCGGGTCTGCTGGAACGCGCGCGTGGGCGCCGGGAAGAGCAGCTTGTTCAACATCTCGCGGCGCGACGCCGAATCGGCGTCGAGCGCGGCGGACTCGGTGTCGGTGAGCGGCGTGAGCTCGATGCTCACCTGGCGGCCCTGCAGCACCTTGGTGCGGAACGGCTCCGGCCACCCGCCGGGCAGGTCGCCGAGCTCTCCCGCCATGAATCCCACGACCGAGTCGGGGATGTCGTAGTTCTGCGGGTTCTCGGCGAAGTCCTTCGGGTCGGCCTTGACGGCGGCGAGGTGCAGCGCCAGGTCGCCGACGACCTTCGACGACGGCGTGACCTTCGGCACGCGGCCGAGGATCTCGTTGGCCGCGGCGTACATGTCCTCGATCAGCTCGAAGTCCTCCGAGAGGCCGAGCGCGATCGCCTGCTGACGCAGGTTCGACAGCTGACCACCGGGGATCTCGTGGTGGTACACACGCCCGGTGGGGCCGGGCAGCCCCGACTCGAACGGGCGGTACAGGTGGCGCACGGCCTCCCAGTACGGCTCGAGGTCGCTCACCGCGTCCAGCGAGATGCCGGTGTCGCGCTCGGTGTGCGACAGGGCCGCGACGAGGGCAGACAGCGAGGGCTGGCTCGTCGTGCCCGACATCGGCGCGGCGGCCGCGTCGACGGCGTCCGCTCCGGCCGCGCCGGCGGCGAGGAGCGTCGCGAGCTGGCCACCCGCGGTGTCGTGCGTGTGCACGTGCACCGGCAGGTCGAAGTTCTCTCGCAGGGCGCTGACGAGACGGGATGCCGCAGCCGGCCGCAGCAGGCCCGCCATGTCTTTGATGGCCAGGACGTGGGCTCCGGCATCCACGATCTGTTCAGCCAGCCGCAGGTAGTAGTCGAGCGTGTACAGATCCTCGGCCGGGTTGAGCAGGTCACCGGTGTAGCAGACGGCGACCTCGGCGATGGAGGTGCCGGTGGCGAGCACCGCGTCGATCGCGGGGCGCATCTGCGCGACATCGTTGAGCGCGTCGAAGATGCGGAAGATGTCGATGCCCGACGCCGCGGCCTCGTGCACGAACGCGTCGGTGACCTCGGTCGGGTACGGCGTGTAGCCGACGGTGTTGCGGCCGCGCAGCAGCATCTGGATCGCGACGTTCGGCAGCGCCGCGCGCAGGCTGTCCAGGCGCTCCCAGGGGTCCTCGCCGAGGAAACGGAGCGCGACGTCGTAGGTCGCACCGCCCCACGCCTCGACCGACAGCAGCTGCGGCGTCAGGCGCGCGACGTAGGGGGCGACGGTGACGAGGTCCTTCGTGCGCACACGGGTCGCCAGCAGCGACTGGTGCGCGTCGCGGAACGTCGTCTCGGTGACGGCGAGCGACGTCTGCTCGCGCAGCGCCTTCGCGAAGCCCGCCGGGCCGAGCTCGAGCAGGCGCTGACGCGAACCCGCGGGCGGCTCGGTGGTGAGGTCGAGCGCGGGCAGCTTCAGCCGGGGGTCGACGGTGACGGGGTTGTCGCCGTGGGGCTTGTTGACCGTCGTGTCGGTCAGCCAGTTGAGGATCTTCGTGCCGCGGTCCTTCGACTCGCGTCCCTTGAGCAGTCCCGGCCGTTCGTCGATGAAGGACGTGCTGACGTCGCCGGCGACGAAGGACGGGTCGTCGAGCATGGCCTGCAGGAACGGGATGTTCGTCGAGACGCCGCGGATGCGGAACTCCGCCAAGGCACGCCGGGCGCGCACGACCGCGGCGCCGAAGTCGCGGCCGCGGCACGTGAGCTTGGCGAGCATCGAATCGAAATGGGGGCTGATCTGCGCGCCCGCGGCGGTGGTGCCGCCGTCGAGGCGGATGCCGGCGCCACCGGGCGAGCGGTACGTCGTGATCTTGCCGGTGTCGGGACGGAAGCCCTGCGTCGGGTCCTCGGTCGTGATGCGGCACTGCAGCGCGGCGCCGCGCAGGCGGATCTGGTCCTGCGTCAGGCCGAGGTCGGCGAGGCTCTGGCCGGCCGCGATGCGCATCTGCGACTGCACGAGGTCGACGTCGGTCACCTCTTCGGTGACCGTGTGCTCGACCTGGATGCGCGGGTTCATCTCGATGAAGACGACCTCGCCGGTGCGGGGACCGGCGGTCTCGAGCAGGAACTCGACGGTGCCGGCGTTCTCGTACCCGATCGACCGGGCGAACGCGACGGCATAGCCGTGCAGGGCGTCTCTGACTGCGGGGTCGAGGTTGGGCGCCGGCGCGATCTCGATGACCTTCTGGTGACGGCGCTGCACGGAGCAGTCGCGCTCGAAGAGGTGCACCGTCTCCCCTGCGCCGTCGGCGAGGATCTGCACCTCGACGTGCCGAGGGCGCAGGACCGCCTGTTCGAGGAACACGCGGGCGTCGCCGAAGGCGCTGCCCGCCTCGCGCATGGCCTCGGCGAGGGCGGGTGCGAGCTCCTCGGCACGCTCGACGCGCCGCATCCCTCGTCCGCCGCCGCCGGCGACGGCCTTGACGAAGATGGGGAAGCCGATCGCGTCGGCCTGCGCCAGGAGCTCGTCGACGTCTTCCGATGCCTCCGTCGAGCGCAGCACCGGAACACCGGCGGCGACCGCGTGCTGCTTGGCGGTCACCTTGTTGCCGGCCATCTCGAGCACCTTGGCGGGCGGGCCGATGAAGGCGATGCCGTTCGCGGCGGCCTTCTCGGCGAGCTCAGGGTTCTCGGACAGGAAGCCGTAGCCCGGGTAGACGGCGTCGGCGCCCGCCTCTCTCGCGACGCGGATGATCTCGTCGACGTCGAGGTAGGCGCGGACCGGATGCCCCACCTCGCCGATGCGGTACGCCTCATCGGCCTTCAGCCGGTGCAGCGAGTTGCGGTCCTCGTAGGGGAACACCGCGACGGTGCGGGCCCCCAGTTCGTACGCGGCGCGAAATGCGCGGATGGCGATCTCTCCGCGATTGGCGACCAGGATCTTGCGGAACATTCGACCTCCGTGAGCGGCGGTGCGGGTGACCCCTGGACGGGGGCTGAGTGTGCTCTCAGCCTAGGGGACGGTAACGTGGTGGCTTGTGCACGTCCTATCCGTCAGCTCGCTCAAGGGTGGCGTCGGCAAGACGACCGTGACTCTCGGACTCGCGTCGGCGGCTTTCGCCCGCGGTGTCCGCACGCTCGTCGTCGACCTCGACCCGCAGTCCGACGTCTCCACGGGCATGGACATCCAAGTCGCGGGGCGGCTGAACGTCGCCGACGTCCTGGCGAATCCCAAGGAGAAGACGGTCCGTCAGGCCATCACCTCCAGCGGGTGGGCCAAGGTGCACCCGGGCACGATCGACGTCATGATCGGCAGCCCGTCGGCCATCAACTTCGACGGTCCGCACCCGAGCGTGCGCGACGTCTGGAAGATGGAAGAGGCGCTGGCCACCATCGAGGCCGACTACGACCTCGTGCTCATCGACTGCGCGCCTTCGCTGAACGCCCTCACGCGCACCGCGTGGGCGGCCTCCGACCGCGTCGTCGTGGTGACCGAGCCCGGCCTGTTCTCGGTCGCGGCCGCCGACCGCGCGCTGCGCGCGATCGAAGAGATCCGCCGCGGCCTCTCCCCCCGCCTTCAGCCGCTGGGCATCGTCGTGAACCGCGTGCGCCCGCAGTCGATCGAGCACCAGTTCCGCATCAAAGAGCTGCGCGACATGTTCGGCCCGCTCGTCCTCGCGCCGCAGCTGCCTGAGCGCACGTCGCTGCAGCAGGCGCAGGGCGCGGCCAAGCCGCTGCACATCTGGCCCGGCGATTCCGCACAGGAGCTCGCCGCCGACTTCGACTCGCTGCTGGACCGCATCATGCGCACCGGCCGCATCCCGTCGCCCGACGACCCCCGCCCCTGACCTTTCGGGTGGATGCCGCATCCCGGCATCCAGGTTGACCACTTTGCTCATCAGATGAGCACTCTGCACACTTTGTGCACGCACGCGTGAACACGACTTGCCATTCGCGTCGAGTTCGCTGACCATATCGCCATGGCACCGATGACGTTGCATCCCGACAGCATTGCCGTGCACGCCGGCCGCGAAGACCTCGCGGGCCTGGGCGTGCACGCACTCCCCCTCGACCTCTCGTCGACGAACCCGCTTCCTGATCTGGAGCTCGGCGGGATGTCGTACGAGGTGCTCGCGACCGGCGGGCACCCGTTCGAAGGCGGGTCGAACGTCTACGCACGGCTCTGGAACCCGACGGTCGCGCGCTTCGAGGAGGCGCTCGCCCGGCTCGAGCACGCCGAAGAGGCCGTCGCGTTCTCGTCGGGCATGGCCGCGATCACCGCGGTGCTGCTGGGTGTCTCGCACGAGTCCGGCAAGCGGCACGTCGTCGCGGTGCGTCCGCTGTACGGCGGCACCGACCACCTGCTGGCGTCAGGACTCCTGGGCCTGCAGGCGACGTTCTGCGCGCCCGAGGGTGTCGCCGCGGCCATGCGGGACGACACCGCACTCGTGGTGCTCGAGACGCCGGCGAACCCGACGCTCGAGCTCGTCGACCTGCGCGCGGTCGTCGCTGCAGCGGGCGATGTGCCGGTGCTCGTCGACAACACGTTCGCGACGCCCGTGCTGCAGCATCCCCTCGATCTCGGCGCCGCGCTGTCGCTGCACAGCGCGACGAAGTACCTCGGCGGGCACGGTGATGTCATGGGCGGTGTCGTGGCGTGCGACGCCAGCCTGGCCGCGACGCTGCGCCGCACCCGCGCGATCACCGGCGCGATCATGCATCCCCTCGCCGCGTATCTGCTGCACCGCGGGCTGGCGACCCTGCCCGTGCGCGTGCGCGCCCAGCAGCAGGGGGCGCAGGTCGTCGCCGAGTGGCTGGCGACGCGTCCCGAGGTGTCGCGCGTGCACTTTCCGGGTCTCCCCGGCAACGACCCGCTGGGCCTGGTGGGCACGCAGCAGGCCGGCCCCGGCGCGATGATCGCGATCGAGCTGACCGGCGGTTTCGAGGCCGCGGCCGCACTGACCGGCGGCGTGCAGCTGTTCACCCACGCGGTGTCCCTCGGGAGCGTCGACTCGCTCATCCAGCATCCGGCGGCGCTGACCCACCGGCCGGTCGCGTCGGAGGCGAAGCCCTCCGACGCGCTCGTGCGCCTGTCGATCGGCCTCGAAGACCCCGAGGATCTCATCGCCGACCTCGCGCAAGCGCTCGGCGCGCAAGCGCTCGGCGCGCAAGCGCTCAACGCGGAACCCCTCAGCGCACAGTCCCCCAGCACGGAGACCACCGCGCCGCAGCACCTCGCGCACGAGGACGCGAGAGCCTGAGTCAGGCGGTTCGGGCGGCCCGGCGGGCGGCGAGCTCGTCCAGCTCGTCGGGCTTCTCGACCTCGAACTCGACGAGTTCGGACTCGACCTCGCGCAGCACCTTGCCGACCGCGATGCCGAACACGCCCTGACCGCGGCTGACGAGGTCGATGACCTCGTCGTTCGAGGTGCACAGGTACACCGAGGCGCCGTCGCTCATGAGCGTGGTGCCGGCGAGGTCACGGATGCCGGACGCACGCAGCTGGTCGACCGCGGTGCGGATCTGCTGCAGCGAGATGCCGGTGTCGAGCAGGCGCTTGACGAGTTTGAGCACGAGGATGTCGCGGAACCCGTACAGGCGCTGCGAGCCGGAGCCTGTCGCACCGCGCACTGTCGGGACGACGAGTTCGGTGCGGGCCCAGTAGTCCAGCTGCCGGTAGGTGATGCCCGCCGCGCGCGCCGCCACGGCTCCGCGATAGCCCACCTCGTCATCCATCGCCGGGAGCCCGTCGGTGAAGAGGAGTTCGGCGGAGAACGGCTCGTTGCCAGCCATGTCACGGGTCATGCCCGTCCCCCCTCCGAATCGGTATCTTCCACGCTAGAACAGCCTCGTGCCCGCGGCAACGACATCCGGCGTTCGGGCCTCGGCGTGTCGCGCGATGGACCCGAAATCGGATGCCGCAGCCTCAAGAGAGCAGTCGGTCCAGAGCCGTCCGCACGAAGATCGCACGCACCTCGTCGAGCCGCTTGGCGAGCTCGGGCGCCACCTCTCCCGCGCGGCCCCGGGAGGCGGCATCGGTGCGGCGCAGCAGCGGCGCGAGCGCGGATTCGACCAGGGCCACGTCGCGCTCCGCGTTCTGCCGCAGCGCGCGGACGTGCCGAGGCTCGATGCCGTGGCGGTCGAGCGCGACGAGCGCCCGCAGCAGTGCGACCTGCTGCTCGCTGTACACCTCTGCCCCGGCCATCACGCCGGTGCTGATCGCGTCGTTGAGCAGCTGCGGTGCGGCGCCTGCCGAGGCCAGCAGCTCGTCACGGCGATACCGGCGCGGCGCGGGCACGATCGACGGAGGCGGCACGGACGAGGGCGTCGCGGGGTCGCGACCGGCATCCACGTCTTCGAGGTAGTCGCGGATGACCGACAGCGGCAGATAGTGGTCGCGCTGCAGCGTCAGCGCGAGGCGCAGACGTTCGAGGTCGGCCTGTGAGAACTTGCGGTAGCCGGAATCGGTGCGCAGCGGTGTGACGATCCCCTGCACCTCGAGGAAACGCAGCTTGCTCGAGGTGAGTGCCGGGAACTCGGGCGACAGACGCGCCAGAACCTGACCGATGCTGAGAAGACCCGCGGACGTCGCGTTTTCACGGACGGAAGCCGCGGGCATCAGGCGTCCGCCGCCCGCGCGAGATCTGCCGGTGAGACGAAGAAGTTGAGGCGGAACTTGCCGATCCGCACCTCGGCGCCGTTGCTGAGCGTGGCGCGATCGACGCGTTCGCCGTTGACGTACGTGCCGTTGAGCGAGCGCTGGTCGACCAGGTCGAAAGTCGTGCCCGAGCGCGTGATCTCGGCGTGACGGCGAGAGACTGTGACGTCATCGAAGAAGATGTCGGCCTCAGGATGCCGCCCCACCGTGGTGACGTCGCCGTCGAGGAGGTAGCGCGCACCGGCCGTCGGGCCGGAGCGGACCAGCAGCAGCGCGGCGCCCGAAGGGAGCGCCTCGATCGCGTCGAGTTCGGCTTCGCCCAGTTCGCTGCCGAAGGGCACGAACGACAGGTCGGAATCGTGACCGAAGGTCTGCGTCGTGTCGGCCGCACGGTCGGAATCGTGTGCGTCGGCCCCGGCTGCGCGGCGGATGTCGCCCTCATCGGGTCGGCGGTCGTGCTCCACGGTGTCCTCCTCTGTGGCGTTCAGCCTATCCGATCGATTCGGCCGCCGACGAGGCCCGATTCTGCGAATCGGTCATGTCCTGTCCATCGCGCGGACCTGATCGCGCAATGTTTCGCCCCGTTTCGCGCGGGATGCCGCGGGCGGGGGTGCCCCCGTAGCCTGGCTTCACCGATCCGGACCCACCGGCATCCAGCCGTCCTCGAAGGAGCATCCCGTGTCCAGCCCGTACAGCCGCATTCCCGCCCTCGAGGTGCGTGAGCGTGCGGCGTGCATGTGCGACCACGGTGACACCTGCTCGTCGTTCGCACCGGGCCACGCGTTGCACCTCATCCAGGCGCGTCTCGCGTCGGCGACCCCCTCGGACTGGGCGGACGCGATCGTCGAGGCCTCCGACGCCGCCGCGGGCTTCGTGATCGTGCGGACGCTCTCGGGCGAAGAGGTCGCGCTGTGGAACGGCACGGGCGCGGCGGCTGCCGCGACGCCGGGCACGCCCGTGGCGCTGCACGAGCGGTACCACGTGCTCGCCGTCGGCGCCGCACGCTTCAACGTGCTGCGCGGCTGACACCTCGACAGCCGCGGCGACCCGCCCGGCGGAGAGTTCGACGAGCCTCAGCTCATCGCCATCATCATGTCCTTGACGGCCATGCAGGCGTCCATGCAGGCCTTGCAGGACTGAGCGCACATCTTGCAGACCTCGCTGTGGTCGGCGTGCTGCATGCACTCGTCCATGGTCATCTGGCACATCGCGATGCAGGCGTCGAGCATCGACATCATGACCGCGGGGGTCATGCCCTGCATGCGCATCATCGAGCGCATCATCGTGTTGCACATGTCGGCGCAGTTCATGCAGGCCGTCGCGCACGACATCATCTGCGTGGAGCACACCGTGCACGCCTGCTCGCAGGCCGAGCAGGCGTCCATACAGGCCTGCATGACGGTCATGTCCATGCTCTGCATGCCGGGCATCGCCATCATGTCCTTCGACATCGCGCCCATCATCATCGCGTCCATCCGCCGCATCCTTCCGTTGCCGGGCCGGCGGGCAGATCTCCCGCCTTGCCGCCATGCTAGACCTCGACCGTCGCGGATCGAAGGGCCGATTAGGCTCGATCGCGTGATGTCACAAACTCTTCACAAACCCCGCACCGCACGACTGTCGGCCCTCGTGGCCGCTCTGACCCTGGCGTTCGTCGGGGTGCTGGCCACGGCATCCCCCGCGGCCGCCCACGACGCGCTCGTCGGCACCGACCCGGCCACCGGCAGCACGGTGGCCGAGCTGCCGGAGCAGGTGACGCTCACCTTCAGCGAAGCGGTCGCCGACGCCGAGGGGGCGACGGTGATCGAGGTGAAGGATGCCGCCGGCACGGACCTCGCGGACGGCGCGCCGGTGGTGCAGGACAACACCGTCACCCAGGCGCTCGCGGGCGAGGCGTCGGGCGTCGTCACGGTGACGTGGAAGATCGTCTCGAGCGACGGCCACCCGACGTCGAACGTGTTCTCGTTCACCGTCGAGGGCGCCCCGGCCCCGACCGAGAGCGCTGAACCGACAGAGAGCGCGGCGCCCACCGAGAGCGCCGCGCCGACGACCGAGCCGACGGCGACCCTGACCCCCGGGCCGCCGATGGAGTCCGGAAGCGGCGACGCCGCGCCGGTCTGGCCGTGGATCGTCGCGGGCGTCGTCGCCCTCGCGCTGCTCGGCGCGGTCGTGTACCTGCTCGTGTCTCGCACCCAGCGCGAGAAGGCTCGGGATGCCGCCGACCAGCGCCGCTCGAACGGCTCCGCACCCGGCTCCGACTCCCCCGCCGACCACTAGGCTTGAGACCATGCCTCACTACGACGTCGCCATCCTCGGCGCGGGGCCCGGCGGGTACGTCGCGGCCGTCCGTGCTGCTCAGCTCGGCCTCACGGTCGCGATCATCGAAGAGAAGTACTGGGGCGGTGTGTGCCTCAACGTCGGCTGCATCCCCTCGAAGGCTCTGCTCAAGAACGCCGACCTCGCGCACACGTTCCACGACAAGGCCGAGCTGTTCGGCATCTCGGGCGACGTGCACTTCGACTTCGGGGTGGCGTGGGACCGCAGCCGCAAGGTGTCCGAGACCCACGTCAAGGGCATCCACTTCCTGATGAAGAAGAACAAGGTCGACGAGTACGACGGCCGCGGCACGTTCACCGGGCCGAACTCGATCACCGTGGCCAAGAACGACGGCACGACCGCCGAGGTCACCTTCGACAACGCGATCATCTCGACCGGCTCGCGCGTGCGCCTGCTGCCGGGCGTGCAGTTGAGCGAGAACGTCGTGACCTACGAGGAGCAGATCCTCACGCGCGAGCTGCCGAAGTCGATCGTCATCGTCGGTGCCGGCGCGATCGGCATGGAGTTCGCGTTCGTCCTCACGCACTACGGCGTGAAGGTCACGATCATCGAGTTCCTCGACCGCGCACTTCCGAACGAGGACGCCGACGTCTCGAAGGAGATCACGCGTCAGTACAAGAAGTACGGCGTCGACATCCTCACCTCGACCAAGGTCGAGACCGTCGTCGACCACGGCGACCGCGTCACCGTCACCTACACCCCCAACGCGGGCGGCGAGTCGCAGTCCATCGACGCCGACAAGGTGCTCATGTCGATCGGCTTCGCACCGAACGTCGAGGGCTTCGGCCTGGAGACGACCGGCGTCAAGCTCACCGAGCGCGGCGCCATCGACATCGACGACTACATGCGCACCAACGTGCCGCACATCTATGCGATCGGGGACGTGACCGCGAAGCTGCAGCTCGCTCACGTGGCCGAGGCGCAGGGCGTCGTCGCCGCCGAGACCATCGGCAAGGCCGAGACCATGACGCTGGGCGACTACCGCATGATGCCGCGCGCGACGTTCTGCTCGCCGCAGGTGGCCTCGTTCGGCCTCACCGAGCAGCAGGCGCGCGACGCCGGCTACGACGTCAAGGTCGCGAAGTTCCCGTTCTCGGCGAACGGCAAGGCCAACGGCCTGGGCGAGCCGATCGGCTTCGTCAAGGTCATCGCCGACGGCGAGCATCTGGAGCTCCTGGGCGCGCACATGATCGGCCCGGACGTGTCGGAGCTGCTCCCCGAGCTGACCCTGGCGCAGAAGTGGGACCTCACCGCCCTCGAGGCGGCGCGCAACGTCCACACGCACCCGACGCTGTCGGAGGCCGTGCAGGAGGCCTTCCACGGCCTCGCCGGTCACATGATCAACCTCTGATCACAGCGACGCAGAACGCCCCGGACTTCGCTGAAGTCCGGGGCGTTTCGTCTGCGCCCGCCACACGAGCGGCTCAGGCGCCGAGCGCCCTCGCGAGCTTGGATGCGGATGCCGCCTCCCGGCCGCCGGCGGCGCGCACGGCCTGCTCCACCGCCGTGAACAGCGCCGCCCGGGCGTCGCCAGACGCGGGCGCCGCCGACCCCAGCTCGAACTCCCACTCGCGCCATGTGCGCCGCGTGCCGTCGCGCTCGTCGGTCGCGACGACATGGTCGTCGACGAACTCCGCGACCAGTCCCCCATCGGCGTCCTGCAGCGAATACGCCGTGCGGCGATTGCGGATGCGGGCGACCGGCGCGTAGTCGGCCACGGCGGCGACCGCCGGGAGTGCGGCGGCGACGGCATCCGGAATCCCTCCGGACCCACCGAGCGGCCACTGCAGCTCGACGCGGCCGCCATCGGCGCCCCGCGGACCCTTGATGTGCCAGCCCTCGTCGGGGCCGCCGGTGCGGCGCCGGACGGCGTAGCCGGCGCGCGCAAGCGCGAGGTCGGCGGTGTCGAGGTATGAGGCGTCGAGGTCACGCACCTCTGCGGCGCCGACCGATGTCACCCCCGGCAGGCCCGACCAGTCGGGCAGCGGGGTGTCGTCGTCGACGTCGAACTTCAGCTCGACCTCGACGGAGTGCGCCGGGCGATCGTGGGGCGCGCTGGACTCAGTCGTCACGACCGTCCGGGTTCGGATCGATGTCTTCGGTGGACTCGACGTACACGAAGCGCGTCTCGGTCGGCCCGTCGGCGTCGCCGGTGTTGGCGTCCTCGCCTTCGCGGCGGTAGACGAGCTGCCCCTCGCCGTAGGGGACGATGTACGAGTCGTTGACGGTCGGGTCGAGCGGGATGATCTGCCCGTCGAGGGGTCCGCCGTGAAGTCGCGCGATGGCCATGACGCCAGCGTAGACCCCGGGTGCGCTCCGGAGCGGACCCACGCGTGCAAGCGCTTCCAGGTTGTGCCCCTAGAATCGCGAGCGTGAAGGCCATCCGAACGTTCACCGTCCGTCCCGTCCTCGCCGCCCCGCTCGCTCCCCTCGACAGGCTCGCCTCCAACTGGCGCTGGTCGTGGAGCCGGGCCACCCACTCCTTGTTCGCCTCGATGGATCCCACGCTGTGGGACGAGATCGGGGCGAATCCGGCACGCATGCTCGGCGCCCTCGGCCAGGAGCGTCTCGACCAGCTCGCGCACGACGAGGCTTTCGTCGCCCGCGTGCGCGAGGAGGACGAGCGCCTGACCGCGTACCTCGACGGCGACCGCTGGTTCCAGCGCCTCGAGGGCGGCAAGCCCGCGCACATCGCGTACTTCTCCCCCGAGTTCGGCGTCGACGGCTCGCTGCCGCAGTACTCGGGCGGCCTCGGCATCCTCGCGGGCGACCACCTGAAGAGCGCGTCCGACCTGGGTGTGCCGCTGACGGGCGTGGGCCTGTTCTACCGCGCCGGCTACTTCCGCCAGTCGATCGGCGACGACGACTGGCAGCGCGAGAGCTACCCGCTGCTCGACCCGTACGGACTGGGCCTCACCCTGCTGCGCGACCGCGAGGGCGGCCCCGTCGAGATCACGCTCGACCTGCCCGGCGACCGCCGTCTGCACGCGCGCGTGTGGGTCGCCGACATCGGGCGTGTGCCACTGCTGCTGCTGGACTCCGAGACGCCGTCGAACTCCGACGAGATGCGCCGCGTCACCGACCGCCTCTACGGCGGCGGCGGTGAGCACCGCCTGCTTCAGGAGCTGCTGCTGGGCGTCGGCGGCGTGCGCGCGGTGCGCGCGTTCTGCGACCTCACCGGGCGTCCGACGCCGGATGTCTACCACACCAACGAGGGCCACGCCGGGTTCCAGGGCCTGGAGCGGATGTCGGAGCTCATCACGCACGACGCTCTGACGTTCGACGACGCCCTCGCGCAGGTGCGCGCCGGCACCGTGTTCACGACCCACACCCCGGTGCCTGCCGGCATCGACCGGTTCTCGCGCGAACTGATCGCGGACTTCCTGACGAGCGGGCTTTTCCAGGGCCTCGATGCCGGCCGGGCGATCGCGCTCGGTCTGGAGACGTGGGACGGCGGCGACCAGGGCGTGTTCAACATGGCGGTGCTGGGTCTGCACCTCGGCCAGCACGCCAACGGCGTCTCGCTGCTGCACGGCGAGGTCAGCCGTGGCATGTTCGGGATGCTGTGGCCCGGGGTCGACACCGACGAGGTGCCGATCACGTCCATCACGAACGGCGTGCACGCGCCCACGTGGGTGCATCCGGCACTCAAGGCCGTCAGCGAGAGGGCGTGGGGCGACGCGTACACCGACACCCACGACTGGAACGACCGCGCGGTCGTGAGCGACGCCGAGCTGTGGGGCGTGCGCCAGCAGATGAAGGGCGAGCTCGTGGCCGAGGCGCGGCGGCGGGTGGCGGCATCCATCTCTCCCGACGGGTCCCGCGCACCGTCGTGGGTCGGCGAGCTGCTCGATCCCGAGGTGCTCACGATCGGGTTCGCACGCCGCGTGCCGACGTACAAGCGCCTGACCCTCATGCTGCGCGACCCCGAGCGGCTCACGCGCCTGCTGACCGACCCCGAACGGCCGGTGCAGATCGTGATCGGCGGCAAGTCGCACCCGGCCGACGACTCGGGCAAGATCCTGATCCAGCAGCTGGTGCGGTTCAGCCGCGACCCGAAGGTGCGTAACCGCATCGTGTTCCTGCCGGACTACGACATCACGCTCGCCAAGGACCTGTACCCCGGCTGCGACGTGTGGCTCAACAACCCGCTGCGCCCGCTGGAGGCGTGCGGCACGAGCGGCATGAAGGCCGCGCTCAACGGCGCCCTCAACCTGTCGATCCTCGACGGCTGGTGGGACGAGTGGTACGACGGCGAGAACGGCTGGGCGATCCCGACGGCCGACACCGCATCGAACGACGAGGAGCGCGACGACGCCGAGGCGGCGGCGCTGTACGACCTCATCGAGCACCAGCTGGTGCCGAAGTTCTACGACCGCGAGGGCGGCATCCCGCTCGGCTGGCTGGGCATGGTGCGCCACACGATGACCGATCTCGGTACGAAGGCGACCAGCGACCGCATGGTGCGCGACTACGTCCAGCGCCTGTACGTGCCGGCCGCCGCGCATGACGTGCGGCTGCGGGCCGACGGCTTCGCCGAGGCGCGCGAGGTCGCGGGGTTCGTCACGCGCGTCAAGAACGCGTGGGGCCGCGTGTCGATCGCGAGCGTCGAGAGCTCGGGCATCCCGCAGCAGGCGCAGGCGGGCGACACCCTCGAGGTGCGCGCCGACGTGCGCCTGGACGGCCTGTCGCCCGACGACGTCGCGGTCGAGCTGCTGTACGGCCGCACGAACGAGGACGACGCGCTTGCCCGCGACCACTCCGTGCACCTGCTCTCGCCCGAGGGCGGCGCGGTCGACGGCGTCACGGCGTTCCGCGCGACGCTGCCGCTCACGGTGACCGGCACGTTCGGCTACACGGTCCGCGTACGCCCGACGCACGCGCAGCTGGTGTCGCCCGTCGAGCTCGGGCTGGTCACCTACGCGTCATAAGGGCGAGTGGATGCCGGCGGCACGGGCCGCCGGCATCCACGAACGTTAAAACGTTCCAATGTAGGCCGAGGGTCGCTTGACCCCGTCGACGGGACCGGGCTAACGTCGGGGACGGAAAACGCATTCCGATACGTCAGGGCGTTCTCTACAACGATGCACGACCAGATCCCCCATCACACTCGGGAGCGATTCGACGATGAATCCACGTAAGACACCACTGCTGCTCGTGGCCGGCACGGCCGCGTGCGCCCTCACGCTCGGCCTCGCTCAGCCGGCTCTGGCCCAGGCGCCGGTCGCGGCCGGCGCGAAGCCTCCGGCGACCTCTGGGCCGAAGCTCGAATCCCTCGACCGAGGACTCGTGGCCGTCGCGACCGGCGAGGGCGTGTTCCTCAGCTGGCGCCTGCTGGGCACCGAGGCCGGCCCGGCCACCGACACCGGTGTGAGCGGGCCGTCGTTCGCGGTGTTCCGCGACGGGCAGCGCATCGCGACCGTCGACGACAGCACGAACTACGCCGATCCCGACGGCACGGACGCGTCCGTCTACACCGTGGCGCCGGCGTGGCACGACGTGACCGGCGAGCAGTCCGCACCGGTGGCGGTGTGGGGCGACGGGTTCTACGACCTGCCGCTCACCAAGCCCGCCGACGGCGTGACGCCGGCCGGCGAGGCGTACACGTACTCGGCGAACGACGCGTCGGTCGCCGACGTCGACGGAGACGGCGCGTACGAGTTCGTCGTCAAGTGGGACCCGTCCAACTCGAAGGACGTGTCGCAGAAGGGCTACACCGGCTCCACGTACATCGACACGTACGAGCTCGACGGCACGCTTCTGAACCGCCTCGATCTGGGCGTGAACATCCGCGCGGGCGCCCACTACACGGACTTCATGGTCTACGACTTCGACGGTGACGGCCGCTCCGAGACGATGCTCAAGACCGCGCCGGGCACCACGTCCACCCGCTACAACGCCGACGGCAGCGTCGCGTCGGAGTCGTACATCACCATGCTCGCCGACGACCTCGCCGCCGGCTACAGCAACGACGACGACTACCGCATGAGCGCCGCCGACTACCGGCAGCACCTGATCGAGATGTTCCAGGGCTGGTCGTCGCACCCCGAGGTGGTCGCGGGCAATTGGCCGGCGACGCTGGAAGAGGCGTTCGGGATCCCCGTGACGCACGAGTACCCGCTGTCGGAGGCATCCGCCACGGAGCTCGTGGACTACTTCATCTCGACCTACGCCCCCTCGCGCAGCGCCCGCAACGACCTCACGACGTTCGAGGGCTTCATCGTGGACGGCCCCGAGTACCTGACGGTGTTCGACTCGGCCACCGGCACAGAGCTCGAGACGGTGCGGTACGAGCCCGGTCGCGACGACGACGGACTGCTGTGGGGCGACTACGCCATGGCCCGCATCGAGCCGGGCAACCGCGTCGACCGCTTCCTCGCGGGGGTCGCGTACCTCGACGGGCAGCATCCCTCGGCGATCTTCGCGCGCGGCTACTACACGCGCACGACCGTGCACGCGTACGACTGGGACGGCACGCACCTGACCACCCGCTGGGCGGTCGACAGCGGTCACGTGCCGATGTCGAACCCGTTCAACGACAGCCCGCACGGCCGCGACGGCACCGACCCGGTGTACGGCACGATCACGACGCAGGGGTTCCACTCGCTGAGCGTCGCCGACGTCGACAGCGACGGCAAGCAGGAGATCGTGTACGGCTCGGCCACGCTCGACGACGACGGCGGCCTGCTGTACAGCTCGTTCGACGTGCTGCCCGAGGGCAGCGCCGCGCCGGGCGAAGAGGTGCGACTGGGCCATGGCGACGCGATCCACGTCGCCGACATCGACCCGGACCGTCCGGGCCTGGAGATCTGGACCTCGCACGAGGGCGCCACGTACGCCCCGTACGGCTCCGACCTGCGCGATGCGGCGACCGGCGAGGTGCTGTTCGGCGCGTACTCGGGTCGCGACACCGGTCGCGCGATGGTCGGCGACGTGCGTCCTGACGTTCCCGGCATCGAGACGTGGGCGAGCATGCCCGGCGGCACCGAGGCATCGGGGCTGATGAGCGCGACGGGCGAGATCCTCAGCGCCGCCACCCCGGGCACGAACCAGTCGATCCGCTGGGCCGGCGACATGACGACGCAGATCGTCAACGGCAGCATCGACCAGACGCCGACGATCGACGACTGGACGCGCGGGACCGTGCTCACCGCCACCGGCACCCTGACGAACAACTACACGAAGGGCAACCCGTCGCTCGTGGCCGACGTGTTCGGCGACTGGCGCGAGGAGCTGCTGGTGCGCACGACCGATTCGCACGCGCTGCGCATCTACACGAGCACCGAGCCGACGACGCACAAGCTGCCCACCCTGATGAGCGACCTGCAGTACCGCGTCGAGGTCGCCCGCCAGAACACCGGCTACAACCAGCCGTCGTACACGAGCTACTACTTCGCCAGCGACATGGACTTCGCGAAGGTGCCGCTGCGCACGCAGGCCGCGACGCCGAAGCAGCCGAAGTTCGTCGACCCGAAGGGCTCGGGCTCGGACCACGTGGTCGTGACACCCGACGCGTCGTTCGACTACTACGTCAACGGCGTGAAGGCCGACAAGCCGCTGGTGAAGGTTCCCGCCGGCTCCGCGGTGCAGGTGACGGCGGTGCCGAAGTCCGGCATCGCGGTGGCCGCCGGCGCGGCGTCGACCTGGACCCACCAGTTCGGCGCCGACCGCTGAGACGAATGGATGCCTCGGCCCGGCGTTGCTCGTCGGGCCGAGGCTCTTCATCTCGCTCCTTCGTCACGCGTCCGGGAATCTAGGCTGGTCGGGTGAAGCCGTTCGTGCTGCTCGCGACGCGGGCCGAGGATCTGCCCGCCGACGAGGAGTACGGGCTGTTCCTGCGGTACGCCGGGCTCTCACCCGACGAGCTCGTCCGCGTGCGTCTCGAGGCCGCCCCGATGCCCCGGCTCGACCTCGACGAGCTGTCGGGGATCTTCGTGGGCGGCGGGCCGTTCAACGCGTCCGACCCGGCCGAGAAGAAGTCGGCCGTGCAGCACCGCGTCGAGGCGGAGTTCGCGGCGCTGCTCGACGAGGTGGTGGCGCGGGACTTCCCGTTCCTCGGCGCCTGCTACGGCATCGGCACGCTGGGCGCGCATGAGGGGGCGGTCATCGACCGGAGCCACCCCGAGCCGATCAGCGTCGTGCCGATCACCGTCACCGAAGCCGGCGCCGCCGACCCGCTGCTGGCGGCGATGCCGCCGCTGTTCGACGCGTTCGTGGGGCACAAGGAGGCGATCTCGCAGCTGCCGCCCTCGGCGACGCTGCTGGCGTCGTCGCCGGCGTGCCCGGTGCAGATGTTCCGCGTCGGCGAGAACGTGTATGCGACGCAGTTCCACCCCGAGCTCGACGTCGAGGGCATCACCACGCGCATCCACGCGTACGCCGGCCACGGATACTTCGCCTCGGACGAGCTGGAGCTGACCCTGGCCGCGGTGCGCCGGGTCGCGGTGTCGCATCCGAGCCGCATCCTCCGCGCGTTCGTCGAGCGCTACGCCCGCTGACGACGCCCCGCCGGCGCACGCGAGCAGCCCTTCGCACGCGGTCGGCGCGGTGGTACGCTCACCGCCAACAGCCGCATCCGTCGCCCGAATCGAGGTGCGCCATGAGCCCGAACAGGGTGCTCATCGCCGGAGCCTTCGTCGTCGTCGTGGCCTCCGCCGCGATCCTGGTTCCCGGGGTCGCGTCAGGGCAGCTCGCGCCCCTGCTGCCGGCCACATCGGTCGTGGCACCTGATGTGCCCGGCGCCGGTCAGGGCGACGGTGACAAGGGCGGCAACGGCAAGGCATGGGGACACCACAAGGACGACCCGGCGTTCCCGGGCGACAACGGGCGCGGGCACGGTTCCCCCGGCGACACCTCCCCCGGCGACACCGGCAACGGCGACGACACCGGTGACGGCAAAGCCTGGGGCCACCGCAAGGACGACCCCGCCTTCCCCGGCGGCAACGGTCGCGGGCACCGCAAGGGCTCCGCAGGCACCGACTCCCCCGGCGGCTGAGTCAGCCGCGCGCGTCCACGATCCGTGAGACGTCCGCCGCGCCCACGGGTTCCACCCCGTCGAGCGACAGCCCGATGTCGACGAGCACGACCTCGCCGGCGAGCTGCGTCCCGCGGCCAGAGGCGAGGCCGGCTTTGACGGCTCCGAAGGTGACGGTGACGGATGCCGCCAGCACGGCGGCATCCGCGGTCCCGATGTCGGGCTGCAGGCCGCTCGGCAGGTCGACCGCGATGACCCGCGGCGCGCCCCGGCGTGTGTGCGCGAGGCCCTGCAGGGTCGTCACGGCCTCGCGCGCGAAGCCGTGGAGCGCGGGATCGCGGGACGCGCCGATGCCGAGGATGCCGTCGAGCACGAGGGCGTAGCGGGCGTCGCCCACCTCGGGCAGGTCTACGCGCCGTGCGCCTGCGGCGGCCGCGGCGGCGAAGGCGGGCTCGTGCACGCGGCTGCCGACGAGCAGCACGTCGACGTCGGCGAGGCCGCCGACGTCGGCGGCAGCGTACAGCGCGTCGCCGCCGTTGTCGCCCGAGCCGGCAAGCACGAGCACACGGGGGCGCGGGGCGTCGGGAGCGCTGTGCAGGAACGGCTCGAGCACGATCGACGACGTGACGGGGGCGGACGGGATGCCGGCGAGCTCGGCACGCACGACGTCGGCCAGCGCCGCGGCCGCCCGGCGCATGAGCGGCACGCCGGCGTCGAGCAGGGGCCGTTCGGCGGCCCGCACCTGCTCTGCCGTGTACGTCGGAACCCGCACGCTCACGGCGACGCTCCCCCGGCGGCACGCGCCGTCGCGCGCTCGCGCTGTCTGCGCTCGATGCGGTCGCGGCGTTCCCGGTCGGCGTCGGCCTGGGCGAGCTCGAGTTCTTCGGTGGCGACGCGGACGGCGTCCTGGGCGCGCTGCACGCGGCGCAGCGCGAACGTCGGGGCTCCGAACCTCTCGCGCACCGGATCGAGGCGCTCGGCGACGCCGACGATGATCCATGTCGACGCGAGCAGCACGACCTGCGCCGACAGGTTGAACCACAGCAGCAGTGCGATGAGCGCCGCGAACGTGACGAACAGCGGGTTCGCCGACGCGCCGCGCACGAACAGGCCCGACAGCTGCTGCAGCACGGTGAGTCCGACGGCGCCGATCAGGGCGCCGGGCCACAGCACCCGCGCGGGCGCCCGTACCCCGCTCAGCACGACGAACCCGAGTGCGATGATGCCGGCATCCAATCCGAAGATCGCGAGCAGCGCGAGCGACCACGACGCGAGATCGGCCATCCAGCCTTCGCCGCCGAACCAATCGGTCATGGCGTCGATGAGCGCCGAGCCGTACATCGTGGCGGCCGCCGACAGCACGAATCCGCCGCCGATCGCGAGCGCGAGCAGCAGGTTGCGCAGGATCACCCAGATCCAGAAGACGTCGTCGTGGATCTCGTCGGCGAGCGTGCGCAGCGCGGCCCGCAGCGAGCCGATCGCGCCGATCGCGGCCCCGGCGAGGGCGATGAGCGATGCCGCCCCGGTGAGGGTGAAGGCGATCGGCACTCCCAGCGCGTCGGGGTCGATGAGCCCGTTCTCGCCGATGAGCCCGGGGATCGCGGCGTTGACGGTGTCGATCATCGCCTGCCACGCGACGGGGTTGTCGTGCAGCCAGAGACCTGCGAACGAGAACCCCAGCAGCACGGCCGCGAACACCGAGAACAGCGCCCGGTAGGTGATGCTGTCGGCGAGCATGAACCCGCGGCGCTCGGCGTAATGGAACCACACGCGCACCGGCTTGAGCGACAGCGCCCACGCCGTGACGCGGTCGACGACGTTCGCGAACCACTGCGGCATGCGCTCACCCTACCGAGCATGCGGCGGACTCCCCCGGGGGTTGACGTGTGCGCCGTAGGATGTCCCTGGGGATTGGGGAATCACTATGCGGGGTCTTGCACAGACGCTCGTGCTCACCGGAGCCGTACGAGCAGCCGACATGTCAGCCGCCATCGCGCAGGCGGGGGGCAGCGACGGGCCTGAGCTGCAGCAGCTGCTCGTGAGCCAGAAGCTCGTCACCGAGGGCCAGGTCGCCGAGGCGATCGCCCTGCACACGGGTCATCGCTACATCGACCTCGCGAATCTTCCGCTGGACCCGAACGTCGTGGCGCTCGTGCCGGGCAACCTGTGCCGAAAGTACGGCCTCATCCCCGTCGACCTGCGCGGCGACCGGCTGACCGTGGGTGTGCTCGATCCGACCGACATCGTGGCGCTGGACGATGTGGCGAGCATCACCGACCTGTTCGTCGAGCCGGTCGTGGTCGCGCAGGACGCGCTGACGCAGATGTTCGAGCGCTTCCTGCGGTCGGACGAAGAGCTCAGCGAGCTGTCGATGACGATCGAGGAGTCCAGCGAGGCGAGCGCGGCCGCGTTCACCGAGAGCCTCGAAGAGCAGGACGACACCGCGCCGATCGTGCGGTTCGTGAACCTGCTGATCGCGCAGGCCATCAACGACCGTGCGAGCGACATCCACGTCGAGCCAGGCGAGAAGCAGCTGACGGTGCGGTTCCGCATCGACGGCGTGCTGCACGAGATGCAGAAGGCCGACCGGGCGATCCAGGACGGCATCATCTCGCGCCTGAAGATCATGTCGTCGATCGACATCGCCGAGAAGCGCAAGCCGCAGGACGGCCGCCTCTCGGTCACGCACGAGAACCGCACTGTCGACCTGCGCGTGGCGACGCTGCCGACGGTGTGGGGCGAGAAGATCGTGATGCGCATCCTCGACAACACCGGCCAGGTGATGACGATGCGCGACCTGCTGTTCTCGCCGACGAACGAGAAGCGGTTCCTCGACGCGATCTCGAAGCCGCACGGCATGATCCTGGCGACGGGTCCCACGGGTTCGGGCAAGTCGACGAGCCTCTACACGGCGCTGCGGGCGATCGCGAACCCGAAGATCAACGTGATCACGGTCGAGGACCCGGTGGAGTACCGCATCGCCGGCATCAACCAGGTGCAGGTGAACAACCGCGCGGGCCTGACGTTCTCGACGGCGCTGCGGTCGATCCTGCGTTCCGACCCCGATGTGGTGCTGGTCGGCGAGATCCGCGACCACGAGACAGCGAACATCTCGATCGAGGCGTCGCTGACCGGCCACCTGGTGCTGTCCACGCTGCACACCAACGACGCGCCGTCGGCGCTCACGCGACTGACCGAGATCGGCTGCGAGCCGTTCCTGGTCGCGACGGCGCTCACCGCGGTGATCGCGCAGCGGCTCGCGCGGCGCCTGTGCATGCGGTGCCGCGAGCCGCTGGTCGAGACCTCCGAGGTGCTCAGCTCCCTCGGCTTCCCGCATGACCCGGGTGACGTGCCGCAGCTGTTCAGGGCGGCGGGATGCCCCGCCTGCAGCGGTACGGGCTACCGAGGCCGTGTCGCCCTGCACGAGATCATGACGCTCTCGGACGACATCGAGTCGCTCGTGGTGACCCGGGCGACCGGATCCGAGATCCGCCAGGCCGCGCTGCGCGAGGGCATGGTGTCGCTGCGCGACGACGGCTGGTCGAAGGTCGCCCAGGGCCTCACGACGATCGAAGAGGTGCTGCGGGTCTCGGTGTGACCGCTGTTCCGCCCACCGCGACGACCGGGGACGAATCCCCGGTCGTCTCGCGTCCCGAGCGGTCGTGTGGGATCAGCCCTGCTTGGCGAGCTCGCTGTACAGGGTGAAGATCGGCAGGTAGAGCGAGATGACCATGCCGCCGATGACGATGCCGAGGCCCACGATGAGGATGGGCTCGATCGTCGACGACAGCTGCGTCGTGGCCGTCTCGACCTCGTCCTCGTAGAAGTCGGCGATCGAGGCGAGCATGTCGACGAGGGTGCCGGACTCCTCGCCGACCGACACCATCTGCGGCACCATCGGAGGGAATACCTCAGCCTTCGCGAGCGGGGCGGCGAACGAGCGCCCCTGGCGGATCGACTCCTGCACGTCGCGGACGGCCTGTTCGATCTTCCAGTTGTTCGAGGCCTGCCCGACGATCGCGAGCGCCTGGATGATGGGCACGCCGGCGTTGAGCATCATCGACAGGTTGCGGGCGAACCGGGCGACGGCGATCTTGGTGGTCAGCTTGCCGAACACCGGCATCTTGAGCTTGATCGGGTCGACGAAGCGCCGGTACTGCTCGGTGTGCCGGTTGGCGCGCCACCAGATCACCGCGACCACGACGACGAGCACGATGGCGGGGATGATCCACCACATGTTCTTCGAGATCGTGACGAGGATCTGGGTCGGGAGAGGCAGCGAAGACCCGAGTCCCTTGAACATGCCCTCGAAGATCGGCACCACGAACGTGACCATGACGAGCACGCCGATGATCGCGATGACGAGCACGATCGCCGGGTAGGTGACGGCGGCGCGGATCTTGTTGTGCAGCTCAGCCTCGCGCTGGTAGTTGTCGGCGATCGATCCGAGCGCGCTGCCGAGGAAGCCGCCCGCCTCGCCGACCTTGACGATCGACAGCATGAGCGGCGGGAAGGTCTGCGGGTGCCGCGCGAGCGCGGCCGAGAACGACGACCCCGATTCGACGTCGGCCTGCACCTGGATGAGCGCGGGCTGCAGGCGTTTGTCGTCGGTCTGCTCGATGAGGATCGCGAGGGTGCGCATGAGCGGCAGACCGGCGTTGATGAGGCCCGCCATCTGCCGCGAGAACACCGCGAGGGTGCGCGCCGAGACGTGCTTGGTCGACCCGGGCAGCTTGATGTCGCGGTTGAGGCCGGTGTTCGACTTGAGTGTGACCTCGAGCGGCGTGAGTCCCTGCGCCTTGAGCTTGCCGGTCACGGCCGACTCGCTGGCGGCCTCGATCGTGCCCTTGACGACGGAGCCGGCGCGCGGGTCGACCGCGCGGTAGACGAATTCCTGGACGACGGCCATGGCTCAGTCCTCCCCCTCGGCCCACGACACGTCGCGCGAGGTCGGATCGACGCGTCCGCCCACGGTGGGCGTGCCGAACCGCGAGCCCATGCCGACGCCGGTTCCGGCCGTGGCATCGGGCGCGACGAGTTCGCCCTGGCGCCACTCCCCCGCGTGATGCGCCCAGTCCTCGGCATCGAGGTCGCGGGGCGTGATGTAGACCCCGTCGAGGCTCTTCGGGTCGACGGCGAAGTCCAGGGCGACGTTGCGCGCGATGGTGCCGTCGGCGACGAGGCGGCGCAGGTCCTGGTCGAGGGTGTGCATGCCGACCTCGGACCCCGCCTGCATGGCGGAGTAGATCTGCGCGACCTGTCCCTCGCGGATCATGTTGGCCACGGCCGGGGTGTTGATGAGCACCTCGGTGGCGATCGTGCGCCCGTCGGTCTGCGCGAGCGGCAGCAGCGTCTGGCTGATGATGCCCTGCAGGGTGTCGCCGAGCTGGGTGCGGATCTGGTGCTGCTGGTCGGCGGGGAACACGTCGATGATGCGGTTGATGCTCTTCGCGGCGCCCTGGGTGTGCAGGGTCGAGAGCACGAGGTGCCCGGTCTCGGCGGCCGACAGGGCGGTCGAGATCGATTCGGGGTCGCGCAGCTCGCCGATGAGGATCACGTCGGGGTCCTGGCGCAGCACGCGGCGCAGCGCCTCGGCGAACGAGTTCGTGTCGCGGCCGACTTCGCGCTGGTGGATGAGTGCGCGCTTGGACTCGTGGTGGAACTCGATCGGGTCTTCGATCGTGATGACGTGCGCCGGCACGAGCTGGTTGACGATGTCGACCATGGCCGTCAGCGTCGTGGACTTGCCCGAGCCGGTGGGGCCGGTCAGCAGCACGAGTCCGCGGGGGCGCAGGGCGAGGTCGGCGGCGATGGCGGGCGCGCCGAGCTCTTCGAGCGAGTACACCCGGTCGGGGATGTACCGCAGCGCGATCGCGAGCGACCCGAGCTGGCGGAACACGTTCGTGCGGAACCGTCCGATGCCGGGGGTGGCGTGGGCGAGGTCGACCTCGCCGTTCTCGAGGAACTCGCGGCGCTGCTGCTCGCTCATGAGGTCGAACGCGGTCTTCTCGACCCATTCCGGCGACAGCGGCTCGGGGTAGCCCGGAACGGGCACGAGGTCGCCGTCGATGCGCAGCAGCGGCGGCGCGCCGGCGGTGATGTGCACGTCCGACGCGCGGTGGCGCGCGCCGCGGGCGAGGAGCGTCTCGAAGTCGAGGTTCTCCATGATCAGCCCTCCTCGTCGACGTAGGTGAGTGCCGAGATCTGCACCGACACCGAGCCCTCGCCGGACTGCGAGGTCGTGGCCGTGATGCTGCTCAGCAGGCGGGGTCCGGCGCGCAGCGCGTCGAGGAACGCGGTCGCCGTGGCCATGTCGGGCGCGGTGGCGCTGATCGTGAAATCGACCTGCTGACGGCCGTCCGCTCCGGCGCCGGCGACCGGTGCGGTCGCCCCGTCGGTCGCCGCCGCGGTGGATCCGTCGGTCGCGCCGTCGGTCGCGGTGGGCGTGGGCTCGGCGGCGGGGGCGGCTGCGGCATCCCCTTCCGTCGCACCGGTGCGCGCGACGAAGGCGACCTGTTCGCCGGCGGTCACGGCGGTGAGCTGGATGCCGGTGGCCTCGGCCGCGCGTCCGACGACCTCGAACACGTCGTCGAGCTGACCTGTGGCGGGGATCTGCGCGCGCAGCTCCGATACGTCGGAGTCGATCTGGTCGAGATTCGCTTCTTGCTCGTGCAGGTTGTCGACCTGTGCCTGGTACACCGCATTGGTCGACGCGACGGTGGCGGTCTGCGTGTCGACGCTCACCGCCTGGAAGTACAGCGGCAGGGCGACGAGAAAGACGCCGAGCGCGATGACGCCGAGCGACACGATGAGGCCGATGGCGGTGACGAGATGCTTGGGCATCACTGGCCCCCATCTTCGGGCGCGTACTGATTCGAGTACACGGTCTGGTCGAACTGCACGGTGAGCTGGTAGGCGTACCGGTCGGCGGTGACCTGGCTCGAGGTCACCGACTGCCCGTCGGCGAACAGCACGCCGTCGACGCCGCGCAGCGAGCGGATGATCGCCACGATGTCGAGCGGGGTGGCGCTGTCGATCGAGACGGTGCCGACGACGCCTTGCTCGGCGGCCGGGTCGTCGCCCTGGGGCGCGCCGCCGACCGTCATGTCGAAGCCGGTGAGGGTCGCGTCGGCGGGAAGGATGCCGGTGACCTTGGCGATCACGGGCGACCATGCCAGGTCGGCGGCCATGGCGTCGGTGCGGTAGTCGGTGAGCTCGGACTGCGTCGACAGCGCCTGGCTGACCTCGGACAGCGAGGCGATCTCGGTGAGCAGCGTGTTCGTCTTTGTCTGTTCGGCTGCGAGGCGCTGGTCGGCCACGAACTTGAGTGCGAACGCACCGGCGATGATCAGCAGGGCGACGACGATCGCGCCGAGCACGATCCACACCCACAGGTTGACGAGCTTGTCGCGTTCGCGGCGGGCGATCTCGCTGCGCGGCATGAGGTTGACGCGCGGCGCACCCGAGAACGGGGCCGGGATGGCGGTCATCGCTGCACCTCCCCGAGGGCGACGCCGACGGTGGCGACGAGGTTGAGGGCGACCTCGCCGGCGGGCGGCGGGGTCGACATCGAGATGACGTCGCCGACCGTCACGACCTGCATGGGGGTGTCGATGGCGGCGCTGAGGGCGGGCATGACGCCGTCGACGATCGCTCCCCCGCCGGTGACGAACACCCGCGCGAGCGGCGCCGAGGTGCCGCGGCCGGCGAAGAACGCGAGGGTCGAGCGCAGGCGGGCGGCGAGGTCCGAGACGCCGGGCGGCGTGTTGGCGCGGATCGCGCCGCGGGTGCGGCCCTGCGTGATGCCGGCGCCGTTGCCGGCGGGGCTGCCGATGACCCCGCCCGCGGTTCCGCTGGTGACGGCCGCGAGTTCGAGTTCGGGAGTGGACGCCCCGGCACTGTTCTGGTCAGCACTGTGCCGCCGGACGGCCGCGGTGGCGACGTCGATGGGCAGGATGCGCACGAACAGCGGCACGCCGCCGCGCGAGATCACGACCTGTGTGGTGTGGTCGCCGATGTGGATGGTCGCGACCGTCTCGTCGGGCTGGGCGAGGTGCGCGGTGGCGCGGGTGAGGCCGAACGCGGTGAGGTCGACGGCCTGGGCGCGCACCTTGACCTTCGAGAGGGTCGAGATGATCTGCTCGATGTTCTCTGACACGGCGGCGACGAGCAGGCCCGACACCTGGTCGCCGTCCTGTGACAGCGGGAAGAAGTCGAGCACGGCCTGGCTGGCGGGCACCGGCAGCAGGTCTTGCACCTGGTACGGCAGGGCTTCGCGCAGCAGGTCGGGGCGCATGGCCTGAGTGGTGTACTCGCGGACGAGGATGCGGCGGCTGGCGACGCCGAGCACGACGTCTTTGCTCTTGAACCGGGCGCCGGTCCACAGCTGTCGCAGGGCGACGGCGACGGCGCCGGCATCCAGGACTTCGGAGTCTTTCGCGGCGTCAGCCGCGAGCGGCACTTCGCCATAGGCGATGAGCTGGGGTCTGCGGCCGAGTGAGATCTCCGCTGCGCGGACGCTCTCTTCGGTCACCTCCAGCCCGACGATCGATTTCCCCATGATTTCCCTTCCCCAAGGTTCGCCGGTCAGGTCCCGACGAAAAGATTCACGTACCACCGTCCGACGGCTTCGCCGGCGAACACGCCCGTCCAGGCGCCGAGGATCATCCACGGCCCGAACGGGATGGCGGTCTTGCGTCCGGCGCGGCGCAGCAGCATGAGCGCGATGCCGAACACTCCCCCGTACACGAAAGCGGCGAACGCCCCGACGGCGAGGGCTCCCCAGCCGATCCAGCCGAGGTAGATGCCGATGACGCCGGCGAGTTTGACGTCGCCGCCGCCCATGCCGCCCGGTCGGGCGAGGCGCAGCACGAAATAGAACAGGTACATCGCCGCCATGCCGATCGCGGCGCGCAGCAGGGCTCCCCAGTCCCCGAGCAGCCACGCCGCGATGACGAACAGGATGCCGGCCACCAGGTAGCTCGGCAGCACGATGCTGTTGGGCAGCCGGTGCGTGTCGAGGTCGATGAGCGTCAGCACGATGCTGATGGCCACGAAGTACAGGAACGCGACGATGACGAGCGCCAGCGCAACATCGTCTGTTCCGCTCGTTGAGCGAGCGAAGCGAGTCGAAACGCCCAGGACTTCCGGAAAGCTCAGCCCCACCCACGTCACAACGGCGAACGCCACGCCGGTGACGGCTTCCACAATCGGGTACCGCGCCGAGATCGGTGCCTTGCAGTTGGCGCACCGCCCCCGCAGCGCGATCCACCCCACCACCGGCACGTTGTGCCACGGCTTGATCGCCGCGTCGCAGTGCGGGCACCGGCTCTCGCGCATCAGCGAGATGTGCGCCGGCACGCGGTAGGCGACGACGTTCAGGAACGACCCGATCAGAAGACCGAGGACGCCTGCGACGACGGTGAGGAAGATGGTGAGGGTCTGCACTGGCTACCGCTCTGTTTGGTAGACGCGTTCGCCGAGCTTCTGGACGATCGTCGTCATGTCGATCACGCCACCTGCTCCCTTGATCGCACACCCGAGATTCGCAAGGGCAGTCGGCCATGACATCGGCCGACAGGTGTAGTTCGAGCCGGAGTGGAAGTTGGTGGTGTCGTCAGTGTAAAGCTGCCCCTGGAAGCTGGCTGTAACTGTCCCGCTGAGGCCGCACGGCGAGTAGATCATCACGTCGATATCGGTGTCGATCGGACCGCTCGTGCCGAACGAATCCTGGCCACCGATTCCACAGGTGGGCTTCGGGTCGCCGTTGACGTCAACATCGTCTCGGTTCTTGTCCTCATGGACGAAGAAGAGTTGCCGATGAGCGGCGGCGGACAGGCCCGAACCGAGCGAAATCGTCATTGACTTGCCCTCCGGGACCAGCACAACCGTGTCGTAGTTGAGGTTGACGACTCCATCGAGCGTCATGCTGACATTCTTGTTGCACGACGTGAAATCGATGAATATGGGCCCGGTCGCAACCGCCAGTTTGTCCTTGACCCACGTCGAAGTCGCGGCGTCGTTCTGCAAGACCGAGTTGCAACTCGAAGACGGCACGGCAATGCGCGTTGCTCCGCCTGCGATCCATCCCGAGGTGCGATCGAGGTCGATCCACTTGGTGGCATCCTCGAGCCAGGCCAGAGTGGGTACGAATGGAGGCGGAGTCGAGCTACCGAGCGTTATCGCGCCCGTGGTCCATGCAGCATCGTTGATGAGGTCCGCAGCCTGCATGGATGTCACGGTGCCGCCCACGGTGCCATGGCCCCCGCCGCCCGCCGCGAGCGTGACGTCGCCGCGAGCATGGATGCTGCCGGCGACCGACGGGTTCCCGTTGGAAGCGAAGTCGACGAACGCATCCGTGACGATGTTGCCCGGGCTGACCCAGCCGTTGGGCGAAGTGCGGGACTGGACGTGCCAGTTCTGCGACGTGCCCTTGACCTTCCCCTTCGCGTAGATATCGCCCTTGATCGTGCAGTCATTGCTCAGCGTCACCGTGCCGTTAAGGACGTAGAGGTCTCCTTCCAGAAGGCCTCCGACGGTACAGCTCCAGTCGCCGTTGCGAAGCACCAGGTCACCCGTGTAATGGGAGACGCCTTGCGACACGTTGCCCGAGAAGTAGGTCACGACACCGCCCGGTACATCGGAGTATGTCGCGGACCAGCGATACACGCTGTCGACCGTCGCCGACGTCGAGTTTGGTCCCGTCCCTGTTGATCGGATCACGATGTACGTCGTAGAGATCGTGGGGCAGTTCGCATCGGTGAGCGCGTCATAGTCACTGGGTTGAGCGCCGGCGGTCGTTCGGATGTTGTATGTGAACGTCGGGCTGGCGCCAGACCCCGTCATGTCAGCGGCCACGCAGCCATCCGACATGGCAGCCACCGCGGCGTCGCGGCCGGATTCCGCGGCGACGAATGCCTGAGTGTGACGTCGGTTGTCGGCGTTCACGTTGATCGTGGTGAGCACTGAGGCCGCGATGATTGTGGCGATCAGGAAGCCGACCAGCATCACTACGACGACTGTGATGAGCACCGCACCCATGTCGTCAGATGCATCAGTAGGGCGTAACCGCTTGTTCACGACCAGCACGGGTTGGTCCCTCCAGCCGAGGTGAATCGCACGATCGCTGCGCCGTCAAACCTAACCGGAGCTGCCTTAGTCTTTATGTCGAAGGTGTAGGTCACGCCATCGGATGTCTCTGTGAAGAAAAGCACCGGACTCCCAGCGATGCTCCGTTGAGCGATGCCGGTCTGCCAGATCGGCCACGTGGACGGCGCGTTGATCGGTCCGGGTCCCGAAGCTATGCGCGCCGTGCCCGCTATCAATCGGAACGCCTGACACGTCTGCGAGCCCCCCAGAGTCGTCCACACGTACAGGTCATTTCCGTCAGTTCCGTCGACCTTATACGCTCGTGCGTTTCGCATCGCCCGCTCGACCGCGGAACTCATCAGCTGACCTCGCGAGGTGGCCTGCGTTGTCGTGGTGACGTCGTCTTGTGCGATGAAAGCATTCGCCAGTGTGGTCGCGATGGCAATGAGGACGAGTGTCGAAACTAATAGGCCGACAATGAGTTCGATCAGAGTCAGTCCGGCGTCGGTCGAGTCGACGTCTATGCGCATGGCGCCACCGCCTTGGCAGCAGGGACGAAGATCAGCGCACTGAGCGTCGCGAGAGTTCGAGTCCCCTGTACTGCCGCGAGCTCGAGCGAGACTGTCGTCCCAGTTGCGGCAGGGCATGAGACACAACCGCTCGTAGCCCCTGACGTGGTGAAGTCGCGGTTGGCTCCGTCCCTAAAGACTTGGCTGGCAGTTGCGCTCGTCAGCGCACCGCAGGTCGGCGATTCCCTCGCCTCTTCAACGATGGCGTACAACTGCCGGGTAGCGGTCGCGACCGACGACTGTTCCAACGAGAGTCGAATCCCCTGAAACAGGATCGGAATCAGCGCCAACGCAATCACGCCCATGATGACCATCGCGATGATCACTTCGACAAGGCTAAACCCCGCAGCATCGACGCTACGACCCCTCATCCGCTCACCTCCCCAAGTGGCAGAATCCCCGGCAACAATAATGCCACGGGGGCCGGGAACCTGTCCCGACCCCCGTCGTCCTCAAGGACGGATCACCAGCTGTCGCTGTTGCACCCAGGCGCGGTGCCAGACTGCGCCCATTCGGTCCCGGTGGTCGCCTTCACGCAGATGGCCGTCGAGTCTGTGGTCGATCCCGCAGGGGTAGTCGCGATTGTGACCGTGATGTCTCCCGATCCCGCCGACGCCGCCGCGCTGGTGACGTTCTGCTGAGTCGCCGAGGCGGACGCGCCGTTGTTGGCGATCGCGGCGGCGACGGCAGTCGCACCGTTGGCCGCGGCAGCGGACAGAGCGTTGTGACGCGCCGTGGTCTGAATGGATCCAAAGATCGGGATCGCAACGGCCACGAGAATGCCGAGGATCACGACGACGATGATGAGTTCGATGAGCGAGAAGCCCTGCTCGTCCTCTTCCTCTCGGCGCTGCTTCATCGCCTCGAGATAGTTCTTGATGGTTGCACGCATGGCGCGTCTCTCCCCAGTGTGAGTTGGTTGGTCAGCTCTAACGGACCGTCACCCCAAGTGACGGTTATCGAACACCCCAGTTACACATCCCAGACTCCTGTTAGAGCTGGGTTTGAGACACACGCCCGGGCGTGAATCCCCTCCCACGATCGATGATGCATCCGCTTCCGCATTCGATCCCCACGCGGATGCTTAGGTTTGACGCAAGAAACGCTGAGCTTCCGAGTATTGGTGCCATCCGAGGCAGGGCATGGCAACCGCGACGTCGCAGGCCCCGTACTCTTCTCTCGACGCGCCGAGGGGAGAAGTGGGTGGCGGGGTTTCAGTTTGCGCTCGCAGTGCTCGTGGGGGCCGCTGCCCTCGCGATACCGGGCTTGCTCGTCGCCTGGACCTTGCGACTTCGCGGCCTCTGGCTCGCCGCCGCCGCTCCAGTGGCATCGTTCGCCCTCGTCGGGCTGACGAGCATGGGCGCATCGTGGGCCGACGTCCCATGGTCGATCTGGTCCTTGCTAGTCGCGACAGCGGTCGCAGTCGCGCTCGCTTGGGGTTTGCGGCTCCTTCTGCGGATCCCGCACGTGGCGCCCCCGCGGTCGGGCTGGCGCTGGGCATCGTCGGTGGCCATTGCATCGGGCGTCGTGCTCATGACGCTGCGAACCATCAGGGTCATACCGGGACCAGATCTGTTCGCCCAGTCCTTCGACAACGCCTTCCATCTGGCAGCCGCCCGTTTCATCGTTGAGACCGGGACGGCGTCGCCGTGGGACGTGTCGGCCCTCATGCGCCCCGCCGGTGACCTGTTCTTCTACCCCAGTGCCTGGCATGCTCTCGTCGCACTTGTCGCCGAGCTTTCGGCAGTCCCCATTACGATCGCGTCTAACGCCGTGTTGACCGTGCTGGTCTGCGCTGTGTGGCCGATCGGTGCAGTGCTGCTCGCACGGACGATCTTCGGCGCACAGACCCCGCTGCTCATCGCTGCAGGTGTGCTGTCGGCTGGCTTCGCCACATACCCGTTCATGCTCATCGCCTCCATGGGCACGTACCCCCTCGTTGCGTCGATTGCCCTGCTGCCGGTGGCGATCGCTGCCGCCGTTGAGCTTGGCGGCCTCGGAAGCCAACTGACGGCCCGACGCGCAGCTGCTGTCGTGCTCGCCGCAGCCGCACCGGCACTAGGTGCTGTCCATCCATCGGCGCTGGTGATGCTCGCCGTCCTAACTGTCCCGCTTGCGATCATCGTGACCGTGCGCGGAATACGACAGCGCCCCGATCGACTGCGCCTCATCATGCTGGCGGCCGTCCTGTACGTCGTGCTGGTGGTGGTGGCGATGCTCATCCTGCGCACGCAGGTTGTTCAGCCTGACTCCCTGCGATCTTCGGCAGCGCAGGCGCTCGGCGAAGTCGCCCTCAGTTCCTACGGCGCTCGGCAGATCCCGATTGTCGTCGCCGCGCTGACGATCGTCGGCATTGTGGTTGCGTTGATGCGTCGGCGCACGGCCGACTGGGTGTCGATCGGCCTCTGGGCCACCGTGGCTGCGATCTACGTCGCGACGGTGGCCGGTGACGAGTTCGTGCGACTCATCGCCGGTGGCCCCTGGTACGTAGATCCGAACCGGATCGCCGCTTTCACCCCCGTCGTCGGATTCCCCGTCGCGGCGCTCGGTGCGGCCGCATGCTGGAAGTGGCTCAGGGCATGGGTACGCCCGCGAAGTCGGAGACGGCAGCTACTCAGCACCGTGACTTTGTCCGTCGCCGCCGTCGCGTTCGCCGCCGCCGTCATCCAGTCGAGCAGCGTTCGAGACGTCGACACCTCGTTGCGTGCCGTCTTCACCCCGACCGACAACGTCTTCACCAGCCTCGTGGGTGTCGGTCCGAACGAGCGTGAGCTGATGGAGACGATTCCGCAAACCGTCTCGGCCGACGAGGTGATCGCCAACAATCCCCGGGACGGATCCGGCTTCATCTACCCGCTCACCGGGCGACATCTGCTCACGCCGTATATGCTCACCGACCTCGACACCGACCGTGAGGTCTTTTACGCGGGGATCGCCGACGCGTCGCCCACAGACCCCGCGTGTGAGGTCGCGCAGCGTCTCAACATCCGCTGGGTCGTCGAGTTCCATCCGCATCAGCTTCTGTCAGGCGACACGAGGTTCGACGAAATCAAGAACATCGCAGACTCCCCCAACGTGGAGCTCGCCAAGAAGGTCGGCGACTCCGCTCTCTACCGGATCACGGGTTGCGGATTCGGCGACGAATAGCCTGGCCAGCCTCTATCCCTGGCGGCACTGGGACATCGGCCGGCGGCATCCATTCGGCACTTCGATGAACGCCGGGAGGAAACAGCGCCGTGTCGGCTGCCGCGAATATGGTTCTCTCGTCCAGACGACGGGGAGAGCCGTGAGCCGCAGACGACAGCCAGAGACCACGACGTCGCGGCACGTTCACGACGATCTCGATATGAACGCCGAGCGACTCCGCGCCTTCGCACACGACGACCTCGACGCGCAACGGGAGGCGTTGGCGATCCTGCGCACCCGTGCAGCCCACGACGGCGAGCACCTCGCGATGGCACTGGTCGGCATCTTCGTCGCTTTGGTCGCCGCGTTCGGGATACCGATGATCATGGCCGCGACGGAGGTACCGACGTGGCTCACCTGGGGCGGCGTGAGCGTCGTCGCGATCATCACGTTCGTGTTCGTGATGCGTGCAATGGTGAACATCAGCCAGGGATCGAAAGAGCGCAGCCACGCGGCTGCCTGGGTCGGTGCGTACGAAGACGAACTCGCGCGATGGCGGAACATGCCGGGACGCGCGGGGCGGGAGTGACAGAGGTCTCACTGAGGGTCGGGTGGCGGCATCCACCTCTCCACAAGGCCAGGGGTCGACAGGTCCTGCACAGATCGCGAACACCACGAGCCCACCTGCCCAGGACCTGGCAGGATCGGGGCATCCGCCGCACAATGAGAGGGTGAGCGACCTGATGAACCCCGACAGCTGGCTCTACATCGCTGCGCTGACGACCGTCATGCTCGGCGGCACCACAATCATCGTCACGCTCACCAACCGTTCGACGACCTCGGCGATCCACGGACTGCGCGGCGAACTCGGCGGCAAGATCGACAGACTTCAGGGCGAAGTCAACGGGCTGCGGCGCGAGATGAGCGCGAAGTTCGAGGCCGTCGACGCTCGGTCTTGACGCCGTCAACACCCGCATGGACAACCTCGACCGCGATGTCCAAGCGCTGGTCAAGCACACCTTCGGGATAGACCGCGGCTGATCCGAGCGGAAGCGCGGCTGTGGGCCGCTCGTGGCCTCGTCGGTGCTGCTGATCGTGGCGATCTCGCGCGTGGTGTGGGTGATGGACCTGTGGAGTCAGGGCTCCATCGTTCCCTTCAGCACGCTGTAGTGCGGTGTGAGCTCCTCGTCGCTGCCGAACCAGACCATCGGAAAGCGCGCCTGCAGCACGGCCTCGTCGGTGAAGGTGCCGGCTGTCGCGATCACGCGGCGCCGGATGTCGATCACGACGAGCTCGATCGTCGCGGCGGCCGAGACGATCAGGCGCGGGGCGAAGAGCCGGCGCTTGAGGGCGATCTGGTGCGAGGCGAGGGTGGCCGGACGAACGATCGCGAGGTAGCGCGGGGAATCATCGGATGCCGCCACGATCAGGTTCGCGAGCACGGCCTTGGTGAGCGGGGTGATCCCCGTGGTCGCATCAGCCGTCGCCGAGGTCTCGACGAACGCCGACGCGGCCTTGTACACGGCGTCGACGTCGGCCTTCTTCGCCTGCAGCGTCGCGATACGCGAAGCGTTCTTCTTGGCATCAAGCCCGTCGATCTGCTCCGCGTACAGGGATGACTTCGCATCCAGCCGCAACAGCACGTCTTGCAGCTCGTGGAAGTGCCGGATCAGGGCGATGTCGACGGGCGGGATGCCCATCGATTCGTGGAGGACGCGGGGCGGCACCCCGCGCACCTTCGCGAGCGCCTGGATGACCGCGATGTGCGTCTCGGTCTCGGACGCGGTGCGGCTGGAGGCATCCACCGTGGTGTCGACAGTGAGCGCGTTCATCGCCGCCACGCCCAAGCCGACGATCGCGCCGACCAGCGAACCGCCTGCGGCGTCGGTCGCGGCGGCCTCGTCCGTTGCCGCGGCCATGGCGATCGTGCGCAGGTGAGGCTCACCGAGCTGCTTCCTCGCCGAGGCCAGGAACGCCTCGACGGCCTCGGCGAACGTCGCCGCCGCGAGCAGCGAGGCCGTCTGGTCGGTGCGGCCGGTGATCAGCACTACCGAGATGCCGGCGGACTTCTTGATCGCTGCCGCCACCTGGCCGGCCGCACCCTGCAGCGCGGCGCTCGACACGAGCGCGTCGCGGAACACCGTCTTCTCGGGCAGCGTGAGCGACGCCCCTTTGAGGTTCGCGATCGCGGTGGAGGCGGCATCCACCCCGGCGATCTGCGCCTGCCGCGCCGCCTCTTCCTGCTTCTTGCGCTCGGCGGCGGGATCGGGCGCGGCCGGTTTGGCGGCATCGGCGGCTTCCGCTGCGGCCGTGACACGGTCCTGGACTTCTTGCTTCTCGAGGACCGCTTTGTCGCGCTCCGCGATCAGGATCTCGCGGCGCAGCTCATCATCGGTCGGGCTTGGTGACATCGGCGCATCCCCCCAGACGGCGTATCGACCCACTGCTCTCATCCGTGATGGTAGGACTGCACGGCGGTGGGCGAAAGGGCGGATCTCGACGTATCAACCCGCCCGGGATGCAACTCCTGAAGCACGGGCGCTCTCCTGCGCCCGCTTCGTCATCGTGTTCCGACTCCAAGGAGATGCAGTGGCCCAGACGTGGAAGATGGCTGTCATCATGGCGAGCGACGGGTCGCAGGGGGCAGCGCCGTTCGCCCTCTCGACCGTGACCGCGTACCTCGAAGCGGATGCGCATTCGATGCGCCGGTACTGGTCCGAGATGACCTACGGCGCCCTCGAGATCGTGTTCGACTACCTGCCGGCGGTCACGTTCGCGCCGACGAAGGCCGAGATCGACGACTCCGCCGCGAAAGGAGAGGCGTACCGCTACGTCACCGCCCGCTGCGCGACCCGCGAGGTCGGCAAAGTCGACTGGTCGCAGTACGACTCGGTGACCGTCTTCGTCGACGGCAGCCTTCAAGACTCCGGCAGCGGCGAGCTCGCGCTCGGCGGCAAGGCGATGCCGTTCACCGTCCACAACACGTACTGGGACAACAACCGCACCTTCCTGGCGCACGAGATCGGGCACCAGCTGGCCTTCGACCACAGCTACGGCGTCTACACCTTCGACACACTCGTTCCCGGCACCACGACGAACGAGGTGTTCCACGACCACGCGTACGGCGCCCCGGTCGACATCATGTCGGCCCAGAACTTCGCCGGCGCGGTCCCGATCTTCAACACCCCCGATGCCGCCGGCTGGCCGCAGACCTTCATCCACGGAGTGGATGCCGCAGGCAACGCGACGTTCGTGCCGCATGCCCACGGCGTCGCCACCGGGCCCGCCCTCTCGCGCGCGCTCCTGCACCACCACCGCAAGGAGTGGTTCCGCCCCGACCTGTTCCGCGAGGTCGTGCTCAGTGGCGCGCAGACCACTGCTGCGGCGCCCCTGGCTCCGACGCTCGGCGCCGTGCCCGGCATCCAGCTGCTTGTCGTCGACCCGCCGGCGCGACCCGACGGGTCCTGCCCTGACCGCATCTACGTCGAGTACCGTGCGGGCAGCCCCGCGGCCGTGGCCGGCAAGCCGTCGGAGTGGGACTCCGGCCTCACCCCGGGGCAGGGCGACTGCGAGCCCGGCGTGGTGGTCTGGACCCGCACGACTGCCAAGAACATGGGCACGCACGTGTGGTGGCGCGGCATGGTCCCTGTGCCGCAAGGCGTGGACCGGGACCTGCGAATCGATGACAGCGGTTACCGCGTGCGCGTGAGCGGTGTCAGAGACGACGGACGCGTCGACGTGCGCGTCGAGCCCGATGTCGCCCCGTCGATCCGGCTCTGGCGGAACGATTCGTCCGAGATCAGCGGGTCGCGCGACGTGCCGGAAGTCATCGACTTCGGGAAGTGCGGCACCGCGCGCAGCGCGACCTGGATCTACCAGACCACGACGGTGCTGACCGTGTCGACCGACGGGCTCGGAGGCTCGGGCCGCACAGACCAGAATGCCTCCAGCGCCCCCGAGAAGGTCACCGTGACCTGGTCGATCGACGGCGTCCCGATCACGGCCACCCCGCGCGCCCATGGCGCGCGGACCGTGACCCGCGGCGGCACGCCTCTCTCGATCGTGTGGGAGCTCGACACGAACAGCCTGACCCTCCGCACCACCGGCATCTCGATCGACGTCAGTATCCCGATCAGCGTGACGGTGACGGATGCCGATCGCAGGGCCGTCTCGTCCGAAGCCCGGTTCACGCCGCTCCCCGATTTCGTCGGCGTGCACCCGGTCGAGGGCTTCCGGGTCGCGCTGTGTCAGATCGGCGGACTCCTGCGCGAGAAGGACAGACGCCCCGTGCCGCCGGTGCTCGAGCATCCGGACTGGCTCACGGAGAATCTGCGCGACCTGGTGAGCATCGTGGCGATCCTCGGGCGGACGCGCTCACTCGGGCGCGTGAAGGCCCGACTGCAGCAACTCGTGCTGGCCGTCGACCTCGAACAGCAGGGATGACGCGGAGCAGAACATGCCCGCTTCGGGCCCATCGATGCTCGGTTCGGTGGCGATCACGCGCGTGGGGCTCGCCCAGCTGCTTACGCGGCGCGAACATCATTCCGGGTGAGGACGGGGCAAGGATCCTCTCGTATAAATATACGATTGCTGTCGAAGCTACGCTCAATTGCGTCAATGCTAGCGACAGGGTCAGACATCGCCCTGGTGCCAAATTCTCAGGCAATCCCGCTTTCAGATCTCGTACTTATCTTCTAATCTTGCATGAGATCTGGTAGGTTCGATGCATGAGCGGATCAACGAACCCCGAGGGCGACCTCGAGTGGCGCGCTGAGCACTCATCGGACTGGTTGTACGAGCCCGAGCCGTGGGACGACGCCGACCCCACGCATCCGGACGACGCGCTGTTCACGCTGCAGTCCACCGGCGAGGCGCACTCCGTCGCGGCTGTCGCTCTCGAAGGCCTGAGCGTGCGGACGCGCATGATGATCGCCGACCAGTACGCCGCCATCGCGGCGATCCTGACGGATGCCGCAGCCTGCCCCGACCCATGGGTCGGCCCTGATCCGACGCTCGATCCGCTGTGGCGCGATCCGCAGGACCGCTCCCCCGCGCAGGTGCGTGCCGAACGTCGCGATGTCGCCGAGCGGGCCGCCGTCCTCGACCTCTCAGTGCGTCTCGGGCTGTCGGAGGCGATGATCCGGCGCCGCGCACACGACGCCGACACGCTGCGCGAACGGTGCCCGCGGACGTGGGCAGCGTTCTGTTCGGGTGGCGTGTCGGAGCAGAACGCCGGCACCGCCGCGCAGCATGCGGCGACGCTTCCCGCCGAAGCCCCTGAGAGCTGGGCCGCCTTCGACGACGCGGTCGAGCACGCCGCCCGCACGCAGTCGCCCGGAAGGTTCCGGCTGCGGGCGCGCATCGTCCGCGAACGCGTGCATCCCGAGCACATCGATGTGCGCCACGAACGAGCGAAGGCCGACCGCACCATGTGGCTCACCGGCGAGCCCGACGGCATGGCGACGCTCAGCGTCTTCGGCTCCGCCGTGGGCCTGCACCGGTCGTACCGCCGCATCGACGCGCAGGCCCGGCATCTGCACGCGCAGCCCGACGAGCAGCGGACGCTCGCACAGCTGCGCGCCGACGTCGCGATGGACCTGCTGCTCGACGGCGACGCCGAACTCGCCGGGACGGACGCGAGAGTGGATGCCGGCACAGTCGAGGATTCGGGCGCAGGTGGGGTTTCGGGCGCAGCTGGGGTTTCGGGCATGGCGAGTGGAAAAGCCGGCGCTGCTGCGCTCTTCGCCACGAGTGAGGTTCGCGACGCGGCTGCCGAGGCCGCCACAGACGCCGGGGCCGCGTCCAGCACCGGCGTCACGCCGTGCGCGACGTGCGGGCACCCCGCTGCGCACACGACCGCTGCCGCTCCGGTCCGGCGCCGTCAGGACCGCGTGTCGGTCGCGATCACGGTTCCAGTGATGACGCTGCTGGGCGAGGGCGACGAACCGGCCACGCTCGACGGCTACGGGCCGATCGACACCGAGACCGCGCGACGGCTCGCGGGCGAGGCATCCTCCTGGGTCCGAATACTGACCCATCCGGTCACGGGAACCGTGCTCGACGTCGATCGCAAGACCTATCGAGTGCCCAAGGCACTGCGACGATGGCTCGGGGTGCGAGATCCGATGTGCATCGGTCCCGGCTGCATGCGCCTCGCGCGCGACTGCGACATCGACCATCGGCTGGACTGGCAATACGGGGGCACCACGTCGGATGCGAATCTCGCACCGCTCTGCCACAGCCATCACGTGGTCAAGACCAAGAGCAAGACGATGCTCTATCGCGACGAGACGACCGGGGCTCGGTGGTGGGTCACGCCGACGCACCTGACGGTGCCGGTCGAACCCGCGCCGTTCTGACCGGCACCGTTCCGAACGATGCCATTCCGATCGGGCGGTGGAGCCCACAACCTTTCGGCCCACGCTCCCTTGATTAACGTTACTATCGTTAAAGTTAATCACGCGCATCGCTCGTCAACGCTAGGAGGTGCACCGTGCCCACCTTCGTCGAACGCCTGTGGGATGCCCGCGACGCCACCCACCTGGGCCGGCGCGACCGCGCGGCGGGGCGGTATCTCGCGTTCGTCCCCGACGAGCTCGGCCGCACGCTCCCCGCGATCGGACCCGAAGCGCAGGGTGCCGCCGAAGACGCGCTCGCGGTGCTCGCCCGCGCCGACGAACGCATCGGCGCGCACGGCGCCTATCTGAATCACCTGCTGATCCGTTCCGAGAGCATCTCGTCGTCGTGGATCGAAGGCAACCGCATCACGCCGAAACGGCTCGCGATCGCCGAGACGCTCGACACCGGCAGTCGTGTCGCCCTCGACGTCGTCGGCAACGTCCGCGCCACCGAGGCCGCGATCGCCGCCCTCGCCGACCGCGACCGCCCCGTCACCGCCGACGACATCATCACCCTGCAGCACGTCATCGAGCCCACCCTGCCGCCCGGACTGCGCGCCGAGCAGAACTGGGTCGGCGGCCCCGGGTGGAGCCCGCTGCGCGCCGACTTCATCCCGCCGCCCGAGTCCGAGGTCCCCCGGCTCGTCGACGATCTCGCGGACTTCGTCACCGAGACGAGCGGCAACCCGGTTGTCCGCGCCGCCATCGCGCACGCGCAGTTCGAGACCATCCACCCGTTCATCGACGGCAACGGCCGCACCGGCCGCGCGCTCATCCACACCGTCCTGCACCGCGCGGACGCTCTGCGCGGCATCCTCATCCCCATCAGCACCGTCTTCGCCGGCGACACCGACGCCTACCTCGCAGGACTCACCGCGTTCCGCGCCGACCCGCCACGCCTCGACGACTGGATCATCGGCTTCGCGCAGGCCACCGAACGCGCCGCCGCCAATGCCGTGCAACTCGCCGCCGACGTCGCCCGCCTCGACGAGCAGACTCTCGACGAGCTCATCGCCTACCGCCGCAGCCGCGGAGTCTCACCCGCCACACCCCGCCGCGACGCGGTCGTGCTGCGCATCCTCGCCTCGCTCGCCGCAGACCCCGTCCCGACCATCGACTCCGTCGCGCTCACGCACGGCGTCTCGACCGTCGCCGCACACCGCGCCCTGACGGAACTGGTGGATGCCGGCATCCTGAGCCGCACGAAGGACCATCGCGGCCGCCTCATCTGCTGGACCGCCGACCGCCACCTCGCCCTCGTCGCCCTCACCGAGCGCAGCAACCGCGTCGGCGGCGGCGACACCGACCACCGCCGCCCCACCGGCGGCCCCGCGGTGCCCGACCCGGCACACGTCGGACGCCTGCGCTGACCATCCGGGGCGGACGTTCTGCGCCTGTGCGCCCTCGTTCAGGGCGTCAGCTGCCGATCGTCGCCAGCGCGTGCGTGACCGTCACAACGCCCAGCCACACGACCAGCCCGGTCGACAGCACGAGCGCCACGACCGACGCCGCCTTCTGCGTCGGACGCTGCACCGAGACGACCAGCCCGCCGATCGCCAGGAAGAACGCCGCAACGGCCAGCGTCAGGCTCACCAGCGCCACGACGCCCGCCACTGTCGGTGCGGCATCCGCCCACCACAGCACGACCGACGCACCGCCGGCCGCCGCCAGCGGGATCAGCACCAGCGAGATCCGCGCCGGAACGTTGCGCGCGGTCGGCTCGGGCAGCGGCCGTCCCAACTCCCCCACGTACGAACTCGACACGGGCCGGTACACGATCGGCGCGGGCGGGCGATCATCGAGCGCCGGCGGGCGGCGCGGCGCGATCTGATCCGGCATCGGCGTCACCGGGACGCTCTGCGTCTCGACCGACGCCGCCGCGGCCCGCTCCGTCTGGGCAACCTGTTCAGCCTCGGCCGCCCTCGCGGCCTCCGCCGCCCTCGCGGCCTCCGCCGCCTTCGCGGCCGCCACGGCTTCCGCCTTCGCGGCTTCCGCGGCCGCCGTCAGCGCCACCTCGGCCGCGGCCGCCTGCTCGCGCTCCCGCGCGGCACGGAGCTCGGCGCGGCTCACGGGCGCAGCGGGCACGAGGCCCGCATCACGGGCGCTCTCCGCATCCGCCTCCCCAGGGCGGTCGCTCGAATCTGACATCATGCTCCCCAGCAGAATGACGGTCGATCGAGCGCAAACCTACCGGAACCGGGGCCGCAACGGCACGGAAAGTTCTAGCCGTCGAGCACTTCGAGCCGCACCGAGACCGGACCGCCGTCGACGAGCCGCTCCGCGGTGCGCACCGCCTTCTTCAGCGGCAGCACATACTCACCCGACGAACTCGGGAAGATCGACGTGCGCCACTCGCTGCCGCCGATCCGCGCCTGCACCCGCACCGACCCGAAGCCGCGGTACGGCCGCGGAATCTCGCGGATCTCGGCGCTCAGCTCTTCGGGCACGGACGTGAAGAACCACGCCGCGTCGTCGCGGGCGTCCCACCGGAACACGTCGCCGTCGAACTCGATGATCACCGCAGATGCTCCCCCGGCGCCCCTCCGTGCCGGTCGACCAGCCGCTGCAGGCAGTCCGACCATCCCTCGACATGCCGCTCGCGCTCATCGGCGGTCGTGAATCCCGCATGCCGCACGATGACGCGCGTCGCCTCGTCGGCCGCAGGTTCGAGCGCGATGCCGACGTCGGTCGCCGCATCCTCCCCCGCCCAGCGCCACTCGAGTCGCAGCGAACGGGGCGCGTCGATGCCCAGCACCGTCGCCTCCACGGCGAGGTCGGCGGGCTCGGACCGCACCTGCCAGCGCCCCAGCTCACGCAGCTCGACGAGCGCCGTCGTCTGCATGCGCGGGGGCCAGAACCACTCCGCGAGGGGCGCGGACCGGGTGAGGTCGCGCCAGACCTCGTCGATGGATGCCGCCACCAGCGCCTCTTCGGTCAGCTCATGCATACCGACACCGTACGCCGGGGTGCGGACACCTGTCCGGGGATTCCCCGGAGCTCAACGACCGGGAGAGAGCTCGGGCTCCCACTCGCCGCCGGCATCCGGCTCATCCCGAAGCCGGCCTTCCAGCTCGGCCCTTCGCCACGCGGCTCCCTCGGGCCAGCTCGCGGCGAATGTCGAGGCCACTTTGAACACACGGCGCGACAGCCCGCCGATCGTCTGCACGGGCCGCGCCGACACCGGCATGCGCAGCTGCGGGTCATACCGCACACCATCCGACGACCGCAGCCGGATCGTGAGGTCGAGGTCGTCGTGGATGCGGGCGTTGCCGCGATCCACCTGGTCGCGCACCCGCTCCCACACGGGCGTGCGCATCGCGAAGTTCGAGCCGAACACGAGCGGGATGCCGAGCCACTTGCGGATCCAGTAGTGACCGCCGCCGATGTACCACCGCTCGCCGAGGTAGTTCTGCAGCGAGGACCCGCCGTAGAACTCCGCACCGCCGGTCAGTACGCCCAGCGTCGGGTCCGACACGAAGGCGCGCACGAGGCGTGCGACCCAGTCCGGGTGCGGGCGTGAGTCCGCATCGAGCCGCGCGATGATGTCGGCGGCACCCATCGCTTCGTCGTAACCGCGGGCGGCCGCCGGCCAGATCCCGATCTCGGGCTCGCTCACGACCACGGCGCCGAACCTCCGGGCGACGGCGGCCGAGGCATCCGAACTGTCGTTGTCGACGACGATCACGCGGTCCGCGACATGGGTCTGCGCGGCCAGTGCGGCCAGGCACGCCTCGAGATACGACGCATCGTTGCGGCACGGGATGACCACGGCGACGCGAGGGGCGAGGGGCACAAGCCACACCATACTCCCGCCCGCAGACGCCCCGGCGCACCGGCAAGCGCTCTCTGCGAAATAGCCCTTGAGACCGCTCTCACGTTTGGTTACAGTCCGGTAAGTAAGCGGCACAGACGCCGTATCCACCTCGACGGAGAGGACTCTCCATGGCCACCCCCGTTCACCGACGTGCCGTCCGGCTCGGCGCTGTCGCGACAGGAGCCGCGCTCATCGCGACCGCCCTGCTCGCCACCCCCGCCGTCGCGGCGCCGCCGCGCACGGTCGACCCGTTCCACCCGGACTTCGGCGCGAACGTCACCGTCTACTCCCCCGACACGCCGGTCGCGCAGATCCGCACCGAGCTCGATGCCCTCAACGCCCAGCAGGTCGACGCCGAGATGAGCACCGCCCGCAAGGCGGTGTACTTCCTGCCCGGCCAGTACGGCACCGCCGCCGACCCGCTCCAGATCAAGGTCGGCTACTACACCGAGATCGCCGGCCTCGGCGCCTCGCCCGACGACGTCACCGTCAACGGCGGCCTCGAGGTCTACAACCGCTGCCTCGCCGACGGCGGCACGAGCAACTGCCTCGCCCTCGTCAACTTCTGGCGCACCATCTCGAACATGCACGTCGCCGTCGCCAAAGCCGGCCAGGACGGCTGCCGCCAGAGCGCGAACTTCTGGGCCGTGTCGCAAGCCGTCTCGATGCGCCGCCTCGACATCACGGGCGCGAACGTGTCGCTCATGGACTACTGCACCGCCGGACCCCAGTACGCGAGCGGCGGCTTCATCGCCGACTCCCGGCTGCCGTTCGTGGTGAGCGGTTCGCAGCAGCAGTGGCTGACCCGCAACAGCGAGGTCGCCGGCTGGTCCAACGGCGTGTGGAACCAGGTGTTCTCGGGCGTCGTCGGCGCTCCCTCCGACGCCAACTTCCCGGCCGAGCCGTACACGACGATCGGCCGGACCCCGATCAGCCGCGAGAAGCCGTACCTCTACGTCGACGCCGACGGCCGCTACAACGTCCGCGTGCCCGCCGCACAGCGCGACAGCAGCGGTGTCAGCTGGTCCGACGGTGCGACCGCGGGCCGCAGCATCCCGATCACCGACTTCTTCATCGCGAAGCCCGGCGACTCGGTGCAGGAGATCAACAACGCCCTCTCGCGCGGGCAGAACCTGATCCTCACGCCCGGCATCTACGACATCGCCAAGACCATCACGGTCAAGCACCCCGACACCGTCGTGCTCGGCATGGGTCACGCGACCCTGACCGCCGTCGGCGGCGCGGTGCCGCTGGAGATCAAGGACAACAGCGGCGTCGTCGTCGCCGGTGTCACGATCGACGCGGGCACGGCCCTCTCGCCCGTGCTGCTGCGCGTCGGCAACCCCAACGGCGGCAAGAAGCTCGACGCGAACGACCCGATCACCCTGAGCGACGTGTACTTCCGCGTCGGCGGCCCCCACATCGGCAAGGCCACCACCGCGCTCGAGGTGAACGCCGACGACGTGCTCATCGACCACATCTGGGTGTGGCGCGGCGACCACGGCGTCGAGGGCTTCGACCCGAACGACGGCGTCAACGGCGACAACCAGCGCTGGGCGACCAACACCGGCACCAACGGCGTCATCGTGAACGGCGACAACGTGACCGCGACGGGCCTGTTCGTCGAGCACTTCCAGAAGTACAACACGCTGTGGAACGGCGACAACGGCCGCGTCATCCTGTACCAGAACGAGCTGCCCTACGACCCGCCGACGCAGGCCGACTGGACCCAGCCGAACGGCGCGCTCGGCTACCCGGGCTACAAGGTCGGCGACAACGTGAAGACCCACCGCCTCGACGGCGCCGGCGTGTACGTGTTCAACCAGAACAACCCGTCGATCCTCACCGCCAACGGGTTCGAAGCGCCGCAGAACCCGGGCGTGCAGCTGCACCACATCATGACGGTCAACCTGTCGGCCGGCACCGTGCAGCACGTCGTCAACGGCGTCGGCGGCCAGGCCGACAACACCAACACGGGCACGCCCCAGTTCGTCGTGAACTACCCGGCGCCGTAAGAAAGGGGTTGGATGCCTCGGCCCGGCCGGTGAGCCGGGCCGAGGCATCCACACTTCACCAGAGCGGGTGGATGGCCTCACGCAGGTCGCGGTCGTAGACCTCGTGCACGACGCGGTCGAACGCAGCGACGTCGAAGGCGGACCCGCCTTCGCCCGCCAGCAGTGCGGCCGCCGCGGCGTTCGCCTCGGCCTGGCGCACATTGCGCGCACCCGGGATGACGCTCGTGACGCCGGGCTGCGACGCGATCCACGCGAGCGTCGCCGCCGGCAGCGACACACCCTCGGGCACCGCCGCCGCGAGCTCGCCCGCCGCGGCCAGCCCGACCTCGAAGTCGACGCCCGAGAACGTCTCGCCGCGGTCGAACGCCTCGCCGTGCCGGTTGTAGGTGCGGTGATCGTTCGCAGCGAACGTCGTCTGCGCCGTGTACTTGCCCGACAGCAGGCCCGACGCCAGCGGTACCCGCGCGAAGATGGCGACCCCGGCCGCAGCGGCCGCGGGCAGCACCGCATCGAGCGGCTTCAGCCGGAACGGGTTGAAGATGATCTGCACATTGGTCACGTTCGGCCGGGCGATCGCGGCGAGCGCCTGCGCACACGTCTCGACCGACACCCCGTACGCGGCGATGGCCCCGTCGGCGACCAGGGCGTCCAGCGCGTCGTACGTCGCCTCGGACTCGATCACGGCCGTCGGCGGGCAGTGCAGCTGCACGAGATCGAGCGTGTCGACACCGAGGTTGGCCCGCGACCGGTCCGTCCACGCGCGGAAGTTCTCGGGCGTGTAGTTCTCAGGCTCCTGCGCCATGCGCCGGCCCATCTTGGTCGCCACGGTGACGCCGTGCCCGGGGCTGTCCGCGAGGAACCTGCCGATCAGCGACTCGCTGCGCCCGTCGCCGTAGACGTCGGCGGTGTCGAAGAGCGTGACACCGCGATCGAGGGATGCCGCGAGCACCGCTGCCGCCTCCTCCTCGGTGACAGCGCCCCAATCGGCGCCGAGCTGCCACGTTCCCAGTCCGATCGCCGACACCGTTCGTCCGGTGCGGCCGAGTGCGCGCTGCTGCATAGGCCCAGCATCCCACGCCCGCGTGACGGCATCCCGTCTCACGAGCACTGTATGCAGGGGAATGGATGCCGCCACACCGCGGTTGACCACGACATGAGCGACATCGAGTTCGGGCTGGACACCTTCGGCGACGTCCCTGAGGGCGACGACGGCACCCTGCTGGGCTACGGCGCGGCCATCCGCCAGGTCGTCGACGAGGCGGTGCTCGCCGACGAGCTGGGCGTGGACGTGTTCCTCGTCGGGGAGCACCACCGCCCCGAGTACGCCATCTCGGCTCCCGAGACGGTGCTCGCCGGCATCGCGACGAAGACCGAGCGCATCCGCCTCGGATCCGGCGTCACGGTGCTGAGCTCGGACGACCCGGTGCGCGTCTTCCAGCGCTTCTCGACGGTCGACGCCCTGTCGAACGGGCGTGCCGAGGTGATCCTCGGACGCGGCTCGTTCACAGAGTCGTTCCCGCTGTTCGGGTACGACCTCGCCGACTACGACGTCCTCTTCGAGGAGAAGATCGAGCTGTTCGCCGAACTGCTCAAGGAGCAGCCGGTGACCTGGCAGGGCACGACCCGCGCGCCGCTCGTCGACGCCGACGTCTTCCCCAAGACCGATTCCGGGCACCTGCGCACGTGGGTCGGAGTCGGCGGTTCGCCGCAGTCCGTCGTCCGCACCGCGAAGTACGGCTTCCCGCTGATGCTCGCGATCATCGGCGGCGACCCGCGCCGCTTCGCGCCGTACGTCGACCTGTACCGCCGCGCGTCCAAGCAGTTCGGCCACACGCCGCTCCCGGTCGGCATGCACTCCCCCGGCTTCATCGCCGACACCGACGAGGAGGCCCGCGAGATCGTCTGGCCGCGTTACAAGGTCATGCACGACCGCATCGGCGCACAGCGCGGCTGGCCGCCGCTCAGCCGCGGCCACTTCGAGCAGGAGGTGCGCACCGGCTCGATGTACGTCGGCTCGCCCGAGACCGTCGCCCGCAAGATCGCGAAAGCCGTGAGCGCCCTCGACGTCGGCCGCTTCGACCTCATCTACACCTCGGGCTCCACTCCGGCGAGCGCCCGCCTGCGGGCCGTCGAACTGTACGGCTCGAAGGTCGTGCCGATGGTGCGCGAACTGCTGGCCGAGAAGGCGGCGGTCCCGGCGTGACCGATACGCTTGCCCGCGTGGAGTCAGGGCCGGGCGAGGGGATGGGTGCCGGCGCCCCGCGCATCGGCACGCTGGGCATCCTCGGGGCAGGCAAGGTCGGCACGATCCTCGCGCGACTGGCCGCCGCGGCCGGGTACCACGTGCTGGTCGCCGGCTCGGGAGACCCCGGACGCATCGCCTTGACCATCGACGTGCTGGCGCCCGGAGCGACGGCGGCCGCGGCATCCACCGTCGCTCACGAAGCGGACGCCGTGCTGCTCGCGCTCCCCCTCGGCAAGCACCAGACGCTGCCTGTCGACGAACTGCACGGCAAGCTCGTGATCGACGCCATGAACTACTGGTGGGAGGTCGACGGCCTGCGCGATGATCTCAACGACCCGCGCACCTCGACGAGCGAGATCGTGCAGCGGTTCCTCCCCGACTCACGCGTCGTGAAGGCCTTCAACCACATGGGCTACCACGACATCGACGAAGAGGCCCGGCCCGCCGGCGCCGAGGGGCGCAAGGCGATCGCGATCGCCGGCGACGACGCGCGCGACCTCGCGGTCGTGGCGCGTCTGGTCGACGACCTCGGCTTCGACCCCGTGGTCGCCGGCGACCTCGCCGCCGGCATCATGCTCGAGCCCGGTGCCGAGGCGTTCGGCGCCGACGTCGACGCCGCCGAGCTGCGGGCGATGCTCGACCGGTTCCCGACCTCGCAGCGCGGCATCGTGGTGGCCCGGGCACGCGGGCAGCGCCCCTAGGGGGTGATCATCACCGGGGTTCCCGGTGGGAGCGTCGCAAGCTGCGTGATCGCGTCGGGGTCGACGCGGATGCACCCGTTCGACAGCGGACCCGACCTGTTGTCGTGGTAGTGGAAGGCCGCCGGAGCGACGTCGGCGCCGTCGAATCCGTCGAGCGTCGGCGACTGCACCGCCCAGTACACGATCGGGTACCCGCGCGTGTACGCGTACTCGGGCACGGTGCGCGTCGTCATCACGAACGTGCGGCCCACCGGCGTCGGTGTGCGCTCGGTGCCCCACGCGAAGTCGGTCGCGATCCGTTCATGCGAGCCGTCGGCGTGGACGATGTCGATCGTGCGGCCGGCGATGCTGACCTCGACGCTGAATGATCTCGGCGCGAGGTCGACGTCGGCGGTGCGCAGCCAGCCGGTCAGCTGCGAGGCGTTCCCCGCAGAGGGAACCGCCTGACGCCCGGTGAGCAGCACCTTCACCCAGTGCGCCTGCTTCTCGATCACCGGCAGCACGGTGCCGCCGTACGGATACTCGTGCGGCACGTATGCGACCGGCTCCCCGGTCGGATCCGCCCACACCGGCGCCCCGACGCCGCGCGCGACAGCGCTCTCGGCGGTCGGCACGGTGAACGGGTCGTCATCGACCGGCAGCGCCGGGATCACCGCGAACACATTCACCTGCGGCAGCGTGGTGACGTCGTACGTCCCCGTGTTCGCCGGGAGTCCGTCGGCGGTCGGTGTCGGGGTGGGGGTGGGGGTGCGCACGTGCGTCGGCGTGGGTGTCGGCACCGCCGTGGGTGAATGAGTGGATGCCGCCGGCCCCTGCCGTCCGGCGGTCAGGGTGATCCCGATCCCGGCCACGACGAGCACCGCGGCCAGCGCGACCACCGGCCACACCCATCGCCCCCGCTCCCCCATGCGTTCCATGGTCCGTCGCTCGCACGGTCGGCGCAACCGAGGCCGGCCGCGGGGCCGAGGCGTTTCGTCCTCGCTCCGGGGGCGAGCGGAACTCAGGAACCCGCTCGTCCCGACCGCGTCCGCCGCACCAGCGCATGCACGGCGGTCAGGACCACGATCGTCACGACGTAGACCACGATGTCGCGGGGATCGAAGACCGTGCCGAGCAGCAGCATCACCGGCGCGAAGCGCGCGCCCCACTGCAGCGGCAGTCCGGTCAGCTGGAACAGCTCCACCGCCACGCACCACGCCGCCGCGATGCCGCCGATCGCGAGCACCGGCAGCCGCGGCGCGATCAGCAAGACGGCGAGATACGCCGCCGCCGCATACAGCACGTCGCCTGCGATGTCGGTGACGGCGGTGTCGGGCAGCAGCGCATGCACCCCGAGCCCCACGACCACGACCGCGGCAAGCAGCGCGGCCGCCGGCATCCGACGTCGAATCGCGGGGGCTGGCATCCCCTCAGTCTCACCTACTCAGGGTCGTTGCCGGACTCGCGCCCGAGCCGGAACGGCGTCGTCACCCCCACGTATGCCAGATGCGTCATGAGCCCCTCGGCCGCGTGCGGCAGGTTGTGGCAGTGGTCCATCCAGATGCCGGGGTTGTCGGCGACGAACGCCACCTCGTACGTCTCGCCGTGCTCGACGTTCAGCGAGTCGACCCACCACGGGCTGCCCGACGACGGCACGCCGTCGCGCGACAGTACCAGCAGATGGTGGCCGTGCAGGTGCATCGGGTGCACCTCGCCGCTGTTGTTGGTGATCGTCATGACCACGACGTCACCCTCCTGCACCATGTACATCGGCACGGCCGGCAGGATGCCCCCGTTGATGGTCCACCAGTAGCCGGGAGCGCCGTCGAGGAAGCCCGGCTGCCGGCCGATGTCATACCGGAAGCGGCGGTCCGGCTGCGCCGGGTCGAACCCGACGTCGGCGGGCACGCCGTAGCTCAGCAGATCGAGCGCCTCCCGCGGCGCGGGAGAAGTGGATGCCGCGGCCCGATCGGGTCCGACCACCAGCGACGCGCCGGGCACCTGCACGCGCACGGCGCCTGTCGCGGGCACCGTGACCTCGACGTCGGCACGCCCGCCGGCGGTGAGCGGCACGGCCACGCCGTCGACGGGCATCGGCGCGTTGAGTTCGGTGCCGTCCACGGCGAGCACCCGAAACGGCGAGCCGGTCACCCACGCGGACGTCGGCGTGCTGTCGGTGTTGATGAGGCGCACCCGCACAGTGTCGCCCGGCGCGGCAATCTGGCGGGTGTCGCCGACGATCCCGTCGATCGTGCGCTGGCCGTCCGGGTAGGTGTGCACGGCGGCGATCGCGTCGGCGGCGGATGCGGCATCCATCCCCTCCGCGGGCTCGAGGATCAGCGCGCCGAACAGCCCGCCCACCACCTGCGGATGCGAGGCCTGGTGCGAGTGGTACCAGAACGTGCCGATCTGCTCGGCGACGAAGCGGTAGGTGAAGCTCTCGCCGGGCGGCACGGCGTCCTGCGTCACGCCCGCGACGCCGTCCATGGCGTTCGGCACGTCGACGCCGTGCCAGTGCGCGGTCACCCCTGCGGGCACGTCCTCGTTGCGCAGCACGACTTCGACGAGCTGCCCCTGCTGTGCACGGATCGTCGGACCGGGCGTCTGCCCGTTGAGGGTGAAGCCGTCGAACGCCTCGCCGCCCTCGGGCGTGACGCGCTCCGCGCGCGCGACGAGCTCGACGTGCACGTCGGCGGGGCGATCGGGGTCGACGGCCAGCGCGGTGACGCTCGTCGCCGCGCCGGCGGCGAGAGCACCGGCCGTCCCCGCGGCCATCGCCTGCGCTTCGTGCCCGCCGTGACCGCCGGCCGCGTGCGCCCCGGCACCGGGGCCGCCGCCGAAGTCGGGTGTTCCCATGTCCATGACGGAATACGATCCGGGCAGCACGCTGCTCCACCACGCCCAGCCGACGAGCGCCAGCGCGATGACCGCCACCACGACGGCGAGCCGGCGGGCGAACCACGCCCACCGGCTCGACGCGGCCGCCGTCCTAGGCGGAAACACCGGCAGCGGTCGGCACCGGCACCGACTCGGACGGGTTCGCCCCGACGACCCGGCGCTTCGAGGCGTTCAGGCCCGCGAGCAGTGCGGTCGTGAACAGCAGCAGCGCGTTGATGCCGTGCAGGAAGCCGAGCAGCGGGATGCTGTGGCCGAACAGCCCGAGCGTGATCTGCACGACGACCAGCGCGAGCACGCCGCCGGCGAACGCGACAGCGTGCGGCACCTTGACGAAGAACGAGAAGATGAGCAGCAGGATGGCGAGCGTCGGGATCACGAACATGCCGTTCATGCCGTGGATCATGAAGCCCACGACCTCGGGGAACGGCGGCGGCCCCTCCAGCGCCGATCCGTCCACCACGCCGCCTTCGGCGATGTAGACGTCGAGTCCCGCCGAGCCCCAGGCGTGCGAGGCCGCCTGCAGCGCGACGAGCGCGCAGATGGCGAACGAGAAGATGCGATAGGTGATGCGCATGTGTTTTCCCCCAGGATGTCTGCCGGCCACGCGGCCGACAGAACTCCAGAGTCCCGACTCCCCGGGTTGATACATTTCGAGCGTGACCCGCCTGCGTCCGTGGCACTTCATCCTCGCGTTCGGAGTCGTGAGCCTGCTCGCCGACATGGTCTACGAGGGGGCGCGCAGCATCATCGGCCCCTATCTCGCGACCCTCGGTGCGTCCGCGCTGGTCGTCGGACTGGTCGCGGGCCTCGGCGAGTTCATCGGCTACGGCCTGCGGGTCGTCACCGGCTACGCGGTCGTGCGCACGAAGCACTACTGGACCTGGACGATCGTCGGCTACGCACTCACCGTCCTCAGCGTCCCCCTCATCGGCGTGACCGGCGCGCTCGCCCCCGCCCTGCTGCTGTACGCCACCGAGCGGCTCGGCAAGGCTGTCCGCTCCCCCGCGAAAGACACGCTGCTGTCGTACGCGTCGGCGACGACCGGCCGCGGAAGCGCATTCGGCGTGCACCAGGCACTCGACCAGACCGGTGCGGTGCTCGGCCCGCTGCTGCTCGCCGCCGTTCTCGGCTGGCGTGAGGGCGACTACGCCCTCGCCTTCGGTGTGCTCGCCGTCCCGGGCATTCTCGTGCTCGTCCTGCTGTTCTGGCTGCGCCACCGGGTGCCCGACCCGCTCTCGTACGAGGAGCCGGAGGGAGCAGCCGGCGAAGCCGAAGAGGTGGATGCCGGGCGCCCGGCATCGGCCTCCGTGAAAGCCCTGCCCCGGCTGCCGGCGCGATTCTGGGTGTACGCCGCGGCGATCGCCGTGCTGTCGTGCGGGGTCGCCTCGTTCCCGCTGCTCGCGTACCACGCACAGACCACGGGGCTGCTCACCGACGCCCAGGTACCGATCCTGTTCGCCGTGGCGATGCTCGTCGACGGCGCCGCAGGGCTGGTCATGGGGCGCGTATACGACCGGCTCGGCCCGTGGACGCTGCTGGCGGTTCCGGTCGCGGCCGCGGCATCCGTCATCGCGTTCACCGACGACGTCGTGCTGGTGTGGATCGGCGTCGCGATCTGGGGCGTCGTCAACGGCGTCCTCGACTCGACAGTCAAGGCCGTCGTCACCGCGCTCGTGCCCGCTCCGTCACGCGCCCCCGCATTCGGTTGGCTCGCGTTCGTGCGCGGAGCGGGACTGCTCATCGCGGGAGGAATCCTCGGCTTCGCCTACGACGTCAGCATGGCCGCCGTGATCGCCACGGTGCTCATCGCCAACGCGATCGGGCTCATGGTGCTGGTGATCGCGCTGCGGCGGCTCAGCCCGGCGCGGTCTCCGATCGGTTAGGAATGGGCGCGGCGCACAACGCTGCAAGCGCTCGTTGCACGTCGGCCCCGGAGATGCGCTCCTGCTCGATCCGACGGAAAGGCACCTTGCCTGCCGTCGCGACGCGTGCATACGCGTCGCGTTCGGCGCGGGTGAGCATGGCCAGTGCCTTCTTCGACGGATCGAGTGGATTGCCGTCCTTGTCGTGGTTCACACCCAGGGCTGCGTATTCGTCGAGCGCGACGGCATCCATCAGGAGTGACTCCACCTCGACCCCGCGTGCGCGCATCTCACGGCGAAACCCGTCAAGGATCTCGAAGCCGTCGACATCGATATCGCCCCAATAGACGACGCGTTCTGCGGAGGCGATCCAAGGGATATCCGGCAACGAAGCGGCTACAGCCTTCCCTTCGCCTTCGACGACGACGGCGGCTTCCAGCTCGGGGAACCACAGTCGCGGGTCGCGGTTCTCGACGACCAACACCACCCGAGGCTGGTACGCGAGCTCGTGAGCGTCCTCCGCTGTCCAGGCATCGTGACGTCGGGACCCCGTCGCACGGTACGCCGGGTCGAGATATGTGAGATGCACGACCGACAATCGCGGCCGCGTCTCGGCACGAACGTCCCGAGAGGTGAGTTCTCGCACCACAGCTGCGTGCGTGCCGAGCCATTTGGTGTCGACATCGGGTATCGGCAGTTGACGCATCGTCATCGCACTCAGGTCGGGGTTCGCGTGAAGCCACCGCACGGCGCTGATGGCCGCTTCTGCATCGCGGTCGCTCCCGCCGCACACCTTCTTGAGCGCGGCAGACGTAAACGTCGATCCCGCCTCACTGAGACGTGCCGCAATGCCCCGGGCACGTGTCACGCGGTCCCGAGGCGACGTGACACCGCTGTGCTCGAGCAGGTCGAGTGCGGCATCGACTGAATCAAGCGTGAGCATCGTCGGCACGTCGCGCGAGCGCCCAGCGGCCTGGCCGAACACCAGGTCCACGCCGCTGACCCTGCCAAGGTCGAAGCGGTCCCACGCGAGCTGCCAGTCCGTCCACGTCTCGGACGGAATCGAGCGGGCGTCCGGTGCCTTGGACGTGCCCGGGCGCAGCCTGCAGGCGATGAGCTCCGGAGCGTCCCGAAGCTCCGCGAGGACGAGCTTCGCGAGTTCGCGATCGATCTGCTCACCCACCCACGCGAGCGCGTCAGCCGGGTACACGAGCCTGGCGCTCATGAACTCTGCTCGCGCAGGCCCACCTTCGGCTTCGCCCACGAACGGCCGCGCGTGTCCTTGAGGATGTCGTACTCGACGTCCACGTGCGGCTCGATCGCGCTGTACTTGTCGTTCGGCGCGCCGATCACGAGCTGGAAGCCGAGGCCCCGCCAGGCGCCGATCGCCCGCTTCGTGAAGTGCGCGTCGGCCTTGATGAGTGCCTCGTCCATGAACACCGGGGCGTAACGCGGGCGCTCGGCGCCGGCATCCCCCAGCTGATAACGCAGTGCCGCCCCCACGATGAACGCGATGAGCTCCTGCGACTCGCCGCCGGACTTCTCGCCGATGTGGTCGTACAGCGCGATGTGCTGCTTCGAGGCGGCATCGACGCGCTCGGCGCTCACCCGCACGTGGTTGCGCACGTCGACGAGGTCGCCGAAGTCCGCAGCCGAGCGACGCATGCGGCCGATCAGCCGCGTCATGCGGCGGTACACCTGCTCGCGATCCTCATCGGAGGCAGCCGCGTCGATGAGCCCGCGCACCTCGCGCAGCTCGCGCCGGAACCGCTTGCGCGGCTCGGACTGGTTCTCACGCGTCGTGATCTGCAGCCGGTGGTCGTCGTCGTAGAACGGCAGGTCCTGCATGATCTCGTTGATCGGCTCGATGCGATCGCGGATCTCGCGCAGCGACCGGCTCAGCGTCGCGTCGAGGTTCGTGAGGTCGTTGCCCGACAGCTTCAGCAGGCTGTCGCGCCAGTCCGCCTCGAGCTCGTGCAGCCCGCTGGTCTGCAGGGCCTCGAGGATGCCCTCGAAGTCGTCGATCGACGCGTCGGGGTCAGGCAGCAGGTTCGGGTTCGGCCAGCGCTCCAAGAAGCCCGTCATGATGCGACGGACGCCTTCGCGCTGCTCGGCGTGCGCGGTCACCGCCGACGAGCGCTCCTCGTCCAGGCGCTGCGCGGCCGAGGCGAGCGCCGCGTCGAACCGCGTCAGCACGACCGACGGGCTCGCCGCCGCGGCGGCCTCGCGCAGGGTGAACCGCGTATCGAGGAACGCCCGCTGGTCGTCGTCGAGCGCACGGGCGTCGTCGTCGGCCGCGTCGATGATCGACTGCGTGGCGTCGACGTCGTCGGTCACGTCGCCCCAGCGCGCCTCGATCCGCTCGCGCTCGGCCTCGGTGCGCCCGATCTCCTCACGCAGAGTCGCCGCCTTGCCCTTGGCGGCGGCGATCTGGCCCTGCAGGCGCGCGATCTCGGGATTGGATGCCGTCACGTCATCCTGCACGGCGGTCCAGCGATCCCGCTCCGCCGTCACGGTGTCGAGGTCGAGCAGGTCCCAGGTCAGGTCGCCGATCTTCGCGTACACCGCAAGCCGCGCGTCGACGGCATCCAGCGCCTCCTCCGCGGTCTTCGCGGCCGTCGTCGCCCGCTCCACGCGGACCCGAGCGAGCTCCAGGCGGCCGGCCAGCACGTGCAGGCGGCGCTCGTTCGAGAAGCCCAGCACGTTGTCGCGGCCGTGGCCGCCGTGCGCACCCCGGTTGCCGTCCGACATCTGACCGGTGATCGTCAGTGCGCGCTTGTGCTTCGACAGCTCGCGCGGCGCGTCGACGCACACGAACCCGAAGTTGTCGTCGAGCCGGCCCTGCAGCCAGCCCGTGAACGGCGACGCCTGGTAGTCCAGGCGCCCGGGCAGCGTGTCGGCGTCGCGGCCGCCGCTCGCGTCGAGGCCGGTGTGCACGCCTTCGTAGCGCAGGCGCACCGGCGTGCGCACGCTGTCGATGGCGGCGCGGAACGCCGGCAGCTGCGCGACGTCGATCAGCAGCGTCGTCGCGAAGCCGCCGAGCGCGAGGTTGAACGCCTCGCGCCAGGGCTCGAACTCGGTGCGCACCTCGACGAGCTCGCCGACGAACGGCAGCTCGTCGGGCTCGAGCCCGGCAGCCTCGGCGAGGAGCTCGCGCGACTCGTGCAGTGCCCGCGGGATGTTGTCGCGGCGCCCCGCGGCTCGACGGATCTCGGCCTCGAGCTCGGTCACCTCGGCCTCGGCGGCCTTGAGCTCGAGCGCCGCGTCCGAGAACGCGTTGCGCGCGGTGCGCTTGGCGTCCGCGTCGGCGAGCCCCGCGCGCGCTTGGGCGACGAGGGCGTCGAAGTCCGCACGGGTCGACACCGTCGCATCCAGCGCATGCAGGTCCTCGTCGAAGCGGATGCGGTTCACCTGCACCGTCGACAGGCGCCGCTCGACTTCGCGCAGCTCGCGCTGCGCGGTCTCGAGTCGGTCGCCGCCCGACTGGCGCAGCACATCGGCCAGCCCGTCTCGCTCGATCTCGGCCGCGTCTGCGAGGGCGCGCTTCTCGCGCAGCGCCACGTCGGCCGCGTGCTTGCTGTCGCGCAGCTCGCCCTCGACCTCGCGCAGCAGCTCGAGGCGGCGGTGGGCACGCCACAGGCTCGCGAGCGAACCGGCGTCGGAGAAGTCGCCGATCTCGTCGATCAGCCGCACCCTCTCGCCGGCCGCGGCGATCTTCTCGCGCAGATCGTGCAGCGGCTCGAGCGTGCTCACCTGCTGCCGTGCCGTGAGCATGCGGGTGCGCGTGCCCTCGAGCTCGTCGAAATGCGCCACGACGGCATCCGCGGTGGTCATCGTCTCGGGCTCCTCGAGCACGAGGCGCTTGTACAGGTCGTCGACTGTCGTGATCTGCTGACCGGCCTGGATGCGGGCGAGCAGACTCATCGCCTTCGACCCGGCGCCGGCGGCGCCGATGCCGAGCACCGCGTGCAGGCGCGCCGAGAACTCGCGATCGGTGCTGTACGGGTCGAGCCCGACGGACCGCAGCGACGTATCGGTGAAGCGCTGGCCGACCGCACGCTCCAGCGAGCTCAGGTCGAACGCGGCGTCGGCCGTGGCCCTGACGCGCACGGTGTCTTCGAGCACGCGCGCCCCGGCGGGGATGTACCAGGCTCGCACCGCTGTGAACCGCGACCCGTCGTGGTCGAGCCACGTCATCGCCACCGCGGTCCAGGTGTCGACGCCGTCGCCGCGCAGCACGCGCATCTTGGTGCCGTCCTCGGTGCGCGACTCGTCGAGCTTGCCGCGGCCGTACGACAGGATGTTGCGCTGCTCGTCGCCGCGCGGGCGCCCGGTCACTCCCCCGTTCGAGGCGCCGTTGAACGGCGTCGTGTGAGGCATCATGAGCGCGATGTACGCATCCATGAGCGTGGACTTGCCCGACCCCGAGCCGCCGCACAGCAGCGTCGCGGTGGGCGAGAATCGCACGCGGTGCGCCCCGTCGTAGCCGCCCCAGTTGACCAGCTGCAGGTCTTCGGCCAGCCACTGCTGACCCCGCGATGCCGCCGGGATCAGCCCGAACAGCGTGTCGATCATCGTCACAGGGCGGCCCCTTCCAGTTCGGCGGTCTCCCGCTCGGGCTCCTCGGCGTCGGCGTCGGCGTCGGTCTCGGCGTCGGTGTCCGCATCCGTCTCGGCGTCTTCGAGCTCGGGAAGCGACTCCTGCCGCCGCAGCCAATCGCGCAGCTCGCGCAGCTTCTCGGCGCTCAGCACGATCTCGACCAGCGGGCTGATGCGGAACCGCCCCGCCGACTCCTCGTCGACGATGCCGTCGCGGTCGAGGCGCTCCATGGCCTTGCGGATCGCGCGCTGGCGACGTGCCGTGTCGCCGTCCGCCTCCGCGAAGTAGCTGAGCACGGTCTGCTCGACGTCTTCGATGTCGACGCGCGCCGACAGCTCGCCGGCCGCCGACTCCCGCTGGTACACGGTGCGCAGGTGCACGAGCACGAGCGTCTCGGCGCGCGAGTAGGGCGAGTCGCGCAGCAGGATCGGCACGTCGAACTCGTCGGAGCGCACCTGCTGCTTGTACGCCACACCGCGGTCGTGGTCGACCACCAGACGCACGAACAGGTCGTTCAGCCGCGCCTCGATCAGCTGCTGGTTGTCGAGCAGCACCTTCCAGGTGTCGCGGTGGCGGTCGGCCTGCACGAACCTTCGCTGCAGCACGTGGACGAGCACGCGCCGCACGTCGGCGTCGAGCACGCCGCGGTCGCCAGGGAACAGCTCGTCGGGATCGTCCTCCATCGAGACCGATTCGATGAACGGAGGGATGCCGGCGGCCTCGGCCGCGGCATCCCCCTCGATCTCGGGGGCCGTGTCGTCGGCGGGGTCAGTCATCATCGCTGCCTCTCGAGGTGCGGGCGGTCACGGCGCCGAACGCGAAGCGGCGGGTCGTGCCGTCGGGACGGAGGGCTTCGACCACCGAGACGGTGTCGCCCTCGCTCATGCCGTTGCGGTGGGCGATCTCGAGCAGGCCGAGCAGGTCCACGGGACGCCGGGTCTCGTCATCGGTGCCCTCGAAGGCGGCCGCCAGATCGAACTCGTCGCCGAGCCCGGCGACATACGCCTCGAGCTCGACGTACCTCGGCCCGCCCCAGGCGCGGGTGTCGGCATCCACGAACTCGGCGTCATCGACGCTCCCGGCCAGCGCCGCGGGCATGCCGGGCGGACGGATGTCGCTCACCGACTGGCGCAGGTGCCCGACGCCGGCCATCGGCAGGCTGCGCACCGGCTCGACAGCCGCCTCGGACGACGAGCTGCTGGTCCACGCCTGCAGGCCCGACATGACGTCGCGCAGCAGGTCGTCGACCTGGCGGTCGCGGACCGGGTCGTGGGTGCGCACCTGCCCGGTGATCACGTGAGACGCGCGGCGCTGCGCGGTGAGCACCTCGAGCACGCCCAGCTCGACGCGGCGGCCGATGGCGTCGAGCTCGGCACGCTGATCGGCATCCATGAGGCGCGTGAACGGCTGCGCCAGCACGGTGTGCAGCTGCTCGGTGAGGTCGTCGATGCGCTCCGGGTCGCCGAGCAGCCGCAGCGCGCCGGCGAACGCGCGACCCTCGGGCGTGGACTGCATGACGTGCTGCCCGCGCTCGAGGTACTCGCGCAGCACCTCGCCGGTGGGACGGACGTCGCGGCGGAGGTCCGCGACGACGTCGCGCTGCATGGCCTTGATGGACTCGGCCACGCGCGCGAAGTCGGCGGGCAGCTCGCGCGCCAGGTGCAGCACGTTCTCGGCCTCTTCGAGCAGCTGCTCGTCGTCGACGGGCGCGGTGCCGTCGGCCTGGATCCGCAGGATCTCGGCGTCCAGGGCGTCGCGCTCGGCGGTGAGGCGGGCGATGCGCGCCTGCGGGTCGGTCTCGGAATCCGCGGCCAGCCGCTCGACGGCCTCGAGCAGCGTGCGCACGCGCGAGTTCGACACGCGCGTGCGCCCGCCGCCGGTGCGACCGGTGATCTCCAGCGCGCTCACCGCGTGGGCGGTGAGGCGGTACACCTCGACGTCACCGTCGATCTGCGGCACCAGCCACCCCACCCGCACCCAGTGCCGGCAGATCTCGCGCGCCGTGCCCGAGGGCAGCGCACGCTCGTCCTCGTCGTAGCCGGCGGCCCGCAGCTCGTCGAGGATCTCGGCGATCTCGGCGTGCGCGTCGGCCACGGCGACCGCGGGGCGGTCCACCGTGAACACGACGGAGAGCGCGGCGACCACGAAGGGCGCATACCTGCGGTGGAGCAGGTCGAGAGTGGGGGTTCTGAACGCCGCCAGAGAGCGCAGGTACGCCGCCTCGGCACGCGTGTTCGTCATCGACTCCAGCGTATCGGGCGGCCGGGGGCGCGCCGTCACACGGTCAGTCCGCGCTGCGCGGCGCCACCCGCCACGGACGTGCCGTGACGCCGATCGCGTTCCACACGTTGATCGCGATGATCAGCGAGATCAGGGCGGCGGCCGCCTCCTCACCGAACGCGTCCACGACGTCGGTCACTGCACGCTCGGGAACGTGCGTCTCCGACAGCCGCGTGACCTCCTCGGTGAGGGCGAACGCCGCGTGCTCGGCGGCGGTGAACAGACCCGACTCACGCCACACCGCGACGGCGTCGACGCGTTGCGCGGCGACGCCGTGCGCGCGTGCCGCCCGCGAATGGGTGTCGACGCAGTACGCGCAGCCGTTGAGCTGCGATGCGCGCAGGCGCACGAGTTCCCGCAGCCCGGCGTCGATGCCGACGAGGTCGAGCTGAGCGGTCGCGGCGTCGTCGAGCTCGCTCACCGCCCGCGAGAACACGGGGGCGAGGGCCTCGAAGTCGAGGCGGCGGGCAACGGGGACGAGGGTGCTGGTCGCAATGGTCATACGTCCACGCTAGGCACGATCGCCCCAAGTGAAACGGACAATCGGATGCCGCAGACCTGGGCCAATCGAAGGATCAGCGTCCTTCCACCGCCGCTTCCAACGCCTCGACGAACAGCTCCAGCCCGCGCTCTGCGCGGGCTGGCGACGGTGCGCCGTAGCCCACGACGATGCCTGCGGGCGCCACCCCGTCACCCAGACGGAACTCCGCAAGTCCCTGGACGGCCACGCCGCGCCGGGCGGCGGCATCCACCACCGCCTCTTCACGGACATCGGCCGGCAGCCTCACCAGGCACTGCAGCCCCGCCGCGAGCCCGTGCAGCGACGCCGACGGCACGCGTTCGGCGAGCAGACCCTCGAGCAGCTCGCGGCGCGTCCGGAACTCCGCGCGCCGTCGCCGCACCGCGCGGTCGTACGCGAACGCGTCGATGAACCTTGCGAGGACGTGCTGGTGGATGCCGGCAGCCGCCGCTCCCCCGGCCTCGCGCTGCGAGAGGACCTCCGCCCGCCACGCGGGCGGCACAACGGCCCAGGCCAGACCCACCGCGGGCGCGAGCGCCTTGCTCGCGGTGCCGAGATACACGACCTGGTCCGGCGCGAGCGCCTGCAACGCGCCGATGCTGCGGCGGTCATAGCGGAACTCGCCGTCGTAGTCGTCCTCCAGCACGAGCGCGTCCGTGCGGCGCGCCCAGTCGACCACGGCGCGCCGACGGGCAGCCGACAGCGGCACGCCGGTGGGGAACTGATGGGCCGGCGTCAGCACGACGGCTGCGGCGTCCGCTCCCTCCAGCTGCTCGATCACGGCGCCGTCCGCGTCGACCGGCAGCGCCACCGCCTCCAGACCCGTCGCCGCGATGATGCGGCGATGACGTTCGTGGCCGTACTCCTCCACCGCGATGCGGCGGGCGCCGCGGCCACGCAGCGCACGGCACACGAGCGACAGCAGGTCCCCGAAGCCGGTGCCCACCACGACGTTGTCCGGGCCGACCGCGACGCCGCGGGTCCGCGCCAGGTACGTGGCAAGGCTCTGCCTCAGCGCGACGACACCGGCCGTCGGCGGATACGAGAACGCCGTCCCGGGCAGCTCGGCGAGAGTCTGCCGCGCCAGCGCGCTCCACGCCGAGAACGCGAAGTCGCTCGCGTCGACGAGCCCGCCACGCAGCTCGAACGGGGGCGCGGCGGCGGGACGGGTCCCGGCCTGCGACGCCGCCGCGGGGAACGCCGCGACCCACGTCCCGGCGCCGACCCGCGCCTCGAGCCAGCCCTCCGCAGCGAGGCGTGCGTAGACGTCGGCGACAGTGTTGCGCGCCACCCCGAGGTCCGCGGCGAGCGCTCGCGCGGCGGGCAGACGCGCGCCGACCGGCAGGGCGCCGGTCGACACGAGCGAGCGGATCGCGTCCTCCAGGGAGCGGGCCGGCCGCGTGCCCGACAGCGGCAGATGCAGGTCGAGCCCCGCGATGCTTCCCTCGCTCATGCCGCCATCCCACCACGGCGACCCGCTCTCGCCCGTCAGGCGGCGCTCACGCGGCGTCGGGCTGCTGCGCCCACAGGTCCGGACCGAAGACCTCGTAGTGGATGCGGTCGCTCGGGATGCCCCGTGCCATCAGTGTCGAGCGCGACGCACGCATGAACGGCAGCGGGCCGCACATGAACACCGTCGCCTCCGCGGGCAGGTCGACCTCGCCGAGGTCCATGAACCCCGGCAGCGCCGGGTGCAGCGTCGGCGCCGACTCGGCGTCGGCCTCGTACCAGTTCTGCGCCCGGGCGTCGTCCATCGCGAGCACCTGGCGGCGCAGCGACGCGTACAGGGCGTGCGTGTCGTGCGCGCGGTCGGCGTGGAAGAGCCGCACGGTGCGCTGAGGCTGCCGGCGCGACAGGTCTTCGAGGATCGCCGCGACCGGCGTGATGCCGATCCCTGCCGACACCAGCACGAGCGGCCGGTCGGTGTCGTCGAGGACGACGTCGCCCGCCGGCTGCGACACGTCGAGCACGGCACCCGGCTGCGCGTTCTCGTACAGCCACGTCGAGACCTGGCCGTCCGGAGCGCCGTGGACGCCGCGCACGCGCTTGACCGTCACCCGCAGCGCGTCGCCGCGAGGCCCCGACGAGATCGTGTACTGGCGCGGCTGACGAGACCCGTCGGGCAGGTCGACGGCGATCGCGACGTACTGACCGGTGCGGTGCGCCGGCACCTCGCCGGCGACCGGGGCGAGCACCAGCGAGAACGCGTCGCCGGACTCCTCGTGCCGTTCCACGACCCGGTACTGCCGCCACGGGTTCTCGGGGTCGGTGCCGCCCAGCGCGTACAGCTTCGCCTCCTCGGCGATGAGCGAGCACCCGAACAGCCAGTACACCTCGTCCCAGGCGGCCCGCACCTCGGGCGTGACGGCATCCCCCAGCACGGTGCCGACCGCGTCGAGCAGGTGGTGCCCGACGATCGTGTACTGCCGCGCGGTGATGCCCAGCGACACGTGCTTGTGGGCGATCCGCCGCATGACCGGCGTGAAGTCGGGCGCATCGGGGTCGATCAGCTGCACCGCGAAGGCGGCGACCGACGCCGCGAGCGCCTTCGGCTGCTCGCCCACGGCCTGGTTTGCGCGGTTGAAGACGCGCAGCAGCTCGGGGTGGGCGGCGAACATCGCCGGGTAGAAGACCTTGGTGATCTCTTCCGCGTGCGCGGCGACGACTCCCGCGGTGGCGCGGACGACGGCCTCGGACTCCGGTGACAGCTTCATGTTCTCCCTCTCGCGTTGCGTGGTGCGGACTGCTCCGACCCTGCTCCGAGGGCGTGATCGGCCGCGCGCGGTTCCACCGGTTTTATCCGGTCCGTCGCCGGACACGTCGCGTGGCGCCGGGGTTACTGTCGGAGCATGCCCCGCCGCGCGCACGACTATCGCGGACTGACGCAGCCGCGCCGCCTGCAGCTGCTGCGCGCGATCCAGCGGGCGCCCGGACGCCGGGCCGGCGAGCTGGCGTCGGAGTGCGGCATCCCGCTCAACACGGTCCGCGACCACCTGCGAGTGCTGGAGGACGAGGGCCTCATCCGCGGCGAGACGGTGCAGGTCGGCATGCGCGGCCGGCCACCCGTGGTGTTCCACCCGGTGCGCGAGGCGGCGCTGAGCCCGGCGGCGAGCGCCCGCGTCCACGGCGCCGACGAACGGGGACGGATGCTGCGTGCCGTGACACGTCCGCCGACCGCGGTGCGCGCCGCCGACACCGCCCTCGACGCCGATGCCGTGCGGCAGCTCGACGTGCTCTACGAGCACCTCGACGACGCGGGACTGGATCCCGCCGTGGACGAGGGGTCGCTGTCGTTCGATCTCGCGCCCTGCCGGTACCACGACATGATCGACGAGGACCGTGCTCTGGTGTGCCGCGTGCACGCGCGCCTCGTTCGGGACGTGCTGGCGCAGACCGACGGTCCGCTCGCCGTCGAGCGTCTCGAGCCGTTCGTGACCGCGCATCGCTGTCGCCTGCAGTTGATGCTTGTATCACGCAAGTCATCGCCTTAGATTGAGGGCATGCTCGGCAGGACGTACGATTCCCAGGTCTGCTCCATCTCGCGCACCCTCGAGGTGTTCGGCGAGCGCTGGACGTTCCTCATCCTGCGCAACGCGCTGTTCGCCGAGTCCACGCGATTCTCGGCGTTCCAGAAGAGCCTCGGCATCGCGACCAACGTGCTCGCGTCACGCCTGGACCACCTCGTCGAGGATGGCGTCCTGGAGCGCGTCACGAACGACTCCGGCGAGGGCGAGTACCGCCTGACCGAACGCGGCCGGGACCTCGCGCCCGCGCTCATCGCCCTCACCGAGTGGGGCGACCGCTGGGCCGCCCCCCACGGCGCCCCGATCCTCTATCGCCACGGGCAGGACGAGCACCCGGTGCGGATGCAGCTCGTGTGCGACATCTGCGGTCCTCTCGACGACGCGACCGAGGTCGAGGCCCTCCCCGGCCCCGGCATGCCCGAGGCGCTCGCCGCACGTGTGCTCGAGCGTCACCGCCTGCGGCACGCGGGCTGACCGGGCGCCATCACAGCTCGGCCGTCAGCCCGCCGTCGATCACGAAGTCCGCGCCCGTGATGTTCCCCGCGACCAGGTCGCTCGCCAGGAACGCCACGAGCGCCGCGACCTCCTCCGGCTTCGTGAATCGCCCGGTGACCATGGATGCCTCGGCGCCGCCGACCACGTCGGCCCGGTCCGCACCGCCCGCGGTGGACAGCGTCGCCGCCACGCCGCCCTCGCCCAGCCACAGGTCGGTGGCGACCGGACCGGGGCTGACGGTGTTCACGCGGATGCCGTCGGTGCCGACCTCCTTCGACAGCGACTTGGAGAAGCTCACGAGGGCGGCCTTCGCGGCGCTGTAGTCGATGACGAGCGGGTCGGGATGCCGGGCGTTCACGGACGCGACCGTCACGACGCTCGCTCGTCCGGCGTCGCGCAGCGCCGGCAGCGCGGCGCGCGTCATCCGGATCGCGGTCATCGCGTCGAGCTGGAACGTCTGCATCCACGCATCGTCCGTGACCGAGGTGAAGCCGCCCGGGCGCGGATGCACGCCGCCGACGTTGTTCACGAGGACGCGGAGGGAGCCGAGCTGCGCCGCCCGGGCGACGAGCGTCTCGGGGACGGCCGGATCGGTCAGATCGGCCGCGACGGCGCGCACGTCCGCCTCCTCCCCGAGCCGTTCCAGGGCGGGCGTGACCGTGCGCGACGCGGCGACGACGCGCACGCCCTCCGCGGCCAGGGTCCGCGTCACCGCCAGCCCGATCCCCCGGCCGGCCCCCGTGACGATCGCGACAGTGCCGCGCAGCGCGAGGTCCACGTCACAGCCCCTGGGCCGTCAGCCACTCCAGCACGGCGTCTGCGACGTCCTCCCAGCCCTGGTCGATCGTCAGAGAATGGCCGCGTCCCTCGAACTGCTTGAGCTCGGTGACCGCCATCGAGTCCCGGTACTGCTTGAGGGTAGAGCGCGTGACGACATCGGGAACGGTGTGGTCGGCCGTGCCCGAGATCAGCAGAAGCGGCCCGCGCGTCTCGCGCTTCGTGTCGACGGCCGCGGGCGAATGCATGACGAAGTTCGCGGCGGCGGCCTGGAACAGCGGCCGCGCCGGCGAGGGGATGGTCCACTGCTCGAACAGGGCGTCGGACTCCGCCTCGTCCACGGCGTTCCCGAACCCGTAGCGGAACTGCGCCGAGGTCAGCGCGACCGCGCGGTGCAGGTTCGCCGGGTTGCCGAGCGCGGGGAATCCCGCGCGCAGCTGCGCGAGGGGCAGGGGCAGCACGCCCTTGATCTGGGCCGGGTCGATCGCCACCGCGCCGGCGCCGAGACCTTCGCCCAGCAGCTTCTCGGCGATCAGGCCGCCGAACGAGTGGCCGACGATGACCGTGTCGTCGCCGAGATCCGTGACGAGGTCGGCGAAATGGCCCGCGGCCTCGTCGATGCCGATGTCGGCGACGGCCTCCGGGTTCGCGCGCGCCTCGGCCACGGTCGCCGGCTCGTTCGGCCACCCCGGCGCGACCGGCTCGTACCCCGCGGCGCGGAACTTCTCGACCCACGGCTCCCAGCTGGAGGCGTGCAGCCACAGACCGTGGATGAAGACGACGGGACGGGGGTTCTGGGCCATGGACCGTGCTCCTTGTGCTCGCGGACCAGATCAGCACACACCCGTGGTGGAGACGGCGTCCAGGACCTTTTCGAAGCGGATCGATAACCGCGCTTGCATCGATCGCCCGGGCGCGCCAATCTTCGTACGGGAGGACAGGTGGACCTCGATCTTCGACTCGTGCGGTATTTCGTCGTCGTCGCCGACGAACTGCACTTCGGGCGCGCGGCCGCGCGGCTGCACATCAGCCAACCCGCACTGTCGAAGCAGGTCCGACGGCTCGAGGGCGAGCTCGGATTCCGGCTGTTGACACGCGACAGCCGTCACGTCGCACTCACACCCGACGGCTCCCGGTTCCTACGCGAGGCGCGGGTGCTGATCGCACAGGCCGCGCGCATGATGCGCCCGGAGGACACCGGTCTCCGCGTCGCGCACATCTTCGACCTCGACACGAGCCGCCTCGTCGTCGACGCCTTCGCCGACCGGTACCCCGACGTCTCCGTCATCGCGAGCTCCATGGACAGCCAGCGCCAGCTCGACGCGCTCATGCACGGGCTGCTCGATGTCGCGATCCTCCGCGTCACCCCGAGCATGACCGCGGCGCACCCGCTCGGGTGGGTCCATCGCCCCCTGCGCCTGGAGCCGTTCTGGATCGTCGCACGGCCAGGCGACTCCGCCGCGGACCCGGTCTCGCTCCACGACCGCCCGCTCGAGGTCTTCGCCGACCCGCCCGGCTCGGCCCTGTTCAACGCCCACGGCGAGTACCTCGTGGCGCTCGAGACCCATGCCGACGTGGCCTTCCGGTGGCTGGGCAATCCCGGAACGTTCGATCACTGCCTGGCCAGACTGCGGCGCGCTCCCGACGACGCCTACCTGCTGGAGCTCGAGTCCTACGCCCTCCGGTACGGCCGCCTCGGTCTGCAGACGTATCGCCCATCAGATCTCCAGCCGTTCTACCCCTGGTCGATCGCCTGGCGCGACGAGCCCCTCGCCCCTGCCGTGACCGGCTTCATCGACGTCGCGATGGACGTCGCCGCGTCGCACGGGTGGCTCGAGGGCGACACCGGCGCGCCCGCGTGGCAGCCGGGCGCTCAGGTGAGTCTCGGAATCGCGATCGCTCAGGCCCGCAAGTCCGGCGGTTCCTCGGCCACGAGCCTCACCGGCGCAGTGCTGGCGGTCGACGGCGGGTGGACGGCGCACTGATGTCGCCGATGCGGAGAAGGACGGCGCGCCTCATCGTGATCCTCACCGGCGTCTTCGCGACGCTCGGAATCCTCGCGGCGCTCCTCGCCACCGGGGTCATCTGGCCGGGGCGGATCTTCGCCGCCGGCTACTCGGTGCGCGGAGTGGACATCTCGAGCTACCAGGGCGACGTCGACTGGTCCGTCCTCTCCTCCGAGGACATCGACTTCGCCTACATCAAAGCGACCGAGGGATCCTCATCGGTCGACTCGCAGTTCCTCCGCAACTGGGAGGGAGCAGCGCAGACCGATCTGCTGATCGGCGCCTACCACTTCGTGAGCTTCGACAGCAGCGGTGAGTCACAGGCCGCTCATGTCATCGACACGGTCCCCGATGGAGCCACGCTGCCGATCGCCCTGGATCTCGAGTACTACGGCGAGTACTTCCGGCACCCGCCGGCGAGCGAGGAGGTCGACGCGATCCTGGTGCCGCTGCTCGCGAAGCTCGAAGAGCACTACGGAGCACCGCCCGTCATCTACGCGACCCCCGAGGCCTATGACCGCTACCTGTCCGGGAGATACAAGGACTACCCGATCTGGATCCGGTCCATCGTCTTGCCCGCACGACTGGAAGACGGCCGTGAGTGGACTCTGTGGCAGTACTCCAACCGTGACCGCCTCGACGGATACGTCGGCGTCGAGCACTACATCGACATGAATGCCTTCAACGGCACACGAGAGCAGCTCGCGTCGCTCGCCGGGTGAACCGTGCCGTCATCGATGCCGGCGCTCCGGAGCGACCCGACGTCGGCCCACGAGAAGCACTCCGAGCCCCGAGGCGATCAGGAGGACAGCTGAGATCGCACCGCCTGCCACGATGCTCGGGTCCGTGCCGGTGGCCGGCAGTGTCGCCTGCGAGCCTTCTTCGCCGGCGATGGACAGATCCGCGTACACGGACCCGGTCGTCGCTCCACGCACCTCGATGCCGTGGTCGCCCGAACTGGTCCCGGCTGGAATCGTGACTGCCTCGCTCACACCGCCAGCGGCATCCGCAACGCCGACGAACAGTCGCACGGGTGTCGAGTGGAGCCATATCTCGATCGGTTCATCCGGGCTGAATCCCGTCGCGCTGACGGTGAGAAGACCACCCGCGATCGCGGTGTCGCCCGACAGCGAGAGGACGGGTGCTGCCGCAGGCGCCTCCGGTGTCGGTGTCGGCGTCGGCGTCGGCGTCGGTGGCGGTGTCGGCGCCACGGGGATCTCCGGCTCCGGAACGTCGACGGTCTGCACGATGGTCCGTGAAAGCCCGTCGGGTGGGTACGCCCACAGGACGAACTGATAGACACCGGGCGCGGGCACCGTGACCGTCGCGGATGTCACCACCGCGCCAGATGCGCCGGGGTCGAAGAGCTCGCTCCAGACGTACTCGTGCTCTCCCCCGCTCTCGGTCCTCACATCGAGCCTGACGGCCTCACCGCCTGCGATCCACGCCACGGTCACATCAAGCCCGTCCACGGACTCCACCGACAGCGCAGGCACGACGACTTGCGTGTCCAGCCGACGGGGCTCGCTATCGCTGTAGGAGACGAAGAGAGTGAACCAGTAGAGCCCGTATTCGGGCACCGTCACGGTCGTCGATGTCGCCCCCTCGTCGATCGGGACGTCGAAGGCATCCCCGTCCCCGTCCGAAGGCTCCACCGTCAGCACGACATCGGCATCCCCGACGTCCCACGTCACCGACACTTCCCGCCCATCGACCGACACGACCGAGAGCCTGGGATAGGCCTCCTCCGCGTGCGCCGCGGTCCCCCCTGCGGCAAGGATCAGTGAGGCGATCACCGCCGAGATGAAGGCGGCGAGAGACCGCAAGCGACTCTTCATCGAATCTCCCCAGGCCGATGAACGTGGTCCGGGCGTCTCGCCCGCGCACGTGTTCGTCACTTTAGGCGCGTGCTCCGGCGGGGGGCAACCGACAAAAGCGAAGAGGGCCGGCCTCGCGGCCGACCCTCTTCGAATCGTGTCGGGATGACAGGATTTGAACCTGCGACCCCTTGACCCCCAGTCAAGTGCGCTACCAAGCTGCGCCACATCCCGATATTCAATTCACGTGCCCGCACCTGCGCGCGGACAACTCCCCCATCCTACCCGGTCCGCAGAGGCCTCGCGAACACGGCGAACCCCGGGCGTGGCATCCCGTTCCCTTGTCGATGTCACCGGCCCGCAATAGCGTCGCATCATGCCCCGAATCACCATCGACCCCGCGACCGCAGACCGCTTCGACGACGCGCAGCACGCACTGAGCGGGGGCGGCGACGGGCACGGCTGCCAGTGCCAGTGGTGGACGATCACCAACGCGGAGTTCAACCGCACGACCCTCGACGAGCGCCGCGGACTGCTGCGCGACGAGATGGCCGCTGCTCTCCCGCCGGCGCTCATCGCGTACGTCGACGGCGAAGCGGCGGGATGGGTGCGTGTCGGTCCGCGCACACGCCAGGTGAGGCTGGCTCGCACGCGCAACTTCGCCGCATCCGAAGAGGACTGGGACGACGCCGACGTCTGGGCCGTGACGTGCTTCGTCGTCCGCAAGGAGCATCGCAATCGGGGACTCACCGCGAAGCTGCTCGACGCGGCGATCGACCACGCCCGCGCCGGCGGCGCGCGCGTCGTCGAGGCTTACCCGAGCGATCCGAATGCCGGCAAGAGGATCCCGGTGAACGATCTGTACCGCGGAGTGCTGTCGACGTTCGAGGCCGCCGGCTTCCGCGAAGTCGCGCGCCCGCGCCCCGGCCTCGCGATCGTGTCGCTCGAGCTGCGGAGCCGGGTGTAGCGCCCCTCCGAGACTCTCGGGATGGAAAATCGTTACACGCGGCGCACACCTCAACCCGGATTCATAAGCGATCGCTGCGGTACGACCCGCGGTGAATCGTTTGTGCCGACGTCGATCCCCGATTACGATCCGAAGATGGTAACTCTGCGGGATGTGGCATCCCACGCCGGGGTCTCGGTGTCTGTGGTCTCGCGGGTGCTCAACGCCGACGCCTCGGTCAGGATCCGCCCCGAGACTCGCCAGCGCATCCTCGACTCGGCCCAGCTGCTCCGGTACGCGCCCAACTCTGCGGCTCGCTCGCTGCGCCGCTCGCGCACGCATCTGCTGGCGTTCGTCGTGCCGGATGTCACCAACGCCACCTTCACCGATCTCGTGGCCGGCGTGGAGTCGCGCGCACTCGATCACGACTACTCCGTGGTGCTGGCATCGAGTCCGCGGATGCAGCCCGGAAGCGACGGGTTCATCCGGCTCCTGAGCGAACGACTGGTGGACGGGGTACTGCTCCAGAAGGGCGACCAGGCACCCCTCGAACTGGTCGCGCGAGCGCTCTCCCACCCCGAACGGACCGTCCTGATCAATTCCGGCCCCGTCGCCGGCGTCACCACGCTCGCCATCGATGACGTCGCCGCCGGTGCCCTCGCGACACGTCACCTGCTCGAACTCGGACACACCCGCATCGGCTACGTCGGCGGCGTCCCGACGTCCGATACCAGCGACCGACGGCGGGAGGGGATCGAGCAGGCACTCGCGGAATCGGGACTCACCCTCGCCCCCGAGGACACCACGGCGCTGGGATACACGTACCGATCGGCCCGCGATGCGGCGCGGCTGCTCCTCAGCCGCCGGCCCGCTCCCACGGCCGTCGTTGTCGGGAACGTGAACGCCGGGATCGGAGTGCTCACCGAGGCCGCCGAGATGGGGATCCGCGTTCCGCAGGAGCTGTCCGTCGTGGCGATCCACGACATCTGGCCGGCGATCACGTGTGCCCCGGCGCTGACGACAGTCCGCCTGCCGATGGCGAACCTCGGAGCGGCCGCCGTGGACGCGCTGCTCGCGGGGCTGGAGGCGTCGGCCGACGGCGCGAACGCGTTCCAGCCCGTGAGCAGAGTCATCGACGATCCTGCGCCCGAACTCATCCGGCGAGCGTCGACCGCGCCTCCGCCGGGTGCCTGAGCGATTCGACGATCCTCAGGCATCCGGGAGCGGGTGTCCTCCGACCTGACTCGCCTCATGCGCGGCCTCCAGCACGGCCATGGTGCGCAGCACATCGTCCACAGCGGTCGGCAGCGCGTCAGACTCGCCCGTGACGTATCGCTGCAGGGCTCCCATGGTGCCGATGAAGGCATCCGGGAACCATGTACCGTCCACCGTGAGCTCCTGCCAGCCGACACCGGTGCTCAGTTCGAGACGGTCAGGTCCGCCCCGCGGGTAGTCGAGCAGCAAGCCCAGCTGGGCGCGGATGGCGCCTGCCGTTCCCTGCCACAGCACGGTGGCCTCCTGGTGCTCGGGACCGAACGTGTGATCGTGGTTGGCGCTGATCGTGACCCGCAGCGGACGCCCGGCGTAATGGAGCAGGTAGGCGGTGCGGGTGCTGGTCAGCCGTGAGCCGGGATGCGCGACGGTGACGGCACTGACCCCCGTCGGATCGCCGACGAACGATCGGACCAGATCGACGTAGTGCACCGAGTGCATCGGCATCTCCATGCGCTCGAGCCCGAACACGCTGGGGAACAGCTCCCAGTGCGTCTCGACCCTCACCAGGATCTCGATGTCGACGAGCTCGCCGATGGCGCCTTCCGCGATCAGGGCGCGCGCGGCCGCCACCTGCGGCGCGAATCGAAGCTGGGTGTTCACCGCCGCAGTGAGCCGCTTGCGCCTCACGATCTCGTGCAGCGCGCGCGCCTGCGCATAGGTGTACCCCAACGGCTTCTGGAGTTGCACGGCCGCGCCGTCCGGCAGTGCCTCGAGGATCGACGCGAACGCGTCCGGCATCACCGCGACGTCGTACACCGCCGTCGTCCCATGGACCGACACCGCCTCCGACACATCCGTGCAGGCGATCGGCACCGCGAACGCGTTGGCGAGCGCGCGAGCCCGATCGCCGTCGAGGTCCACCACGGCGAGGACCGGCCATGCGGCCTTCCGGTAGGCCGGGAGGTGGGCGTCGCGGGCGATGCCGCCGGCACCGATCAGGATGATCGGCATCGGCGCGCTCGGCGGCCCTGCGAGGTAGGCGGGGTTCGGTCGGTGCTCGTGCATCATCAGACCACCAGTCCGTAGACGCGCGCGGCCGTCGCCCGGCGGAGGGCATGCGCCTGGTCCGGTTCGAGCGCATCCACCGCCGCCACGACGGCATCCAGTGTGGCCGCCCCCGTGCCCGAGACGGTACCCATCGGCCAGTCGCTGCCGAGCATCAGCCGGTCCGGCCCGAACACCTCCAGTGCCGCCGCCAGCACCATCTGCGCCTGATCCGCCGTCACCGCTGTTCCGATGCCGGCCGGGTCGGCCCGGTACAGGCCGGACACCTTGGCGACCACGTTCGACAGCGTCGCCGCATCGGCGACCTGATCGACCCACCGGCGATATTCACCGGGCAACCCGATCGGGGGGCTGCCCAGATGATCGAGCACCAGGGTCAGACCGGCATGGTCGCGGGCGAGCGTGACGAGGTTCTCCCGGTGCCGAGGGAGCACGGCGATGTAGTCCAGCGGAACACCGGCCGCTTCCAGCATCCCGAGACTGCGGCGCTGGTCGGGCCCGAGGATCCAGTCCGGATCGGAGCGATCGTGGGTGAGGTTGCGCACCCCCACGAATCCGGCGATCGCGGTCAGCGCGGGGAGCCGCTCGGCCACGATCGCCGGAGCCTCCAGCGGCAGGTAGCAGACCGCTCCCGCGACGCGCGCGTCGGCGGCGGCCAGTTCGAGCAGGTAGGCCGTCTCGTCGAGCGTCTCGTCGGCCTGCACCAGCACCGCGGCCTCGAATCCGTGGCCTGCCACCGCAGCAAGGCCCTGCTCCAGGAGGTGGTCACCGCGAAGGCGCTCCGGGGCGCCGTCGAGCCAGCGATAGCTCGAGCGGGCGCGATCCCAGACATGCAGATGGGTGTCGATCATTCGTGCGCTCCCCGCTTGTTGACGACATACAGGTGCACCAGCGACAGCACCGTCTCGCCGTGCTGATTGGTCACCGAGACGCGCTCGTCGACCCGTCCGAGCTCGGCGCGGCGAGGATGATCGGCGACCCCGACGACCTCTGCCTTCACGCGGATCGTGTCTCCGAGGAACACCGGCTTGATGAAGCGTATGCGGTCGTAGCCGTAGCTCATGGCCTGCGGATTGACATCGCCGGCGGTCATCCCGACGGCGATCGCGATGATCAGGGTGCCGTGCGCGATCCGTCCGCCCAGTCCCGCCTCGTGAACGCACCAGTGCTCATCCATGTGGTGGGGGAAGAAGTCGCCGGTCTGTCCCGCGTGGAGGACGACGTCGGCTTCCGTGATGGTCCGTCCCAGGGTATGCCGCACCTCCCCCGCGGTGAAGTCCTCGAAGTATCGATCAACGACCTGCATCCTGCGCTCCCAGCGACTCGAACATCCGATCCAGATCCGCCAGCACGTCGGCGGCCGGTTCGCGACTCACCAGACCGCGGTGCACGCGCTCGCACGCCGCATCCTGGACCGCCATGTAACCGGGATGCTGCGGCCGCAGGCTCGCCAGCTCCACCGTGCGACGGGTGCCCGCGAAGAATCCCCCGGTCAGCTCGTCGAGTCCGGCGTCCGCCCAGGCGGACACGTGGCCGGGCTGCCCGCCCGCGCGCGCATACACACCGCTCTGGACCTCGCTGGTGGCGACCCAGGTCGCGAAGGCGATCGCCTCGGTCCGGTGCGTGCCGCGCGCCGACACGGCCAGTCCGGCGCCGCCGAGCATGGACCCGCGGGGGCTCCCATCGATCTCGGGGATGTCCGTCCAACGCAGCACATGCTCGCGGAACCCCGCCCGGGCGTAGTTGCTGTAGCCGTACAGCAGCGGGGCGTAGGCCCATCGATCCGACGCCGCCAGCCGGTCGGAGGTCTGGATCGGATTCTCTCCGAGGCACTCGCGCGGAACGAGGTCGCGCAGCCGTCCGAGCAGGTGCCAGCCCTGGGCGAAGGCATCCGGATCGGCGAACCCGCGGCCACCGGCGTCGCCGCCCTGCAGCCCGGACGAGAGCGTGAAGACGGAGGCGAAGGCGTCGATCGGCTTCGCCGGCCACAGCACCGCGCCGTCGCGGGCGAGGTCCAGGACGTCCGGCCACGTGCGCGGCGGTTCCGCCAGCAGATCGGGACGGTACGCCGCGACCTGCGCCGCGGCATCGATGGCAAGCCCATAGCGGACGCCTCGCCACCGGTAGCTCTCGTCGGACCGCCCCACGTATTCGGCTGGTCCTTCGCCATCCGGCAGCGCTACGAGCAGCCCCGCCTGCGCGGCGTGCGGGATATGCGGGTGATCGATGACGAGCAGGTCGTACGCGCTCGCCAGCGCGTCGAGGTCCTGGTCGGCGAAGGCCTGCAGAGACCGGGCTTCCCACTCGACTTCCACGCCATGCCCCGCATCGGCGTAGGCACGAGACGCGGCGACGATGCTGTCGCGACCGCGCTCGTGATCCCACGTGATGCCTTTCAGCCGGATCGTCACGGCACCCTCCCGGCCACGGGCTCCCGATCGGGTGCGAGCTCGGCACGCACCTGATCGGTGTCGGCCCCGAGGACCGGACCCGCATCGGTCCCCCAGAGCCGCTCGCCGTCCACGCGTATCGGCAGCCGGGTCGTCGTCACCGTCGTCCGGACCCCGTCGCTCTCTTCGCGTCCCAGGGTCTGGACCATGTCGATCGCCCGGAACCCCTCGTGCTCGATCAGTTGGTCCATGGTCTGCAGCGGCGCACACCAGATGTCGGCGGCATCCAGCACGGCAAGCCAACTGGCGGTTGAGGCGCTTCTGAGACGGTCGGCGATCAGGGTCTCGATACGCCCGCGCTGCTCCCACCACGATTCGGGATCCGTCAGCGCGACGAGCTCGGGAAGCTGCAGCAGCTCACCGAGCAGCGGTACCGGATTCATGGCGATCGACAGGTACCCGTCCGCCGTCGGGTACACCCCGTACGGCGCGGGAAGGTAGGTGTGCGCGCTGTGCGGACCCCGCGGACGGGGCGCGTCGACCGCCGACGGAGCGGTGAGCCGCACCGACAGCATCTCGAACTGCAGATCGAGCATCGCCTCGAGCAGAGACGTCTGCACCTGCCCGCCGACACCCGTGCGCAGTCTGCGCACCAGCAGTGCCGTGATCCCGTGGGCGAGGTGGCAGGACGCCAGATGGTCGGCGATCGCGATGCCCACCGGACTCGGCTCCGGATCCGCCTGCAGCCAGGGCAGCGCCGCGATGGATTGGGCGAGCAGGTCCTGACCGGGTCGGTCCCGCCACGGGCCGACGTCACCGTACCCGGTGATCGAGCCGTACACGACCCCGGGGTTCACCGCCCGGACCGTCTCGTAGTCCATGCCGAGCCGCTCCATCACCCCGGGGCGGAAGTTCTCCACCACGACATCGGCCTGCTCGACGAGCCGGCGCACGAAGGCGAGGTCGTCGGGGTCCTTCAGATCGGCGGCCACGCTCTGCTTGCCGCGGTTCATCGCATGGAACGAGACGGTGTCGGCACCGGCGCGCGCACCCGCGAACGCGAGCCCGCGACCGATGTCGCCGATGACAGGACGCTCGATCTTGATCACGCGGGCGCCGAGGTCCGCCAGCCGCAGCGCGGCGACCGGACCGGCCAGGAACTGGCTGAAGTCGAGGACCAGGAAGCCGTCCAGCGGACGGAGAGGACCCTGCTGCGCGGTGGTCATGATGCGTGCTCCTGAGAGAAGTCGGCGATGGTGAGGTGCACCGGCTGACGGGATGTGAGGTCGACGTCCCGCTCCCGCGATCCGAGCACCACGCGTACCCGGTCGGCCCCGCCCGGCGCCGGCGTGATCGTCGCCTCTGTCAGCGCGCCGCCGCGCCAGCGCAGATCGACGAGGAGCCCGCCGCGTGCCCGGAGGCCGCGGACCTCTCCGTCCGGCAGCGCGGCCGGCAGGGCGGGGAGCAGGTCGAGGCGACCGGCATGCGACTGCAGCAGGCACTCGACGACGGCGGCGACCAGGCCGAGATTGCCGTCGATCTGGAACGGCGGATGCGCCGAGAACAGGTTGCGGTAGAGCCCGCCGCGCCATCGCCCGCCCGTCGGGCCGGGCTCGATCTCGATGTTCCGGCGGACGAAGAGATCCAGGAGCCGGCCCACGCCCTCGGGATCGCGCAGGCGCGCCCGCATCGCCGCCTTCCAGGCGAGCGACCAGCCGGTGCCCTCGTCTCCGCGAGCATCCAGGCTGCGAGCGGCTGCCGCAGCGATCCGGGGCGACAGCGGCGCATCGGTCGGATGCACACCCACGAGGTGCGCGATGTGGCGATGGCGGGGATCGGCCATCCGTTCGAGGTCGGCCCACTCCCGCAGCAGTCCGTCGCCGTCGACGCCGATCTCACGGATCCGCGGCAGCGCGGCGGCGGCCTCTGCACACACCTCTTCGGCCTCCGAGCGCAGGCTGTACTCGTCGGCGATCCGCACCAGCGAGGCGAGCAGGTGACGCGAGAGCTCCAGATCCATCGTGGAGTCGGCGGCCACCGCGGCGACACCGCCTCCGGGCACCACGAACCGGTTCTCGGGCGACGTGGACGGCGAGGTCCCCAAGGTGCCGTCGGCGCGGGGTTCGAGCCAGTCCAGAACGAACCTGGCGGCCCCGGCCAGCACCGGGAAGAACCGGCGCGCGGCAGCCTCGTCGCGCGTGAAGGCGAGCCTGTCGATGAGGTGGGAGCTTAGCCAGACACCGGCGAACGGCCAGAACGCCCAGGCGGGGTCGTGCGTCCCGTCCCCCATCGGCTCGGCGAACGCCCAGACGTCGCTGGCGTGGTGGGCCACCCAGCCCGACGAGCCGTAGATCCGCTCGGCAGGCTCCCTGCCGGTGATCGCCAGCGCCTCGACGAGGCCGAACAGGGGCTCGGCGCACTCCGCCAGACCGGTGGTCTCGGTGAGCCAGTAGTTCATCTCGAGGTTGATGTTCATCGTGAAGTTCGAACTCCACGGCGGCTGCAGCTGCTGATTCCAGATGCCCTGCAGATTCGCCGGCGTGCCTCCGGGCCGCGAACTCGAGATCAGCAGGTATCGGCCGTAATTGAAGAGGACGGCGAGCAGTTCCGGCGACGTCGCGATCCCCGCCGCCGCGGCATCGACGAGGGCATCCGTACCATCCGGGTCATCGCCGGCACGCGCTGCCGATCCCCCGGGCACACCGAGCCGCAGCTCTGCGCGGTCGTACAGCTCACGGTGTGCAGCGACGTGATCGTCGTGCAGCGTGTCGAGCCCGGTCGCGGCGGCGCTCCGGCACAGTCGTCGCGCGCGGGCCAGGGCATCGGCGGCATCCGGCTCGGGGTCCATGCCGAGCCTGGTGAAGGTCGTCTGCACGGCGAGGATCAGGGTCGTGTCGCCCTCGATCTCCAGGACGACTCCGGCCGGAGTCGATCGAGCCTGTACGCCACCCCCGATCGCGCGCATGACGACCGCCGCCTGCACGCCGCAGGGCTCCTCGGCCCATCGCACCGGATCGGCCTCGCGCTGGTAGGCCGGGATGACGTCATCGGGAGCCCGCAGCACCGCCCAGGCCTCGTCGCCGTCCGACCCGGCCGACTCGAGCCGCAGCGGCGAATCGAGGGTGAACGACACCGGTCGTCCTGATCCCGCGACCTCGATCACGAGAACCTGATGCGGATCGCTCACGAACGCGCGCTGGCCGATCCCGGGGCTCCGCGTCCAGGCGACCGCAGTGCGCAGATCGAGTCCGCGCGAGTACCCCGCGGGAGGCTCGGCCGCGTGCCCGACCGCACCGGCTGCCGTGTCGTTCTCGGGGATGACCTCGGCCTGCCCGGCAGGCTCGTGCGGTACTCCCCCCACCCTCCGGCGCAGCCGGGCGAGCGGCTGGAAGGACTGCGGGTGGGAGTGCTGCAGGGCTCGGATCGCCTCGTCGGCCGTCACGTAGTCACCCGCGGCCACCGCGGCGCGGGCGGCCGACAGAGCGCCGCGCGCCGTGCCGGCGCTCACCGGGTGCGGATCAGCGCGTCGACCCGGTCCGGACCAGACGGATCCCTCGCTGAGCCAGATGAGTTCGTCCCCGATGCCCCCGTAGACCATGGCGCCGAGGCGTCCATTGCCCAGCGGCATCGCCTCGACCCATTCGGCTGCCGGGTCGCCGAACTCGAGCCGGTGCAACTCTGACAACATTCCCACCTCAGACAATCGTTTTACTGGTGGAAGACACCTTAGACGGTGATCAGGCCGGTCTGGCAACCCCATGGTCAGACTCACCTTGCGTGGACTGGTGTGAATATCCATCCATGGTTGCATTCGCATTGGAACGATCGCTATGATCCAGACAATCGATTTTTCGGACGATGATGTCTCCGTGCGACGACCCTCCCGGGCGGCAGCGGCAGGGGCCAGAGCCGAACTCAATCCAAGGGAGCGTTCAACGGTGGTGCAGATCGACGTCGGGGTGACAGCGGCGCAGGCCCGACCCCAGGACTCACTCCTGGGCGCGACCCCGGCGGACCGCGCTGAGCTCCCGGCCCCGCGGCGCCGGCCGGGACGGTTGCGCAGATCGGTGTCGCGCCATTGGCAGCTGTATGTGCTGGTCGTGCTCCCGCTGGCGTACTTCGCCGTGTTCAAGTACGTGCCGATGGCGAACGCGGTGATCGCGTTCAAGGACTACAACGTCATCCAGGGCATCTGGGGCAGCGCCTGGGTCGGGTTCGAGCACTTCCAGCGGCTGTTCTCGAACCCTGCCTTCGGCACCATCGTCAGCAACACCTTCCTGCTGAGTCTGTACGCGCTGATCGCGAGTCTTCCCATTCCGATCCTGCTCGCGCTCGCGCTCAACGAGGTCCGGGCCAGGTTCTTCAAACGCACCGTTCAGATGGTCACGTACGCGCCGTACTTCATATCCACGGTCATCGTCGTCTCGATGGCGATCTTGATCCTCTCGCCGCGGATCGGGATGCTGAGCACGGTCACCGGATTCTTCGGCCTCCCCGCGACCGACTACCTCGCGCAGCCGGACTTCTTCCGGCACGTGTACGTCTGGAGCGAGGTGTGGCAGACCGCGGGCTACTCCGCCGTCATCTACATGGCCGCGCTCGCCGGCGTGGATCCCGCCCTGTACGAAGCGGCGAAGGTCGACGGGGCCAACCGGCTTCAGAAGATCTGGCACGTCGATCTGCCGAGCATCACGCCGACCATCGTCGTCGTGCTGATCCTTTCGGTCGGCAGCATCATGGCTGTCGGTTTCGAGAAGGCCTTCCTGCTGCAGAACCCGCTGAACCTGTCGCAGTCCGAGATCATCGCGACCTACACCTACAAGATCGGCATCCAGAACGCCGACTTCAGCCTCGGGACCGCCGTCGGGCTGTTCAACTCGGTGATCAATCTCGTGCTGCTGCTGATCGTGAACGCCGTATCGAAGCGTGTGACGGGGAATGGACTGTGGTGAGCGACGCAAAGACGATCCGGCGCGTGGGCCGGCCGACGAAGGTGCGGGAGTCCCGCGTCGACCGATTCTTCATCATCGGCGTGTACATCCTGCTCACGACGTTCCTGCTGGTCGTGCTGCTGCCGTTGTGGTTCATCGTCGCAAGCTCGTTCAGCAGCCCCGCAGCGGTGTCGGCGGGCGAGGTGTTCCTGTGGCCAGTGGACTTCAGCCTGCGGGGGTACGAGGTCGCGCTGAGCAGCCCGCAGATCCTCGGGGGCTTCGCCAACTCGCTGTTCTACACGATCGTCGGAACAGCCATCAGCGTCGCCCTGACCGTGATGCTGGCCTACCCGCTCTCGCGCGCGGACTTCGTCGGTCGCAAGGTGCTCACCGCGGCGGTGGTCTTCACGATGCTGTTCGCGGGAGGGCTGATCCCGACCTACCTGGTGGTCCAGTCGATGGGCATGCTCGACACGCGGTGGGCGATGCTGATCCCGAACGCGGTCGCGGTCTGGCCCACGATCCTGGCGATCACCTACTTCCGCACAGCGATCCCCGACGAGCTGCGAGAGGCCGCCGAGATCGACGGCGCCAGTGATCTGCGGATCCTGTGGAAGGTCGTGCTGCCGCTGTCGGGCCCGATGATCGCCGTGATCGCGCTCATGTACGCGATCGTGCAGTGGAACTCGTACTTCGATGCGCTGATCTACCTGCGCGACGACAGTCTGTACCCCCTGCAGCTGGTGCTCCGGAACATCCTGATCCTCAACAACGACGCGGGCGGCGACGCCACCTCGGCGCTGGAACGCCAGCAGCTGTCGAACCTGCTCAAGTACTCGCTCATCGTGGTCTCCACCGTCCCGATGATGCTCATCTACCCGTTCGTGGCTCGCTACTTCACCAAGGGCCTGCTCCTGGGCGCGGTGAAGGGCTGACCGCCCGCACGGCCACGACGTCGCCGCACTGGGCGACCCCACCTCACGACGAAGAGAGGCATGAGAATGAAACATCACAACCGGGTCCTGGCGGTGGTCGCCGCCGGCGGGCTTGCGATCACACTGGGCGCGTGCGCGCCCCAGGCGGAGCCGTCCGAGGACGGCGTCATCACGATCTTCAGCCCGCAGGGCGCAGACTCCGACCTGAACACGAACGAGTTCACGCTCTTCCTGGAAGACAAGTTCGACGTCGACCTGAAGTTCGAGACGACGACGTGGGACGCCGGCTCCGCGTCGGAGGCTCGCCAGATCGCGCTCGCCAGCGGGAACTACCCCGATGCGTTCCTGATGATCCCATGGGTGGATCAGTTCACTCAGGCGGAGCTTGTCAAGTTCGGCAAGCAGGGCGTGATCAGACCGCTGAACGATCTGCTCGAAGAGAACGCGCCCAACGTTCTCAGCGCCTGGGAGGAGACGCCGGAGTGGGAGCAGCTCGCGACGGCTCCGGACGGCAACATCTGGGGTCTCCCGCAGTGGAACGACTGCTTCCACTGCACGTACCCGTCCAAGCTCTGGATGAATTCGGCCTGGCTCGACGCGGTCGGCATGGCGCAGCCGACGACGCCGGAAGAGCTGCGCGACGTGCTGACGGCCTTCCGTGACCAGGACCCCAACGGCAACGGCAAGGCCGATGAGGTGCCGCTGTCGGGAACTCCCGGCGCGAACTCGGTCCTGCCCTTCCTGATGAATCCCTTCGTGTACATGCCGGCGGCCACGACGGATGCCTCGATCCCCGCCTCGCTCGCTCTGCACGGCGACACCGTCACGCTGCAGCCGACCCTCGACGGATGGCGCGACGGATTGCAGTACGTGCATTCGCTCTACGAGGACGGGCTGATCGACGAATCGGCGTTCACGCAGAATCAGGACGCGCTGCTCGCCCTCGGCGATGTCGCCGGCGATCCGATCCTGGGCGCCGCGACGGTCGGCCACCCCGGGGTCTTCGTCACCATCGGCCAGGAGGACGGCCGCGACAAGCAGTACGACGCGGTGGCGCCCCTCACCGGGCCGAACGGCTCGCCGGCGTCGGAGCTGCTCTCGTCCGTTCCCGGCGCATCGCTGGTCATCACGAACAACGCCAGCGACGCGGATGCCGCAGCCCTGGTGAAGATCGTCGACTGGATGGTCGACTACGACAACCACCTCCGCGCCGAGTGGGGCGAGGAAGGCGTGGCGTGGGATCGTCCGGCGGCGGGCGACGTCGCCCTGGACGAGTCGCTCGAGCCGCTCTACCTGCGCCACCGGCTCAGTGGCGCCGAGGCCACCGCCAATGCCAACGTGGCATGGGGACCGCTGGCCCAGTACTACGGAAGCACCGAGTTCCGCGGCGCCCAGGTGGTGTCGGAGGACGTCTACGACCTCGCCGGCTATGAGCGCCGCCTGTTCGAGGCCACCGAGCCGTATGCCGCGAACAGCCCGGATGAAGCGTTCCCGTACTGGAACCTCTGGATCCCCGAGGCGGATTCCTCCGAGCTGTCGACAGTGCAGACCAACGTCGAGTCGCTGGTGCAGCAGGCCAGCGCGGAGTTCGTGACCGGTGTGCGCGACATCGACAGCGACGCGGACTGGCAGGCGTTCCAGGACGCCCTCGCCGCCAACGGCAGCGACCGCTACGTCGAGATCTATCAGTCGGCCTGGGACGCGTCGAACAAGGACTGACGGCAGCCCCGACGGGCAGCGGAGGCCTGTCGCGGTGGAGCGATCCCTCGGGTCGACTTCACGGCGACAGGCCTTCGTCGTGCCGCCGGCCGCGGCATCCGGTCATCCGCTCCGATCCGCGCGGGCCGCCCCGTCGACCTCGAGCACCACGACGACCCCGGCGATGAGCGCCGCCGCGACCACGTACTCGGCCGTCGGCAGCAGACCGCTGAGCGCGATCAGCACGGCGCCGGCCAACACCGCGAACGACGCCCACCGCGACAGCGACGCACGCAGCAGCACGAGCCACGATCCTGCGACGACGATCGCGATCGGCAGCGTCAGCGCCAGGCCGGCGATCACCGGCGACACCGAGGTGTGGCCGGTGATCTCGTCGATCTCGACCTCGACGCCCGCCGAGACCGCGCCGACGGCCGCGAAGATGCCGTAGTGCAGGTAGCCGAAGCGGAACGCCGACCTGCGCCCCTCCAGCCGGTCGAGCTGCTCACGCGCGAAGTACACCCACCAGATCCCGGCCGTCACGACGATGCCCGAGATCGCGAGCGTCAGCAGCTCGGGCACGTGCTCGCCCTCCCCCAGCGCATCGAAGATCGCGTTCGCCGACGCCAGCAGGCTCTCACCGAGCAGCAGCAGCGTGAACAGGCCGTACCGCTCGGCGATGTGGTGCGGGTGCCACGGCGTCCGCCCGGCCGCCTCGCCCCACACCGGCACGAGCAGCTCGAGCGCGACCAGCACGAAGAAGGTCCAGAACTGCGCAGTGTCGTCGAGCAGGTAGATGCGCGCGATCCACAGCACCTGCATGATGCTCACGCCGACGGCCATGCGCAGCGCGGTGCGCCGCAGTGCGGGATCGGATGCCGCCGCTCGCAGCCACTGGGCGACCATCGCGAGCCGCATGATGACGTAGCCCCACGTGACGACCACGTAGTCGAACGAGATCATCGCGTCGTGGACGCCTGCCGCGAGGACGAGCACGCCGCCCATCTGCACCACCGTCAGCACGCGGTAGAGCCAGTCGTCGGTGTCGAACGCCGACGCGAACCACGTGAAGTTCATCCACGCCCACCAGATCGCGAAGAACACCATCAGATACGACAGCACGCCCTGTCCCACGTGGTCGTCGCTGATGAGGTGGTGGAGGTTCTGGGATGCCTGCGACACCGCGACCACGAACACGAGGTCGAACAGCAGCTCGAGCGGGGTCGAGACGCGGTGCGGCGTCCCGGTGTCGCGTGCGGACATCCGGATGAGCCCCATGCGGGCGAGCACATCTGTCATGCGACGATTATGGTTGCCCTGCACATCGAGGAGGATCATGCGTCGGCTCTGGATCGGGTTCGCCCCCTATATCGCGCTGTCGGTCGTGCACGTCGCGGCGCTCGCAGCCGATGCCGACGCCATCGCCGGCCCCACCAAACTGACGCTCATGCCGCTGCTCGCCTTCGCCGTCGTGTGGGGATCCCGCGGCACCGCGTGGACGACGCCGCTCACGCTCCTCGTCGTCGCGATCGGCCTGTCATGGCTCGGCGACGGCGCCGGCACGTTCTTCCCGTTCGCACCCGAGCTGCCGATGATGCTGCTGTTCTTCGGCCTGGCCCACCTCGCGTACATCTGGCTGTTCTGGCGCCGCCTGGCGGTGCGCCGCGTGCCGCCATGGGCAGCCGTCTACGCCGTGTGGTGGGTGGTGCTCCTCGCGGTGCTGTGGCCGCACCTCGGCAGCCTGTCGATCGCCGTCGCGGTGTACGGCCTCGTGCTCGGCGGGACGGCGTTCGCGGCATCCCGCTGTCATCCGCTCGTGGTGTGGGGCGGCGTGTTCTTCCTGACATCGGACTCGGTGCTGGCGTTCCGCCTCTTCCTGCCGGAGGCGATGCCGGGCTGGACGAGCCCGCTCGTCATGCTCACGTACTGCCTCGGGCAGGGCCTCATCGCCGCGGGCGTGCTGACCACGGTCCGCGCACGTCGCGCTGCCGGATCCGCGGCACCGGTGACGGCATGACCGACGCCGGGGCCCCGATCCGTCCGGTGCGGGTGGATGCCTGGCTCTGGGCAGTCCGCATCTACAAGACCCGCTCCGCGGCCACGACGGCCTGCCGCGCCGGTCACGTGCGTGTGGGCGGCGAACGGGCGAAGGCGGCTCAACTGCTCAAACCGGGTGACGAGGTGCGCGTGCGCATCGACGGGTTCGACCGCATGCTGATCGTGCGGCAGACGATCTCCAAGCGCGTGGGCGCCCCGCTTGTCGCGGCCGCCATGGAGGATCGCACTCCCCCGCGCGACCCCACACCGGTGATGGCGCAGCGCGACCGCGGCGCGGGACGCCCCACGAAGCGCGAACGCCGCGAGATCGACCGCCTGCGCGGCCGCGATCAGGCCGGCTGGGACGACGACAGCTGAAGCTCGCCGGCGACCAGCTCGGCCCAGCGCTCGTAACCGCCCGCCCCGGGGTGGAAGCCGTCACGGGCGAAGAACGCCGGATCGATCAGGCTCGGGTCCGTCCCGACGAACTGCGCGTGGGCGATGGAGCCGCACAGCTCCCGCGTGACGGCATCCAATCGCCGCCCCCGCTCGGCCAGGTAGCGGCCGAGTGTCGGCGGCAGCGACGGGAACACCGCGAACGGCGGCGTGCCCGCGACCACCACGCGGTGCGAGATCGTGGCGAGGCCGTCGACGATCGCGGCGAGGTCTTCGCGCCACTGCTCCGGCGGACGCCGCGAGAGCACGTCGTTCGCGCCGGCGAGCACCACCACGACGTCGAACGGGCCGGGGCCCAGCAGCGGGACGAGCCGGTGGCGGATGCGTCGCGCCGTCGCGCCGTCCTGACCCGCCACACGCCAGTCCACCGAGGCGCCCGTCGTAGCCGCCAGGCGACGCGCCAGGGCAGCGGTGAAGCCGTCCTGCTGCGTGGCCACCCCGACGCCCGCCGCCGTCGACTCTCCCACGACGGCGATCCGCAGAGTGCGTCCGGAGCTGCCCGCGACTGTGCCTGCTGCGGGTCCGCCGGCGGCGGGCAGGCGCTCGATGCGCCCGCGTGCGCGAAGCCCCTGCGCCAGGGCGACGGCGATGCCGATCGGGGTCAACGGACGCTCGGTCTGATCCGACATCGGACGCTCCTCAAAGATACGGCGGCGAATGCTTGATTCGTACGGTAGCGTATGGATCATTCGGGCACCAGCCCGTTCCGCCACCCGGGAGGCCGTCGATGCCGGCAACGCTGCGCACACCCCGGCCGCGCTGGATCCAGGCCGCGGCCGACGCCCTCAGCTCCGGCGGCCCCGACGCCGTGCGGGTCGAGGCGCTCGCGGCGGCCCTCGGCGTCACGAAGGGCAGCTTCTACACCCACTTCGCGGGCCGCGACGAGCTGCTCACGGCAGTGCTGGACGACTGGGAGCGCCGGAGCGTCGACGACGTGCGGGCACGCGTCGACGCGCGCGGCGGTGACGCCGCCGAACGCATCAGCCGCGCCGGCGTCCGCACCTTCTCGGACGAGATCCTCCCTCTCGACCTGGCCGTGCGCGACTGGGCGCGACGCGACGACGACGTGCGAGAGCGACTGCGCCGGGTCGACACCGCCCGCATGGAGTTCCTGCGCACCGAGTTCCGCACGTTCATCAGCGACCCCGACGAGGTCGAGGCCCGCGCGGTCCTCGCCTTCTCGTTCGCGATCGGGCGTCACTTCGTGGCGGTCGCCGACGACGCCTCGGGAGCGGCGGCCGTCGCCCGCGCCGGACGCCTCATCGTCCGGCAGACCGGCGAGGCCGGTCAGTCCGGCAGCTGATCGAGCAGCCAGCGGGTGCCGCGGACGGCACCGCCGGCATCCACCACCCGCTCCGAAAGTCCGCGATCGCTCGTGACCACCGTCACAGAGCGACCGGATGCCACCGCCCGGCGCGCCTCGGCGACGATCGTGTCGTCGCCCTCGCCGTCGGCGCGCACTACCTCGACGTCGCCGACGTCGGCGACCCCCCGCGCCTGTCCCTCGACGACAGCGGTCCAGGACGGATACCAGGTCTGCTCGCCGAGATCGAGAGCGGATGCCGCGACCCCGCGGGCTGCGAGGGCCGAGAGCCGCGCGAGCAGGCGCGAAGCCGCACCGGGCCGATCGCGCCACCAGCCGTCGGGCACGGAGCCCATCACATTGGCCACGTCGACGACCACGGCCGGACGCACGTCCAGGAGGCCGCGCAGGCGCTCCCAGGAGGCCGCGAAGCCGGGGTGCAGCGGGTAGTCGGTCACGCGCTCGATCGGCACCCACGCGAGCTCGTGGCTCTCGGGATCGCTGATCACGGGCTCGAAGGGCACCACGACGTCGCCCACGACGGTGGTGTAGCTCCAGTAGCCCAGCTCGAACACGCTCAGCACGCGGGGACGGACGGCGGACTCCGGCACCCCCGCCTCTTCGGCGGCCTCGCGCAGCGCGCCGTCGCACGCCGACTCGCCTTCGTGGCGGGCACCGCCGGGAAGCGCCCAGGTGTCGCCGAAGTGGCTCCACGACACGCGGTGCTGCAGCAGCACCCCGCGCTGCGCATCGACGGCGAGGAGCCCGGCGGCGCCGAAGCGGCCCCAGTAGCGCTCCCCCGTCGGCGCGACCACCCACGCGTCGCCCGGATCGCGGGGGCCGTGGGGGCGCCGCGGCTCACCGGGGGCGGGGGGCTCGATCGTCACGCGTCCAGCCTCGCACACCGGCAAGCCACCGGTCCCCGACCGGCACGGCGCATGTCATCGGGCGACTCGCCACAATGGACCGCATGCACGACGACTCCGGCACCGGCGACGACCCCGGCTACGACCTCGATGACGACCCGTCCCGCGTCCAGCCCGACGTGGTGTGGGGCTGGCTGTCGACCGAGGCGTACTGGGGGCGCTGGCGCTCGCGCGCCGACGTCGAGACCCAGCTCGCGAACTCGTGGCGCGTCGTCGGCGCATACCGCCGCGACACCGGCGAACAGGTCGGCTTCGCCCGCGCGGTGTCGGACGGTGTCGGCTTCGCCTACCTCGCCGATGTCTTCGTGCTCCCCGAGCACCGCGGCCATGCACTCGGCAAGCACCTCGTGCGCCTCATGATCGACGACGGCCCCGGCGCCGACATGCGCTGGACGCTGTTCACCGGCGACGCCCACGGCCTCTACCGGCGGTTCGGATTCGCCGAGCCCGACCGCACCGCGATGGTGCGGCCGGCTCGACGGGGAACGTGAACCGACGCGAAGGCGTCAGCGCTGGCGACGCTCGCGCACCCGCATGTTGATCACGATCGGCGAGCCCTCGAAGCCGTACAGCTCGCGCAGGCGCCGCTGGATGAACCGGCGGTAGCCCGGGTCGAGGAACCCGGTCGTGAACAGCACGAACGTCGGCGGACGCGTCGACGCCTGCGTGCCGAACAGGATGCGCGGCTGCTTGCCGCCCCGCAGCGGGTGCGGGTGCTCGGCCACGAGCTCGGTGAGGAACGCGTTGAACTTGCCGGTCGGGATGCGCTGATCCCACGACTCGAGCGCGGTCTCGAGTGCCGGGACCAGCTTGTCGAGGTGGCGGCCGGTACGCGCCGAGATGTTGACGCGGGGCGCCCATGCCACGTGGGCGAGGTCCTGCTCGATCTCGCGCTCCAGGTAGCGACGACGGTCCTGCCCGTCCATGTCGTCGTCGTTCAGGCGATCCCACTTGTTGTAGGCGATGACCAGAGCGCGCCCCGATTCGAGGACGAGGTCGATGATGTTGAGGTCCTGCACGCTGATCGGCTGGGTGACGTCGATCACGACGATCGCGACCTCGGCCTTCTCGAGCGCGGCCGAGGTCCGCAGCGACGCGTAGAAGTCCGCGCCCTGCTGCAGGTGCACGCGGCGGCGGATGCCGGCCGTGTCGACGAAGCGCCACAGCTTGCCGCCCAGCTCGACGATCTCGTCGACAGGGTCGCGCGTGGTGCCGGCGAGGTCGTTGACGACCACGCGCTCCTCGCCCGCGGCCTTGTTGAGCAGCGACGACTTTCCGACGTTCGGCCGGCCCAGGATCGCGACGCGGCGCGGTCCCCCGATCTCGGCCTTGGCGACCGCCGACACGTCGGGCAGCACCTTGACGATCTCGTCGAGCAGGTCGGCGACGCCGCGGCCGTGGATGGCCGAGACCGGGTGCGGCTCGCCGAGCCCCAGGTTCCACAGCGCGGCAGCTTCGGGCTCCTGGCGGGCGTCGTCGATCTTGTTCGCGACGAGGAAGACCGGCTTGCCCGCCTTGCGCAGCAGTCGCACGACGTGCTCGTCCGTCGAGGTGGCGCCCACCATCGCGTCGACGACGAACATCACGACGTCCGACAGGTCGATCGCGACCTCGGCCTGCGCCGCGACCGAGCGGTCGATGCCCTTGGCGTCGGGCTCCCAGCCGCCGGTGTCGACGAGCGTGAAGCGGCGGTCCATCCACTCGGCCTTGTAGGTCACGCGGTCGCGGGTCACGCCAGGGGTGTCCTCCACGACGGCCTCGCGGCGGCCGAGGATGCGGTTGACGAGCGCAGACTTGCCGACGTTGGGGCGGCCGACGATCGCGACCACGGGCAGCGCCGGCAGGAACTCGATGCCGTCGTCGCCGCGGATGACCCCGGCGAGCAGCTCGGCGTCGTCGGCGTCGAGGTCGTAGTCCTCGAGCCCCTGGCGCAGCGCGCTGGCGCGCTGCTCGACGAAGTCGTCGTCGAGGGCGGCGAGATTCTCGGCGAGGTGGTCGTCGCCGGCGTCGAACTCGTCGAACTCGGAGCGGTTGTCCGTTGCCATGTCAGGCTCCCGTCTGGGCGGTGTCCGTCGTGGGAGCGGTCAGCGCCGCCCGGATCACGCCGAGCACGGCGTCCACGGTCTGGTCGAAATCAAGGTGGGTCGAGTCGACGACCTCGACGCCGGGCGCGGCGGTGAGGAAGTCGACCACGGCCGAATCGGAAGCGTCGCGCTGGTGGAGGGCCGCGGCGACGGCCGCGGCATCCTGAGTCGTCAGCTCGGCGCTGCGACGCGCGGCGCGCACCTCGGGCGCGGCGGTCAGCAGGATCCGCACCGGCGCGTCCGGCGCGACGACCGTCGTGATGTCGCGGCCCTCGACGACGACGCCGGGTCGCCCGGACTGCGCCACCAGCGCGCGGAACAGCGCGTTCACGGACTCGCGGACGGCGGGCACGCGGGCCACGCCGCTCACTGCGTCCGACACCTGCGGGTCACGGATCGCGTCGGTCACGTCGGCCTCGCCGACCCGCACCCAGTACTGGTCGGGGTCGAGCGAGATGGCGTAGTCGAAGTCGCCCGAGACGTCGAGGACGGATGCCGCGTCCGACGTGTCGATCCCGTGCTGCAGCGCGTGCCACGCCAGTGCGCGATACGCGGCGCCGGTGTCGAGGTAGCCGTAGCCGAGGCGGCGCGCGGCCTGCTTCGAGACGCTCGACTTGCCGCTGCCGGCAGGGCCGTCGATGGCGACGACGACCACGGCCTGCGGCCCGGTCGCTGCGCTCGTCGAAGGGTCAGTCATTGGTGGTGCTCGCAATCTTCCAGCCGCGCGCTTCGAGACCGTCGACGGCACGGCGCACCGCGCTCGGGACGACGCTGATCTCGGCGAGGCCGAACTGGGCGCCCGGAGAGTGCTCCAGGCGCAGGTCTTCCACGTTCACGTCGAGCTCGCCGAGCTCGCCGAACAGGCGGCCGAGCTGGCCAGGCGTGTCGTCGACCATCACGACGACCTGCTCGTAGCGCCGGTTCTGACCGTGCTTGCCCGGCAGGCGCTCGACGCCGTCGTTGCCACGGCGGATCGTGTCGGCCACGGCGCGGCGGGCGCCCGGCACGTCGGGGTCGCGCAGCGCGTCGGCCACCGTCGTCAGGTCGGCCGCCAGCAGGTCGAGCACGTCGACCACCGGCGCGGAGTTCGCGCCGAGGATCTGCACCCACAGCTCGGGGGCCGAGGCCGCGATGCGGGTCGTGTCGCGCACGCCCTGCCCCGCGAGCCGCAGCGAGCCGTCCGGCGCGTCGACGAAGCGTCCGGCGAGCAGGCTCGCGACCAGCTGCGGCACGTGCGACACGAGGGCGACGCCGCGGTCGTGGTCTTCGGGGGTCATCTCCAGCGGGGTCGCACCGAGGTCGAGCGCGAGACCCTCGACCAGGGCGAGGTCGGCAGCCGACGTCTCGCCGTCGCGGCAGACCACCCACGGGCGCCCGACGAAGATGTCGGCGCGCGCCGAGATGGCTCCCCCGCGCTCGCGTCCGGCCAGCGGGTGCGAGCCGATGTAGTGCGTGAGGTCGACGCCGCGCTCGCGCAGCGTCCGCAGCGGCTCGAGCTTGACGCTCGCGACATCGGTGACGACGGCCCGCGGGTAGCGGGCGAGCTCGCGCTCGATGACGTCGGCGGTCACGTCCGGCGGCACCGCCACGACGATGAGCGTCGGCTCATCGTCGTCGGTCGCGCGGCGGCCGGCGCCGTAGTCGACCGCGAGGCGCAGCTGCGCCGGCGAGGTGTCGTCCAGCGCCACGTCCACACCGTGCGCGCGCAGTGCGTGCCCGATGCTTGCGCCGAGCAGCCCGGTTCCGACGATGCGCACCGTGCCGTGCACGCGCGACGCCAGGACGGGCTCACTCATCTTGCGTCTCCTCGTTTGCCAGGTTCTCGGCGGGGCCGGTGTCGCGGCGCGCGAGAGTCAGCAGAGCGCCCCGCTCAACCTTAGTCAACTCCCGGGCGCGCCCGGCTGGCAGCGTTCCCAGGTGCAGCGGCCCGAACTGGCGGCGCACGAGTTCGACGACCGGATGCCCCACCTCGGCCATCATGCGGCGCACGATGCGGTTGCGCCCCGAGTGGAGTGTCAGCTCCACCAGCGAGCCGCCGCCCTCCGCCGACGCCGACAGCAGGCGCGCCTTGTCCGCCGCGATCGGTCCGTCCTCGAGCTCGACCCCGCGCAGAAGACGCTGGATGGTCTGCGGCGACACCTTGCCGTCGACCTTCGCGATGTACACCTTGGTGACGCCGAACGACGGGTGCGCGAGCACGTGCGCGAGTTCGCCGTCGTTGGTGAGCACGAGCAGACCGCTGGTCTCGGCATCCAATCGCCCCACGTTGTACAGGCGCTCGTCCCAGTCCTTGGTGAAGCGGCGCAGGTCGGGTCGGCCGCGGTCGTCCTTCATGGAGCTGACGACACCCGTGGGCTTGTTGAGCATGACGTACCGCTTGGACTGGTCGAACTGCACGGCCGTGCCGTCGACGTCGACGAGGTCGTTCTCGGGGTCGATGCGCGAGCCGAGCTCGTCGACGACGCGGCCGTTGACGCGCACCCGCCCTTCGACGATGAGCTGCTCGGCCACCCGACGTGACGCGACGCCCGCGTTCGCGAGCGCCTTCTGCAGCCGCACACCTTCCGTCGACTCTGCGGAATCCGCGCTCGTCACCGTCGTCCTCCTTCTTCTGCGCCGTCGCCCAATTCGTCCGCGCCGTCCAGGAGCGGCGAGATGTGGGGCAGCTCGTCCAGTGAATTGATGCCCAGATGCGTCAGCAGCGCATCGGTCGTGCCGTAGTTGATCGCGCCGGTCTCGGCGTCGGCGAACAGCTCGGTGACGAGCCCGCGCGCGAGCAGGGTGCGCACGACCGAGTCGACGTTCACGGCGCGGATCGACGCCACCTGGCTGCGCGTGACGGGCTGCTTGTACGCGATGACGGCGAGCGTCTCCAGCGCCGCCTGCGACAGCCGCGTCGGAGCCTGGCCCCCGACGAACTCGCTCACCAGGTCGTCGAGCTCCTCGCGCACGTACAGCCGCCATCCGCCGCCGACCTCGCGCAGCTCGAAACCGCGCACCGGTCCGCCCGACCGGCCGTCGTAGTCGTCGACGAGGGACTCGAGCGCCTGGCGCACGGCCGGCACGGGCGCCGACACGGCGGCGGCGAGGCTCACGAGGCTCTGCGGCTCTTCGACGATCAGCAGGATCGCCTCCAGCCGCCGCGCGACGTCGGACGCGATGTCCGGGGCCGCGGCGATCGCCGGCTCGGCGAATTCCGCGGTGGTCGGGTCATTGGTCATAGTCGGCTCCCAGGGTGGCGAGGTTCTCGTCGCTCCAGCGGTGTGCGCTCCAGCGCAGGGTCAGTTCGCCGAGCGGCTCCAGCTGCTCGAACGACAGGGCCGCGTGGCGGTACAGCTCCAGCACCGACAGGAATCGCGCCACCACGACGCCGGTCTGGCCGACGCCGGCGATGAGCTCGCGGAAGGTCAGGGATCCGGCATCCCGCAGCAGCGTCACCACGATCGCGGCCTGCTCCCGGATGCTCACGAGCGGCGCGTGCAGGTGGTCAAGCCCCACGCTGGGCAGCTCCTTGGGCGTCATCGCCAGCAGCGCGAGCGCGGCGAAGTCCTCGGGACTCAGGGACCACACGAGCTCGGGCACCGCGTTGCGGTACTTCTCGTCGAGGCGCACCGAGCGGGTGTGCCGCCGGTCCTCGCGGCGCAGGCTCCGCTCGAACCACGCCGACACCTCCTTGAACGCGCGGTACTGCAGCAGCCGCGCGAACAGCAGGTCACGGGCCTCCAGTAGCGCCACCGACTCGGCGTCCACGAGCTCGCCCTGCGGCAGCAGGCCCGCGACCTTCATATCGAGCAGCGTCGCCGCCACGACGAGGAACTCGGATGCCTCGTCCAGATCCTCGTCCGGCCCCGCATCGCGCAGGTACGCGATGAACTCGTTCGTCACGAGCGACAGCGACACCTCGGTGATGTCGAGCTCGTGCTTGGAGATGAGCGTGAGCAGCAGATCGAACGGTCCGTCGAAGTTCGACAGCGAGACCCGGAACCCGGAATCGTCCTCGGTGCCGTCGACGGCGGTGTCGTCGGGGGTCGGCTCAGGCGACAGCACCACGGGCGACCAGCTCCCGCGCCAGTCGCAGGTAGGCCTGCGCCGCGGCGTGCTCGGGCGCGAACTCGGTGATCGGCATGCCCGAGACTGATGCGTCCGGGAACTTCACGGTGCGGCCGATCACTGTCTCGAGCACGTCGTCGCCGAACGCGTCGACGACACGCTCGAGCACCTCGCGCGAGTGGAGCGTGCGCGGGTCGTACATCGTCGCGAGCACGCCGTCGAGGGCGATCGTCGGGTTGAGCCGGTCGCGCACCTTGTCGATCGTCTCGATGAGCAGCGCAACCCCGCGCAGCGCGAAGAACTCGCACTCGAGCGGGATCACGACTCCGTGGGCGGCGGTGAGCGCGTTCACGGTCAGCAGGCCGAGCGAGGGCTGGCAGTCGATCAGGACGACGTCGTAGTCGGCCTGCACCTTGCGCAGCACGCGCGACAGCGTCTGCTCGCGGGCGACCTCGTTGACCAGGTGCACCTCAGCGGCCGACAGGTCGATGTTCGCGGGCAGCACGTCGAGGTTGTCGACGCGCGTGTGGACGATCACGTCGTGCGGGTCGACCTTGCCGTCCAGCAGCAGGTCGTAGATCGTCGGGATCTCGTGCGTCTGGATGCCGAGGCCTGCCGACAGGGCGCCCTGCGGGTCGAAGTCGACGGCGAGCACCTTGCGGCCGTACCCCGCGAGCGCGGCGGCCAGGTTGATGGTGGTCGTCGTCTTGCCGACGCCGCCCTTCTGGTTGCACAGCGCGATGATGCGGGCGGGGCCGTGGCCTTCGAGCTTCGGCGGGGTCGGGAAGCCCTGATAGGGACGACCGGTGGGTCCGAGGACGGTGTCTCCCGTAGCGGCCTTCGTCGCCGCCTGTGCCTTGCCCGCCACCGATGCTCCCGCCTTCGCGCTCGTGTCCCCCGATTCTAGTCACGAGGCCTCGCTCCTCGCGGGCGGCACGGCCGCCTGCCGTCTCAGAGGCTGCCCAGCACGTCCAGTCGCGCCTGCGCGGCGATCGCGATCATCGCGTAGTCCAGCACCGTGATGAGCGGCGCCCAGGTCGTCAGCGCGGCGCCGAGGCGTGGCATCCTCCCCCACACGCGGTCGCGGATCACCCAGCCGAGCGTGAACCAGAACAGCGGGATCGTGACGACCCACACGACCATGCACCACGGGCACAGCGACCGGTACTCGAACACGCTGCGCCACGCGAAGAAGTGCACGAGCAGCACCGCTGCGAACAGGAACAGCGAGTAGACCCGCCAGTACCAGCGGCGCAGTCCGGTCGGCGCGGCCAGCGCGCTGACCCCCGCGAACACGGGGCCGAGGAAGAGCGTCACGCCGATGATCGAGTTGCTGAACCCGAGGAGGTTGCCGCCGGGCGACAGCAGGTTCGGTCCGCACGTGACGATCGCGCTCACCTGGCACGAGATGAGCGGTGCCGAGCCCATGATCTGGCCGACGTACTCGAGATAGAGCAGAAACGAGACAGTCCAGCCGACCAGGCCGCCGACGATCCAGAAGACGGCGAGCGCGACCGGCGGGCGCAGGGTCCCCGGGCCGGGGTCCGAGAGGGATGCCGCGGGCATGCTGCCATTGTGCGCCCGGCTGACGCCCGCTGTCTTGCGAACAGACCGGGTTTATTCGACCGGACCCGGTCAGCGCGCCCGGGGGTGCGACGTGGCGTACACGTCGCGCAGCGCGTCCACCGACACGTGGGTGTAGATCTGCGTGGTCGCGACCGACGCGTGGCCGAGCAGCTCCTGCACGACGCGCACATCGGCGCCGCCCTGCAGCAGATGCGTCGCGAACGAGTGGCGCAGCGTGTGCGGCGACACGTGCGCGGTCAGCTGGGCCCGATCGGCAGCGGACTGGATGATGAGCCACGCGCTCTGCCGCGACAGCGGGGCGCCGCGGGCGCCGAGGAACAGCCTCGGGGTCGAATGACCGCGGCGCGACAGCTCGGGCCGCGCACGCGTGAGGTAGGCGTCCACGGCGGCGCGCGCGTACGACCCCACCGGCACGATCCGCTCCTTCGAGCCCTTGCCGCGCACCCGCAGCACGTCACCGTGCGACAGGTCGTCGACGTCGAGCTGCACGATCTCGGACACGCGGGCGCCGGTCGCGTACAGCAGCTCCAGCAGGGCACGGTCGCGGACGCCGAGCACGTCGTCGGCGGGGCCTGCGGCATCCAGCAACCGCTCGACCTGGTCGATCGTGAGCGCCTTCGGCAGGCGCCGCGGCTGCTTCGGCGGTCGCAGGTTCGACGTCGGGTCGGCGGACTCGATCCCCTCCCGCGCCAGGAAGCGGTGCAGACCCCTCACCGAGGACTGCAGCCGGGCGAGCGACGACGCCGCCATCGGCGGCCGGCCGGCGGCCCGGTCGGCGACGAAGCTCGCGAGCATGACGGGGGTCACCTCGGCCGTGTCACCGACACCCTGCTCGTCGAGCCAGGCCGCGTAGCCGGCGAGATCACGCCGGTACGCGGCCACGGTGTTCTCAGACAGCCCACGCTCGATCGAGATGTGCCGCAGATACGACTCGACCGCACGGGAGATCTGCACTTCGGCCCCTGTCAGGCACGCAGCCGTTCGGATGCGGCCAGCACACCCGTCGCGAGGATCCCGTTGCGCATGCGCCCGGCGAAGACCGCCGCGACCACGTCGGGCAGCGGCATCCATTCGATCCGGATGTCGGCCTCCTCGTCCTCACGCACGTGGACGTCGCTCGCCGGTGACAGACCCCGTGCGAGGAACAGGTGCACGATCTCGTCGTTGCCGCCGGGCGTCGTGAACACGCTCACGAGCGGCTCCCACGAGGCGGCGACGAGGTCGGCCTCTTCGGCGAGCTCGCGCTGCGCCGACTCCAGCGGGGTCTCACCGTCGACGTCGAGGAGCCCGGCGGGCACCTCCCAGTCGCGGGAGCGGATGGGATGCCGGTACTGCTGGATCAGCAGCACCCGTTCATCGTCGTCGAGCGCCACGACGGCCGCCGCCCCCGGATGGTCGACGTACTGCCGCACGATCTGGGCGTCGCCGTACGCGACGGTGTCGCTGCGGACGTCCCACACGCGCCCCTCGTACACGAGGTCGCTGTGCAGGATGGCCGCCTCGACAGGCTCGTCGGCGAGCGTCTGCTCCCCCGCCATCAGTCGTTCTCGACCTCGAACAGCTCGCTCGAACGGTGGCGCTCCAGCGCGGCGCCCACGAGTCCGCGGAACAGCGGGTTCGCGTTCGTCGGCCGCGAGCGCAGCTCGGGGTGCGCCTGCGTGGCGATGTAGTACGGGTGCACGTCGCGCGGCAGCTCCACGTACTCGACGAGGTCGAGGTCGGGGTTGATGCCCGAGAACACCAGGCCCGCCTCGGCGATCCGGTCGCGGTAGCGGTTGTTCACCTCGTAGCGGTGACGGTGGCGCTCCGACGCCCGGTTCGAGCCGTACACCTCGGCCGCGATCGACCCTTCGGCGAGGTCGGCCGGGTACAGGCCCAGGCGCATCGTGCCGCCGAGGTCGCCGTGGTCGAGGATGTCGACCTGCTCCTCCATCGTCGCGATCACGGGATGCTGCGTGTCGGGGTCGAACTCGCTGGACGATGCGTCCTCGATGCCGGCGACGTGGCGGGCGTACTCGATCACGATGCATTGCAGGCCCAGGCAGATGCCGAGCGTCGGGATGCCCTGCTCGCGCGCGAACTTCAGCGCGCCGATCTTGCCCTCGATGCCGCGGATGCCGAAGCCGCCGGGGATCACGATGCCGTCCAGCGGGCTGAGCGCCTTGGCCGCCCCCTCGGGCGTCTCGCACTCGTCGGACGGGATCCAGCGGATGTTGACGTGCGTCTCCTGCGCGAAGCCGCCGGCCTTGAGCGCCTCTGTGACCGAGAGGTATGCGTCAGGCAGGTCGATGTACTTGCCGACCAGGCCGATCGTGACCTCGTGCTTGGGGTTGTGCACGGCGTTGAGCACGCGCTGCCAGCGGGACCAGTCGACGTCTTCGGCCTTCGCGAGACCCAGGGTGCGCACGATGTACGCGTCCAGGCCCTGCTCGTTGAGCATCGACGGGATGTCGTAGATGCTCGGCACGTCCACCGCGTTGACGACCGCATCCTCGTCCACGTCGCACATGAGCGCGATCTTGCGCTTGTTGGACTCGGTGACAGGGCGGTCGCTGCGCAGCACGAGCGCGTCGGGCTGGATGCCGATCGAGCGCAGGGCCGCGACGGAGTGCTGCGTCGGCTTGGTCTTCTGCTCGCCCGACGCGCCCATGAACGGCACCAGCGACACGTGCACGAAGAACACGTTCTGGCGGCCCAGCTCGTGACGGATCTGGCGCGCCGACTCGATGAACGGCTGCGACTCGATGTCGCCCACCGTGCCGCCGATCTCGGTGATGATCACGTCGGGCTTGGGCGTCTCGTCGGCCTGCAGGCGCATGCGGCGCTTGATCTCATCGGTGATGTGCGGGATCACCTGCACGGTGTCGCCGAGGTACTCGCCCCGGCGCTCCTTGGCGATCACCTGCGAGTAGATCTGGCCGGTCGTGACGTTGGCGGCCTGGCTCAGCTCGATGTCGAGGAAGCGCTCGTAGTGGCCGATGTCGAGGTCGGTCTCGGCGCCGTCGTCGGTCACGAAGACCTCGCCGTGCTGGAACGGGTTCATCGTTCCCGGGTCGACGTTCAGGTACGGGTCGAGCTTCTGCATCACGACACGCAGGCCACGGGCGGTGAGCAGGTTCCCGAGGCTGGCGGCGGTCAGGCCCTTGCCCAACGAGGAAACGACACCACCGGTCACGAAGATGTGCTTGGTGGTGTCGTTCGAAGAGTCGCCGTGGAAAGAATCAGAAGTCTGCATCACGGGCTTTTATCCTATCAGTGGACTTCGGTGCGAAGGCTGAGCAACTCACGTGCGTGAGTGAGCGCCGCCTCGGAATCGGGCATTCCCGACAGCAGGCGCGCCATCTCGGCCTCACGATCGGCGCCGTCGAGGCGGCGCACATCGGATGCGGTGACCGACCCGTCGTTCGCCTTGACGACCGTCAGGTGGTTGGCGGCGAACGCCGCGACCTGCGCCAGATGGGTGACCGCGATGACCTGCGACGACTGCGCGAGCCGGGCCAGACGCCGCCCGACCTCGATCGCCGCGGCGCCGCCGATGCCGGCATCCACCTCGTCGAAGACGAACGTCGGGACCGGATCGACCCCCGCGATCACCACCTCGATCGCGAGCATGACGCGGCTGAGCTCGCCCCCGCTCGCGCCGCGCGAGACGGCGCGGGGCTCGGCTCCGGGGTGAGGCGCCAGCAGGATGGCGACGTCGTCGCGCCCGGACGCCGATTCGCCGCCCGCGGTGACCGAGACCTCGAGCCGGGCGTCGGGCATCGCCAGCGCGCGCAGCTCGGTCGTCACGGCGGCGCCCAGGCGCCCCGCCGCCTCGGTGCGGGCGTCGGTGAGCGCGGCGGCGGCGTCGTCGAGAGTGGATGCCGCGGCATCCCGCTCCGCCGTCAGACGGTCGATGCGGTCGGAGTCGTCGTCGAGCTCGGCCAGGCGCGCCGAGCCGGTGTCGAGCAGCTCGATCGCCGCGTCCAGCGTGCCGTGGGTGCGGACGAGGCTCGCGAGGACGGCGCGGCGCTCCTCGACCGCGGCGAGCTCGTGCGGACCCGATTCGTCGAGGTCGGCGAGATAGCCCGCGAGGGCGGCGGCGACGTCGGCCGCGCGATAGCCGAGCTCGGCCACCTGGCCGGCGAGTTCTTCGAGCACCGGGTCGCTGACGCGCTCCAGTGCGCGGCGGGCGTCGGACAGCAGCGCGCCGGCATCGGGGCCGTCGGCCTCGCCCGACAGGGCATCGTGCGCGGTCGCGGCGGCCAGGCGCAGCTCTTCGGCGTTCGCGAGGCGCTCGGCGCGCGTGGCGAGGTCGGCGTCCTCCCCCGCCTCGGGCGCGGCCTGCTCGATCTCGGCCAGCTGCGCGCGCAGCTCCTCGGCCTCGCGGGCACGGGTGTCACGATCGTCGGTCAGGCGCGAGAGCTCGCGGTCGATGCCGCGCCAGTGCTCGTACGCCTGACGGTACGTGTCGCGCGCGGACTGCACGGGCTCGCCGCCGAAGCGGTCGAGCGCATCGCGCTGCGCGGCGGCGGACTTCAGCCGCAGCTGGTCGGACTGCCCGTGCACGACCACGAGGTCGTCGGCGAGATCGGCCAGCACACCGGCGGGCGCCGAGCGTCCGCCGACGGACGCACGGCCGCGCCCTTCGCTCGAGATCGACCGGCCCACGTACAGCTCGGCGCGCCCGCCGCCGATCGGCTCGATGTCACCGCCCGCCTCGCGCACGCGGTCGGCCACGGCACCGTCCTCCGGCACGATCCAGACGCCGTCGACGGTCGCCTGCGAGGCGCCGGCGCGCACGGCGCCGGAATCCGCGCGCTGGCCGAGCAGCAGCCCCAGACCGGTGACCACCATCGTCTTGCCCGCGCCGGTCTCGCCCGTGATCGCGGTGAAGCCGGGCCCCATCGGCAGCGTCGCCTCGGCGATGACGCCCAGGTCGCGCAGGCGCATCTCTTCGATCACAGGGCACCCTGCCTATCTTCTGCAACCGGCATCACACCGGTGATCGCGGCCGGGCCGCGCCAGCCCTCGACGGGCAGCCGGAACTTGCGGACGAGCCGGTCTGTGAACTGGGCCGGGTGCAGCCGCGCGAGACGCACCGGGCGGTCCGAGCGGCGCACCACGACGCGGGCTCCGGGCGGAAGATCGTGCGAGCGGCGCCCGTCGCACCACAGGATGCCGGTGCCGTTGGTGCGCTCGAGCACCTCGATCGCGACCGAGTGCTCCGGGCCGACCACGAGCGGCTTGGCGAACAGGGCGTGCGCCGACAGGGGCACCACCGCGATCGCCTCGACGGTGGGCCAGATGACCGGGCCGCCGGCAGAGAAGTTGTAGGCCGTCGAGCCGGTGGGCGTCGAGACGACCATGCCGTCGCAGCCGAACGTCGACAGCGGTCGGCCGTCGATCTCGATGACGACCTCGAGCATCCGCTCGCGGCTCGCCTTCTCGACGGTGGCCTCGTTCAGCGCCCAGGTCTCGTAGATGACGGAGTCGCCGGTGTCTTTGACGCGCACCTGCAGCGCCATGCGGTCCTCGACCTCGTACTCGCGCTCGATGACGCGGCGGACGGCCTCGTCCATGTCGTCGCGCTCGATCTCGGCGAGGAAGCCGACATGCCCCATGTTGATGCCGAGCACCGGCGCGGTGCCGTCGCGCACCAGTTCCGCCGCACGCAGGATCGTGCCGTCGCCGCCGAGCACGATCGCGAGCTCGATGTCGGTCACCGCAACGTCCACGCCGAGGATCGCGACGTCCAGCGGAGAGCCGGCCGCCGCGAGCTCTTCGCGGTCGTCGGCGGCGAACACCGGCTGCGCGCCCGCGGCGCGCAGCGCCTCGACCACCCGCTCGGCGGCCACGACGGTATCGTCGCGATGCGCGTGTGCGACCACCAGGATGCTGCGCTCCGCGTCGACAGTGTTCATCGGCTCCCCGCCAGTCGGTACATGTGCTCCCCATTCTGTCGGATCGTCCGACACCCGGGGCAATCCGACCCGGTCTGGGGATAACGCGCCGACCTCCGCTCAGAACCCGGTGACGATCCCGAACATGCAGTTCTCGAAGTGGTCCAGCGACAGGTCGAGGGGGTAGATGTTGCCCCAGGAGTACACCGAGAACCTGATGCGTCCGCCGCTCTCGTCCAGGCCGCCGGCGTAGACGACCCAGTGGTCGGGCCAGGGCGGCACCATGCCGTCCGGCGCCGAGAACATGTCGGAATGAAGCATGATGAACGCGCTGCCGCCCGCCGACCACACCTGGTGGGCGTAGCGGATCGCGTCGAACTCGCCCCACACGAACGTCGTGCTGTTGGACACCGTGCTCTTCAGCAGCAGCTCGCTCGTCCAGCCCTCCATCTCCCACGGGGTGGTCATGCCCTCGACCTGGCTGGTGAAGCCCGACGAGTCCGCCGAGACGCCGAAGATCGCGTTCTCGTCGTTGCGCATCGTGGCGATCAGCATCCAGTCGGCCGGCGACATGTTCTGCCCCGAGTGCGTGTCGCGCAGTCCCTGGGGCGCGTCGACGCGGTGCGTGCGCGACCAGAATCCGCCGGTCTCGTACAGCTGCCGCACGAGGTCGACGTAGCGACGCGGCTGCGTGCGCGCCAGCTCGAACACGATGGACGTGGGTCCGCAGAAGTTCGAGTTCATCTGATTGATGTTCGTCGGGTTGCCTCGGCGCACCCGCAGGTCGCGGATGATGTCGGCCTTGGCCAGCTGCGGCCACAGTCCGGGCGCGGTGGAGGCCTCGAACTGGTCGATCGCGAAGTTCGCCAGGTCGCTCTGCGCGATGTCGGGGCGATCGACGACCGAGTACGTCAGGGTGTAGTCCGCGTCGTCCTCGCGGAACGTCGCGGTCGCGTGCTGCACATCGGCCGTGCCGATGTGGACGACGCCGAGCGCGTCGTCGTCGTCGCCGGGGAACCCGCCGTCCTCGTCGAACAGGCGCAGCATGCACGAGTTCGCGAACAGCAGCGAGGCGTTCAGCGGCCAGTCCTGGTCGTCGTTGAGGTCCTGCCGGTAGGCGAAGTGGAGCTCGCCGTCGTTGTAGACCTCGAGCCGGCACTCGTCGGATCCGAGGGTGTCCTCGGTGTCGGTGCAGTGGAGATTCTCCAGGGTGATCTGCTTCATGATTCCTTCTCCTTCTCCTTCGTGGGCATGGGCGCGGTCGTCCCCGGCGGTGCGAGGCCGACGTGGTGTTCGAGCCCGCCGGCGGCGAGCGCGACATCGGAGAGTGCGGTGTGGAGGGGCCGGCCCGGCAGGCGCGGAACGGCGAGCGGGAGGGATGCCGCGGCGTACAGCTCGCGCGAGGGCCAGTCCTCGCGCACCGCCTGTTCGAGCACCGCCGCGCGCACGCGGTGATCGCGGCGGTACCGGTGGTGCGCGAACGTGAATCCGGCGACCGCGGTGACGTCGTCGCCCGCGAAGGTGGCGCTGAGGCCGTGGTTGCGGCCGGTGGGTCCTTCGCGGTCGCCGGCACCCATCGCGGCCACCAGTCCGGAGGTCGCTTCGGCCATCCCGGCCCGCGCGAGCGTCACGGCGAGCAGGTCGGCATCCAGCCATCGCGGACGCACGTACACCTCCACCGCCCCGCTGCCGTCGAGCGGCATGCCGACGAAGCGCACCGCACCCAGGCCCCCGAGCACCTCGCGCGCCCGAGGAATCAGGAGGTCCAGCATCCGCCAGGCCTCCCCCGGATCGGGGCTCAGCTCGGCATACAGCTTGTGCCGCGTGGCGACGGCGGTGTGGCGGCTGCCCAGCCACGCCCCGAACCGCGGCGCGCCGGCGGCCTGGTGCGCGCGCAGCGCGGCCGTCACGGCGTCGGTCGGACGGACGGCGCCGAACCGCGCCGCCCTGTCGACCACCTCGTCCAGCGCGCCGCGGCGGTCGGCCTCGGGCGCGATGATGTCGACGACAGTCCGCAGCTCGGCCCGCGCCGAGGTG
>NZ_BAABLG010000013.1:254785-271812 GCF_039544225.1 Microbacterium jejuense
AGGGTCACGTCGAGTTCGGCGCGGGCGCGCTGCGCGATGAGCGGATGCCGCACCGCGACCCGCTCCAGCAGCTCGGTGAGCGTCCGCTCGGCCGTGGACGCCGCCGCCGTCGTCGGCATGTCATGCCCCCGTGATCGTCCCGTCGGCGGCGACCGACAGGAACTCGGCGTCGCCGGTGAACGCCGCGCCCCGGACGACCTCGCCGTTCGGCCCCAGGAGCGTGGCACGCGTCGTGGTGGCGCGCGCGGTCGGATCGACGATGCCGATCTGCGCGCGTGCCGCCGCCGGCGCCGCGCCGTCGATCTCGACCCGCCGATCGACGCGGTGGCCGCCTGCCTCGTACGACACGTCGACGATGATCGCGGTGAAGCGCCCCGGAGTCGCGGTGACGTCGATGCGGCGCTCCAGCCGGTCGGCGAACGGACTCGTCACGGCGAACACCGATGCCGTCGCGTCGACCGGGTCGAGCACGATCGTGCCGCCGCCCACCAGGTGGAAGGTCGCCTGGACGGTGTAGCCCACCTCGTCGCGACGTGCCGTGCGCACACGCCACGCCTGGGGTGCGCCGCCGGGCGTGACCTCGAACGTGCGTCGCGCACGCCAGCCGGTGGACGAGACGTGCTCGAAGGCGAGCGTCACCGATTCGACTTCGAGCGGATCGAGCCGCTCCGGCCGGATCTCGACGGCGATGAAACCGACGTGCTGCGTCGGATCGAGCTGCAGGGTGCGGTCCTCGATGCGCCCCGGCTCGACCACCACCTCGTTGCGCTCGGCCTCCCATCCCCCGAGCGGGTCGAAGTGATACTCGATGCGCGGCACGTAGCCGAGGTCGTAGGCATCGTCGATCGGCACCACCCAGTGCTGCGGCTGCGGTCGTGCCGCGTCGAACACGAGATCCGCGTGCCGGTGGCGCTGCGGGTGCGCGGCGTCGCTGTAGTCCAGCCCGACGGCGACGGACTGCAGGCCGATCGGCTCGAACGCCGTCGTCAGCGACACCTCGACGTCGAGCGTGCGGAAGAAGGGGTCGTCGAGGTCCACCTCGAGGAAGTGCCCTGGTCCGGTGAGGTCGTCCAGCAGCATCCCGATGAGCGACTGCGGCGCGTACTGGCGCGTCACCGCCTGCTCGCGGTGATATTCGAACACGAGCGTCTTGCGCTCGGTCTGTGTGATCGCCTTCATCGAGAACGTGAGGATCGCGCCGGAACCCGGCGTCGTCGCGCCGGCCGGCGACGCCGGCGCGCCTCCCGGTGCGGGAGTGCCCGGCGCCGGTGCGGGAGCCGAAGTGCCGGGCGTGCCCGACGTGGCCGGACGGCCCGGTGCCGGCGCGGTGCCCGGTGACGGCGGCATCGGCGGTGAGGCCGGCCCGCCGCCGGGGGCCGGAGCCGGTGCGGGAGCCGGAGCGGGTGCGGGCGCCGGTGCGGGTGCGGGAGCGGGGGCCGGGGCCGGTGCCGGTGCGGGAGCCGGCGCGGGAGCCGGAGTCGGGCTGCCGGGAGCGGGTGAGGTCGAGTCGCCCATCATGCACCTCCTGGGTGGGAGTCGAACCCGCCCGGCCATCCGGGCGTGATGAGTTCGAAGTCGTTGGTGCCGGCGATGCGCCGGCAGTCGTAGATGCCGGGCTGCCGCAGCTGCCCGCCGGGGAACACCGCGGCCACGAGCGCATCCGGCGACGCGGCCGCCACCACGGTCTTCGTGACCGGAAGGCGCACGGTGGCCGAGACGTCGCCCGTCGCGGGCACGGCGATCCGCCCGATCGCCGCGCCCAGGGGCGCTTCGCGCTGCCCCGATGCCAGCACGCCCTGGCCGGTCGTGACGTGGCGGCGCAGCTGATCGGCATCCGCCATCGTCAGCTCGGGAAGAGTGGATGCCGTGGCCATGAGTCCGCCATCGGTCCAGGCCGCGGGCACCGTGATGCGCAGCTGACTGGCCCCACCCGGCGGCGTCGCCGCCTCGCGGTCGGCCCCGTCCACCGCGTACCCGACCGTGTACCTGCCGTGGACGCCGTGCTCGGAACCCTGCTCCACGAAGTGGACGACGAGGTCGCGGGTCGCGGCGGGAGCGGGCGCAGGGGCAGGGGCAGGGGTCGGCGATGGAGCAGGAGCAGGGCTCGGCGCCGGCGCGGGGGCCGGAGCCGGCGCGGGTGCAGGAGCAGGGCTCGGCGCCGGCGCGGGAGAAGGAGCCGGGGCGGGGGCAGGAGCCGGGGCGGGGGCAGGAGCCGGCGCGGGGGCCGGAGCCGGCGGTCTGCCTGACGCGTCCGGACGCGTCTCGCCGGGCTTGTCGGGCTTGTCGGACTTGCCCGAGCCACTGCCCGGACCGAACAGCCCTGCTCCCCCGCCGGCTCGCGGGGCGGTCGCCATGCCGCCCTGCAGCGTGCCCGGCGTGAGCGTGGGCGTGAACCAGCTCTGCAGCAGATGCTGCGTGAAGAAGTCGATCGCCATCTTCTCCTGCTCGTCCTTGTCGGCGTCCGTGGAGTAGTTGGTGACCTCGATCTTGATCGCGCCGTTCTGCACGAGCTCCTCGATGCCGACCTCGATGCCGATCTCGACGTAGTAGACGTTGGCGTTGAGCCCGGCGCTGAAGTGGTCGTAGATCCGCTCGAAGTCCGCCGTGATGCGCACGTCGAGCGACGGCTGCATCGCGGTGAAGGTCAGCTGGTAGATCACCCCGATCGGCGCGGCGCCCTGCGCGAAGGCGGATTCGAGCAGCGTCGCGCCCTCGGCGCTCAGCGACAGGCTGAACACCGCCTGGTTCGCGCCGAACAGCGACGGCACCCGCGCGCCGAGGATCTGCTGCACGGCGGTGAAGGTGCCGGCCTCGCTCACTGTCGCGGTGGTGCCGCCCGGCCCCTGCAGATTCAGCGCGACGCACTCGACGGTGCCCGAGTCGAACGGCACGACGCTGAGCCGCGCGCCACCCGGGATCGCCGCGCGGATCTCGCTCTCGATCTTCTCGGGCAGCGTCAGCTCGACCGTGAACATCAGGAAGCCGCCGCCCTCGACGCCCTCGGACGTCGCCTCGCGCTTGAATTTGATGAAGCTGAACTGCGGCCAGTCGTCCTCGGGCCGGCGCGCGATCGCGAGATGACCCGGAAGGTACCAGTACTGCTCCTCGTCCGCGTGATCGGGAAAGACGGTGACCCCCTGGATCGTCCGCATCCCGGTTCCCAGCTGCAGCATGTCGTTCTCCTCTGCTCAATCGACCGTGGCGGTGACCAGGTCGGCGCTCGAGGTGCGCCACCCGCTGTCGCGGGTCAGACCGTTCTCGAGCGTGTGGATGACGCGATAGGTGAAGGCGGGATCACCCTCGGCGAAGTCGTACTCGAACGTGTCGGCCGGGTTCTCGGGCGAGATCGTCAGCGAGTCGGCGAACCGGAGGCCGAGCGCGGGCCGGTCGTACAGCGCCTCGACGGTGGCCTGCCGGATCCCGAGCCCCGCGAAGTCCAGTCCGTCCGCGACCACCTCGACAGTGCGATGCCCGCGCATCTGCGGCGTGACGATCACGCGATCGAGTTCGGTGGTCGATTCCGGGATGTCGATGACGATCCCGTCCACGCGCAGCATCGACACCTTGTACGACACCCGGCGGTGAGCCGGATCGACCAGCTCGACCGAGAACCGCTTGGTCGCGGAGTCGGCGGCGCTCAGCTCGAAGGACTGCCGCTTGTGGACGCCGTTCGCGTCGTCGTCGTAGCGCACGTCGACGAACACCCGGTCGAGCTGCGTGCCGAACAGCGACGAGGGAGCGACCACGTCGAGCACGCGGCGAGCGCCGAACGGGTCGGTGATGCGGATCTGATCGTCGTCGGTGGTGAGATCCCCGCTGTCCCAGTCGCGCCCGTCCACGCCGTGCAGGATCGTCCGGTAGCCGACGGTCCGACGTGCCGGATCCCGTGCGAACACCGGCCACGCCCCCGTGCTGTGCTCGGAGGTGAGCGCGTACTGATTGGTGATGCGGATGCCGTTCGCCTCGTCGACGTACGAGCAGTGCACCTCGATGGTGTCGTACAGCTCCCACGGGAAGTCGATCACCGTGAAGCTGATCCACCGCAGCTCGTAGCCGACGCCGTCGCGGGGAGCGATCTGCACGACGTCGCCCTCGATCCGCTGCGCGGGCGCGTGCACCATCCGCGGCCGGCCGACGGCGCCCGACGAGAACAGCACGTCGTACGACACATCGACGGGCGACCTCATGCGGCCGGCCTCGAGCGAACTCTGCCACTGGACCGACTGCTCGGTGGACGAGGCATCCATCACGACGTTCTTGACGGTCCCTGCGTAGTCGAGCGTCACGTTGATCGACTCGATCTGATCGGTGGCGAAGTCGGCGCGCGGGATCACCCGCACGGTCCGGCGGGCGAAGAACGGATCCTCGAGCGACACCTCGGTGAGGAAGCGCGTGAAGTCCAGCCCCTGCGACTCGACATCGCGGATGATGCCTCGCAGGTGGCCCTGCGGATGGATCTCGCGGATCACCGAGGTGCGCTCGCTCATGTCGATGTTGAGCTTCTTGCGGTCGATGCGGGTGATGTCGACCTCTTTGCGCTCCCACACCGAGCCGAACCCGTGGGTGGTGATCGTCTGCAGCACGCGACCGAAGTCGTCGATGCCATCGTCGGTCTGACGCTCGATCGGCTCCAGGCTCGGCTGGAAGAAGTTCTCGAAGACGAGCTCCCTCACCTGCGCGAGCGCCGCGTCGTACCGACCGCCGGCACCGCCGGTGTCGTCCTCGTCGGCGACCAGGTTCTCGGCCTCGATCTTGATGATCTGCTTCTCGACGAGCTCGTCGATGACCTCGTCGATCTGCGACGACGCGATGAAGGGCACGTTGACCGACTCGCTGGACTCGAAGTGGTGCTGCACGCGGTCCCAGTCGACGTCGACCTTCACGCGGTACGCCGGTCGCAGACCCACGTACTGCAGCGAGTAGACGACGCCGATCGGCAGGATCTCGTCACGCATCGCCTTGTCGAGGATCGTGACGCCCTCCTGGTCGAGCCGCACCGAGAAGGCCGCCTGGTTGTCGCCGTACAGCGACGGCGTGGCCGCGTGCACGATCTTCTGCACGAAGGCCGGCCCGGGCAGCTCCTCCTCGTCGTCGCGACCGGGCAGCCCGGTCTCGTCCTTCGGCGACTCGACGCCGAAGAGCATCATCCGCACCGAGCCCTCGATGAGCGGCACGGGAGCCAGCCGCGGCTGGTCGGAGAGCCGCGCCTCGCCGCGCAGCTGCTCGGCGATCGCTGTCAGCCTGTCGGGCTCGATCCCCAGATTCGTGTCGAAGTCGAGGAATCCGCCCGACACCACGTCCGCGGTGGGCGTCGGACGCCCCGAGAACTTGATGACCTGGATCTTCGGGATGCGGATGCCGGCCTCGTCCATGACGCTCAGGTGCGGCGACATCGGCATGAAGTAGAACTGCAGCGGATCCTCGTGATCGGGCATCAGGGTGACGCCGTCGATCACGTAGTACGGCGGGTTGAGGTACAGCATGGCTCTTCGCTCGGTTCCTGTGTTCGGCATCAACGGGTGTGCGCGCCGCCAGGCAGGGGCGGCGGCGGCGGGGTGCCGCCCGGGAGCGGCGGCGGCGGGGTCGCGCCGGGGGTCGGCGCAGGCGTCGGTTCCGGAGCCGGAGCCGGCGTCGGAGCCGGAGCCGGTGCCGGTGTCGGCGTCGGCGTCGGCGTCGGCGTGGGCACCGGTGTCGGCGTGGGCACCGGTGTCGGCGCCGGGGCCGGGGCCGGGGCCGGGGCCATCGTCGGCGGCTGCAGCACGATCGACGGCGCCGTCGATGTCGTCAACGGCGTGCTCTGCTGCGTCCCGTCGGCGAGGAAATACGTCGCGCTCCAGCGGTACGCGGCGTCGTCGCCGTCCTGCAGCGGCACCTCCCACGTCGCGGCGACGGTGTTCTGCGGCGAGAAGATGAGATCCTTCGCCTCGCCGCCGACCTCGGGCCCGTGCCGCAGCGCGACCTGCACCAGCCGCACCCGCGTCCAGTCGACGAGGTCGGGCACGACAGCCAGCGCGATCTTGCGCGACACCACGTCGCCGACCATGATCGTGCCGTCCGCGACGGCGGGCGGGATCGGCTTGACCGTCCCGTCCTTGTAGCGGATGGTGCCGCTGTAGCGGACCACACCGCCCCCTTCGCCCAGCACGGCGTACGGCTGCGACACCGCTTCGTTGCCGGCCGACAGCACGACCGACTGCTCGACCGTGTACGCGTTGGCAGCGTCCTCGTACACGAGGTCGAGGAAGATCTGCGAGATCCGCCCCGTGAAGTCGCCGACGCCGCGCACCTCGAACTTCTGCGTGCGGCCCAGCGGATCGTTGACGAGGATCGGCGACCGGTCCGTCTGCTGCTCGGGCGTGAGGATCCGCCGGCCGTCGACGAGGAAGTACTCGACCTGGTACCGGACGGCGTTGCGGCGCGGCTGGAAGAGGACGTGCTGCGCGCGATGCGACACGGCATCCTTCGTCAGCGCGAACTGCTCCTCGTACTTCTCGACGCCGACGTCCTCGTAGCGCACCGTGACCTGGGCCGAGGCGACCTTCGTGAAGTCGATGTCGCCGGCCTGCACCTCGACGTCGAGCAGGCCGATGTCGTCGACGTTGACAGTGAGCACGGTGTCGGTCGTCTTCGCGGGCGGCGCGACGAACGTGCGCGACGAGCCGACATAGTTCACCTGGTACGAGTACGAGTACTCGCGCACTCCCGCGTCGATGAACGTCTCGAACTCGGCGGAGTCGTCGGCGCTGGCGAACGCGTACTCCTCGATCTTGTGCTGCGTGCCGTGGTCGTACTCGAGCTTCACCTCGATCGAGTGGATCGGCAGCTTCGCGAAGTCCGCGTTGACGCCCACCTTGACGTGCAGCGTCTGGAAGAACGGGTCGTTCAGATCCACCTCGGTGGCGTGGTCGGCCCAGCGCACCGGATCGCCCGCGGCATCGACGAGGTTCGTGATGTTCGGCAGCGTGCCCTGCGGCACGATGTTCCACTCGATCGCCGAGTTCTCGCGGTACACCTGCTCGAACGACGACACCTTCGACGTCGAGAACGAGCGCTTCAGATGCTCGATGTCTTCCGGCATCCCGCGGTCGTCCATCGGGATCGCCTCGATGTCGGGGATCATCTTGCGCAGCACCGCGTCCTGCAGCGCGCGCTCCATCATCGTGCGGATCTTGTCCTTGAGCTGGCGATCCGCCTCAGGATCGGGCAGAACGGCGTCCAGCTGCAGCTCGATGCCCATCGCCTCGTGGTCGACGAACTGCTCGCGGATCCGGTCGACGTACTCGTCGTCGCCGTACAGCGACCAGTCGATGTCGATCGTCTGCTCGTACGTGTAGAACTTGTCGGCCTGGAACCAGGCGCGACCGCTGATCTCAGGGAGCTTCGCGACGAACGAGAGGTCGTACACGACCTGCACGACACCGCCCTTGCCCTGCAGCGCCTGCTCGAACAGCGTCGCGCCCTCGGGCGTGAACTCCACCATGAACGCGGCGATGTTGCGGCCGAACAGGGACGGCTTGCCCGCGCCGCGCACCGCTTCGATGAGGACGCCGCCATCCTCCTTGAGCAGCAGGTTCGCGGTCCCGCGCGTGTAGGTCATGGTGCCCAGGTGCGCCGTGGGCGGTCCGGGCCTCGACGCGCGAAAACCGGGTTGCCCCGCCATCGCCTGCACCTTCGCGTCGAGTGCCTCCTGGAGCTTCTCCAGCTGCGCAGGGGTGAAGGTGAACTCCGTGTCGAAGAACACATAGCCCCCGCCGCGCCGCCCGTCCTCGTGGTTCAGCGGATTGCGGTACTTCATGAACCTCACCACCGGCGAGCCGTCGTCGTCGGTGCGGAACCGCGGCAGCTCGGGGATCGGATAGAACACGTCGTCGTACGTGTCGTCGCCGAACACCGTGACGCCGTCGACGAGCTCCTGCTTGCTGATCTTCAACATCGCTCTCTCCTGGTGCAGTCAGGCGCCGGACGGCGCCGCGTCGTGGCGCGGGACGGACGCCGGGCGCGGCATCCATTCCGCGAGGTCTGCCGAGATGCGCACCTCGCCGCCGTCGCGCCGGGCGCGGTAGCGGATCTCGACGCGCCCGGACTCGCCGCCGAGCGCGGCGGCGACCGCGTCGAGGTCGGCACCCTCGGGCCGGAACGAGAAGACGGCGGTGTACGGCGGGTAGCCGCTGCCTGCCGAGGTGGCGACGATCCGCTCGCCGGGGCCGGCGTCGAGCACGACGTCGACGCGGTCGACGCCGTCGAGGCCGCTGTCGAGCGTGATGGATGCCGCCACCGCCGCCTCGACGGCGGCCCGTGCCCGCTCGAGCACGGCGCCGGGCGGGTCGAGCTGGACGCCCAGCTGGACCATGGCCACGGAGCCCGCGCGCAGCAGCGACACCAGCGGCGTCCCGTCCGGACCGAGCTGTGGCCACGGTGCGAGCGATGTGTACCGCCAGCGGGACCCGCCCGCGTTCACGCACTCGACGCCGTGGGCGACGATGCGGGTCGGCGAGGCGAACACGAGGTCACATCCCCGTCGGCGACAGGAACAGCTGCCTGCCGGTGATGGATTCCCACGGCGACCACTGGCCGCTGCCCGCGCCGGTCATGTTGCGCCGGCGCCACTGGAAGGTCGGCTGCTCGGGCCGGGCGCCGGCCATGATGTCGCCGAGCGTGAAGCCGACCTGCACGCGCATCGACGGCTGGTCCCTGGTGAGGAACGCAGTGATCGACTCGGCCGTCTCGGATCTGCGCAGCTGGACCTCGAGCCCGAACACACCGCTGAGGTCGGGCGGGAGCACATCGGGGTGCTCGAGCTGGTAGCAGCGCACCTCGACCTCGCTCGAGACCGCGCCGGACGAGCCGGTGTCGTAGGCCTTCGACAGCACCTGCTGGGGGTCGATGTCGATGTCGACCCCCAAGAACGCGACCCCCACGGCGCCGTACAGCGGCGGCTGATCGGCGGCGGCCGGGGTCAGCACCAGATCGATCGTCGCCGGCTGCTCCCCCGCCGCCGGCAGCGTGAACGCCGCGGGCGCGGCGGCGGCATCCACCGCTCCGATCGGACTCGGCAGCGTCTCATCGACCACGAGGAGCGTGACCGCCGCCTGCGACACCGTCACCGCGTACGGCAGCGGGTTCGACACGCGCAGGGTCGGCGGGCCGACCGGCATCGCGACCGGCGGGGCCTCCGCGGCGACGCCGTCGGGCGCGGCCTCGGGCACGGCGGGCGCGACCTCGGGAGCGGACACCGCGGCGGGCAGCAGCTCGGCCGACAGCACATCGGACGCGGGGCGATCCAGCCGCAGACTGACCGGCACGCCGGCGGTGAGCGGCTGCTCGGAGTCCGATACGAGCGTGACGGTGACCTCGGCGTCGACGCCGTCGGTCACCAGCAGGTGCGACAGCGTGGAGTAGAACTCGCTGGTGCAGTCGAGCACCAGGTCGAAGCCGAGCGGGTCGACGGCGACGCCGGTGTCGGCCGATCCGACGAGCGACGAGCCGAGCTCGTGCAGCACCGTCGACAGCCGGCAGCTCGCGCTGCGCGCGCCGCCGATCAGCAGCTGCGGATACGGGATGCCGGCATGCTGGGCGATCTCGGCGCGCAGCCGTTCGCGCCGCGCCGGATCGATCCACGGCACCACGCTGAAGCGGGTGCGCAGCGTGTACGAGCCGCCGAAGGTCGTCGGCTCGACAGCCCCTTCGGCGCGCGGGGGCGGCACCAGCAGCACCATCATCGACGGCGTCTTCGTCTCGGCGTCGAACGCGAGGCGGTACTCGTCGGGCAGCACGTAGAACTGGTCGGGCACCGGCGAGTCCATGAACCGCCCGTTGGGCGACTCGACCCACTCCGACCACGGTTCGCTGCCGAACCCGCTCGTGACCTGCGCGTAGATCGCGCGGTTCTGCATCACCGACGGTGGAAAGCATGCGGCCACGCCGCCGCGGTCCGCGGCGCCCAGCGACATCCTGCTCGTCTGCTGCGTCCACGTGGTCGCAGGCCCCGGGTCGGCGACCACGGCGCCGATGTCTGCGAGCACGGCCGTGTCGAATCTGACGTCCGACAGCGCCCGCGAGCGCACGAGCGATGCCATCCGCTGCGGCCGGCCCACGCCGCGCATTCCGCCGAACGACACGCGCAGCGGTCCGGCGATCTTGATGTCGGTCGGATCGAAGACGGGAGTGGGCGCGGCCGTCTGGCCGGTCGCGTAGTGCACGTCCGCCTCGACGCGGAACACGGTGCCCTCGGACTGCAGCATCGTCACTGCGGTGTTCGGATCGACCGCCGTCTCGCAGTAGAGCCGTCCGATCGTCTGGTCCGCGCCCTCGGCGGGCGGCAGCGAGTCGCACCGCGTGAAGTCGATCCGCCCGCCGCCCGCGCTCAGCAGCGACACCATGAAGCCGTCCGCCGGCAGGGGCTGCGCCTCGCTCGGCAGCGACGGGAAGCGCACGAGATCGAACCACACCTGCAGGGTCACGCCGCCGTCGCTCTTCGCGAGGAACACGTGCGGCGCGCGGGTGGCGCGCGACCGCTCGGCGAGGCGGGCCTGCGGTACGAAGTACACGGTGCCGTCGGCGCCCGCGACCGGGCGCTCGACCTGCGCGGGCGCGGCCGTCACGTGCGGTGCGTCGGTGAGCTGCGAGGTCAGCGTGAGGTCGTGCAGCAGCGCCAGGTTCAGGCGTCCGACGTCGAACGCGCGGGCACGCAGCTTCGGCTGCTGCTCGACGGCGAACTGCCGGAGCGTGGGCGTCAGGGCGGTGGCCAGGACCGCCGTCTCGAAAGGCAGGGACTCGGGCACGATCGCTCCTCAGAACTCCAGCACCAGCAGGGGGTCGGTCGCCGGCGTCGGGTCGACGAGGTGGCGTTCCCCCGCGTTGCCGAACGCCTGGACCTGATATGTGTAGCCGCGCCGGGTCGGGTCCGAGATCGGCACGGTCCACACGAGGTCCGCCGGGGCAGGTGGCGCGGCGGTGAGCTTCAGGATGTGCTCGGCCGTCGAACCGTCGCCCACGTCGTACGCCAGGCGCACGATGACGAGCTTCCACTTGGTCATGTCGACCAGGTCGGTCACGATCTCGACGCGCAGCATGTCGCGGGCGACGTCGCCGACGAGGATCGTGCCCTCGGCACCGTCCTGCCAGTCGCCCGTGCTCGACGAGCCGTCGGCATAGGTCACATCGACGCGGTACTGGAACGTGCGCTTCGCGCGATCGCGCAGATCGATGCGCCACTCCCACACGTCGCCGGCCGCCGTGAACGGGTGCACGTCGCCGACCTCGTAGTCGCCGTCGACGTACTTGGTCGTGACGACGATGGACGCCACCGGCGGAAAGGTCCCCTGCGGCACGAAGGTCGCCGCGAGCTTGTCCTCGAACGGCGCATTGATGATCAGGCGCTGCGTGGACGCCTTCTGGGTCGGGAGGGTGATCCGCTGCCCGTCGGCCATGAAGAAGGTGACGTCGTACTCGTACTCGGGCGACGCGTTCTGCCCCGTGTAGGTGAACCAGCTGCCCTGCGGTGCATCCAGCCGCAGCACGACGTCGGCGGTCGCCGACGGCAGCGCGACGCCCGGATAGCGGAACGACACCTGCACCTGCTGCACGGCGTCGGTCGGGATGGCGCCCCAGTACACGGCGACGTTGACGCAGTTGAGCTGGTCGTACCCGATGATGAGGTTGCGGTCGTTCGTCGTGACCGGCGGCAGCTTCTCGGAGGCGGCGCTGGCCTTGTAGATGATCTCGCTGCGGTACGTGTACGTGTCTTTCGGCGTGCCGTCGGCGGCGCGCGCCATGACGGTGCGGAAGAAGTAGCGGTCCTGGTTCGAGTCGAACAGGAACTCCTCGACCTGACGCTTGCGCCCCGCGCCCTTCTCGTCCTCGTGGTCGTACTCGAGGAACACCTTGATGGCGGCGATCGGATCACGGTCGAAGTCCGCGGTGACCTGCACCGGCACGTCCAGCAGCGTGAAGTACGGCTTGCTGAGGTCGGCCTCGATGATGGACTTCTTGACCTGCTCCTTGCCGACCAGCGCGAACAGCTCCGAATTGGGATGCTTCTCGACGAGGAAGTTCGTCGACCCCGAGAACGTGAAGTCGATCGACACGTCCATGCTCTGCTCGAAGTCCTTGAGCCACAGCTGATTGCCGGCGGGCATCTTCTCGCCGCCGCCGTGGGCGAGCGGATCGGTGCCGAGCTTCTCGGCCTTGAGGCCCGGTTCGAACCCGGGGCTGAGGAACCGCGTCGTGATGAGCTGCTGCACCATCGTGAACACGACGTCCTCGAGCGACTTCGTGGGATCCTCGCCCTCGCCGCCGCTGCGGAAGTCGCCGACGTCGTACTCGATGTGCAGCGACGTCGAGATGTCGCGCAGCTCTTCGAGGCTCGACACCTGCGGGTACTGGTAGGTCCGCACGCGGTTGCCGCTGCGGTAGGTCTCGGTGACTGTCGTGTGGTCCTTGATCTCCTGGTACACGTCGTGCGACTCGCCCCACACCCGCACGGACAGGCTCGGGATGCGCGCCACGAAAGACATGTCGTAGTTGATCGTGCCGGGACTCCAGCCGTCCTCGATCGAGCTGCGGATGAGCCGCAGGCCCTCCTGCCCGAGCAGTGCGGTGTACGACGCGAGGTTGCTCGCCACCAGCGACGGCTTCTCGGAGCCCTGCAGGGCCTTGACGAAGGTGTCGCCTCCCGACGGGAAGAGGTGGAAAGCCACCTTGCCGTCCACCCACGTCGGGTACGCGAGCTTGATGTCGCGACCCGCCGCGGCGCCCGGCCGCAGCAGGATCAGCCGGCGCCCGCGCAGCAGCGGTCGCGGCATCCCGTCCATCCCCCCGGCGATGTACTCGCGGATGGTCTGCTGGTCGGGCTCGGACACCTCCAGCGACGTCGTCAGCTGCAGCAGCCCGCCCTCGGTCTCGGCCGTCGGCAGCTGGCTGGCGCTGTCGGCCAGCAGGGTGAAGTCGCGTGCGAACGAGATGAGCGTGAACGAGGGCGAACCGTCGTCACGGGTGAGCAGCGACGGCAGCTCGGGGACTGTGTAGTAGAGGTTCGGATCCTGGTCGTCGTGGTACACCGTGACGTGATCGACGCCCGGCACCGAGAAATGGTTCAGGAAGTTGAGCACGATCGCTCCCCGTGAGCGTCGCGGACGTGGCGCTGCCCCGTTGACCTGCGCCGGTGGTCCGATGCCACCTAGGAGGGAGGACCCGCCCGTCTGATACGGCGCATCCGCCCCGCGGTGCTCATGCCGTCAGCCGGTCGACCTCGTCGCGCCATTGCTCGGGGATCGCGCCGTCGGCCGCGAGATGCACGACGTACTCGCGGTTGCCGTGGGTTCCGGCGATGGGCGACGCGATGAGCCCGCGCGTGCCGAGGCCCAGGTCCCAGGCCGTCCACAGCACCCCCGCGACCGCGTCGGCGCGCAGCACCGGATTGGTCACGAGTCCGCCCTTGACCGCGGTGCGGCCGACCTCGAACTGCGGCTTGATCAGCAGCACCAGGTCGGCGTCCGGCGCCGCGACGGCGCGAGCCGCGGGCAGCACGTGCGCGAGCGAGATGAACGACAGATCGCCGGTGATCACGGACGGCGACGGCGTCACGCCGCTCGCCTCGGCCAGCGATCCGGCGGTCATGTAGCGGACGTTGAATCCCTCGATCGAGATCACGCCCGCGTCGAGTTCGATGGATGCCGCCAGCTGCCCATGACCGACGTCCACCGCGATGACCGGCTCGGCGCCGCGCTCGCGCAGCACCTGGGTGAACCCGCCGGTCGAGGCGCCCATGTCGAGCGCGACCCTTCCGCGGACGTCCACGCCGAACGCGTCGAGGCCGGCGATGAGCTTGTGCGCCGCCCGGCTCACGTAGTGGTCCGCTCCGGCGACGGCGAGCACAGCGCCCTCGCCGATCGGCGCGGACGCCTTGACGACGGCCTTGCCGTCGACGGTCACCATCCCCTCGGCGATGAGCGTCGCGGCATGCGTACGCGAGCGTGCGAGGCCCTGCGCCGCGAGCGCCGCATCCAGGCGCTGGGTCATGCCGGGGCGCCCGGCGTCGCCTCGAGGCGGCGCGACAGCGCGTCGTGCAGCGCATCGTACGCATCGGCGCGCGTGGCGAGCGGCTGCGCCTCGATCACCTCGAGCGTCGACAGCAGGTCGCCGGCCTCGTCATCGTGCACGCTGGGCTGATCCATGTCCTCAGAATACGGCGGCCACCGACCGCCCGCCGGGCGGCACGGCGTTCCCGTCCCCGCTCAGGGCCGGTGGAACGGATCCGCGTACAGCTCCTCGGGCACGCGGAACCCGAAGATCGCGAGCCCCGTGGACCAGATCGCTGCCGCTCCGGCGCGCACCAGGTCGATCGGCCTGTCGCCGGCCGACACGATGCGGATGTCGGGCCCGTCGATCGCCACGCGCGCGTCGCGCACCGTGGCCACGCCGTCGGTGACGACGACCTCGGGGTACGGCTCGTGCAGCTCACGCAGGTCGCCCAGGATGAACGTGGGACGCGAGCCCTCCGGCGCCGCCAGCACATGCTTGGGCCGATCGACGCCCGTGAGCACGAGCGCCGACGCGATGCCCGCCCGGTTGGCGCCGAGGATGTCGGTGTCGAGGCGGTCGCCGAGGAACAGCGGATGCCGCGCCCCGAACCGTGAGACAGCCTCCTCGAAGATCGGCACCTCGGGCTTGCCCGCGACTGTCGCGAGCCGCCCGACCGCGGTGTGCACGGCCGACACCAGCGTGCCGTTGCCCGGCGCGATCCCGCGCGACTGCGGGATCGTCCAGTCCGTGTTGGTCGCCACCCACGGGATGCCGCCCTCTTCTTCGGGCGTCTTGAGCGCGAAGGCCGCCTCGGCCAGCTGCGTCCAGCCGACCTCCGGCGCGAAGCCCTGAACGACGGCCGCCGGGGCGTCGTCGGCGCTGCGCGTCACGACGAAGCCGGCCTTCTCGACCTCGGTCACCAGGCCGTCGCCGCCGACGACGAGCACGGCCGAGCCGGGAGCGATGCGCTGCGCGAGCAGGCGCATCGCGGCCTGCGGGCTCGTCACGACGTCACGGGCGGTGGTCTGCAGACCGAGGTCGGTCAGGTGCGCGGCGACCGAGGCGTCGGTGCGGGCCGCGTTGTTCGTGATGTACCCGATCGCGCGGTCGGTCCGGGCACGGTTGAGGCTCTCGACCGCGTGCGGCAGCGCTCCGGCGCCCGCGTACACGACACCGTCGAGGTCGGCGAGCACCACGTCGACGCCGTCGAGCGGAGCGGGGCCTTCGGTCTGTGTGCGGCGCCCGAACAGCGCCATCAGGCCTGAGCCTCGTCGCCCGCAGTCTCGGGCTCGTCGACGCCGGCATCGACCAGGATCTCGGCGACCTCGTCCGCGACGGACTGCTCCTCGGCCGCACCGGCCTCGTCGTCCTCCGCCTCGTCGTCCGTGCCGGCATCCACGTCGTCGTCGTCCTCGTCGTCCTCCTCAAGGATCTCCTCGACGAGGATCGTCTCCAGATCGGCGATGCCGGATGCCGCGTACAGCACGTCTGCGGCGACCACCGCGCGCTGCTGCCACTGCGCGGCCTCGTCCGCACGCCCGAGCTCTTCGAGCACCGCCGCACGGGCGGCGAACAGCGCGGGGCTCCACTCGAACGCCCGATCGGGATCCAGCTCGGGGATGTCGAGCTCCTGCAGCGCGCGCTCGGGCTCGCCCAGGTCGAGCCGGGCGCCCGACATGGCGATCGCCAGCTGCACGCGCTCCGACGTGTCCAGAGCCGCGCGGTCCACCGAGCGGCCGACCTCCAGCGCACGGTCGGGACGCCCGACGCCGCGCTCGCTGTCGACCATCAGCGCGATCTGGTCGTCGTTGCCAGAGATGCGACGGTACGTGCGCAGCTCGCGCAGCGCGAGGGCGTAGTCACCCGTCGCGTACGCCGTGATCGCGAGCGTCTCGCGCACGACCGCGATCCGGCCGGCACGACGGGACGCCGACAGCGCGTGCTGGTGCGCGAGCTCCGGGTCGTCGTCGATCAGCTGCGATGCCATCGCCAGGTGGCGGGCGACCTGGTCCGCGTTCTCCTTGCTGAGGGTCTTCAGCTCGTTGCGCGCTCCCGGCGGAAGGTCGCGGGCAGTGACATCCTCGGGAATGGCCGGGTCGTCGTGACGCGGCCGGACAGGGCGGATCTCGCCCTCGCGCACCGCACGATCGGGACGGTCCGCTCCCCCGCGGGTCGGACGAGCACTGCGCTCGTAGGGCTTCTTGTCGCCGTAAGGCTTCTTGTCGCCGTAAGGCTTCTTGTCGCCGTAAGGCTTCTTGTCGCCGTAAGGCTTCTTGTCACCGTAAGGCTTCTTGTCGCCGTAAGGCTTCTTGTCGCCGTAAGGCTTCTTGTCGCCGTAAGGCTTCTTGTCGCCGTCGCGCTTCGCGTACGGACGGTCGTTGTCCCGGCGCTCATACGGCTTCTTGTCGCCGTACGGCTTGTGATCACCGTCACGCTTCGCGTACGGACGGTCGTTGTCGCGACGCTCATACGGCTTCTTGTCGCCGTACGGCTTGCGATCACCGTCACGCTTCGCATACGGACGATCGCCGTCGCGACGCTCGTACGGCTTCTTGTCGCCGTAAGGCTTACGGTCTCCGTACTGCTTGTGATCGCCGTCGCGCTTCGCGTAGGGACGATCGCCATCGCGACGCTCGTACGGCTTCTTGTCGCCATACGGCTTCTTGTCGCCATACGGCTTCTTGTCCGCAAAGGGCTTCTTGTCACCGTCACGCTTCGCATACGGACGATCGCCATCGCGACGCTCGTACGGCTTCTTGTCACCGTACGGCTTGCGGTCGCCGTCACGCTTGGCATACGGCTTGCTGTTGCCAGAGGTCGGCTTGCCCCCGGATCGCTGACGCGGCGCGCGATCGTCGTCGCGCGGCTGCTGATCTGCCATTGTTCGATCCTCCTGGATGCGGGCGGCCTCGGCAATCACCCGTGTTAACGCGGAATGGCCACCCAGGGTGTGGGTGGCCATTCCGTGAATGGGTGTCCGGCGGTGTCCTACTCTCCCACAGGGT
>NZ_BAABLG010000014.1:0-1301 GCF_039544225.1 Microbacterium jejuense
GGGACTGCCCCGGGTTTGGTTGACGTCTGAACTTTGAGGATTCGTCCTCTCTGGAAGGATGTCCCAGTGACCAAGCCGTACCCGCAGGAGTTCCGCGACGATGTCGTGGCCGTGGCCCGTCAGGGTCAGGCGCCGTTGGCGCAGATCGCGAAGGACTTCGGGATCTCCGAAGGCTCGCTGACGAACTGGATGAAGAAGGCCGACGTCGAGGACGGCAAGCGTCCCGGGCTCAGCGATGACGAGCGCAAGGAGCTGCGGGAGCTGAAGAAGCGCAACCGGCTCCTCGAGCAGGAGAACGAGGTCCTGCGCCGTGCGGCGGCGTACCTGTCGCAGGCGAACCTGCCGGGAAAATAGTCTTCCCGCTCGTCCGAGAGATGGCCGCGTCCGGCGCCCCGATCCGGGTGCCGGTCACGGTGGCGTGCCGGGTCCTGGGGTTGACGCCCCAGGGGTACTACAAGTGGCTGAAGGATCCCGTGAGCCGGCGCGACTGGGACGACGCGCACCTGCTGGACGTGATCCGCGACGTCCACAGCGATGACGCGACGCTGGGCTACCGGTTCATCACCGACGAGCTGCGCGACGAGCACGGCATCACGGTCGGCGAGAACCGGGTGCACCGGCTGTGCCGCATCGCACGCATCACGGCCAGCCACCACAAGTCCCGGACGTCGAAGGCCGGCGCGACGGGGCCGGCCCCGCATGACGATCTCCTCGCGGTCGTCGACGAGCACGGCGTGCTCCGTCACGAGTTCGTCGCCGACGGGCCGAACCGGGTGTGGCTGTGGGACATCTCGGAACACCCCACCCGGGAAGGCAAGCTCTACATCTGCGCGATCAAGGACGTCTGGTCGAACAAGATCGTCGGCTACTCCATCGATACCCGGATGAAGTCCTCGCTCGCGATGGCCGCGATGCGCAACGCGATCGCGCTGCGCTCACCGGCGGGCACGATCTGCCACTCGGACCGGGGCGGTCAATTTCGCGCGAAGAAAGTCCAACGCCTGCTGGAGAACAACGGTTTGGTCGGCTCGATGGGCCGCTCCTACGGCGCCGGGGACAACGCCAGCATGGAGAGCTTCTTCGCGCTCCTGCAGAAGAACGTCCTGAACACCCAGCGGTGGGAGACCCGCCAGGATCTGCGCCTGGCGATGGTCCGCTGGATCGAGACGAAGTACAACCGGCGTCGACGCCAACGCGGCCTCGGCAAACTCACCCCGGTCGAGTTTGAGATGATCTACACGACCGCAATCGCGGCCTGACTACCCCAACCCCCGATCGTCAACCAAACTCGGGGCAGTCCC
>NZ_BAABLG010000015.1:0-13497 GCF_039544225.1 Microbacterium jejuense
GGGCATCTCCGACATGGGCGAGTCGCTGCGCAAGATGATGCAGGCGATCAAGGACACCGACCAGGCCCTCGCCGGCAACTGACGCGGTTCTTCGAGTGGATGCCGGCGGCTTCGGCCGCCGGCATCCACTCTGTTTTCCGCCGGCACCCGGGCGCGTTTGCCCGACCCTCGAAACCCACGTATCATAGAGCGGGTGTGCGCTCTCGCGCGCCGTCCGACGTGCCTCGGCGTGTCGGCGGCCGGGCGGGCGCCGCATCCCGGGAACGGTCTGCGAACAGGCCACCCCCACGGCATATCCACCACGAAACGCACGGCAGGTTCCTGTCGTGCCGGTGGGTTTGTGGTGAAACCACGACGCTGTCACCGTGCAGCATTATGAGGAGAGAACGTGCCAACTATTCAGCAGTTGGTTCGCAAGGGTCGCTCGCCCAAGGTCTCGAAGACCAAGGCGCCGGCGCTCAAGGCGAACCCGCAGCAGGCGGGTGTCTGCACCCGCGTGTACACGACCACGCCCAAGAAGCCGAACTCGGCCATGCGCAAGGTCGCCCGTGTCAAGCTCCGCAACGGCACCGAGGTCACCGCGTACATCCCCGGTGAGGGTCACAACCTGCAGGAGCACTCGCTCGTGCTGGTCCGTGGCGGCCGTGTGAAGGACCTTCCGGGTGTCCGTTACAAGATCGTCCGGGGTGCGCTCGACACCCAGGCTGTCAAGAACCGTAAGCAGGCTCGCAGCCGCTACGGCGCGAAGAAGGGCTGAGTCAGATGCCTCGTAAGGGTCCCGCCCCCAAGCGTCCCGTCGCCAACGACCCGGTCTACGGCGCCCCGATCGTCAGCCAGCTGGTGAACAAGATCCTCGTCGACGGCAAGAAGTCGCTCGCCGAGTCGATCGTCTACGGCGCCCTGCAGGGTGTCGAGGCGAAGAACGGCCAGGACGCCGTCGCCACGCTCAAGAAGGCGCTCGACAACGTGCGCCCCACGCTCGAGGTCAAGAGCCGCCGCGTCGGTGGTTCGACCTACCAGGTGCCGGTCGAGGTCAAGCCTCACCGCGCCAACACGCTCGCTCTCCGCTGGCTCGTGAGCTACGCGAAGGGTCGTCGTGAGAAGACGATGACCGAGCGCCTCCAGAACGAGATCCTGGATGCCTCGAACGGCCTCGGTGCCGCGGTCAAGCGCCGCGAAGACACCCACAAGATGGCCGAGTCGAACCGCGCCTTCGCGCACTACCGCTGGTAATCAGCTCTCGGTTGCCGGCCGAGGGCGAACCCCTCGGCCGGCAACCCCGCGACATCCCACTCCACACGTAAGGACACCCCGTGGCACAAGAAGTGCTCACCGACCTCAACAAGGTCCGCAACATCGGCATCATGGCGCACATCGATGCCGGCAAGACGACGACGACCGAGCGCATCCTGTTCTACACGGGCGTCAACCACAAGATCGGCGAGACGCACGACGGCGCTGCCACCACCGACTGGATGGAGCAGGAGCAGGAGCGCGGCATCACGATCACGTCGGCCGCCGTCACGTGCTTCTGGAACAAGAACCAGATCAACATCATCGACACGCCCGGTCACGTCGACTTCACGGTCGAGGTCGAGCGCTCGCTCCGCGTCCTCGACGGCGCTGTCGCCGTCTTCGACGGCAAGGAGGGCGTCGAGCCCCAGTCCGAGACGGTCTGGCGCCAGGCCGACAAGTACGACGTGCCCCGCATCTGCTTCGTCAACAAGATGGACAAGCTGGGCGCCGACTTCTACTTCACCGTCGACACCATCGTCAACCGCCTGAAGGCCAAGCCGCTCGTGCTGCAGCTGCCGATCGGCGCCGAGAGCGACTTCGTGGGCGTCATCGACCTCGTCGAGATGCGCGCGCTGGTCTGGCCCGGCGACGCCAAGGGCGACGTGACCATGGGTGCGAAGTACGAGATCCAGGAGATCCCGGCCGACCTCGCCGACAAGGCCGCCGAGTACCGCGAGATCCTCCTCGAGACCGTCGCCGAGACCGACGAGGAGCTTCTCGAGAAGCACTTCGGCGGCGAGGAGCTCACGGTCGCCGAGATCAAGGCCGCGATCCGCAAGCTCACCATCGCCTCCGAGATCTACCCGGTCCTCTGCGGCTCGGCGTTCAAGAACCGCGGCGTGCAGCCGATGCTCGACGCGGTCGTGGACTACCTGCCGTCGCCGCTCGACGTCCCCGCCATCGAGGCGAAGGACCCGAAGAACGAAGAGATCATCATCGAGCGTCACGCCGACCGTGAGGAGCCGTTCGCGGCGCTCGCGTTCAAGATCGTGACGCACCCGTTCTTCGGTCGTCTCACCTACATCCGCGTGTACTCGGGTCACCTCGACTCCGGCGCCCAGGTCGTCAACGCGACCAAGGGCAAGAAGGAGCGCATCGGAAAGATCTTCCAGATGCACGCCAACAAGGAGATGCCGGTCGACTCGGTCACCGCCGGTCACATCTACGCCGTCATCGGCCTCAAGGACACCACCACCGGTGACACCCTGTCGGATGCCGCCAACCAGGTCGTCCTCGAGTCGATGACGTTCCCGGAGCCGGTCATCGAGGTCGCCATCGAGCCCAAGACGAAGGCCGACCAGGAGAAGCTGGGTCTCGCGATCCAGAAGCTCGCCGAAGAGGACCCGACGTTCCGCGTCGAGCAGAACGCCGAGACCGGCCAGACGGTCATCAAGGGCATGGGCGAGCTGCACCTCGACATCCTCGTGGACCGCATGAAGCGCGAGTTCAAGGTCGAGGCCAACGTCGGCAAGCCGCAGGTCGCGTACCGCGAGACGATCCGCAAGACCGTCGAGCGTCACGACTACACGCACAAGAAGCAGACCGGCGGTTCGGGTCAGTTCGCGAAGATCCAGTTCGCGCTCGAGCCCCTCGAGGTCACGGCCGACAAGACGTACGAGTTCGAGAACAAGGTCACCGGTGGCCGCATCCCGCGCGAGTACATCGAGCCGACCAACCAGGGCTTCCAGGACGCCATGAACGTCGGCGTGCTCGCCGGCTACCCCATGGTGGGCGTGAAGGCGATCCTCACCGACGGCGCCTCGCACGACGTCGACTCGTCCGAGATGGCGTTCAAGATCGCCGGCTCGATGGGCTTCAAGGAGGCCGTCCGCAAGGCGAACCCCGTCATCCTCGAGCCGCTCATGGCGGTCGAGGTGCGTACTCCCGAGGAGTACATGGGCGACGTCATCGGCGACCTGAACTCGCGTCGTGGCCAGATCCAGTCGATGGAGGACGCCCAGGGCGTCAAGGTCGTCCGTGCGCTGGTCCCGCTGTCCGAGATGTTCGGCTACATCGGCGACCTGCGCTCGAAGACCTCGGGCCGCGCCGTCTACTCGATGGAGTTCGACAGCTACGCCGAGGTTCCTCGCAACGTGGCTGACGAGATCATCCAGAAGGTCAAGGGCGAGTAACCCTTTTCTGCCGGGATGCCTCGGTGACGAGGCATCCCGGCGGCACAACTTCACACAGAATCAACAGAACCGTCTCTACTAAGCTGGAGACATCCCCGTAGACGACCGACGCACACCAGCGTCCGGAACCTCTACACGAACGTCCTGAGGAGGACCCAGTGGCCAAGGCCAAGTTCGAGCGCACCAAGCCGCACGTGAACATCGGAACGATCGGGCACGTCGACCACGGCAAGACCACGCTCACCGCAGCCATCTCGAAGGTGCTCGCCGACAAGTACCCGTCGGCCACCAACGTGCAGCGCGACTTCGCGTCGATCGACTCGGCTCCCGAGGAGCGTCAGCGCGGTATCACGATCAACATCTCGCACGTCGAGTACGAGACCCCGAAGCGTCACTACGCTCACGTCGACGCCCCGGGTCACGCCGACTACATCAAGAACATGATCACCGGTGCCGCTCAGATGGACGGCGCGATCCTCGTGGTCGCCGCCACCGACGGCCCGATGGCTCAGACGCGTGAGCACGTGCTGCTCGCCAAGCAGGTCGGCGTGCCGTACCTGCTGGTCGCGCTGAACAAGTCGGACATGGTCGACGACGAGGAGATCCTGGAGCTCGTCGAGCTCGAGGTTCGCGAGCTCCTCTCGTCGCAGGACTTCGACGGCGACAACGCCCCCGTCGTGCGCGTCTCGGGCCTCAAGGCTCTCGAGGGCGACGAGCAGTGGACGCAGGCGATCCTCGACCTCATGGAGGCCGTCGACTCGTCGATCCCCGACCCGGTGCGTGACAAGGACAAGCCGTTCCTCATGCCGATCGAGGACGTCTTCACCATCACCGGCCGTGGCACGGTCGTCACGGGCCGCGCCGAGCGTGGCACGCTGGCCATCAACTCCGAGGTCGAGATCGTGGGTCTGCGCCCGACGCAGAAGACGATCGTCACCGGTATCGAGATGTTCCACAAGCAGCTCGACGAGGCGTGGGCCGGCGAGAACTGTGGTCTGCTCCTGCGCGGCACCAAGCGTGACGACGTCGAGCGCGGCCAGGTCGTCGTGAAGCCCGGTTCGGTCACCCCGCACACCAACTTCGAGGGCACGGCGTACATCCTGTCCAAGGAAGAGGGCGGCCGTCACAACCCGTTCTTCACGAACTACCGTCCGCAGTTCTACTTCCGCACCACCGACGTCACCGGCGTCATCACGCTGCCCGAGGGCACCGAGATGGTCATGCCCGGCGACACCACCGACATGACGGTCGAGCTGATCCAGCCCATCGCCATGGAAGAGGGCCTCGGCTACGCGATCCGTGAGGGTGGCCGCACCGTCGGCGCCGGCACGGTCACGAAGATCATCAAGTAAGTCTTCTGACTCACTGACGAACGCCCCCGAGCTCCGGCTCGGGGGCGTTCGTCGTTCCCGGCCCCAGTCCGAGTCGACCCGCGCCGACCATGCCCGTTCGTGCGCGACCGTGCCCGTCCGTCGCCGACTGTGCCCGTCCCGCGCCGAGCGTGCCCGTCCCGTGCCGAGCGTGCCCGTCCTTCGCCGACCGTGCCCGTCCTCCGAACGGCCACGGTCGCCGCGAAACGGGCATGGTCGACGAGGATCGGGCATGGTCGGGGACAAGGGGACCTGGCCGGGGCGCGGTGGCTCCTCCACAGGGCGCCGGCGGCGTCGGGGCATCCACAGCAGCGGGGGAAGGCGCCGGGTGAGCACGACGGTGTTGCCACGATCGGATGCATGGCCATACGTTCCGGGCGCATCCACCTGTTTGCTCGGTCCGGCGTGCGGCTGGATGCCGGATCCGTCGCGGGGGTCCAGCCGAACCTGCTCGCGCGGGTCCGCCAGGGGGCGTACGCGCTCGAGTCCGAATGGGGGCAGCTGTACAGCGAGATGCGGTTACGTACCCTTGCGCACGCTGTTGCCGCACGTCAGCGCGATGAGCGGGCGACCTTCTGTCGGGCCACGGCATCGGCCTTGTGGAGGCAGTCCGTCTTCCGGACCCGCAGCGACAGGGTCGACGTCATCGTGCCGCGGAGGTACACCCGGCGCGACGGCGCCGACGTCGTCCGTCACCAAGAGCCGCTCCCTGAGGGCGATGTCGTGCTCATCGAGGGCCTTCGGGTCACCTCGCTCGACCGCACGGTGTACGACGTCATCCGCACAGCGTCGCCCGAGGCCGGCATCGTGGTGTTCGATGATGCGCTGCGCAAGAAGGCGTGGGACGACAGGGCGCATACCTACGACGAGTCGAAGGCGGAGGAGTTTCGCGCGCTTGTACGCAAGCGCGTCGTCGCCGGCACCGGTGCCCGCGGCATCCGTCAGGCCCGAGTTCTCACCGAACTCGCTGACGGACGCGCCCAGCTTCCAGGTGAGGCCGTGTCGAGATTCTGGATGCTGCAGCTCGGCGTCCCGGCTCCGCAACTGCAGCTGCGCGTCGAGCTTGGTGAGAGCAGGTTCGCGCTGCTCGATCAGGCATGGCCCGAGTTGGGGCGCTGGATGGAGTTCGACGGCGCGATCAAGCTCACAGACCCGGAGTTCATGTCAGGCCGGTCCGCCGACGAGGTTCTCGCTGACCAACAGGAGCGCGAGTGGCTGGTGACGCGCGCCACCGGGTGGCGCTGCGACCATTACGGGTTCGATCAACTCGCGTCACTCGACGTCTTCGCCGCCTATCTCCGCTCGATCGGCATGAGGTGATTCCTCCGCCGACCGCACGTGGGCGATCCCTCAGCGACCAACGACTATCCTTGAGCGGGCGCCGACGCACGCCCGCACAACCCCGCGAAGCCAGGAAGGAGCCTCCCGATGGCAGGCATCCTGGTCCACGAATGGCTCGCCCGGCACGGCGGCTCCGAGAACGTGTTCGAGGTGCTGTCCAACACGTTCCCCGACGCGGATCGATTCTGCCTCTGGAACAACAGCGAGGGCCGGTTCGAGGGCGTCCACGAGACGATTCTCGCGCGCACACCCCTTCGCAGGAGCAAGGCGGCCGCCCTGCCGTTCATGCCCGTGGCCTGGCGGCATCTGCCCGAGCGCGACGCGGACTGGATCCTCGCCAGCAGCCACCTGTTCGCACACCAGGCCCGGTTCGGCGGTCCTGCGCGGGAGGCGCCCAAGCTCGTCTACGCGCACACCCCGGCACGGTACGTCTGGACGCCCGAGCTCGACGGCCGGGGCGCCGGCCCCGCGGCGCGAGCGGTCTCGACGCTGCTGAAGCCGATCGATCGCAAGCGCGCTGCGGAACCGGTCGCGATCGCCGCGAACAGTGCCTTCATCGCACAGCGCATCGCCGACACCTGGCAGCGTGAGGCCACGGTCATCCACCCACCGGTCGACGTGTCGGCGCTGACGGCGCCACCGGAAGAGCTCCGTCCCGCCGACCGGGCGACGCTCGCCGCACTGCCCCCCGAGTTCCTGCTCGGCGTCTCGCGGTTCGTGCCGTACAAACGGCTGGACCGGGTGATCGACGCCGGTATCGCCGCGGGCCTGCCCGTCGTGCTCGCGGGCGGAGGCCCCGACGAAGATCGTCTGCGTGCCTTGGCCGCCGAGCAGGGTGAGTGGGTCGTGTTCGTACGAGATCCGTCGTCCGGCCTGCTGGCGGAGCTATACCGCAGGGCGCTGGCGTTGATCTTCCCCGCCATCGAGGACTTCGGCATCATGCCCGTCGAGGCGATGGCGACCGGCACCCCGGTCGTCGCGAGCGCCGTCGGTGGCACGGCTGAGACCGTCGTCGACGGCGCGACCGGCGCGCTGGTCCACGACTGGGAACGCGGCGAACTCGCGACCGCCGTCGAGCGAGCGGTGTCGATGGATGCTGCAGCCTGTGTCGCGCGTGCTCAGGAGTTCGACACCTCCGTGTTCGTCGATCGCGTGACCGCGTGGGTGGCCGCCACGACCGGGAGCGATGTCGCCACGTCGCCTGCTGCGCCCGGCGGACTGCGGCCGTGACGGCGCTGTATGTCGACGACCGGTATCGCGGCGCCCACGGCATCGGCCGTTACGCCGGCGAGGTGCTCCCGCGACTGCGACCGGACTGGCGACCGCTCGGGCTCGACGGCAACCCGCACTCGCCGCTCGACACGTTCCGCGGCCTTCCCGGCGTCGGTCGCGACTCCCTCGTGTACTCGCCGGGCTACGGTGCACTGCTGCGGGCTCCCCGGCAGGTGCTGACCGTCCACGATCTCATCCACCTGCAGGGGCCGTGGCCGGGACGGGTGAAGTTCGCGGCGTACTATGGCGGCCCGGTCCGCCGCACCGTGCGCAAGACCGGCCTGGTTCTCACCGTGTCGGAGACATCGGCCCGCGCCATCCGCGAATGGGTGCGCGACGACACGGTGCGCGTGGTCAACGCCGGCAACGGCTGCTCGGCGGCGTTCCGTCCTGACGGCCCTGCCGAGTCGGCCACCGAGCCGTATGTGGTGTTCGTGGGCAACACGCGTCTGCACAAGAATCTCGATGTCGTGCTGCGCGCGCTCACGCTCGCCCCCGATGTGCGGTTGCGCGCCGTGCTGCCCCAGCAGGAGGTCGCGGACGCAGCCTCCCGCGCGTCTGCGGCGGGCGTCGCCGATCGTGTCGAGTGGATGCACGGGGTGGCCGATGACAAGCTCGCCGCCCTGTACCGCGGCGCGTCGGCGACGGTCATGCCGTCGACGCTCGAAGGGTTCGGACTGCCGGCTCTCGAGTCGGTCTCGTCCGGCGTGCCGGTGATCTTCTGGGGTGGCTGCGAGGCGGTCGCCGAGATCGTCGGCGACCGCGGGTGGGCGATGCAGTCGTCGAGGGATGCCGCGGAGTGGGCTGTCGCCCTGACCGACGCCGTCAGCGCTCGACGCCGCGTGGACCCGCCGACCGGTCAGTACGACTGGGACCGCACCGCCGCCATCGTGTCGGACGCCCTGGAGCAGGCGCTCGCGTAGCCCTCGGCCGACAGTCGATATCGTGGAGGGATGTCCGAAGCCATGACCGTCTCGAGTGTCGACGGCCCCGGGCAGCAGCGCACGCCGTATTCGCGGCTGTTCCTGATGCGCTCGTGGGTGACGATCTCGTTGCTGGCCGCCTACACACTGGTCGTGCTGGCGGTCACGCTGACCCCGAGCCTCGACACCTACCACGTCAATGAGGTCGGGTATCGCGTCGTAGACGCGGGGCGCAGCGCGGGTCTGTCGATGTCGTTCGGGATCAACCGGCTGTCGCTCATCATGAACGTCCTGATGTTCATCCCGTTGGGCGTTCTCACGGGGATCGTCCTTGAGCGGCCGCGGCGGATGTGGATCGGCGTCGTCGCGTTCCCGGTGTTCTCGGCGCTCATCGAATGGACGCAAGGAACGTTCCTGCCGGGCCGCATGGCCGACATCGGCGACATCGTGGCGAACAGCGTCGGCGGCTGGATCGGGCTCGCCATCGCGGTGCTCATCCGGAACGCTCTGGCGCGCCGCGCTGCACGGGTGTCATCCATCCCGACCCGTTGAGCCGACTCGCTCGTTGAGCGAGCGGAGCGAGACGAAACGCCGCAAGCCGCCGTTCGGACGCGACCGCCCTCGCACCGTATGCGCCGGCGTGAGTTCTCGAGTGCGGCTCACCGCGTTTCGTCTTCGCTCCTTCGTCGCTCCGCTCAACGACCGGGGGTGGTTCGCTCCTTCGTCGCTCCGCTCAACGACCGGTCACGCTCAACGAGCAGGCACGCTCCACACGATTCGCTCCAGTGCGTCGGTCTTCGCGTGCCATGACTCCGCGGACGCGCGTTGCGTGCCGGCGGCGTTGGGCGAGGGATGCCGCAGCGCGCGGTCAAGAGCAGCCCCGGCATCCACGCCCTCGCCGTACGTGAACACGCCGGCGCCCTCGTCCGCACGGATCACCGGGGTCGCGCGCGAGAGGACCGCGAGGCCCGCCGACAGGTATTCGTAGAGCTTCATGGGGCTGCGCCCGGCGTTCAGCGGATCGTCCGACAGCGGCAGCAGGCCCACACGGGCGCCGTGCAGCAGCGCCGGTACCGCGTCGTACACAATCGGGCCGAGCAGTTCGACGTTGTCCGCAAGCGCGACGGGGGGTTCCGCGACCGGCCCCGCGATGGCGAAGCGCACCTCGGGGTTCGATCGTGCCCACGTCGCGAGCTGCGTCCAGTCGAATCGACCGTCCAGCGCGCCGACGTAGACGCAGACCGCCGGGCGCGGACCGACCTCGGGGGAGGGCTGCGCGAAGCGGGCGGCATCCACCCCGTTCTCGAGGACGAGCGCTGGAACAGTGAGCGGCCCGAGGCCGTGCAGCACCTCGGCCGATGTGGCGATGACACCGTCGGCCGCGGCGACGATGAGGCGCTGCCGCTCGGCTTTGACCCCGTCGGGGTACAGATCGGTGGGACGGTACACGAGGCGTGGCGTGAGGCCGCGGACCGTGTCGTCCCACAGCAGCGGCTGGTCGATCAGGACCGCGTCGAACTCGGGGCCGATGCCGTGACGGCGGAGCTCGTTCGCGACACGGAACGGACCGTAGGGGCGGGGGAGCGTCGTGCGCGGGATGATGTGGGTGACGCCGTCGGCGTCGCGACGGGGGCCCCGCGGGACTGCGGCGTCATCGGGGCGGCTCACGCGTCCGGTGGCCCGGTGGGCGAGCGAGATCGGCGTCGAGAGGTGCACGACGTCCGCACCGCGCTGCGCGAGAGTGCGCGCGTAATGGTGGCTGCCGACGCGGAACGGCCCGAACGCGTGGCTGTGCGACAGGAACAGGATGCGCGGCCGGGCAGGGGTGCTGCCGGTCATGCGCGCGCCGCCTCGATCGCGCTGCGGATGTCGGCCTCGGTCTCGTCGAGTCGCGCCTCAGCCGCAGCGACGGCCGCGCGCACCTCGTCGGCGCGCGTGAGCTGTTTCGTGAGGAAGGCGGTGATCTCGTCGGGAGAGAGGGATGCCGCATCCGCCGACAGTCCGGTCAGACCGATCGTCGCGAACGAGTCGGCGATCTTGCGGGTCGGGTCGGCCACGACCTCGACGGGGACGGCGCCGCTCAGCGCAGCGAGGATGAGGACGTGCAGGCGGTCGGAGATCACGAGGCGTGCGTGGTCGTATCGCTCGCGCACGAGGGCTTCCTGTGCGACGGCGTCACGGTCGCCCCACTCGTCGAATACCCCGTCGAGCATCGTGGCGAGTTCGCGGGCGCGTTCCTCGTCCTCGCGCACCTGGACGACGGTGCGGACGCGCAGTTCGTGTGCTGCGGCGAAGGCTTTGAGGGCTTCCGCCCATTCTTTGTCGGGGACGGGACGCTTGCCGCGCAGGCTGACGATGAGCTCGTCGCGCTCGTCCCACAAGAGACCGGGGCGCTGCCCGGCCGCGAAGCCGATGTCGGGTGCGAGTCGCGATCCACCGGTGGTGGCCCGGCTCGTGCCGTCGCGCCAGAGTGCGAATTGCGATGCCTTCGCGGCCGTCGAGTGCAGCCACAGGGAGGGCTGAGTGGCCGCACGCACAGCCCGGGGTGGACGTACCACGATGCCGCGCTTGAGCCGGACGAGGAGGGTCTCGGCCAGGAAGACCAGTTCACGCAGGCCGTTGCCACGATCGAGCGGCACTTCGCCGGCCTCGAACACCAGGACGGGACGACGAGGCGCGGTCGCCAGCATCCACAGCCACCGCGCGATGCTGCTCTTCTCGCGCAGCACGATGGCGTCCGTGGGCACGCCCAGCTGCTGCAACCACACGTCGGGCGCCCCGCCGACGTAGGCGACGAGCTCGTCGGAGGTGCCGAGCGCCCAGTCCAGCGTGCCGCGCCGGATCAGCGCATCGCCGAGGTTGCCGGCCGGGCCGGTGAGGGAGACGAAGGTGCGGGTCGGGCGGGGGCGTCGTCGTGCTGTGGATCCCCCGCTGTGCATGAGAACAATCTACTTTGCGGCGTGTGCGCGAAGTTCCACGGGAGGGGTCGCGCGATCCGTGGTCAGGGCTCCTGCACGTCGTAGCCGGTGTCGGTGAACACGACTGCGCGCGGGCGGAGCTCAGAGATCTGACCACGTCGCTCGGTGAGGAAGTCGACACACGCCCTGATGTCGCTCTGGTCGACTTCGGCCATCCACGATGGATCCAGGTTCCACCACTCGAGCTCCAGCAGGGCGGCGACGATGTCGTCCGCGAAGCGTGGACGAATCACGCGTGCAGGTGTCCCCGCGACGATCGTGTAGGGCGGCACGTCGCGGGTCACGACAGATCGCGCCGCGACGATCGCGCCATCCCCGATCGTGACGCCGCCGCGCACGTACACGTCCCTTCCGATCCACACGTCGTTGCCGATCGAGACAGGCGTGTTGACCAGTCGCGCGCCCGACGGAGGAACGTCATAGTACCCCTCGCCGCCGCGCGCCCACGGGTACTCCTTGAGGAACACCGAAGACGTGCCGACGTGTTCGAGAGGGTGTTCAGGCTGCGCGCAGACGAGGTTGGCTCCGATCGCGCTGAATCGTCCGATGCGCACGCCACCGATCTGCGCTCCGTAGCGGATGATTGAGAACGCGCCGAGCGCGTGGACGTTGGCCAGGGGCGAGGACGAGAAGACCTGGGCTTCGATGCGGCGCCCTGCAGCCATGCTCAGGGAGGTCCGCCAATCGCCCTCTGTGGCGATGCGGAACCGCTCCTCCAGTTCGTCCCACGTCTCAGGAGTTGTCCGCATTGCTTGTTCCTGCCCGTGATGCGGCGCTTTCGAGAGAGAGCTTCCGGTTCTTGATCAGCATGGCGAATGCGACCTGGGCGTCAGGTGTCACAACGAGCTCCTTCACGCGCGAGATCGCCTCGTTATCCAGCTTGTTGAAGCGTGAGCTGGCCGTGTTGAACAGACGAAAGAGGAGCGCACCAAGAGTGCGTGCCGTCTGCGGGTCGTAAGAGTGGCGCACGGCCTCTCGCTGCATCTCGAGGTAGCTCAGGAAGTATCCCCGCATCGACTTTTCCACCGAGGCGGACGTCATTATGGAGTTCGCTCGCACGCGCCGAGCGTAAAAGTCCAGCGCGACGCGCACGGCGCGTCCAGCGTTGAGCATCACGGCGAACGTGAAGGGATTGTCTTCGTGCATGATGCCGGTGACGAAACGGACGTCATTGTTCGTCAGGAGAGAAGTCCGCGTCATGTACAAGCAGGCGCTCGGCTTGTACTCGGAAGCGGAGAACTGGGACACGGCCAGCTCCGCCCCCGTGACCACCTCGACCCGTGCAGGAGAACGTGCGTAGTAGTTCGCGAAGGGCCTCCACGATTCGTCGGAGACGCCAGCGTCGCGAAAAGCCACGGCGTCGAACTGCACGACGTCGAGATTGTCTTCATCAGCACGACGGACCAACGTCGACAGTGCATCCAGCTGCCAGTAATCGTCGCTGTCCAGCAGACAGGTGTAGCGGCCTCGTGCGGCGTCTATCCCCGCGTTGCGCGCAAGCGCCTGACCGCCGTTCGGCTGGTCGATGACTCGAACCCGCGTCGGTTCGAGCTCCTCGTACTCGCGGAGGATGCGCAGCGAGTCATCGTCCGATCCGTCATTGACGCACACTAATTCCACCGTGACGCCGGATTGCCCCAGGACGCTGAGCAGGCATTCGTGCAGCCAGGCCGCGGCGTTGTGCACAGGGATGATGACTGAGACATCGACATCTGGGTTGGGAGGACCGTCGCTTGAGGAGGGCCCATCGGAGACAACCTGACCCGACATCGTTGCGCCATGCGCGGCTTCTTTCACGTTCTCTCCACTCCCCAGAGAGCCGCCGCCGAGATGCACGGAGCAGCGCGGCGGCTACGAAGCAAATCTATCGGCAGATCCATCCTCGACTCGGATGACGACGAGGCGACGTAACAGATTGCGGACGAGTCGAGCCCATAGCGGAGTCCCGACCGCCGCTCTCGCTGCCACAGCGATCACCCATCACGGCCATCGATCGGGCGGCCAGACAAGCGGCCCACATTTGCGTGGGTAGGATTCTCTGACGTGCCGGCGACGCCCGGTGTGGTGGCGCTCAAGCGCCGTGAGCATGAGGAAGCAGAGCCAGATGGATCTTCTTGTTGTCGGTTCGGGGTTCTTCGGGCTCACGGTGGCGGAGCGGGCTGCTGCTGCGGGTCGTCGGGTGGTG
>NZ_BAABLG010000016.1:0-8531 GCF_039544225.1 Microbacterium jejuense
CCGGCCCCCGCGCCGGCTCAGGCCGCCGCGCAGGCACAGGCCTCCGCGCCGCCGCAGGCCCCCGCGCCGGCTCCGGCGCGCCAGCCGGCCCAGACCCCGGCACCCGCTCCCGCGGCACCGGCCGCCCCTGCCGTCCCGTCGTCGCCGGGCACGGGTCCGTCGCCGGTCGGCTCCCGCCGTGCGCAGGCGATGATCCGCTTCGACGACGGCTCGATCGTCCGCGTCCCGGGCCGCGGCCTCATCGGACGCGACCCCGAGCCGGCCGCGGGGGAGCAGGTCGAAGCGCTCGTGCGTCTCGAAGACCCGCAGCGCCTCATGTCGAAGACTCACGCGGCCTTCGGGCAGGACGCCGACGGCCTGTGGGTCGCCGACCGCGGCTCGCGCAACGGCACGCAGCTGGTGTCGCCAGGCGGCGATGTGGTCGATGTGCCCGCCGAGCAGGCCGCGCGCGTGCCACTCGGGTGGTCGGTCCAAGTGGGCGGCAGGTCGTTCGAACTCGTGGCGAGAGGTGCCGATTCGTGAAGCTGAAGCTGAGCCTGCGTCGTGGCGTGGGATCGACCGTCGACGTCCTCGTGACCGCCGATGCGACGGCGACCGTGCAGGACGTCGCGCGCGCCCTCGCCGATGGCGACGCCCTCGCGGCGCCGGGCGGCGTCAACGCGAGCGAGGTGCCCACGCTGCTCGTCGCCTCGCCGGCCGGTCAGCCGGTCCACCTGAACCCCTCGATGCCCATCGCCGACGCCCCGATCGGGTCGGGATTCGATGCGTCGGTCGTCCCGGCGCTCGCGACGGGAGTGGATGCCGCCGCCACCGCCGCGGTGATGCGCATCCACTCCGGACCCGACGCCGGTCGCGCGATCCCGCTGCCCGCCGGGTCGAGCGTGATCGGCCGCGTGGCGCCCGCGCAGGTGCTGCTGGAGGACCCGCAGGTCTCCAAGCGCCACGCGCGCGTCGACGTCGATCAGGGCATCGACCTCATCGACCTCAACTCGGCCAACGGGCTGATCGTCGACGGCGGTCTCGTGCAGCGCGTGCGCGTGCTGCCGGGTCAGCGAATCACGATCGGCGCCACCGAGGTGTCGTTCGCGCTCGCGCCGCGCGTGCAGACCGATGACTCCCTCGTGCTGGAGCGCGGCGGGGCGCTGATGTTCAACCGCTCGCCGCGCGTCGAGGACCGCTACGCGGGCCGCGAGTTCCGGCATCCGATCATCCCGAACGAGGCCGACCCGCGCATCTTCCCGTGGCCGATGATCATGGCGCCGGTGCTGCTGGGCTTCGCGATGTTCGCGATGACGCAGCGCGTCACGTCGCTGCTCATCGTGGTGATGGCCCCGCTCATGATGCTCGGCAACTTCATCGGCCAGCGCACGCAGCAGGGCAAGAAGCTCGAGCTCGAGATCGAGACGTTCGAATCGCAGATCGACGAGCTCGAGGAGTCCCTCGAGGCCGAGGAGCGGCTGGAGCGCGAACGCCGGCGCGCCGAGGCGCCCGCCACTGCGACGATCTACGAGAACGCGATGTCGCTGGGGCCGCTGCTGTGGACCCGCCGGCCTGAGCACTGGAACTTCCTGGGTCTGCGCCTCGGCGTGGGCACGGCCGACAGTCGCAACACGGTGCAGGAGCCGAACGACCAGCGCGGCATCGCGCAGTACGCGCAGCAGGTCCGCGGCCTGCGAGAGCGGTTCGCGCAGCTCGACGACGTGCCCGCCATCGAGCTGCTGCCCTCCGCCGGCGCGATCGGGATCGCCGGCCCGCGCGAGCTCGCCGCCGACGTCGTGCGCGGCCTCGGCGTGCAGCTGTTCGGGCTGCACGCGCCGAACGAGGTCGTCACCGCCGCCATCATCGACCCCGCCTGGACGGGCGACATGGAGTGGATGAAGTGGCTGCCGCACACCACGAGCCCGCGTTCGCCGTTCGCCGAGATGGCCCTGGCAGACAGCCAGTCCGCCGGGACGAACCTGCTCAACGGGCTCGAAGAGGCGATCCTCGAGCGGCTGTCGGGCTCGGCCACGCGCCGCGGCCCGGTGTCGGAGGGCGACTCGTCGATGGCGCTCGGCAAGAGCGTCGGCGAGGGACGCGACAACGCGACGGTGCCGGACGTGTCGCTCGTGCTCTTCGTCACGCATGACGCGCCGGTCGACCGGCCGCGCCTCACGCAGGTGATCGAGCGCGGACCGGATGCCGGAGTCTTCACGATCTTCGTCGCCCCGACCGTCGAGTCGCTGCCGGCCGCGTGCCGCACGTTCATCGACGTGTCGGGCGGCCTCGACGACGCCATGGTCGGCTGGGTCCGTGCCGGGCACCGCACCCGCACGGTGCAGATCGAGGGCGTCTCGCGCAACTACGCCGAGATCTTCGCCAAGCGCCTCGCACCGGTCGTGGACTCCAGCTCGGTCGCGGCGGACTCGTCCGACTTGCCGGCGAACGTGTCGATGCTGCGTCTGATCGGCACCGACATGGCCGCCGAGCCGCAGGCCGCGATCGAGCGCTGGCGGCAGAACAACTCGATCATCGATCGCCGCCGCGGCCCGCGTCCGCGCCTCAAGCGGGCCGGCACGCTCAAGGCGTACATCGGCCAGGGCAGCCCCGACGCGATGTCGCTCGACCTGCGCACGCAGGGGCCGCACGCGCTCGTCGGCGGCACGACGGGCTCGGGCAAGTCCGAGTTCCTGCAGGCCTGGGTGCTCGGCATGGCGGCCGAGTACAGCCCCGACCGCGTGACGTTCCTGTACGTGGACTACAAGGGCGGCTCCGCCTTCGCGGACTGCGTCGACCTGCCGCACACCGTCGGCCTGGTCACCGACCTGTCCCCGCACCTGGTGCGCCGCGCGCTCACGAGTCTGCGTGCCGAGCTGCACCACCGCGAGCACCTGTTCAACCGCAAGAAGGCCAAGGACCTGCTCGAGCTCGAGAAGCGGCAGGACCCCGACACCCCGCCGGCGCTCATCCTCGTCATCGACGAGTTCGCGGCACTCGCGACCGAGGTGCCCGAGTTCGTGGACGGCGTCGTCGACATCGCTCAGCGCGGCCGGTCGCTCGGCATCCACCTCATCATGGCCACGCAACGGCCCGCCGGCGTCATCAAGGACAACCTGCGCGCCAACACCAACCTGCGCGTCGCGCTGCGCATGGCCGATGCGGCGGACTCGAACGACGTGGTCGGCGACGTGGTCGCCTCGACGTTCGACCCGTCACTGCCCGGCCGCGGCATCGCCAAGACCGGTCCCGGCCGCCTCGTGCCGTTCCAGTCCGGCTATGCCGGCGGCTGGACGACCGACGAGCCCGACCGCGCCCAGGTGCGCGTGGCCGAGCTGCGGTTCGGCTCGGTGACGCTGTGGGAGAGCGAGGGCGAGGGCGAGTCCGACACTCACGACGAGGACCTCGGCCCCAACGACCAGAAGCGCCTCGTGGCGAACCTGGTGTCGGCGGCCTCGGACGCCGGCATCCCCGCCCCCCGTCGGCCGTGGCTCGACGACCTCGCCACGACGATCGATCTGCGCGACCTGCCGATGTCGGGTGACGACCGCATCCCGCTGGGGCTCGCCGACATCCCGCAGCGTCAGTTGCAGGAGGCGGTGTTCTTCAGCCCCGACACCGACGGCCACATGCTCGTCTACGGCACGAGCGGCGCCGGCAAGTCGGCGACACTGCGCTCGATCGGCATCGCGGCGGGCGCGCGCCCCGAGTCGGGCCGGGTCGCCGTGTACGGCATCGACTTCGGCACCGGCGCGCTGCGCTCGCTCGAGACGATGCCGCAGGTCGGCTCGGTGGTCTCGGGAGACGACGTCGAACGCGTGCAGAGACTGCTGCGCACGATCCGGCAGATGCTCGAGGACCGCGGCAAGCGGTTCTCAGAGGTCAACGCCGCGTCGCTGACCGAATACCGCACGATCACCGGCGACACCAGCGAACCGCGCATCATCCTGCTGCTGGACGGCTTCGGCGTCTTCAAGCAGGACTGGGAGACCACGTCCGCCCGCGCGGCGTACTACGCGATCTTCATGCGGATCCTCGGCGAGGGACGCCCGCTGGGCGTGCACGTGATCGCGACCGCAGACCGCTACGGCGCGGTGCCGACGGCGGTCAGCGCGAACGTCACCAAGCGCGTCGTGCTGCGCATGTCGGACGAGGGCGCGTACTCGATCCTCGGTGTGCCGAAGGACGTGCTCAACGAGCGCAGCGTCCCCGGCCGCGCGATCGTCGACGGCCTCGAGACGCAGATCGCGGTGATGGGCGGCACCACCAACGTCGCCGAGCAGAACGCGGCCGGTGAGCAGTTCGCCGCCGCGCTGCGGGCCGCCGGCGCGGTGGAGGCCCGCAACATCGGCTCGCTTCCGACGGAGCTGGATGCCGCAGCCCTCCCCGCGCGGATCGACGAGTTCCCCGTGCTCGGCATCGGCGACGACACGCTCGGGCCCAAGGGCTTCGAGCCGGTCGGCACATTCGTCGTGGCGGGACCGCCGCAGTCCGGCAAGACGACGGCCGTGCGCGGCATCGTGCGGTCGCTGCGGCGATTCGACCCGGCCGTCGAGCTGTTCCACTTCGGCGGCCGCCGCGCGGTGCTCCGCGACGACATGCCGTGGCGCCGTTCGGCGATCGGCATCGAGGATGCCCGCACGCTCGCGAAGGAGCTGAAAGAGATCGTCGCCGACGAGACCGTGACCAGCCGCATCGTGATCGTGGTCGAGAACATCACCGAGTTCGGCGACACCGATGCCGAGCGCCCGCTCAAAGAGCTGTTCCAGGCGATCAACCGCAGCGATCATTTCCTGGTGGCGGACGGCGACGTGACGCAGCTCTCCAGCGGCTACGGCCTCATCGGCGAGCTCAAGGCGGGGCGTCACGGCATCGCGCTGCGTCCCGACAGCTACGACGGCGAGTCGCTGTTCAAGGTCCCGTTCCCGAAGGTGCAGCGGCACGAGTTCCCGGCCGGCCGTGGGCTGTTCGTCGAGAACGGCCGGCAGGTCACGGTGCAGCTGCCGCTCGTCGCGGGGTGAGTCGCCGCACGGCAGGGGGAGCGGTACCCATGTCGTGCGTGCGCGTGGGGACCATGGGTAATGGTCCCCATGGGGGCGGACCCGCGCGGTGCCCTACTCTGACCACAACTGTCGCCTGAGACGCAGGAGGAGCCGCATGGCCGGCATGGTGAAGCTCGACCTCGGTGCGATCGCCGACACGGCGTCGGAGGCCGAACGCATCCGTCGGACCTTCGACGGCTCCGACGACTCGTCGCGCGCCGCCGCCGACGCCTGCGGTCACTCCGAGCTCGCCCACACCATCCGCCGCTTCGCGACGACCTGGGACGACCGCCGTCGCGGCATGTCGGACGCGCTGGGCACGCTGGCGGGCGTGATGCGCGACATCCACACCGCGTTCGAGGACCTCGACCGCGAGCTCGCCGACGGAGGCCGCTGACATGGATCCCCTCGACGGCGACCCGGTCGTCCTGCTCAGCACGGGGCAGCGCTACTCCGAGACCGCGGCCGAGATCCGCTCCGCGGTGTCGACGCTCAACGAGATCTCGCAGCGCGGCGCGATGGTCAGCGTCGCGATCGACCGGGTGCGAAGGGATGCCGCGCACCTCGCCCGTGAGATCGCCCAGGCCGAGCGCCGCTACGCCGAGACCGGTGACGCGCTGACCGACTACGCGCGCTCGCTCGAGTCGGCGCAGGAGGACGCGCGCCGGGCGATCGCCGACCATGAGTCCGCGCTCGAAGACGAATCCGCCGCAGACGTCCGCGCCGCCGGCGTGCGTGCCGACCAGCGCGAGCTGGCCGATGACGCGCCCTCGTCGCAGGCGCGGAGCCTGGACTGGTCGCTGGCGGCCGCGGTCCGCGATGCCGAGAGCGCGGCGTCGGATGCGGCATCCGCCCGACGACGGTACAACGAGGCCGTCGCCGACCGCGACCGCGCGGCGCGGCGGGCCATCGACCGCATCCACGACGTCGTCGAGGGCAGCGGGCTCAACGACTCGTTCTGGGACGACGTCGGCGGCGTGTTCCACGACATCGTCGACTTCCTGACCGATGCGCTCGAGGCGATCGTGGGGGCCATCACCGCGGTGCTGACGGCGATCGCGGTGCTCATCGTGACGGTGCTCGCGGTGGTCGCCGCGGTGATCCTGCTCGGCCTGGCCGTGCTCGCACTGCTCGCGCTGGCAGTGATCGCGCTGGCGCTGCTGGTGGTCGTGCTGCAGGCGGTCATGCTCCTGCTCGTGCTGGTCGCGGTGATCGCCGTCGGACTCGTCCTGGTCGCGCTGGCCCTCCTCGCTGCGATCATCGTGTTCACGCCCGGGCTGATGCAGTTCCTGCTGACGCTGGCCGGGCTGTTCGCGTACAACCTGGCGACGGGCATGGACCCGATGCAGGCCCTGGTGCAGGCGGCGATCCCCGCGCTGCTGTTCACGTATCCCGCGCTGTGGGCCGTGATCGCCTGGGCGTCCGGGCAGGAGAAGGGCACGCCCGAGCTCGTCGACACCGATCCGCTCAAGCGCGTGCGGGACGACTCGATGGCGACCCTCTTCTCGGACCTCATCGCGATCGACGACGCCGGTCACCTGACCGACGACAAGAGCGTCAACGACGAGTCGGTGGTCCGCATCATCCCGTTCGCGCTCGAGGACGGCACGATCATCTACCGCGTGCACATCCCCTCCACCCAGCAGTGGCTGCCCGGCGGCACCAGCGGCAACGACGTCACCAGCGACATCGTCGCCAAGATGAACCCGGAGCAGCGGACGCAGCTGGAGAAGATGGTCATGGACGCCATGAAAGAGGCGGGCGTCAAGCCCGGCGACCACGTGATGCTCGCGGGGTGGAGCCTCGGCGGCATCACCGCCGGAAACCTCGCCTCCGATCCCGAGTTCTCGAGCACGTACAAGGTCGACGCGATCGCGGTGGCGGGTTCGTCCGTGGACGACCTCGACATCCCGCTGACGACGAAGGTGCTCGACGTCTCGCACACGATGGACCCCGTGCCCCGCACCGAGAACCCCTTCGCCGCCGACCACTCGACCGACCCGAACCGGTACAAGATCGATGTGCCGCCGCAGGGCGACGGGTTCCCCCACGCCTCCGACCTGTACCAGCAGACCGTGGCGACCCACGTCGACGACGGCGGCAGCCAGGCCGGTGTCGACTTCATGTCGTACGATCCGAATGCGGTGGACGGCGTCCAGGTCTCGGACTACTTCGGGATGCCGGCGACAGAAGACAAGGACCACAACCCGATCAGCGGTCACGACTACGCGTACGTGAGAGGGGACTGACATGGCGGCCGTTCGCAGTGCGGGAGTGCTCGCGCTGGTCGCCGCGCTCCTGCTCTCGGGGTGCGCGTCGCCCGAGCAAGGAGGACCCGAGTTGGATTCCGCAGCAGTGATCGCGGCGCTCGCCGGCATCGACGGCGTCACCGCCGCCGATGCGAGCGCCTACAGCACCGGCACGCCGACCTCGTACGGCGTGAGGACCGAGATCAGCGTCGACGACGCCGGTCTCGCGGCTATCGGCGATGTCATGGGCTCGGCCGTGGACGTGCTTGCCGCACAGGCCGCCGGGTTCCGCACGTACGTGATCGAGGTGTCGGCACCCGATCCCGAGAACCCCGGCACCGAGATGATCGTCACCCTCGCCGACTACCAGGACCAGATGCCGTTCACGCAGGGCAGCTATCTCGGCTGGACGCTCACGCTGACAGCCGACGAACTGCAGCAGGCCGCCGGTTCATGACGCGCAGTCCCGCCCTGCGCCTGAGCCTGCCCGGGCAGTGGCAGGCGTTCGCCCTCCCGCCCGACGATGAGGCGATCGCCGCCGAGGTCGCATCGTTCGTGCGCGACCGCTTCGGGCGCCGCGACGACCAGGCGACGCAGCGTGCCCAGCAGCGCGCCCGGCTCGGCGAAGCGGTGCGCCGTGCCCGCGACGCCGGCGCCACGCAGTTCCACTTCTCGCTGCGCGCGCCCGGCGGTCTCGCCTTCGCATCGACCGTGGCCGAGTACCGGCCGCGTCTTCCGCTGGGGGAGTCGACCGATCCCGCCGCCCTCGCCGACGCGCTGGTGCGCGTGCTGGCGTCCGAGGTCGACGGCGCCACCCCCGACCAGCGCTGGGAGGCGTTCGAGATCGCGGGGGGAGTCGTGTTCGAACGCGACGGCGGACTCGTGCTGCGCCGGGACCGCCGGACCGAGCCGGCCGACGCGTCCGACGACATCCCGATGGTCGTGGTGGACTACTGGCTGACCGAGCCCGGCCACAACCGCGTCGTGCTGGTGAGCTTCACCACTGCGCTCGCCGAACTCGGCCCGCTCATGATCGAGCTGTTCGACGCCATCGTCGGAACGGCGGTCTGGGTCGCCGCCGACGACGTCGCCGCGCTCCGCGCCGAGCTGCGCACCTGAGCCGGGTCCGCATGGGGAATGGTCCCCATGTCTTCGACGCGGGCGTTGGCTTAGCCTTGCCGGGGGCCGGTCGCGGTCCGTTCGAAATTCTGAGAGGACTGTGACATGGCTGATTTCAAGGCTTCTTATGGCGAGATGGAGTCGA
>NZ_BAABLG010000017.1:0-1358 GCF_039544225.1 Microbacterium jejuense
AACGTATGGCCCGCCCCGGCTGCAAGCAATAATCAGCAGATGACTCGACGAGTCTGCATAAACGTATCCGGCATTTCGGCACGGAGGCCGCCGCCAAGATGGAGATCCGCGCATCCCGATCCTCATAAAGGGGTCGGCCTCAGTGGGCCATTTTGCGCCGAAGGATTTCGGGATACCGATCGACTGTCAGGCCATCTTCCTTTCACCACTCGCAGTTCGCGGCGTCAGACGGAACGGCCGTCGGACGCGGTACTCTCAGACCAGCCGCTATACAGCCTGATATGTTCGTCCATGATGGAGCAGAGCCCAAACGATACGGGCCATCTTCGCGGCTAACGCAACGACCGCGACATTTGGGTGGCTCCGTGCGAGAAGCGCACGCAGCCAGGCGCCGATCGCCGTATCGCTTTTGGCGAGCCTGGGCATTGCGGAGCGCGCGCCTTGTATCAGTATCTTCCTCAGATATCGACTGCCCCGCTTCGTGATCCCCAGCAACTTTGGCTTTCCGCCCGTTGTCACTTGGCGCGGGACAAGGCCCAACCACGCGGCGAGATCACGCCCTTTTGAGAAAGTCTCCGCGTTGCCGACCGCAGCCACCAGCGCGGTCGCATTCAGAGCGCCAATCCCAGGAACCGTGGTCAACCGACGGGCACGCTCATCTGTCCGAGCCATGGCTGTGAACTCGGCGTCAAAGGCGGAGATGCGCCGGTCCAACTCTTCCCACCGTGTCCTCATGTCCGTCAGAAGGAACGACATACTCGGGCTTAGGGCGTCATCATCGAGCTCCAGTAGTTCATCCAGTCTCCTGCGTAAGCGAGCGTGCCCTTGCGCCACGACATGGCCACGCTCCAATAAGAGGCTCCTGATTTGATTGGTCAGCGACGTGCGTTCACCAACGAGACGGTCACGCACCCGATGTAGCGTCTGAATGTCGAGCTGTTCTTCGCTTTTGAGTTCCACAAAGCGCATGGTCGGCCGCGTGGCGGCTTCTGCTATCGCCTCGGCGTCCCGATCATCGTTCTTCTGTGCCTTGACGTAAGGCCTCACATATTCCGGCGACATCATCCGCACCTCGTGCCCCAATGCCACCAGTGCCCGCCCCATGTGATGGGCGCCGCAGCATGCCTCCATCGCCATCTTGCAGGAGGATAGCTTCGATGCGAGGTCGACCACCTTATCGCGCCGCATCCGTCGCCTCAAAACGACCGCACCGAGCTCGTCCAGCCCCACAACGCTGCAGCTGTTCTTGCCGAGATCAATACCGAGGATCACTATGTTCATGGCTCGCTCCTTCCTTCTTTGGATACCGACATCTTAAACAGATGTCGGCGGGAGGGGCGGGCCATCCATAAAGGGGG
>NZ_BAABLG010000018.1:0-1166 GCF_039544225.1 Microbacterium jejuense
TTATACCATTTCGCGCTGATCACCATTCATGGGCCCATTGTCGATATCCGATGGACATGATCTTCCACGGTTGGTCCAGGAACTGTCGCCACGCGTGGCAACAGATATCGACGATCTCGTCGTAGGATTTGAATATCCTGTTGGAGAGCCAGTTCTCGCGCAGGAACTGCCAGACGTTTTCGACCGGGTTCAGTTCCGGGGCTCTTGGCGGTAGCGGGACGATGGTGAGGTTGCCGGGAACGGTGAGCTTCTCCGTCATATGCCAGCCCGCCTGATCGCATATCAGCAGGGCGTGAGCGCCAGGGGCGACGTTTCGAGCGATCTCGTCGAGATGCCATTGCATCGCCTGGATGTTGCAGCGAGGAAGGACAAGAGCGGCTCCCACACCCCTGGCCGGACAGATGGCGCCGAAGATGTAGGCCGACTTCGTCCTTTGATCTTGCGGCGCGCGAGGGCGCGTCCCTCTGAGCGCCCAGCGCCTTGTGATCTTCGTCTTCTGGCCGACGCGCGCTTCGTCCTGCCACCAGATCTCTAGCGGGGTTTCCGGCGGGAGCTTCCTTTTGATGGACGCGACGCAGGCTGCGAAGTTTTTTTAAAATCGGCCAGCGCCTCCTCGCTCTGGGCGTGGTGTTGTGGCCGGGCGGAGAGCCTGCGGAAGCCCATCGCCCGAAGCTCTCGGCTGACAGTCCCAAAGTGGACTGTCACGCCGAACTCCTCATGGAGCCACTGCGCCAGGTCCTTCAAACGCCAGCGAACGACGCCATGAACCGAAGGGATGGGGGCCTCCATGACGCGGTCCGCCAAAGCCCTCCGCTGCGCTTCATTGAGGGCCGTCTGTCGGCCTGGCGCCTTGCGAGTGAGGAGGCCTTCCGGTCCGCTCGCGTTGAACCGCAAGACCCAGTCCCGGACGATCTGCAGCGTCACGCCGCCGACCCTCGCCGCGTCGCTCCGCGACCCGCCGTCATAGATCGTCGCCAATGCCAAAAGCCGTCGGGTCTGATCGGCGTCTTTGGAAGAACGCGCCAGCCGTCGAAGAGCCGTCCCATCAAAATCAGTCCGAACCGCAATCGGCGGCGCCATGACAAACCTCCATCGTTTGTCATGGTGAATCAGATTTGCGGCCCCATGGGAATCCCTCGTGAGTCTCAATCAGCGAGAGTTGGTAT
>NZ_BAABLG010000019.1:0-903 GCF_039544225.1 Microbacterium jejuense
TATGTGCATCGGGTGTACACGAACCACAAGGGTGTGGTGTTCCCGTTGCCGATCAATCTGGGCACGATCAATCAGTTCTTCCAGGCGGCGTATACGCCGGATCAGGCGCGGGCGTTGGTGCATGAGCTGGCGGGGGAGTATGACGCGAAGGATGCCGCGAATCTGGAGGAGCGGGGCATCTCGCTGATCGGGCGGCCGTTGTATGAGGCGTTCATCCGGGATTACACGGGTAAGCAGTGGCAGACGGATCCGAAGGATCTGCCGGCGGAGGTGATCAGCCGGTTGCCGGTGCGGTACAACTACGACAACCGGTACTTCAACGACACGTGGGAGGGTCTGCCCACGGACGGGTACACGGCGTGGTTGGAGCGGATGGCTGATCATCCGAACATCGAGGTGCGGTTGGATACCGATTTCTTCGATGTGTCGCAGCCGTTGCACAAGCAGGCCACGGTGGGGCAGGTGCCGGTGGTGTACACCGGGCCGGTGGACCGGTACTTCGACTATGCCGAGGGGGCGTTGTCGTGGCGGACGCTGGATTTCGAGCAGGAGGTGCTGGAGGTGGGGGACTTCCAGGGCACCGCGGTGATGAATTATGCGGACGCGGATGTGCCGTATACCCGGATCCACGAGTTCAAGCATTTCCATCCGGAGCGGGCGGACCGGTATCCGGCGGATCGGACGGTGATCATGCGGGAGTTCTCGCGGTTCGCGTCGCGGGAGGATGAGCCGTACTACCCGGTGAACACGCCGGAGGACCGGGCCGGGCTGCTCGCGTACCGGGAGCTCGCGAAGGGGGAGCCGGGGGTGCTGTTCGGCGGCCGGCTGGGCACGTATCAGTACCTCGACATGCACATGGCCATCGGCTCCGCGCTGTCCATGTGGAACAACCAGCTCGCATGA
>NZ_BAABLG010000020.1:0-1123 GCF_039544225.1 Microbacterium jejuense
GCTAGCTGTACTGCCCAGGCAGGTTGGTTAACCGGGTGATCGGTGGGACCTTGCCGATGGCGGTGTGGGGCCGGTGGTGATTGTAGTGATGTAGCCATGCCGGTAGTGCGTTGCGGCGGGCTGATTCGGAGTTGTAGTGCCGGCTGAACGCCCATCCGTCGGCAAGGGTGCGGTGGAACCGCTCGATCTTCCCGTTCGTCTGCGGCCGGTAGGGGCGGGTCTTCTTAGGCCGGATGCCGAGCTCACTGCAGGCGTCGCGCCAGGCGTGCGATCTGTAGGCGGCACCGTTGTCGGAGAGCACCCGCTCGACGATCACGCCGCGGCTGGCGAACCATGACGTCGCCCGGCGGAGCACCCCGACAGCAGTCGCCGCGGTCTCGTCGTCATGAATCTCCGCGTAGGCGACGCGCGAGTTGTCGTCGATCACGGTGTGCACGAACGCATGCCGCATCAGCACGCCACGGTGTCTGGGGCTGCGCTCCTTGCCCGGGGTGGCGGATCGGTTCCGATCGCCCTGCTGCTTTCCGACCATCCGCCAGCCGCCGCCGTCAGGGATGTTGCCGAGCTTCTTCACGTCCACGTGGATCATCGCGCCCGGATAGGCATGCTCGTAACGGCGGATCGGCTCCCCGGTGCGCACATCGACGTGCCGCAACCGGTGCAGCCGACACCGGACGAGAACCGCATGGACGGTCGAGGCGGGCATGCCGAGCACGCCGCCGATTCCGACCGGACCGAGCCGCTTCTTCCACCGCAGATGCACGATCCGCCGCACCGTCTGCGGAGACGTCCGGTTCGGGGACCGGTGCGGGCGCGAAGACCTGTCCTGCATCCCGGCGACGCCCATCGCCGCATACCGCTCAGCCCACCGATTCGCGGTCGGCCACGAGACGTGGAAGAACACCGCCGCGTGCGCGACAGGCCACCCCTCGTCGACGATCAGCCTTCCGATCCGCAAGCGTTGGATCGGAGTCAGCGCGGCATTAGCGTGGGACATCGAGGGCCTCCTCGTCAGAACGGAACCTAAGCAGCTCCACTCCAACGCAGGAGGCCCTCTTCACACCCGAACGACTACAGCGAGTCGTCGCAGATCAACCAACGTCCCTGGGCAGTACAGCTAGCG